>CAWDIT010000005.1:0-220959 GCA_963802435.1 uncultured bacterium
GTCAGCCCACGGTCCGAGCGTCGGATCATCTACGACGGCAAGACCGTCAGCCTGTACACCCCGGCGCAGAATTTCTACTCGACCGTCGCGTTCACCGGCGCGCTCGGTGAGCTGGTCGAGAAGCTGCACGAACGTTTCGCCGTGGAGTTTCCGCTGGCCGACCTGTTCGTTTGGGGCACACCGGCGGCGCCGCTGGACAAGATCGAGTCGGCGATGAATGCCGGCCAGGATTTCATCGGTGACAAGCTCTGTGACCACTACGCGTTCCGCCAGGGCAGTATCGACTGGCAGATCTGGATCACCGCTGGCGCCAGGCCGCTGCCGCGCAAGATCGTGGTCACCAGCCGGCTCGACGATGCGCGCCCGCAGTCAGTCAGCCTGCTCGAGTGGAACTTGAAGCCGGCCTTCACCGACGGGGTCTTCAGGTTCACGCCGCCCGCGGGAGCCAAGGCCATCGAGATTCTTCCGCGGAAGACCCAGTAGAGGAGCGTCGACATGAACACTTTCTTCAGCAAATGGTTCCTGAGCCCATTGGTGGTGCTCGTCCTGGCGGGCCTCGCCGCCGTGCCGGTGGCCGAAGCCGCTCAGCGAGGCGGCGGCGGCGGCGGTCGTGGCGGGAGCGGCGGGGGTGCCAAGCACGACGTGAAGGCGAACAACAGCCGGACCGACGTGAGAACGAACAACGTTCGCAGCACCAGTGTCAACAACACCAACGTCAACGTTAACAAGAACGTGAACGTGAATGTCGACAACAACCGCGGCGGTTGCTGCAACAATGGCTGGGACAACGACTACCACCCAATTGCGACCGCGGCCGCAGTGACCGCCACGGTGGCCGTGACCTCGGCCGTCGTCGGCTCGATGGTGCGGACCGTGCCGGTAGGGTGCGTCCCGGTCAACTATGGCGGCATGATCTACCAGCAATGCGGCGGCACCTGGTACCAGCCGCAGGGACCGCAATACGTCGTGGTCTATCCGCCGTATTGAGGGCGGCAGGGTTGCAACCCTGCGGCATGCTGAGCGTGCGATGCGCTCACCAACTGCGGCTTGCTCGCGCAGACATTCTTCTCGTTCGCCGGAATGGACAGCGCGCCCGACGTGGGGCTCGTCGACCTGCAGCGCATCTTCGGTTACCAACTCGGCGAGGGGCGCTCCATTTCGCTGGGCAACAGCGCGCGGGTCTACGACTTCGAGAAGTCGCGCTGGTCGTCGCTGATGCTGAGCGCGAACTACGGCCAGGTGGCCAGCTTCTGGGGCCGCAAGTGTCGCCCGAGCGTCGAGGCCGGATACGACTTCAACAACGACTTCGGCAACCAGCGCTGGGTTCTTCGTGCGGGCATCACGCTGCTGCTGCCGACGCTCTGGGCCACGGCCGGGAACCCGGCGAGCTGCGGGATCCGAGCCGCAGCGCGACAAGCATGAAATTCGAAAGGAACAGCCCATGACACCGGATCACAAGAGCGTTGTGCGCCCAGCGAGCACCGCGATCGCAGCCGTCATGGCGTGGCTCGGCCTCGCGTTCGCGCCCGCCGTCGTCCTCGCCGGCGAAGGTGGCACGTCGCACGTCATGCCGGGAGGCAACGCCACGCTGGTGGACGTGCCGCCGACGTCGCCAGGCGGCTTCTTCAAGCCGATGGTCATCAACTACAAGGGCGACGCCTCCGCAACCGTCCCCACGGCGGCCGGCGTCGTCGCCAATCTGAACGCGGATGCCAACACGCTCGTGCTCGGCGGAGGCTACGGGCTCGAGCAGACGGTCCTCGGGGGTGCCCACTACAGCGTCGCTGCGTTCCTGCCCTACACCTGGCTGTCCATCTCCGGGAACTCCGCGGCGCTCGGCGGCCTGCAGATCCAGAACAGCGTGTCCGGCGTCGGCGACGCGACCGTGGTGCCGGTGATGCTGGGATGGAAATCCGACAACTGGCAATACGATTTCCTGATGCCGGTCTATGCGCCGACGGGCAGCTACGAAGTCGGCCGGCTGGGCAACACGGGCCTGAACTACTGGACCTTCGATCCGATCGCCGGCGTGGTCTACAGCAACACCAAATCGGGGCTCAATGCGGCCGCCCACCTGGGCTACGCGCTCAACACCGAGAACAGCGCCACCAGCTACAAGAGCGGCAACATCGTGCACCTCGACACATCGGTGCAGCAGATCTTCCCGCTCGGGTCCGGATTCGCAAACGTCGGCGCCGAGGCCTGGTACTTCCAGCAGACGACCTGCGACAGCGGAGCGGGCGCGACGCTCGGCTGCTTCAAGGGCCGCACGGCAGGCATCGGGCCGGTGCTCGGCTACATCCAGCCGATCGGCACCGAGAAGCTGCTCTTCGAGTTCAAGTGGCTGCCGGAACTGGAGACCAAGAATCGCCTGAAGGGTGACTACCTCTGGCTGAAGATGGTCTACACGTTCTGACGATCGATCCAGCAAGGAGAACACTTCATGCAACGCAAGGCCACGTCTTCCTTCTGCGCCGCAACCCTGAGCATCGTCTTTGCGATGGGAGCATCGGCCCAGGAAATCCTGCCGTTCCCGCCCACGCCCTCTGGCTCGAAGGCGGGCCTGACGATCGAGAGTTCGACCTACAAGAAGCGCGTCGAGCCCAGGCGCCTGGCGGAAGGCGCGCCGAACATCCTGATCATCCTGATGGACGATGTCGGGGCCGGCACGCCTTCCACCTACGGCGGCGAGATCAACACGCCGACGCTGGACCGCATCGCCAACATGGGGGTCTCCTACAACCGCTTCCACTCGACCGCGATGTGCTCGCCGACGCGGGCCTCGCTTCTCACCGGACGCAACCACACCTTCGTCGGCAACGGTCAGATCGCGGCGATCGCGAACGACTTCGACGGCTTCAGCGGCACCATCCCGAAGAGCTCGGCGACGGTCGCTGAAGTGCTGAAGAACTACGGCTACAACACGGGCGCCTGGGGCAAGTGGCACAACACGCCCGAGGAACAGATCACGAGCAAGGGGCCGTTCGACTACTGGCCCACCGGCTACGGCTTCGAGTACTTCTACGGATTCCTGGCCGGTGAAGCGTCGCAGTACGAACCGACGCTGACGCGAAATACCAGCCCCGTTACTCTCCATCCGAAGAAGGGCTATCACCTCACCGAAGACATCGCCGAGGACGCCATCGCCTGGCTGCGCGAGCAGAAGGCGTACGCACCGGACAAGCCCTTCTTCATGTACTGGGCGCCGGGCGCATCGCATGGCCCGCACCAGGTCATGAAGGAGTGGGCCGACAAGTACAAGGGCAAGTTCGACAACGGTTGGGACAAGTATCGCGAGCGCACCTTTGCGCGCGCCAAGGCCAGGGGCTGGATTCCGCAGGACGCCCAGCTCACGCCGCGCCCGGCGTCGATGGCATCGTGGGACTCGATCCCCGACGCCGAGAAGCCGTTCCAGCGCCGCCTGATGGAAGTCTTCGCCGGATTCACCGAGCACGCCGACGTCAACGCAGGCAAGGTCATCGCCGAGATCGAGCGCCAGGGCAAGCTCGACAACACGCTGATCTTCTACATCTGGGGCGACAACGGCTCATCGTCCGAGGGGCTCTACGGCACCATCAGCGAGCAGCTGGCGCAGAACGGCATCCCGACCCAGATCTCGCAACACATCGAGGCCTTGCAGGAACTCGGCGGCCTGGACGCGCTCGGCGGCCCGAAGACCGACAACATGTACCACGCGGGTTGGGCGTGGGCCGGCAGCACGCCCTACCAGGGCACCAAGCTCATGGGAGCCTATTTCGGCGGCATCCGCCAGCCGATGGCCGTGGCCTGGCCGAAGCGCATCAAGGCCGATGCGACGGCGCGACCGCAGTTCCATCACGTGATCGACATCGTACCGACGATCTACGAAATCACGAAGATCACGCCGCCGCGCGTGGTCAACGGCTTCGAGCAGGATCCGATCGCCGGCGTCAGCATGGTCTACAGCTTTGGCGACGCCAAGGCGGCGGGCACGCGCAAGACGCAGTTCTTCGACATCATGGCCAGCCGCGGCATCTACCACGACGGCTGGTTCGCCAGCGCCCCGGGTCCGCGCGAGCCCTGGGTAGGCGGCATCCCCAAGGGCATCAAGGAGTGGTCGCCGCTCACCGACAAGTGGGAGCTCTACCACATCGACAAGGACTGGAGCCAGGCGAACGACCTCGCCGCTGCGAATCCGAAGAAGCTCGAGGAGTTGAAGTCGCTGTTCATCGTGGAATCCACGCAGAACAAGAATCTTCCGATCGGCGGCGGCTTGTGGTCCACCGCCATGTTCCATCCGGAAGATGCCCCTGCGTCCTCCCTCACCGAGTGGACGTTCGATGCCCCGATCACGCGGATGCCCGAATCGGCGGCGCCCAAGCTCGGCAAGGTGGACAGCCTGGTCGCGATGGAAGTGGATGTGCCTGCGAACGCCAACGGCGTGCTGTACGCGTTGGCAGGGTTCTCCGGCGGCATCACGACCTACGTGAAGGACGGCTTCCTGAACTACGAGTTCAACCTGTTCGAGATCCAGCGAACGAAGGTCAAGTCCAAAGGCAAGCTGCCGCTGGGCAAGGTGAAGATCGAGGTCGAATCCAAGCTGGCTGGCGCCATCGGCGGGCCTATGGACATCACCTTGCGCGTGAACGGCGACGTGGTGGGCCAGGGCCGGGTACCGGCTGCCATGTCGCTGCACTTCACGTCGAACGCCACCTTCGACATCGGCACCGATCTCGACTCGCCGGTATCGCTCGACTACTTCGACCAGGCGCCGTTTGCCTTCAACGGCAGCATCGGCAAGACGAGGATCGCGTATCTGAAGAAGTGAACGGCAGACGCTGGACACCCTCCGTTTCCCACCTGACTACCCTCCAAGGAGTTGACGTATGAACCCCACCAAACTGCTCGCCGCATCCGGCCTGGTACTCGCCCTCGTCTCGTCCGCCGCGTTCGCCGGCGTCGTAGATCCCGACTGCACGCCAGAGAAGGCAGCCAAGAGCGCGGCCGCCAAGTCCACCGTGGGTGTCGGCGGGCGCTGCTCGGCCGGCGAGGCGGCCAAGGATTCCGGCAAGAAGGCTGCCGGCGTCGAGGACAAGGGGCCGATCGAGAAGAAGAAGAGCAAGAACGACACGCCGGCCGAGAAGGCCAAGGACGCTGTCAAGAACTAGGCCGAGCAACGGGCGCGCTTGCGGGCGCGCGGCCATCGGCGGCTGTCGCAGCGTGGTGCTCAGCGCGCCGCGAGCGATGGCTCACCACTTTTCTGAATGACATCTGGAGGAACGAATGAAGCCATACGGCGCGGAATTTCTGGGGACCTTCTGGCTCGTGCTCGGCGGCTGTGGCAGCGCCGTGCTGGCGGCCGCATTTCCCCATGTCGGCATCGGCCTGCTCGGCGTGTCGCTGGCCTTCGGCCTGACGGTGCTGACCATGGCCTTCGCCATCGGCCACATCTCGGGCTGCCATCTGAACCCGGCGGTGTCGATCGGCCTGTGGGCCGGCGGCCGCTTTCCCGCCGACAAGCTGCTGCCCTACATCGTGGCGCAGGTGCTCGGCGCGGTCGTCGCGGGTGGCGTGCTCTACCTGATCGCCAGCGGTACTGCGGGCTTCGACGTGGCCAACGGCTTTGCCTCCAACGGCTACGGCGAGCATTCGCCGGGCGGCTACTCGCTGCTCGCCGCGCTGGTGTGCGAGGTGGTCATGACCATGTTCTTCCTGCTCATCATCCTCGGCGCAACGGACTCGCGCGCCCCGGCTGGTTTCGCGCCCATTGCCATCGGGCTCGCGCTGACGCTGATCCACCTGATCAGCATCCCGGTCACGAATACCTCGGTCAACCCGGCGCGCAGCACCGGCGTGGCGCTGTATGTCGGTGGCTGGGCGGTGGGCCAGTTGTGGCTGTTCTGGCTCGCGCCGATCGTCGGCGCGCTGCTCGGCGCAGTCGCCTACCGCGCCATCGGCACGAAGGACTGACGATGACTGCCACGACACTGACAGGAGCACACGACATGAGAACGACAAGCAAGGTGGCGATCGCCACCGGGAGGGCGGCAGCAGTGGCTCTGGCACTCGCGCTGCCGATGGCGCTGACAGCGACCCTGGCCGGCCTGGCCGTCCCCGCCCAGGCACAGAAGGTCGTGCAACCCAGGGCAGGCGCCGCCGGCACCTGGAAGCTCATCGGGCAGACGCATGCGGACCATGGGGCGGACCACGACACGATCGTCGTGCAGGGCCCGTTCGACAACTTCCGCAGGATCAAGTTCAAGGTGACCGACGCTCCGCTGAACATGCAGCACATGGTCGTCACCTACGACAACGGCGCACCCGACAAGATCGACATCCGACAGAACATCGCCCAAGGCGGCGAGAGCCGGGTGATCGATCTGAAAGGCGTTGGCAAACGCAGCATCCGCAGGATCGATTTCTGGTACGACACGAAGGGCTTCCTGAAGGGAAAGGCCGACGTGACCGTGTTTGGCATGAAGTGATCGCACCAGCCCGAACTTGAAGGAAATCCGTCGATGAAGAATCTACGTCGCTTGAGCCTGGCGGCGCTGTTGTGCGTTGGTGCTGGCGCTGCCATGCAAAGCCATGCGGCGCCGGCTGCCGCCGCGCCCGCGGACGGCTCGGTACTGCCGTTCCCGCCGGTCCCGTCGGCGAGCATCGCCAAGCCGCGGCTGCAGGACTCGGTGCACAAGCGCCGCGCCGAGCCGCAGCACCTGAAGCCCGGTGCGCCCAACGTGCTGATCATCCTGCTCGACGACGTCGGCTTCGGCCAGGCATCGACCTTCGGCGGCGAGATCAGGACGCCGACCATGAGCCGCCTGGCTGACGAAGGCATTGCCTACAACACCTTCCACACCACGGCCATCTGCTCGCCCACCCGCGCTGCGCTGCTGACCGGGCGCAACCACCAGCGCGTCGGCAACGGCACCATCGCCGAGCGCGCGGTGGACTGGGACGGCTACACCGGCGTGATCCCGAAGACTTCGGCCACGATGGCCGAGGTGCTGCGCCACTACGGCTACAGCACGGCGGCGATCGGCAAGTGGCACAACACGCCGGCCAACCAGACGACGGCGATGGGCCCGTTCGACCGCTGGCCCACCGGCCACGGCTTCGACTACTTCTACGGTTTCCTGGCCGGCGAGACTTCGCAATGGGAGCCGCGACTGGTCGAGAACACGAACGCGATCGAGCCACCGCACGACCCGAAGTACCACTTGAGCGAAGACCTGGCGCAGCACGGCGTCGACTGGCTGCGCCGCCACCAGGCGTTCGCGCCGGACAAGCCGTTCTTCCTCTACTGGGCGCCGGGGGCAGGGCACGGGCCGCACCAGATCCACAAGGAGTGGGCCGACAAGTACAAGGGCCGGTTCGACGACGGCTGGGACGCGTACCGCGAGCGCGTGTTCGCGCGTCAGAAACAGCTCGGCTGGATCCCGGCGGACACGATCCTCACGCCGCGTGCCGAGTCGATGCCCGCGTGGAGCAGCATTCCCGAGTCGCAACGTCCGTTCCAGCGCCGGCTGATGGAGATCTACGCCGGCTTCGTCGAGCACGTCGACACCCAGGCCGGCCGGATGATCGACGAACTCGAGCGCCAGGGCATCCGCGACAACACGATCGTGATCTACATCTTCGGCGACAACGGCGCCAGCGCCGAGGGCCAGAACGGCACGATCAGCGAACTGCTGGCGCAGAACGGAATTCCGAACACGGTCGAGCAGCAACTCGCTGCGCTCGAGAAGATCGGTGGCCTGGATGCGCTCGGCGGCCCGAAGACCGACAGCATGTACCACGCCGGTTGGGCCTGGGCCGGCAACACGCCGTTCCACCACACCAAGCTCGTCGCCTCGCACTTCGGCGGCACGCGCAACCCGATGGTGATCTCGTGGCCCAAGGGCATCAAGGCCGACAAGACGCCGCGGGCTCAGTTCCACCACGTCAACGACATCGTGCCGACCGTCTACGAGATTCTCGGCATCAAGGCGCCGCAGGTCGTCGACGGCCACAAGCAGGATCCGATCGACGGCACGAGCCTGGCCTACACCTTCAAGGATGCCAGGGCGCCGACGCGCAAGCACGTGCAGTATTTCGACAACAACGGCAGCCGCGCGATCTACCAGGACGGCTGGGTGGCGGCCACCTTCGGCCCGCTGGTGCCGTGGCTGCCCGGCGCGCCGGGCCTGGCCGAGTGGGATTCGGCGAAGGACAAGTGGGAGCTCTACGACATCACGAAGGACTTCTCGGAGGCCACCGACCTGGCCGCGAAGGACCCGAAGCGCTTGGCGCAGTTGCAGAAGACCTTCGACGCGCAGGCCAAGGCGAACCGGATCTATCCGCTGGGTGCGGGCATCTGGCTGCGCCTGCACCCCGAGGACCGCATCAAGACGCCCTACACGAGCTGGCAGTTCGACGCCACGACGACGCGCATGCCCGAGTTCACGGCGCCGGGGCTGGGTCACGACAGCAGCACAGTGACGATCGACGCCGAGTGGGGCGACAACGCGTCGGGTGTGCTCTATGCGATGGGCGGCTCCGGCGGTGGACTGACGCTGTACATGGACAAGGGCCAGCTCGTCTACGAATACAACATGATGATCATCGAGCGCACCATCGCCCGCACGGCGAACAAGCTGCCCGCCGGCCAGCACCGCGTCGAGGTGACGACGAAGCTGGCCAGCGCCAAGCCGCTCTCGCCGGCCGAGGTGGTGCTGAAGGTCGACGGACAGGAAGTGGCGCGCACCACCGTCAATCGCACGGTACCGGCTGCGTTCTCGGCAAGCGAGACCTTCGATGTCGGCGTCGACCTCGGCTCGTCGGTGTCGGTCGACTATTTCGACCGCCGACCGTTCAAGTTCGACGGCAGGATCCTGGGCGTCAAGGTGACGTTGAACCAGTAGCCCTGGGAGCCCGGCATGTCCGCACCTTTCTCGTTCAACCGGCTGGGTCCGTTCTACCGGCTGCAGCGGCGGCTGGGCCTGTTGACCGACACCGATCTTGCGTCGGGGCAGCGCGCCCTGCTGTTCATCGCGCTGTCCTGGATCCCGGCGCTGCTGCTCGCGGCCCTGCAGGGCTTCGCGTTCAACGACAAGCACGAGCGCGCGCTGCTGTTCGATTTCAGCATGTATGGTTTCGTCATCGCCATCGTCGCCTTCGTGCTGATGGAGCAGAGCTCGGACAGGCGCATGGCCTGGCTGGTCGGCCAGTTCACTGCCTTTGGCATCGTGCCCGAGACCTCGCGTCAGAGCTTCGTGCAGGCACGGCGAGCGACCGAGCAGCGCACCGCGTCCGGGCCGGCGGAGGGCGCGATCCTCGTCGTCGCGTACCTGCTGGCCTACACCTGGATCGCGCGCACCACCGCGCGCGTCGACGGTGGAACCTGGGCCGGCCAGGTGCAGGATGGATCTCTCGCGCTGACACTGGCCGGGTGGTGGGCAGTTCTGGTGGCGCTGCCGCTGTTCTGGTTCCTGCTCGGCCGCTGGCTGTGGCGCTTCGTTACCTGGGGGCTGCTGCTGCGTGACATCGCGCGCTGCGATCTGCGCCTGGTCGCGACGCACCCCGACCGCTGCGGCGGCATCGCCTTCGTCGGCCAGTACCCGAAGAGCTACACGCTGTTCGTGTTCGCGCTCAGCAGCGTCGTCGCGGCCGGCGTGCTCAAGCACGTCGTCTACGCCGGAGCGAGCCTGATGAGCTTCAAGTTCGCTCTTTTCGGGATGATCGCGTTCCTGGTCGTCGCCTTCGTGCTGCCGCTGCTGGCCTTCTCACCGGTCCTGAAGGCGCTCAAGCGCCAGGGCCTGAGCCGCTACGGCGCGCTGGCGAGCCGGCACAACCTGGCCTTCGAGGGAAAGTGGATCGCCGGAACGGCCGGCGGTCCGGCCGAAGGCCCTCTCGGCTCGCCCGACGTGTCGTCGCTCGCCGACCTTGCAGCCGGCTACGAACTCGTCAAGCAAATGCGCACGCTGCCGGTGACCAAGGCCAGCGTCGTGCCGCTGGTGCTGGCGGCCCTGGCACCGCTGGTCGCCGTGGCCCTCACGCAGGCGCCGTTCAAGCAGATCCTCGGCGAGCTGAAGGGGCTGTTGCTCCTGTGAAAGACCGCTCGCGATTCATCACCACTTCCCAAACAAGACCTCAGGAACTCTCCATGAAGAAGACATTGCTTGCCCTCGCCGCGCTGGGCGCCTTCGCTGGCGCCGCTTCGGCCCAATCCTCGGTCACCCTGTTCGGCGTCGTCGACCTCAACGGACGCTGGCTCAACAACAACGGCGTCAAGCAATACTCGATGTCGCAGGACGGCCTGACGCCGAGCCGCATCGGCTTTCGCGGCACCGACGATTTGGGGGGCGGCCTATATGCCGGCTTCTGGATCGAGGGCGCCATCAATCCCGACATCGGCACCTCTGGCGGCCAGACATGGCAACGGCGCTCGACGGTCAGCCTGATCAACCAGCTCGGCGAGATTCGTCTTGGCCGCGACAACACGGCCACGTACAACAACACCGGGGACTTCGATCCCTTCGGTGACACCGGCCTGGCCGCCGCCGGCAACCTGACCGTGCAGCCGCCCGCCGTGCCCTCCGGCGGTGCGTACAACACGCTGGTACGCGCCAACAACATGATCGGCTACTTCCTGCCTTCGGGCGTGGCGGGCGGCTTGTACGGCCAGCTCCAGGTGGCGGCGGGCGAGAACGCCTACGGCAACAAGTTCTTCGGCGGCCGCATCGGCTACGCGAAGGGCCCGTTCAACGCCGCCGTCGCCTATGGCCAGACGCAGGTGTCGAGCGATACCGACGGCGACACCTTCAACGTCGCCGGCTCGTGGAACTTCGGCTTCATGACGCTGGCGGCCTTCTACGGCCAGATCAAGGTCGCGAGCGACAAGCAGGACAACTGGTTCATCGGCGGCTTGATGCCGCTCGGCTTGTGGAAACTGAGGGCGTCCTACGGACAAGTCGAGCGCAGCGGCACGTCGCCCGACAACATCGAAGGCCAGAAGGCCAACCAGCTCGCCGTCGGCGCCGAATACGACCTCTCGCGGCGAACCGCCCTGTACGGCACGTGGTCCGGCATCAGCAACAAGGGCGGCGCCAGCTTCGTCGTAGGCAGCTTCAACAACGTCCCTGGCGGTGGCGCTGCTGCCAATGGCGATTCGCAGGGCTTCGAGGTCGGCATCAGGCACTCGTTCTGATCCGGGCGGACCGAGGGCGTGCGCAAGTCGCCACGCCAATCCAGCATCGCACTGCCGCGTCGGTGTGGCCGCCCCTGGCGGCCACCTCAGTCTCAGCGGCCCCACGCAGGGCCGTCTTACTCACGGATCGGTTCCTAGGTCCGGTCCAACTCGTCCCTGGTGCCTCGGGTCGGAATCGAACCGACACTCCTCGCGGAACGGGATTTTGAGTCCCGCGCGTCTACCAATTTCGCCACCGAGGCCGGGTGCTCGACTGCACGCACCAAGCGCGCGGAATTATGGCATGCAGGCCACGGGCGGAAGCCGGCTGAGACACAATGCGCGCAGGAGCATTGATGACCGCCTACAAGACCATCGAAGACGTGATCGGCAGCACGCCGCTGGTGCGCCTGCAGCGGCTGCCGGGCGCTGAGAACGAGCGCCGCGGCAACGTGATCCTCGGCAAGCTGGAGGGCAACAACCCGGCCGGTTCGGTGAAGGACCGCCCGGCGATCAGCATGATCCGCCGCGCAGAGGAACGCGGCGAGATCAAGCCCGGCGACACGCTGATCGAGGCCACTTCCGGCAACACCGGCATCGCGCTGGCGATGGCGGCGGCGATTCGCGGCTACCGCATGCTGCTCGTGATGCCCGAGGACCTGTCGATCGAGCGCGCGCAGACGATGAAGGCATTCGGCGCCGAGCTGATCCTGACGCCTCGCTCGGGGGGCATGGAGACCGCGCGAGACCTCGCCGAGCAGCTGCAGCGCGACGGCCGGGGACGTGTGCTCGACCAGTTCGCCAACGGCGACAACCCGCGCATCCACTTCGAGACCACCGGCCCGGAAATCTGGCACGACACCGACGGTCGCATCACGCACTTCGTCAGCGCGATGGGCACCACCGGCACCATCACCGGTGCATCCCGATACCTGAAGGCGAAGAGCAAGGCGGTTCGCGTCGTCGGCGCGCAGCCGGCCGAGGGCTCGCGCATCCCGGGCATCCGCAAGTGGCCCGAAGCCTATCTGCCGAAGATCTACGACCCGACCTGGATCGACGAGACGGTCTCCGTGAGCCAGGCAGATGCCGAGGAGACGACGCGTCGCATGGCGTGCGAAGAGGGCATCTTCGCCGGCATCTCGGCCGGTGGTGCGTGCTGGGTCGCGTTGCAGATTGCGCGCACGTTGGAGAAAGCGACCATCGTCTTCGTCGTCTGCGACCGCGGCGACCGCTACCTCTCGACGGGCGTGTTCCCGGCCTGAGCGCACGCCGATGGACAGCGTGTTCCGTTTCTGTCCGCAGTGCGCCAGCGCGCTGCTGCCGATCTCCGAGCAGGAGGACAGCGGCGCGAAGACGCGCCTGCGCTGCCCGGCCTGCGGCTACACGCACTGGAACAACCCGACGCCGGTGCTCGCCGCGGTGATCGAGCTGGCAGACCGCGACGGCCAGCTGCTGCTGGCGCGCAACGCCGCGTGGACGGGCAGGATGTTCGGCCTCGTCACCGGCTTCATGGAGGCGGGCGAGTCGCCGCGGGAGGGCGTTGCACGCGAGGTAGCCGAGGAGACTTCGCTCGCGGTGGACTCGCTCGCGATCATCGGCGCCTACGATTTCCAGCGCATGAACCAGGTGATCATCGCCTACCACGCGGTGGCGCGTGGCGAGATCGTGCTCTCGCCCGAACTCTCGGAATATCGCCTGTTCAGACCCGAAGCGGTACGCTGCTGGCGTGCCGGAACCGGATTCGCACTCGCCGACTGGCTGACCGCACACGGACACACGCCGCAGTGGATGGATCTGCCAGGCCGCGTAGGGTGAGCATCGGCGCCCTAGAATCGGCGCGCCACTCGCAAGGACACTCCCCCGATGATGGAAGCCCAGAAAGAACTCGACGCCCGCGGCCTGAACTGCCCGCTGCCCATTCTGAAGGCGAAGAAGGCGCTGGCCGACATGCACACCGGCGAGGTGCTGAAGGTGATCGCGACCGATCCCGGCTCGATGCGCGATTTCCAGGCGTTCGCACGTCAGACCGGGAACGAACTGGTCGAGCAACTCGCGCAGGGCGACGAGTTCGTGCACCTGCTGCGGCGCCGCTGAACCCCGGTTTCGCGTAGTTCACGCGCCCGACCCCCTCAGGTCGGGGGGGTCAGCGCCCGGTGTCTGGCCTCAGAGCTCGAGGCTGCGCAGGAACTCGCGAAAACCCGGCCCGAGCTGCGGGTGTGCCAGCGCCAGTTCGACGTTGGCCTGGAGGAAGCCCTCCTTGCTGCCGCAGTCGTAGCGCTTGCCGTCGTAGCGGTAGGCGAACGCCTTCTCGCGCCGCAACAGGCCCGAGATGCCGTCGGTCAGCTGGATCTCGCCGCCGACGCCGCGCGGCTGGTTGGCGATCTCATGAAAGACCCCCGGCGTCAGGATGTAGCGCCCAGCCACGCCGAGGCGCGACGGGGCATCCTCGGGCGCCGGCTTCTCGACGATGCGGGTGATGTCGAGCATGCGGTCGTTGACCGGCGTGCCGGCCACGATGCCGTATCGCCGCGTCTGTTCGGCCGGCACTTCCTGCACCGCCAGGATGGAGGTCCGCCACTCGGCGAACTGGTCGACCATCTGCTTGAGTACCGGTGGCGTACCGACCATCAGGTCGTCGGCCAGCAGCACCGCGAAGGGCTGGTCGCCGACCAGCCGCTGAGCGCAGAGCACCGCGTGGCCCAGGCCCAGGGCCTGCGCCTGGCGCACGTAGATGCACTCCATGTCGTCCGGTTTGACGCTGCGTACCACATCGAGCAGGTCCTGCTTACCCGCCTGTTCGAGGGCTATCTCCAGCTCGAAAGTCATGTCAAAGTGGTCTTCGATCGGGCGCTTGTGGCGGCCGGTCACGAAGATCATCTCGCGGATACCGGCGGCATAGGCCTCCTCGACGGCGTACTGGATCAAGGGCTTGTCCACCACGGGAAGCATTTCCTTCGGTTGCGCCTTGGTGGCTGGAAGGAAGCGGGTGCCCAGACCGGCAACGGGAAAGATCGCCTTGTTGACGAGCATGTACATACGACTTGAAGTGAGGTCCGGTTCATTGTGGCACGCCCCGTGGCGGCGTCGCGTGACCGACTTCGCCCGCGGCCCATGGACCTGCTGATCGCCGAAGCGCTGGAGCCCGACGTGGTCAGCTGGCTCGAGTCGCGCCACGCGGTGCGCTACGCGCCACAGCTGGCGCAGGACCCGCGAGGCTTCCGCCAGGGCCTGCGCGACGTTCGCGCGCTGATCGTGCCTTCGGCGCTGGCGCTCGACGCGCAGACGCTGCAGCAGGCACCTATGCTGCGCGCCGTCGGCCGCGTCAGCGCGGGCGCAGAGAACATCGACCTCGAAGCCTGCGCACGCGCCGGCGTCGAGGTCGTGCGCAGCCTGACCGCTTCGGCCCCGGCCGAGGCCGAATTCATGATTCACGCGCTGCTCTCGCTGCTGCGGCGCTTTCCGGTCGTCGGTCCGGACGGCAACCTCGCCGGACGCGAGCTCAGCTCGTGCACCGTAGGCCTGATCGGCATGGCGCCCGCCGCGCGGTCGATGGCGCACATGCTCACCGGCTTCGACACCCGGCTCGTCGGCTACGACCCCGCGCTGCACCCGACGGACGAGGTGTGGGAGCGCTGGCGCGTGCTGCCGCTGGGCCTGCGCGATCTGCTGCAGGAGGCCGATGCCGTGTGCGTGCAGCTGCCCTACTTCAGCCGCTACCGCGGCCTGCTCGGGGAACGCTTCCTGCCGTTCTGCAAGCCGGACCAGGTGATCGTCAGCATCTCGCACTCGTCATTGTTCGACGAGGCCTGGCTCGCCGATGCGCTGGCCACCGACAGGCTGGCGGCCGTGTGGCTGGACAGCCTGGAGCCGGGCGCGCTCGAACCTGGCCGGCCGCTGCACGGCATCGAGACGCTCCAGGTCTCGCCCCGCGTGGCCAGCACCACGCGCGAGTCGCACCAGCGCAGCGCCTGGGCCGTTGCCAAGCGCATCGACGAACTGATCAGGCTCGAACCGCTGACGTAGCGCCCGGCTGCCGTGCTTTGACGGACTCGCGGCGCGAGCATTGTGCGTGGAGTCCAAAGGGCCGCTCCCGACCCATTGCAGACCGAGGCGATTGCCCAGAACCAATGACCGGTCCGCCCAGGGAGCAGGCGTTCGCCGACCCGTGGCGAAACTCTGGCATCGAAGGAACCGGACGTTCGAGGGTGTCTACCGACGACGGAGCCAAAGTTGAAGCTCAACAGCAGCTGTCCAAGTGCACGAAAATGCACTCACGACCCACACCAGACCTTAAGGAGTCGAAATTGGTCGCCCCAAAGCAGACGCTGCACGTACTCTTATCGACAGCTTGCACCGTGCGCGGAACAAGCTCAGAACGAAATCAGGAACTAACGCTCCCCGCGACCAGCTGCCGCCATGCCTTTCGACCTTCCTCCAGCATCCACATCAGCGCCGTGCTTGCGAGAGCGCCAGCAACCAAGCCTCTGCGCCGATGGCGGCTGTTCCAAACAGCGAGTAGCCGATCGGGGTATAGATGATGAACAGGATCATCTCCAGCTCTGCCGTCAGACCCAGCATCGAGGCCACCCGCCGTCGGCTTACTTGGTGTGGTCGGTGTGGCACATCACGCACTCCATGTGCCCCTGCTGATTCCAGTCGCGTGCCTTCTTATCCGGCAGATCCGGCCCGTGGCAGCGCACGCAGTGCTCGATCTCCTTCGAGGGCTTCCAGACCGGCGGCGTCCACTTGCCTTCGAAGAAGTCGTTGAGGGCGAGTGTCACCGTGTAGGCGACCTCGCCGGCCACCTTCGCGCAACGCTCGATCTTCGCGTCCGACTTGATGGTCGCGCCCGCGGCCAGCACCCACTTCGATACCGAGGTATGGCACAGCGGCGACATCGCCTTCACCTTGATCTGCTTGGGCAGCGGCGAGAGGTCGTCGAAGCGCTCGGGCGGGAATTCCTGGGCGGCGTACCACCAGAACAGCCGGTCGATGAGCTGGTTGTTCTGCTGCTCGTCGCGCTTGCCACTGTAGCTGACCATGTTGATGATGGTCGACGCGCCGGCCAGCGCACCGCACAGCGTGCCGTGACCGCCGAAGCCCGCGGCCGCGTGCGCCATCATCATGTCGGGCATCGTCGTCCACGGGTAGCCCACCTTTTCCTTCAGCAGGCTCAGCAGGCTGAGGTACGACGCGGTACCGCAGCCGCCTTTTTCCTTGTAAAAGCGATAGGCGCGTCTGCCTGCCTCCAGCGGATCGAGCTTGACCCACTTCCAGGGCAGCGGTGGTGCGGCGGCCGTCTCGTCAGTCGCGGCCGAGGCGTTCAATGCCCCGCCGATGCCCGCGCCGGCCAGAAACGCTGCCGACCCTGTCAAAACGCTCCTGCGATCGATCGCTGAACCGTTTCCGACCTGCATCTCCATGATGACCTCCAGTTGTGCCCCGGACCGCCTTCATACATAAGGCCGAGGGGCGCCTTACCCTTCTTGCACAGAGCGGAGCCTTGGACCGCGAGGCAGCCGACACTCCGTCTGCCTGTTGACCGTAGACCGTTTCGCGACCGCCGCATTGAGGTTGCTCAATCGCGCGCTTCTCCGATCCGGTAGGGGGCGGTATTCATACGCTCTCGGATGCCATCAAGCGGCCGGTCGCCAGCGACTGTTGATGGCCGGTCTCGCGCGGTCAGTGTCCGGTCACCGACGACACACCCGCTGAGTCCATCAGCCGCACGCACGCCACAAACGGACCTGTCAGGGCTCCCGATCGACCCGCAGTAGCAGTACAAGCCGCGGGGATCTGCACTTCAAAGCCGACCGTGATCAAATTGACTAACGCGAGCCGAACCGACGCGTGCCGATAGGACAGGCGTCGAAGGGCACCTGAGGCGAAGGCGGCGGTGCAAGCGATCGTTGAGAATGGGTTGATCGGGATACAACACTGAGGCCCCGATGGTCAGCGCCTCCCCCATATAACACTCGGCTCCGGGCGGTGCATCAGTGTGCCGTCTCCCAGGAGAGCCCACCGATGGCCAAGATCTATACCGCCACAGCGGCCGATGGCAGATCGATCAGCTACCGCGACGGCAAGCGCTGGGGTTGGGCGCTGTCGGTGGTGTGGCCGCTGTTGCCGTTCGTGGGCCTGGCGGCGCACCACTTCAGCGGCATGGAAATCGCGCTCGGTCTGCCGCTCGTGATCAGCTACGGGCTGATGCCGCTGCTCGACGCGCTGATCGGCGAGGACGAGAACAATCCGCCCGAGGCCGTGGTGCCACAGCTCGATGCCGACCGCTATTACCGGTGGCTGACCTGGGCCACCGTGCCACTGCACTTCATCGCGCTCATCGGCTGCGCCTGGTGGGCTGGCACGCATGATCTGTCGTGGTGGGCGCTCGGGGTGTTGGCCTACGTCGCCGGTGCCGATGCCGGGCTGGGGCTGAACACGGCGCACGAACTAGGCCACAAGCACAACCCGCTCGAACAGTGGCTGGCACGGCTGGCGCTGGCTGTGCCGGCCTACGGCCATTTCACCGTGGAGCACGGCCGCGGCCATCACCGCTGGGTGGCGACTCCCGAAGATCACGCCAGCGCACGCATGGGCGAAAGCATCTACCGCTTCGCGCTACGTGAACTGCCGGGCGGTATGCGCCGCGCCTGGGCGCTGGAGTCGGAGCGCTTGACGGGCCTCGGTCATTCGCCCTGGAGCCCGGGCAATACTATGTTGCAGTCCTACCTGATCACCGCGCTGCTGCAGGTCGGCCTGGTGATCGTGTTCGGCTGGGTGATGATCCCCTTCCTCGCGATCCACAACCTGGTCGCCTGGTGGCAACTGACCTCTGCCAACTACGTCGAGCACTATGGACTGCTGCGCCAGCGCCTGCCCAGCGGTCAGTACGAGGCACCGCAGCCGCACCACTCGTGGAACACGAACCATCTGGTGACCAACCTGGCCACCTTCCACCTGCAGCGCCACAGCGACCACCATGCCTATCCGTCGCGGCGCTACCAGTGCCTGCGTCATTTCCCGGACCTGCCGCAACTGCCCAGCGGCTACTTCGGCATGTTCCCGTTGTCCTATGTCCCGCCGTTGTGGTTCCGGGTCATGGACAAGCGCCTGCTGGCATTGCCGCAGGTTCACGGCGACCTGCGCCGGGTTAACGTCGACCCAGCTCGCCGCGACGCGCTCTGGGCACGTTACGGAAATGGGGCCACAGCGGTGTGAGACGACCGGGCGCAGTACGGACAATCGCATTCACCGTTGCCGTCGCGGCCCCGCTGGGCTCGGGCAGTCCGGCCAACTGGACCCAGGATCCAACGCTGCGCAAAGAGCATCAGGCCCTGTAGCGCGGGGATGTCTCAAAGGGGAAGGGCAAAGTCGTGCTGAGGTAGCACGCGAAAGTTCAGGGCGTGGCTCATCCCGCGGCAGCGGCGGGGCCAGCACACCCAGACGGTTGAGGATGCGCTTGATCACCGGCACCTCCAGAATCGCAGACATGATGTTGGCGTGCCGGGAAGCGGCCGGCCGTGAACGCCTGCAGATGGCCGAGAACCGAAATCGAAGGATCGCTTCGCGGCGGGCGTTGCACGGCCAACTCGACGAGCACCTCGATTCGGCTTCTCCTGATCGGTCACCCGCGGTCGCAGCGACGCCATCGTGACGCGTTCAACGGCGTCGAGCAGCGGTGATGAGTCGCGCAACCGAATGGATCCGCGAGGGAAGATGCAGCGCAACGTCCCAGAAGGTTCGTTGACTTCACACATCCGACCCACGGCGGCTGTGCGCCAGGCGACGACGAATGCTTGCTTCGAGTGCCGGAGCGGCCAACCCCGGGCGCGCTGGCCGCGTCGCCCTCGTCGGCACGAGGCCTTGCCCGCCGGCGATCGGCTTCGCCTCGGTGCTCCCAGCGGCGAGCGGACTTCTGCGGAACGACACGCCAGCGCGACCCGTGGCCGAATGCGACTGCGGCACAATCGCTCCGGTCGTCGTACGCCGGAGCCCGCCATGCCCATGGAGTCCGTCCACAGGCCGCTCCCCGGATTGCGCCAGCTGGTCGCCGATTCCGGTGGGCTGTACCTCGCTAACGCGCTGATCGGCTTCATCTTCGCCGCCTCGGGGCCGGTCGCGATCATCCTCGCCGTCGGCGCTCGTGGTGGGCTGAGCGAGTCCGATCTGTCGTCGTGGATCTTCGGCTCGTTCTTCCTCAACGGACTGATCACGCTGCTCTTCTGCACGCTGTACCGGCAGCCGCTCGTCTTCTTCTGGACGATCCCGGGGACGGTGCTGGTCGGCCCGGCACTCGGCCACCTCAGCTGGCGCGAGGTCATCGGAGCCTTCCTGGCTACCGGACTGCTGATGCTGGTGCTGGGCCTGTCGGGCTGGGTACGGCGCGCGATGCAGGCCGTGCCGATGCCGATCGTGATGGGGATGGTGGCGGGCGTGTTCCTGCGCTTCGGCCTGGGCCTCGCGTACGCGGTGCGCGACGACTTCTGGATTGCCGCACCGATGATCGTCGCCTTCCTCGCGCTCGGCGCCTCGGCCACATGGTCGCGCCGGCTGCCGCC
Organism: uncultured bacterium; assembly: GCA_963802435.1. Taxonomy (GTDB): domain Bacteria; phylum Pseudomonadota; class Gammaproteobacteria; order Burkholderiales; family Burkholderiaceae_C; genus CAIKUF01. Next base: position 19,705 of record CAWDIT010000005.1, read on the forward strand.
GCTGATCGGCGCGCTCCTCGTCGGCGCGGCGGCGATCGTCCTCCTCGGCAAGTTCCATCCGAATGGCTCGGCGCTGCACGCGCTCGCCCAGCCCAACCTGGTCGCGCCCGTGTTCTCGTGGCGCGCGATGGTGGAACTCGTCGTCCCGCTCGCCATCACCGTGCTCGTGGTGCAGAACGGCCAAGGCTTCGCGGTGCTCGACGCGGCCGGGCACGAGCCGCCGATCAACGCGATCACGGTGGCTTGCGGCGTGGGTTCGATGCTCGCCGCTCTGGTCGGCACGGTCTCGACCTGCCTCACCGGCCCCGTCAACGCGATCATCTCGAGTTCGGGCGAGCGGCACCGGCATTACACCGCGGGGCTCGCCGTCGGCGTGTTCGCGCTGGCGTTCGGGCTGTTCGCGCCGGTGTTCACCCGGCTGATGCTCGCCACGCCGCCCGCGTTCATCGGCGCACTCGCCGGATTGGCCATGCTGCGCGTGCTGCAGACGGCGTTCAATGTGTCTTTCCGCGAGCGCTTCACGCTCGGTGCGCTCGTCACCTTCCTCGTCACGGTGGCCGACGTGCCGATCTTCAACGTCGGGGCGCCGTTCTGGGGATTGGTCATCGGCTACGCCGTGTCGCGCCTGCTCGAGCGCAAGGACTTCGGCGCTTCCGGCACCTGAGGCGAGACCCGTCCGGCCGCTGCGCCGCCCATGGACGGCAGCGCCGCTTGAAGCCGTTGCCATCGGCAGGAGCCGCCGCTCGCGGCCGCGGCTGCGGGCTGCCGGTACTGGCCGAAAGCCAACTGCCGCGCGCGAGGGTGCGAGGCCTTCTGGCTCTAGCCGAGACGCTCCGATTGTTCCCGCAGCCGGCCCAGCGTGGCGACGAAGCCGGCGACGCGCTGCGTCTCCTGTGTCACCACGGCCGCTGGCGCGCGTTCGACGAAGCTCGGGTTGGCGAGCTTGGCGTTCGCCTTCGCGATCTCGCCTTCGAGGCGGGCGATTTCCTTGCCCAGGCGTTCACGCTCGGCATCCACGTCGATCTCGACGTGCAAGGCGAGGCGGGCATCGCCGGACATGGCCACCGGCGAGTTGCGCGTCGCCGCGCCGTACTCGGCCTCCGCCGCGAACTGCGCCACCTCCGACAGCCTGGCCAGCGCCTTCAGCAGGGGTGCGGCTTCGGCGATGAACGCGGCATCGCCGTGCACGTAGAGCGGCACGCGTGCCGCGGGCGACAGCAGCATCTCGCTGCGCAGCGCGCGGCACACGCCGACGATGCTCTTCAGCCGCGCCATCCAGGCATCGGCCACGGGGTCTATGCGTTCGAGCTGAGCCTTCGGATACGGCGCGACGACGATGGCGCTCGAGTCGCCCGCGGCCTTGCGCCCGGAGACGACGGCGACGGTTTCCCACAGCTCGGCGGTGATGAAAGGCGTGACCGGGTGCAAGAGGCGAAGTACCGTTTCCAGCACGCGCAGCAGGGTGCGTCGCGTGGCGCGCTGCTGAGCCTCGCTGCCGCCCTGCAGCTGCGCCTTCGCGATCTCCAGGTACCAGTCGCAGTACTCGTCCCAGACGAAGGAGTACAGCGCGGCCGCCACGTTGTCGATCCGGTAGTCGGCGAAGCCCTTCTCGACGGCCGCCTCGACGCGCTGCAGTTCGCCGCTGATCCAGCGGTCGGCGTGGGAGAAGTCGAGATACGAGCCGCCTGGTGCGCACTCGGCTGCCGCGTGCTCGTCGAGGCCGCAGCTTTGCCCTTCGCAATTCATCAGCACGAAGCGCGTCGCGTTCCAGAGCTTGTTGCAGAAGTTGCGGTAGCCCTCGCAGCGCTTGGTGTCGAAGTTGATGTTGCGGCCCAGGCTCGCGTAGCTCGCCATCGTGAAGCGCAGCGCGTCGGCGCCGTAGGCCGGCATGCCGTGGGGAAACTCCCGTTCCACGCGCTTCGCGACCTTCGGCGCGGTCTCCGGCTTGCGCAGGCCGACGGTCGACTTGTGCACCAGCGTCGGAAGGTCCACGCCATCGATCAGGTCGACCGGGTCGATGACGTTGCCCTCCGACTTGCTCATCTTGTGGCCTTCGGAGTCGCGCACCATGCCGTGGATGTAGACGGTCTCGAAGGGCACCTTGCCGGTGAAGTGCGTCGTCATCATGATCATCCGGGCGACCCAGAAGAAGATGATCTCGTAGCCCGTGACGAGCACGCTCGACGGCAGGAAGGCCTTCAGCTCCGGGGTCTCGCGCGGCCAGCCGAGCGTCGAGAACGGCACCAGCGCCGACGAGTACCAGGTGTCGAGCACGTCCTCGTCGCGCACGAGCCCGCCCGCATAGCCGCTGGCCTGAGCCTTGGCACGCGCCTCGGCCTCGCTGCGGGCGACGAAGACCTCGCCGCCGCTGCCGTACCAGGCCGGGATCTGGTGGCCCCACCAGAGCTGGCGGCTGATGCACCAGTCCTGGATGTTCTTCATCCACTGGTCGTAGGTGTTGACCCACTGTTCGGGCACGAACTTCACCTGGCCCGAACTCACCGCGTCGATTGCCTTCTGCGCCACGCTCTTGCCGTCGGGCCCGGGCTTGGTGACGGCGACGAACCATTGGTCGGTCAGCATCGGCTCGATGACCTGTCCGGTGCGCGCGCAGCGAGGCACCATCAGCCGGTGCTTCTTCACCTCGACGAGCAGGCCCTGCGCCTGGAGGTCGGCGACCACCCGCTTGCGCGCGACGAAGCGGTCCAAGCCGCGGTAGGCCGCGGGGGCGTTGTCGTTGACGGTGGCATCGAGCGCCAGGATGCCGATCATCGGCAGTCCGTGCCGCTGGCCCACCGCGTAGTCGTTGGCGTCGTGCGCCGGCGTGACCTTGACGACGCCGGTGCCGAATGCGCGGTCGACGTAGTCGTCGACGATGACGGGAATGCTGCGGTCCGTCAGCGGCAGCAGCACCTGCTTGCCGTGCAACGCCGTGTAGCGCTCGTCGTCCGGGTGCACCATCACCGCGGTGTCGCCGAGCATCGTCTCCGGGCGCGTCGTCGCGACGACGACCGCGCCGGAGCCGTCGGCGAGCGGGTAGCGGATGTGCCACAGGAAGCCGTCTTCCTCCTCGCTCTCGACCTCGAGGTCGGACACGGCGGACTTGAGCACCGGGTCCCAGCTCACCAGGCGCTTGCCGCGGTAGATCAGGCCCTGCTCGTGCAGGCGGACGAAGGTCTCGGTCACGGTGGCCGAGAGGCCTTCGTCCATCGTGAAGTACTCGTGCGCCCAGCTCACGCTGGCGCCGAGGCGGCGCATCTGCTGCGTGATGATCGAGCCGCTGCGCTCCTTCCACTCCCAGACGCGGGCGACGAAGTTCTTGCGTCCCAGGTCGTGTCGCGACTGGCCCTGCTCCTGCAACTGGCGCTCGACGACGATCTGCGTCGCGATGCCGGCATGGTCGGTGCCGGGCACCCACAGCGTGTTGAAGCCGCGCATCCGGTGGTAGCGCGTCAGCGCGTCCATGATCGTCTGGTTGAACGCGTGGCCCATGTGCAGCGTACCGGTCACGTTCGGCGGCGGCAACTGGATGCTGAACGACGGCCGGCCGGCGGCCATCGACGGCTCGTACACGCCGCTGCGCTCCCACAGCGGCGCCCAGCGCGCCTCGATTGCGGCGGGTTCGAAGGACTTGGCGAGTTCGGTCATGGCAAGGCTGGCCGGCGGCGTGGCGCCGCAGCGGGGTGTTTTCGCGGAGCCTTGGATTGTAGGTGGCGGCCCCCGGTCGCCGCTCTACATCAAGAGGTGCTCGCCCGCGTTCTCGCCACCGAGGATCACGTAGTTCACCTTGCGCAGGTCGGCCAGCTTCGTCCCACCGGCATAGGAGATCGAGCTCTGCACGTCCTCGCGCATCTCGCGCAGCGTGTCGGCGAGCCTGCCCTTGATCGGCTCCAGGATGCGCTTGCCTTCGACGTGCTTGTACTCGCCCTTGTTGAAATCGCTCGCCGAGCCGTAGTACTCCTTGAACAGCTTGCCGTCGACCTCGACCGTCTTGCCGGGAGACTCCTCGTGGCCGGCGAACAGCGAGCCGATCATCACCATCGCGGCACCGAAGCGCACGCTCTTGGCGATGTCGCCGTGGTCGCGGATGCCGCCGTCGGCGATGATCGGCTTGGTGGCCACGCGGGCGCACCACTTCAGCGCCGAGAGCTGCCAGCCGCCGGTGCCGAAGCCGGTCTTCAACTTGGTGATGCACACCTTGCCCGGCCCGACGCCGACCTTGGTCGCGTCGGCGCCCCAGTTCTCGAGGTCGATCACCGCCTCCGGCGTGGCGACGTTGCCGGCGATCACGAAGGCCGCGGGCAGTCTGAGCTTGATGTGCTCGATCATCTTGCGCACGCCCTCGGCGTGGCCGTGGGCGATGTCGATCGTGACGTAGTCGGCGCCGACGCCCTCGGCTGCGAGGCGGTCGATCACGTCGACGTCGGGCTGCTTGACGCCGGAACTGATCGAGACGTAGAGGCCCCTGTCGCGCATCCGCTTCGCGTAGGCCACGTTGTCCAGGTCGAAGCGGTGCATCACGTAGAAGTAGCCGTTGGCCGCCAGCCACTGGCTGATCGGCTCGTCGATCACGGTCTTCATGTTGGCCGGCACCACCGGCAGCTTGAAAGTGCGACCGCCGAGCTCGGCCGAGGCATCGCATTCGCTGCGGCTCTCGACGCGGCACTTGCGCGGCAGCAGAAGGATGTTCTCGTAATCGAAGATTTCCATGCGCGGGCTCCAGGACGATTGGGGGGAGCGCTTGACCTGGGGCCCGGCCGTGGCCGGCTGAAGACCTTGCGCGTGCAGGGGAGCCGGAAACTGAAACCGGGCGCCAAAATTTGGGCCCGGTGGCGAATTCTACGCGCCCGGCGGCCCTTCAGCGCTGCAGTCGCCGCGGGTCGCGGGGGCCAGCGCGATGACCTTTCCCGAGGACGCTTCGATCCAGCCGACGGCAGCGAGCCTGTCGGGCCTGGCGCCGGGCGGCATGCGCAGCGCCAGCAGGTGATCGGTGCTCGCGAGTGCGTTGTCGAGCAGCAGTGGGCCGGCGAGCGCGCGCACCAGGCGGCGCTCGATCGGCGTGCCCTCGTTTCCCGCGGGTACCAACTCGACCAGCGCCAGGTACCCCACGACACCGGCGGGCAGCGCTGCGCCCTCTACTTGAACGCGCAGCCGCACGGCGATGTAGCCGCTCCAGGCCGGGCCGTCCTGCACGCTGATGCTCAGGCCGCGCGGCAACTGCAGCGTCTGGCGGCGTTGCAGCAGGCCCCCGGGCGGCAATTCGCCGGCGCGTGCCGCGGCTTCGTCGAGCGCGGCCGGTGACAGCGCGGCGTCGCCGCCGCGCGGGCTCGGCACGATCCAATCGAGCACGAACGGTGCAAGCGCCAGTGCGTCCTTGGGCGCGATGCCCGCGCGCCAGCAGGCCTCGCAATCGGCGGACAGGAAGCGCTCGACGAGCGAAGTCTGCATCGGCGCCGGGCACTGCGCCTGCGCGGTCGTTGCCAGCGCCAGCGCCGGGGCGAGCGACCAGCGCGCGATGCGAAGCAGGGTCAACGACAAGGCGGCTCCTAGAATCTGCCAATGAGTCTGCATTCTGATGAAGTTCTTGCCGGCTCGGGCGGGCAGGGCCATTCGGCGCACAGCGGCAACCTGCTGCGCGGCCTGAACCCCGAGCAGCTCGCGGCGGTGACGCTGCCGGCCGAGCCGGCGCTGATCCTCGCCGGTGCGGGTTCGGGCAAGACGCGCGTGCTGACGACGCGCATCGCCTGGCTGATCACCACCGGCCAGGTCTCGCCGGGTGGCGTGATGGCGGTGACCTTCACCAACAAGGCGGCCAAGGAAATGCTCGCGCGCCTTTCGGCGATGCTGCCGATCCCGGTGCGCGGCATGTGGGTCGGCACCTTCCACGGCCTTTGCAACCGCTTCCTGCGCGTGCACTGGAAGCTCGCCGCGCTGCCGCAGAGCTTCCAGATCCTCGACATGCAGGACCAGCTCTCGTCCGTCAAGCGCGTCGTCAAGGCGATGAACCTCGACGAAGAGCGATTCGCGCCGAAGCAGGTCAGCGCCTTCATCGCCGGGGCCAAGGACGACGGGCTGCGTCCCGGCGACATCGAACTGCGCGACGAACACACGCGCAAGCTCGCCCAGATCTACCAGGCCTACGAAGAGCAGTGCCAGCGCGAGGGCAGCGTCGACTTCGCCGAGCTGATGCTGCGCACCGTCGAACTGATGCGCGACAACGCGGCGCTGCGCGAGCATTACCAGCGGCGCTTCCGCCACCTCCTGGTCGACGAGTTCCAGGACACAAACAAGTTGCAGTACCAGTGGCTGAAGCTGTTCGCCGGGCCAGGTTGCGGCGTGCTCGCGGTGGGCGACGACGACCAGAGCATCTACGCGTTTCGCGGTGCGCTGGTCGGCAACATGGCCGACTTCCAGCGCGAGTTCAAGGTCGCGCAGGTCATCAAGCTCGAGCAGAACTACCGCAGCCACAGCAACATCCTCGACACCGCCAACGCGCTGATCGCGCGCAACACGCGCCGCCTGGGCAAGAACCTGCGCACCGACGCCGGTGCCGGAGAACCGGTGCGCGTGTTCGAGGCGCCCAGCGATTTCGCCGAGGCGCAGTGGTTCATCGAGGAGGCGCGGCAGCTTCAGCGCGAGGGAACGCCGCGTGCCGAGATTGCGCTGCTCTACCGCAGCAATGCGCAGTCGCGGGTGCTCGAGTCGGCGCTGTTCAACGCCGGCATCCCGTACCGCGTCTACGGCGGACTGCGCTTCTTCGAACGCGCCGAAATCAAGCACGCGCTGGCCTACCTGCGGCTGCTCGAGAACCCGAACGACGACACCAGTTTCCTGCGCGTGGTGAACTTCCCGACGCGTGGCATCGGCGCGCGCACGATCGAGCTGCTGCAGGACGCGGCGCGGGCCGGCGAGCGCGGCCTGATGCAGAGCGTCGGTGCGGTCGCCGGGAAAGGCGGCGGCAACCTCGCCGCGTTCGCCGCGCGGGTCGATGCGATGCGCAACGCGACGCAAGGGCTCACGCTGCGCCAGATCATCGAACATGTGCTGGAGCACAGCGGCCTCGAGGCGTTCTACCGCAGCGACCGCGACGGGCAGGACCGCCTGGAGAACCTGGCCGAGCTCGTCAACGCGGCCGAGGCCTTCGTCACCATCGAGGGTTTTGGCAAGGATGCCGTCGGCCTGCCCGTCGATGAGACGGGCGTCCCCGCCCCCCCGGGGGGCGGGGGAGGGGGTGGGGGCTCAACGGTCACCGGCTTGCCGGATTCCGAAAGCGGCGAGATTCAATCTCCGCTGGCGGCGTTTCTGGCTCACGCCGCTTTGGAAGCCGGTGACAACCAGGCCCAGGCCGGGCAGGACGCGATCCAGCTGATGACGGTGCACTCGGCCAAGGGTCTGGAGTTCGACTGCGTGTTCATCACCGGCCTCGAGGAGGGCCTGTTTCCGCACGAGAACTCGGCCGCCGAACGTGACGGGCTGGAGGAAGAGCGTCGCCTGATGTACGTGGCCATCACGCGTGCCCGCAAGCGGCTGTACCTGAGCTTCAGCCAGACGCGCATGCTGCACGGCCAGACACGCTACAACGTGAAGAGCCGCTTCTTCGACGAACTTCCCGAAGAGACGCTGAAGTGGATCACGCCGCGCCAGCGGGGCTTCGGTTCGGGCTTCGCGTCGGTCGTCGGTCCCGACAAGGCGATGCCGATGCCTGCGCCCGTCCCCAGGACGGGCAGCCACGGCCTGCGGCCAGGGCAGGGCGTGTTCCACAACAAGTTCGGAGAGGGCGTGATCGTCACGCTCGAAGGCAGCGGGGCGGATGCGCGCGCGCAGGTGAGATTCGGGCGTCATGGCACGAAGTGGCTGGCGCTGGCCATCGCCAGGCTCACGCCGATCGCATAGCGGAGCGCCAATCCCCCTCACTGCGCGCCGGACAGGATCAGGGCGCCGGTTCTTGCGCAGTTGCCTTGGGTGTCGGCAGCAGCACCGATGCCAGTCCCTCGTACCTGGCGCCCCAGCGGTAGGCCAGCCCGATCGATGCGGACGCTGTCAGCCGCTTCGTCGTCAGCGGGCTGTCGGCCGCGTAGCCGAGCAACTGGGTCGCGCCGGCGCCGCCGAACAGGATCCAGCGCGACGTCAAGGCGGTGATGAAGCCGACCCCTGCGCGCAGGTTCATCGGCCCGGCAGCGGGCTCGTAGGCCGCGTAGCCTGTCGATGCCGCGGATGCCGGCGACACCCCGTAGTAGCTGTCCATGTAGCGTACATCGGCCCAGCTGACGCCGAGACCCGCGTACCACTCGGTGGCCGGCCCCAACGGTTCGCGGTAGCCGATGTCTGCCGTTGCGACCGTGCCGCCGCCGCGGCCCAGGATGTCCTGCGAGACGCTGGCGACCGTCGTCCAGCGCGAAGTCAGCGCGTACGACGCGTAGACCCGCGTGCGAAGGGTTGCCGGGACGTCGGACATGCCCTCCAGGCCCTCGACTTCCGACGAATTGCGTCCGCGATCGATGCGCAGTGCAATGCCCATGCGCACGTCGTCGCTGCTGAACAGCTCGGCGCTCGCGCCGGGGCCGCGCGGGTCCTGCACGACGCCGAGCACGGCAGCCGCGCCGCCGGTGCTGATGCGGATGCGCCCGTACTGGAAGGCCCAGAGCGGCTTCGGCTTGACTTCCAGTGCAGAACTTCCAGTGGACGCCCGCGCCACGCCGGCCGACACACCGAGGGCCAGGCTGGCGTTTGCCCGCAGGTCGTCGAGCAGGTCGGCCGAGTGCGAAGGAAGCGCCCAGAGCAACGCCAGGGCACAGGCGGCGAACTGCGGCCCCCTGGTTCGATGCGCGGCGCGTCCCATCATCGCCTTCGAGGATAGCGGTCGGGATTCGCCCGGGAATTGACCTGAGACATCGTTCCCCTTACCGGCTGTTGCAGTCCGATACCGGCGCACACGCCTCGTGCCGCGCCAGCCAGGTCGGTGCTGCGCGCACTGGCTCCGCGCAACAATCGGACACAAGATTGACGAACGCAGCGACGGTCGATCCAGGCAAAGTGTGAAACGATCCGCCGGTCCGGCGCCGCACGTGCGCTGCAACCCACGCATCGGTGCGCGGCAGAACAGTCGCGGCGTCGACGGCAGTCGCCTCGACGTCGATCCGCCGGTGAGGCCGGGAGCCTGCATGACGATCAAGCCCCTCGCTGGAGTTCACCATGATTCGCCGTGACGCCCTCTTGCAGATCACCGCCGTGGCCGCGGGCCTGGCGCTGCCCGCGCGGGCCCAGTCCGGCCGCATCGTGCTCGGACAGTCGGCCGCGTTCAGCGGCCCGGCGGCGCAGCTTGGCATCCAGATGAATGCCGGCGCGCGTATCTGCTTCGACGCACTGAACGCACAGGGCGGCATCAACGGCAGGATGATCGAGCTGCGCAAGCTCGACGACGGCTACGAACCCGATCGTTGTCGGGCCAACACCGAGACCTTCATCAAGGAGGATGTGTTCGCCCTCTTCGGCTACGTGGGCACCCCTACCGCGCTGGCTGCGCTGCCGCTGGTGATCGACGCGAAGGTCCCGTTCTTCGGCCCGTTCACTGGCGCCGAGGCGCTGCGCGAGCCGCTGCACAGGTCGGTGTTCCACCTGCGCGCGTCGTACTACGACGAGACTGCGCTGATCGTCAGGAACCTCACGTCGCTGGGCCTGCGCAAGATCGCAGTCTTCTACCAGAACGACAGCTACGGCATGGCCGGGCTGGAAGGCGTGAAACGGGCCCTGAAGGCGCAGGGGCTGGAGCCGGTGGCACTCGGCACGGTCGAGCGCAATACCGTCGCCGTGGCCGAGGCGGTGCAGGGCATCGTGCCCCACCTGCCCGACGCGGTGGTCCAGATCAGTGCCTACAAGTCGTGCGCGGCGTTCATCCGCGCAGCGCGCAAGGCGGGTTACGGTGGCACCTTCTTCAACGTCTCGTTCGTCGGCACGCAGGCGCTGGCCGACGAACTCGGCAAGGAAGGCCGCGGCATCATGATCAGCCAGGTGATGCCGTTCCCTTTTTCGACGACGACGGCGATCTCCGACGAATACCTGCAGGCGGTGCGCAAGTCTGGCGGCGACGCGCAGCCGAACTACTCGAGCATGGAGGGCTACCTGGCCGCGAAGGTGCTTGCCGAAGGCCTCAGGCGCGCCGGGCGCAACCCCTCGCGCGACGCGCTCGTCAGTGGACTGGAGTCGATCCAGAACGTCAGCTTCGGTGGCTTCAACGTCAACTTCGGGCCGCGGCAGCACGTGGCATCGCACTTCGTCGACCTGTCGATGCTGACGGGAGACGGCAAGGTTCGGCGCTGACTGCGCCGTCGACGCGCGATCGCTTCGCGGGATCTATGCCGCGTCAGGGTTGCCGCCAGCCTCGGGCGCGAAGCAGTCGTTGAACGTGAAATACAGCGAGGCGTAGAACACGGTCGAGAAGAGCAACCCGGCCGGAACCGCGGCGAGCGCAATCAGTTGCGCCTGTTGCGTCAGCGCGGCGAGCACGTTGGCGAGTGCCCCGAACACCAGGATGGCGCCGGCCCAGGCGAGGCCGTAGACCGTGAAGGCGCCGATGTTGCGCCAGCACGCCATCGTGCTGAAGAACAGCGCCTTGCCTACGCCCTGGCCGCCCCAGTGCACCAGCGCCGGCGCATGCCAGAACGGCAGCGAGAGCAGCGACGCGAGTCCGAAGCGCATCAAGAGGCCGAGTTGGAGTTGCGGGTCGACGAGCAACGCGGCAATGGCCGATGCGTCTTCCTTGCCGTCCGCCATGATCCGCTGCAGCGTGTCGAACTTGCCGCCGTCGACGACGTCGCTGAGCCAGATGATGCCGACGCTGGCCACGGCATAGGCCAGGCCCATGCGCAGCAGCGCGAGGCTGCGCGACCGATCGACGCGCAGCGGCGCGACGAACACGCCCGGCCCTGGCAATTGCCCTTGCAGCGCTCGCTGCGTGGCGAGCATGAAGCCGAGCGAGACCAGCGGCAGCGAGGCGAGCAGCAACAGCGGGCCGACCAGCGGCACCAGCATCGCCACCAGACCGAAGAACAGGAAGCCGGTGAACAGCGCGGCGAACGCGAGTGGCCGCGTGAAGAACACGGCGAAGCCGCGGCGCACCCACAACGCGCCCTGGCGGGCCGGCAGCAACTGCAGCTTCATCGACGAATCGCTCACGTAAGGGTCAGCTCGGGATGCCACGGGGCGTTCACCCGCTCGCGCAGCACGCGCTCGAAATGCGTCGGGTCGTGTGCGTTGAGCACCGCGGCGTCGCGCGGCAGATGCAGGTCCCACAGCCTCGAGATCCAGAAGCGCAGTGCCGCGCCGCGCATCAGCGCCGGCAGCAGCCTGAGCTCGGCACCGCGCAGCGGTCGCACTGCGTCGTAGGCGCGCACGAAGGCCAGCGCGCGGTCCTCGGCCAGGCGGCCCGAATCGAGATCGATGCACCAGTCGTTCAGGCAGACGGCGATGTCGAACAGCAGCGCATCCACGCCGGCGAAGTAGAAGTCGAAGAAGCCGCCGAGCTCGTCGCCTTCCGGCGTGGTGTAGAACATCACGTTGTCGCGGAACAGGTCGCCGTGGATGGCCCCGCGCGGCAGGCTCGCAAACGCGCCCGACGCCGCCACCTGCTGCTGGAACGCGAGTTCGCGCTCGATCAGCTGGCGCTGGTCGGCGCTGAGAAATGGCAGAACGACGGGCACCGTCTCGGCCCACCAGGCCAGACCGCGCAGGTTGGGCTGCGTGCGTTCGTAGCTGCTCCCGGCCCGGTGCATGCGGGCGACCATCTCGCCCACCTTCGCGCAATGGGCTGCACCGGGCGCCAGGCGGTGGCTGCCGCGCAGGCGGTCGACCACCGCGGCCGGCTTGCCGCGCACGCGGTGCAGGATCTCACCGCTCGCGTCGGCCTTCGGCCCCGGCACCGGGATGCCGCGATCGGCGAGGTGTTTCATCAGGTGCAGGTAGAACGGCAACTGCTCGAAGCTCAGGCGCTCGAACAGCGTCAGCACGTAGTGGCCGGTCGTCGTGTCGCAGAAGTAGTTGGTGTTCTCGATGCCCGCGGCGCAGCTGTCGAGCGAGACCAGCGTCCCGAGGTTGAGCCGGGCCACGAGCGCGGCCGCCTCCTGCGGCGGCACCTCGGTGAAGACAGCCATCGACGACTGTTGACCGGCCGACCCTAGAACGACAACACCCGCCAGACCCGCTGGCCGGTCGCCCCGCGCCGCGATCCGGCGGCGTCGCTCAGGTCGCGCGATACGTCACCGATGTAGATCTCGTAGCTGCCGGCGAGCACCCCTTTCGTCGTGACGACGACGCTGCGGGTCTGGCCGCGTACGTTCAGTTCCTCGATCCGGTTGGCGTCGTCCTCGATCACGGTGCGCTGGACGTGCGGTTCGGGAACAGCGTTCGCACCCGCCTCGGCCACGGGCCCGGCGGCGAAGGCAGACACGGGGCACGCCAGCACGGCACATGCGATGAGCAGGTGAAACCTCATACCGGCATTGTAGGCAGAGCCGCCGCGTCGCCGCCGAGGGACGTGGCGATTCGAGTTCACAGCCTCTCACGCTCTCACTCCGTGCGCAGGCGCAGGAAGCTGGCGAAGCGCGGCACGCCTGCGGCGCTGAGGGCGATGTAGCGGTAGGTCACCTGGCTGCCGACAGGCGGCGGATCGCGGCGCTGGGCGTCGCTGAAGCCGCTGCCCAGGTTGAAGCGCAGGCCGCCCGGCGTCTGAACGACGAGCGCGCCGAGGACACCCGTATGCTTGCCCTTTCCCGGCACGTGCCCGACGACGGTGGCTTCGGCGTCCTGGTAGGGCTTGAGCTTGAGCAGATCGTCGTTGCGCTCGGCGCGGTAGAGCGAGTCGCCGCGGTGCAGCATCAGCCCTTCGCCGCCGCCATTGACGGTCTTCCTGAACAGTGCGAGCAGTGCGGCACGGTCGGCCACCTTGCGCTGCGCGACCGGCTGCACCCAGGCCACGCCGATCTCGGCCAGCAGACCCTGCAGCGCCGGGAGGCGTTCGTCGAACGGGCCCGGATGGGACGGCAGGTCGAACACCATGTAGCGGATCTCGCGCCAGGCGTCGTCGTCGGGGCTCTCGCGGGCCACCGCCGACTGTGCGGCGTCGAAGCGCCCGCGTCCGGCCCACAGCTCGCCGTCCAGAGGCTGCTGCGGCCAGCCGGCAGTGAACCAGGCCGGCGCGGCGATGCGCCTGCCGCTGCGCGTCAGGAGTTGCCGCCCGTCCCAATAGCCGCGAACGCCGTCGTACTTTTCGCTCACCCAGTAGTCGGAAAGCCGCACGTCGCCGCGGTAGACCTTGGCCAGCATCAGCGGGGGAGGGAGCTGATCTGCCGCACCGAGAGGCAGGGCCAGCGGAAGCAGCCCGAGCGCGAGGAGCAGGGTGCGTCGCTGGAAGCGGGGCTCGGTCATGACTGCCACGGTGAAATGCGCGGACCGACTCTAGCAGCGAAGGGCAAGTCGTTCCGCGACAATCGCCGCATGAGCGAGAAGTTGCTGCTGCTGGTGGATGGTTCGAGCTACCTCTACCGCGCCTACCACGCGCTGCCCGACCTGCGCAGCCCGGAGGGTTTTCCGACCGGCGCGCTGCACGGCTTCGTCGCGATGATGAAGCGGCTGCGCGAGCAGTTCCCCGCCGAGCATGCGGCCTGCGTTTTCGACGCCAAGGGTCCGACCTTTCGCGACGCGCTGTATGCCGAGTACAAGGCGCATCGCAGTCCGATGCCCGAGCCGCTGGTGCAGCAGATCGTGCCGATCCACGAGGTCGTCCGCCTGCTCGGCTGGCCGGTGCTCGAGGTGCCGGGCATCGAGGCCGACGACGCCATCGGCACGCTCGCGCGCGTCGCCGCAGCGAGCGGCCACCGGGTCGTGATCTCCACCGGCGACAAGGACCTGGCGCAACTCGTCGACGCCAACGTCACGCTGATCAACACGATGAGCAACGAGCGGCTCGACGTGGCCGGTGTGCAGGAGAAATTCGGTGTCCCGCCCGGGCGAATCGTCGACTACCTGGCGCTCGTCGGCGACAGCGTCGACAACGTGCCGGGCGTCGAGAAGGTCGGCCCGAAGACCGCCGCCAAGTGGATCGCCGACTACGGCTCGCTGGCCGGCGTGATCGCCGCGGCCGACGGCATCAAGGGCGCCGTCGGAGAGAACCTGCGAAAGGCCCTGGACTGGTTGCCGCTCGGGCGCAGGCTCGTCACGGTGGCGACCGATTGCGACCTGTCGGCGCAGGTACCGGGCTGGCCCGGGCTCGAAGCCTTGCACTTCCTGCCCATCGATCGCGGCGGCCTGCAGGTCTTCTACGATCGTTACGGATTGCGCAGCTTCCGCAAGGAACTCCTCGCGACCGAACCGCCAGCGGACGCCTCGGCTGTCACGCTGGCGCAAGATCGGCCAGCCGCCGCACCGGTGGTCGACGCCTTCAGCTACGAGACGGTGCTCACGCTGGAGGCGCTCGACGCCTGGATCGCGAAGATCGCAACGGCGCCGCTGACGGCCCTCGACACGGAGACCGACTCGCTCGATGCGATGCAGGCGCAACTCGTCGGCATTTCGTTCTCGGTGGCGCCGGGCGAAGCGGCCTACCTGCCGCTGCGCCACGGCTACGCCGGCGCACCCGACCAGCTGGCGGTGGGCGACGTGCTGGCGAGGCTCAAGCCCTGGCTCGAGGACGCCGCAAGGCCGAAGCTGGGGCAGAACATCAAGTACGACATGCACGTGTTCACGAACGCCGGCATTGCGCTGCGCGGCTACGTGCACGACACCATGCTCGAGAGCTACGTGCTCGAAGCGCACAAGCCGCACGGTCTGGAGAGCCTGGCAGCGCGGCACCTCGACCGCAGCGGCCTGAGCTATGAAGACCTGTGCGGCAAGGGCGTGAACCAGATTCCCTTTGCGCAGGTCGAGATCGACAAGGCGGCGCGCTACTCGGGCGAGGACAGCGAGATGTGCCTGCACGTGCACCGCCACCTGTGGCCGAAGCTCGAAGCCGAGCCGGGACTGCGCTACGTCTACGAACAGCTCGAGATACCGACCGCCGGCGTGCTGGCACGCATCGAGCGGAACGGCGTGCTGATCGACAGCGCGCTGCTCGCCACGCAGAGCCGCGAACTCGCCGAACGCATGCTCGCCCTCGAGGCCGAGGCCCATGCACTCGCGGGGCAGCCGTTCAACCTCGGCTCGCCGAAGCAGATCGGCGAGATCCTTTTCGGCAAGCTCGGCCTGCCGGTGGGCCGCAAGACCGCCAGCGGGGCACCGTCGACCGACGAGGCGGAACTCGAGAAACTGGCCGCCGACTTTCCGCTGCCGGCACGGCTGCTCGAGCACCGCTCGCTTGCCAAGCTGAAGGGGACCTACACCGACAAGCTGCCGCTGATGGTCAACCCCGCGACCGGCCGCGTGCACACCAACTACGCGCAGGCGGTGGCCGTGACGGGGCGGCTGTCGAGCAACGACCCCAACCTGCAGAACATCCCGATCCGCACCGCCGAGGGCCGGCGCGTACGCGAGGCCTTCATCGCTCCGCCGGGACACCGCATCGTCAGCGCCGACTACTCGCAGATCGAGCTGCGCATCATGGCCCACATCAGCGGCGACGAGGGCCTGCTGCGCGCCTTCGCCGAAGGCATCGACGTGCACCGCGCGACGGCGAGCGAGGTGTTCGGCGTGCCGGTGGGCGAGGTGAGCAGCGAGCAGCGGCGCTACGCGAAGGTGATCAACTTCGGCCTCATCTACGGCATGGGCGCGTTCGGCCTGGCGACCAACCTCGGCATCGAGCAGAAGTCGGCGCGCGATTACATCGAGCGCTACTTTGCGCGCTACCCGGGCGTGAAGCGCTACATGGACGAGACCAAGCGTGAAGCCGCGGAGCGTGGCTACGTCGAGACTGTCTTCGGCCGGCGCCTGTTCCTGCCCGAGATCCAGGGCGGCAGCGGCCCGCGCCGAGCCGGTGCCGAGCGCCAGGCGATCAACGCGCCGATGCAGGGCACGGCGGCCGACCTCATCAAGCTCGCGATGATCGCCGTCCAGCGCTCGCTCGACGACGAGCGGCGCGCGACGAAGATGGTGATGCAGGTGCACGACGAACTGGTGTTCGAGGTTCCCGACGACGAGCTCGACTGGGCCCGCACCGCCGTGCCCCGCATCATGGCCGCTGTCGCGTCGCTGAAGGTGCCCTTGCTCGCCGAGGTGGGGGTAGGAAGGAACTGGGACGAGGCGCATTGATACCGGCCGCGCTCGACGACCGCGGCCGGATCGTGGCGTGGCGCCTAAAGATCGGCGTCGTTCGTGCCGATGACGGGGGGTGACCGGACCGATCCCCGTCCGTCGGAGCGCAGCCTGATCATGACGCCGACCCTGCTCTGGATTCCTCCCGCGCTTGCGCTGCTGGCCTGCGGCTGGTTCGCCAGTGCGTGGTTCTACAAGCGCAAGCTCGACGCACTGCACGGCCAGGTCAAGGCCATCCGCCACGCCGCGGCCGAGCACGCCAGCCAGGCGAGGCGCCAGATCGGCCAGCTGCAGGCCGAGCTGGCGATGCGGCTGCCGGCACCCGCCGGGCAACGCGCCAGGCGGCCGGTCGAGGCCGTGCCGCCATCACCGGCGATGGTGACCACGAAGCTGCGCATCCCGGACCACGGATTCGAAGCGACGGTGATCGGATCCACCGGCTTCCAGCCGACTCAGGTGATGGAAGACTAGGGCGCGGTCGCACTGCCGTTCGGCCTGCTCTTCGCGCACGGCACCGTAGCGGGCGATCTCGACATCGGCCGGGTGGGGATCGACCGGGTTCCCGGCATCTCACTCATCGTGCTTGCCAGCGCTTACCTCTTGGTCCGCTGAGCTCGGATCGCACGCGGCGCAAGCAGGGGTAGGATTGCGCCCAGCGCCGCCGACACTCACGTCGCCGTGGCCACGAATCTGGGCAGGGGAGCGAATGATCGTGCCAAGGTGGACGGGAGGGATGGCGGGCAGGCGATTGGACTTCCACGCTGTCGGGTCGAGCGATGTCTGATGGCCTGCTCCGGGAGTCAGGATCGCGCGCCATGTTGACGGCCGGTCATCGCATGTTCAAGGCGGCGGCGCTGACAGGTGCAGTCGCACCCTCGTCGAGGTACCTCGCGCGCGCGATGGCGCGGGCGGCACACGGCGCTGATGCGCTGGTCGAACTGGGCGCCGGAGGGGGAGCCGTGACCCGCACTCTGGCGGCGGTCTACCCTGAACTCCGCCTGATCGTCGTCGAGCTGCGCAACGACCTCGTGCTCAAACTTCGTCGGGAGTTCGAAGGCCTCGAGATCCACGCCGCACCTGCCGCTGCCGTGTTGCGAAACCTGGCCGGGCTTCCGGCCGCGACGGGCATTGTCTCCAGCCTGCCGTTCCGCTCCATGCCGAAGGGGGCCAAGCACGAAACGGTCTGCAGCATCCTCGACTTTCTGGGCAAGGGCCCGGGGCGGTTCATGGTGCAGTTCACGTACTACCCAGGGGCACCATTTCCAGTCCCGGTCGAGTTCAACTGGAGCAAGACTTCCTGGGTCGCCCGCAACCTGCCTCCGGCGGCTGTCTGGGTGCTGGAGCCCAGCGCCGGCCGATTGCGAACGAGGGGCGCCAGGGTCGTGGCAGGCGCTGGCGAGGCGGGATAGGGCGTCCGGTCCCGACCCTCCATCATTGCGAGCGCGCCCGCCGAGCCGCGTCACGCAGCATGAACAGATAGAGGCTCTCGACCCGTTGCCGGGCCCAGGGTGTGCGGCGCAGGAATTTCAGGCTCGATGGGACGCTGGGGTCGACCTGGAAACAGCGGATGTCGACTTGTTCGCCGAGCGCCGGCCAGCCGTAATGCGCGACGAGCTCGGTCAACATCCGCTCGAGCGTGACGCCGTGCAGCGGGTTCTTCGGCTGGACGCGGTTCATCGGGCGCGCGCTGCAGAGTTGGGTCGAGGCTAGCGGGCGCCTGTGGCGCACCTGCGCACGCAGGCCATGTAGGCCTCGCCGTCCGGAGGCAGGCCGCTGCGCTGCGAGGCCCACAGCATCTCACCCAGGCACTCCATCACCGCGTGCTGAGCCTCGTGCGCCGAGCCGCGGCGCGCAGCGAGCAGCGCGAACGCCTGGCGGATGCCGCGTGGCTGGTCGATGCTCAATTGCTCGCTGATCGACAGGTGCATCGACAGGTGCAGGAAGGGATTGGTGCGGCCTTCGCCGACACGAAAGCTCGCGGCCAGCGCAGCATCGGCGTCGGCGAGGTCGGTGGCGTACTCCGGGTGCTCGCCGATCCACTGCGCGGCCAGGCCTTCCAGCGGCGTCATGGGCAAGCCCTTGCGATGCTTGGCGAAGACGTCGCAGAAGAACCGCCGGACCTCGAGTTGTGACGGGGCGAACATCCGACAATTGTCGTCTCCAGCATTGCGGGGCAGCGCATGAACATCACGACAGAACAGATCTTCGATCGCGCCCGCACCGCGAACGGCTTTCTCCCCGACCCGATCGACGACGCGACGCTGCGCCGGCTCTACGACTTGATGAAGTGGGGCCCGACGTCGGCCAACTGTTCGCCGGCCCGCATCGTCTTCGTCAGGTCACCGGCGGCGAAGGCGCGCTTGCTGGAGGCGATCAACCCCGGCAACGTGGTGAAGACGCGGTCGGCGCCGGTGACCGCGATCATCGGCATGGACATGGCGTTCCACGACATGCTGCCGAAGCTCCTGCCGCACGCCGACGCGAAGTCGTGGTTCGAAGGCAAGCCGGCACTGATCGAGTCGACGGCGTTTCGCAATTCCAGCCTGCAGGGCGCGTACTTCATCATTGCCGCACGCGCGCTCGGCCTGGACTGTGGGCCGATGAGCGGATTCGACGCCGCCAAGCTCGATGCGGCCTTCTTCGCCGGCACCTCGGTGCGCAGCAACTTCCTCTGCAACTTCGGCCGCGGTGACCCGGCCAGGTTGTTCGCCCGCGGCCCGCGCTTGGCCTTCGAGGAAGCCTGCACGATCGCTTGACCCCCGTTGTGGCGCGGCGGACCGTGCGGGGCGCCATGGCTCGCGTCGCCTGCGCCGTTACCATACCCGCAAAACCAAGGAGGCGCCGATGCCGGTTATCGTGGTCGCCAATCCCAAAGGCGGGGTCGGCAAGAGCACGCTGTCGACCAACCTGGCGGGCTACCTGGCGCGCCAGGGGCACGCCGTGATGCTCGGCGACGTCGACCGCCAGCAATCGACGCGCGGCTGGCTGGCGCTGCGGCCGGCGGGTTTGCCGGGGATCACCACCTGGGAGGTCGAGCGCGGCGACGTGGTGCGGCCGCCCAGGGGCACGACACACGCGGTGCTCGACACGCCGGCCGGCCTGCACGGCAAACGGCTCGATGCGGTGCTGAAGCTCGCCGACCGCGTGCTCGTGCCGTTGCAGCCGAGCATCTTCGACATCCGCGCGACGCACGACTTCGTGCGCCAGCTGCAGGCGCACCGGCGCAGCGACAAGCTGCAGCTCGCGCTGGTGGGCATGCGCGTGCGCGAGGGCACGATCGCCGCCGAGCAGTTGCGAGCCTTCCTCGCCAAGCTCGAGGTGCCGGTGCTCGGCCACCTGCGCGACACGCAGAACTACGTGCACCTGGCTGCGCGCGGGCTCACGCTGTGGGACGTGGCTGCCGGGCGGGTCGAACGCGATCTCGAGCAGTGGCAGCCGATCATCGAGTGGTTGAACTCCTGAAGGACGAGGATGCGAAGCTTCGACAAACTGAGCGATCTGCAGGCCCTGGTGGGGCAGCACGTGGCCGACAGCGACTGGACCGTGATCGACCAGCGTCGCATCGACCTGTTCGCCGACGCCACCGGCGACCACCAGTGGATTCACGTCGACCCGGTTCGCGCCGCCGCCGGGCCGTTCGGCACGACGGTCGCGCATGGCTTCCTGACGCTGTCGCTGCTGCCCGAGATGGGGATCAGCGCGTTCGAGTTGCGCGACACGCGCATGGGCGTGAACTACGGCCTGAACCGGGTTCGCTTCCCGGCACCGGTGCCGGTCGGCAGCCGCCTGCGCGGGCGCTTCAAGCTTCTCTCGTACGAGGCCATCGAAGGCGGCGCCCAGCTGACGTTCGAGGTCACGATGGAGCGTGAAGGCTCGGCCAAGCCGGTGTGCATCGCCGAGTCGGTGTCGCGACGCTACGTCTGAATCGAATACCGGGACGCGGCAGGTGCCGCAGCTGCCCAGCTTGGGCTACGATGACCGCCTGACGAGCCTGCGATCGCATCGCGCTTGCGGAGGGCCTGGCCATGAAGGTGCTGCTGGTTGACGACCATCCACTGATCCTTTCTGCGCTGCAGGCTGTGATCCAGGGGCTGGGTGACGACGTCACGGTGATCGGCGCGGCCAGTGCGCGCGAGGCGCGCCAGACACTCGAGGCGAACGCGGACCACGACCTCGTGCTGCTCGACCTGCAGCTCGGCGATGCCAACGGCTTCGATCTTCTCGTCGAGCTGCGGGCGAAATACCCGGCGCTGCCGGTGGTGGTCGTCTCGGCCTCCGACCGGACCAGCGACGTGATCCGCGCGATCGACCTCGGCGCGATGGGCTTCGTGCCCAAGCGGGCCAGCAACGCGACGCTGTTCGAGGCGCTGCACCTGGTGATGCAGGGCGGCATCTACGTCCCGCCGATGACCCTCGGATCGGAGCGCCCGGGGGCGAAGCCGGAAGGCGACACCGTGCCGAGCTACCTTGCCATCGTGCGCGAGCAGGCGGAAAGCGGCGAGTCGCAGGCGCAGCCTTCGCTGGCGACGATCGGACTCACGCCGCGCCAGACCGACGTGCTCGGCCTGTTGCTGCAGGGCAAGCCGAACAAGCTGATCGCGCGCGAACTCGGCCTGTCGGTCGAGACGGTGAAGGACCATGTCGCGGCCGTGCTGCGTGCGCTCAACGTCAGCTCGCGAACCCAGGCCGTGCTCGCGGTGAGCCAGATGACGCAGGAGCAGGGCGGCAGTCAGTCCTGGCGGTCGCGCAGCCTGCGCTAGCGCAAACGGGCTCTGCTCGCGATGGCGATCGTCGTGCCCGCGCTCCAGCCGTGCGCGCCGCACGTCAGCGAGGCCGTGGAGTTCGCGTTGCTGCGCGACAAGGCGCGCGCGATGTTCGCCTACAACACGACGTCGCTGGCGGGCCACGCGGTCGGTGCCATCGTCGTCGAGCTGGTGTTCGCCAGCGTCGCGCCGGCCGGCCTGCGCCTGGGCTGGGGCGGCGTCTTCGCGTCGCTGTGGGTGCTGCGCGCGGCGTTCGCCTGGCGCATCTCGCGCGACGAGCCCGACACGCTCGCCGCACTGCAGGCGCGGCTGCATCTGTGGATCGTCGGCACGCTGCTGGCCGCGACTCTCTGGGGTTGGGCGGCGTGGAGCTTCTATCCTTTCGGCAGCGCGCTGCAGCAGATCGCGCTGATCCTGGTCGTCTATACCTTCTGCGTCGCCTGCGTGCCTATCCTCGCGCCGCAGTTCGCGCTCTACCTCGCGTTCGTCGGCCTGGTCTACCTTCCGGCGATCGCGCGTGTCGCGCTGCAGGACGGCGGGCTCGGCGTGCAGACGGCGGCCGTGATGTTCGTCGCGATGGCCATGACCCTGCTGCTCGGGCGCGACTACCGCAACGCGTTCGACCGCCTCAGCCAGCTGCAAAGGCGCACCGAGGCGCTGATGGATCAGCTTCGCAGCGAGAAGGCCACTTCAGATACGGCTCGGCAGCAGGCCGAGGTGGCCAACCGTGCGAAGACGCAGTTCTTCGCCGCCGCCAGCCACGACCTGCGCCAGCCGCTGCATGCGCTGAGCCTGTTCGCCGAGGCGCTGCGCCAGCGCAGCCACGAGGCCGGCGTGGTCGAGCTCGTCAACAGCATCAACGCGTCGGTCGATGCGCTCGACGGACTGTTCTCGGAACTGCTCGACATCACGCGCATCGACACCGGTGGCGTCGAGGTGAAGGCGGTCGATTTCGCGATCTCCGACCTATTTCGCCGGCTGCGCCTGCATTTCGAGCCGACCGCGTTCGAGAAGGGTCTGGCATTGCGCTTTCGCGGCGAGCGTCACGCGGTGCACGGCGACCCGCTGCTCGTCGAGCGAATCTTGCGCAATCTCGTCGCCAACGCGATCCGCTACTCTGAGGACGGCGGCGTGCTCGTCGGCTGCCGCCGCCGCGGCGAACGGCTGCTGCTGCAGGTCTGGGACACCGGCCCGGGCATCTGCGAGGCCGAGCAGCATCGCGTCTTCGAGGAGTTCTATCAGGTGCCGGGCAACGCCGCGCCGTTGGCCGGCCAGAAGAAGGGCCTGGGACTGGGTCTGGCAATCGTCAGGCGCCTGGCCGCGCTGATGCACGCGCCGCTCGTCCTGCGCTCCGTGCCGGGCCGCGGGTCGGTGTTCACGCTCGAGTTGCCGGTGGGCCAGGCGGTGCCGACGGCCAGTGCGAGCGCGTCGGCCATGGCGCCACCGGCGCCGACGCTGGACGGCCGGCTGATCGTCGTGGTCGAGGACGATCCCGTGGTCGGAAGCGGCATGGAAAAGCTGCTCGAGGGCTGGGGTGCGAGGGTCGCGAGTTTCGACAGCGTTGCAGCCTCGGCGCAATG
This sequence comes from uncultured bacterium, assembly GCA_963802435.1. Classification (GTDB taxonomy): domain Bacteria; phylum Pseudomonadota; class Gammaproteobacteria; order Burkholderiales; family Burkholderiaceae_C; genus CAIKUF01. The sequence continues at coordinate 42,284 of CAWDIT010000005.1, forward strand.
GGCGCACTCGGCCGGCGCCGGCGGGGCGCAGCCGCAGTTGCTGATCGTCGACTACCAGCTCGGGAACGGCCAGACCGGTGTCGAGGCGATCCACGCCCTGCGCGCCGCCTTCGGTTGCGCCGTGCCGGCGATCATGGTCACCGGCAGCACGATCAGCGGGCATGACGCGCAGGCCGAGCGGCACGACTTTCACCTGCTGATGAAGCCGGTGCTGCCCGGCAAGCTGCGCGCGATGATCGGCTTCAAGCTCGGGCTGGGGTAGCGCGGCTGCGAGGCCGTGACTGCGCAAGATCGGCTCGCGCCGGACCGAAGCACCTGCGCAGTTGTGCAGGGCAGGCGCGAGCCGCCGAAGCGAAGCGCGCTGTGTCACAGGCGCTTCGCTTCGGCGGCTCAGGAAGGCTGGTAGGCGAGCCTCACGTAGATCGGCGCGAAGGCCTCGGCCTGCGTCACTTCGAGCAGGCGTTCGCGCGAGAGTTCGAGCAGCGCGATGAAGGTCACGACCATCACCTGCGGGCCGCGGTGGGCGTCGAACAGCTCCTCGAACATCGCGAAGCGACGGCCCTGTAGGCGGCGCAGCACGATGCTCATGTGCTCGCGCACGCTCAGCTGCTCGCGCGTGATGGTGTGGTGCTGGTTGAGGCGGGCGCGCTTCATGATGTCCTGCCACGCGTCACGCAGGTCATTCGCGCTGACCTCCGGAAAGCGCGGCTGCAGAGACTGCTCGATCGCCACCTGTGCGCGCAGGAAGTCGCGCCCGAGCAGCGGCAGCGCGTCGAGCCGCGCCGCCGCGAGCTTCATCTTTTCGTACTCGAGCAAGCGTCGCACCAGCTCGGCGCGCGGGTCCTCCGGCTCGGCGCCCTCGGCGCTGCGGCGCGGCGGCAGCAGCATGCGCGACTTGATCTCGATGAGCATCGCCGCCATCAGCAGGTATTCGGCGGCGAGTTCCAGGTTGCGCTTGCGGATCTGCTCGACGTAGGCCAGGTACTGGCGTGTCACGTCGGCCAGCGGGATGTCGAGGATGTTGAAGTTCTGGCGCCGGATCAGGTAGAGCAGCAGGTCCAGCGGCCCCTCGAAGGCCTCGAGGAAGACCTCGAGCGCGTCGGGCGGGATGTAGAGGTCGGTCGGCAGCGCGAACAGCGGCTCGCCGTACAGGCGGGCGAGCGCGATCTGGTCCACCACCTCGGGCAGGCCTTCGGCATCCACCGCGGGGGCATCGGCCGCGGGCAGCTCGGGCACCTCGGGTGCCAGCACGTCGTCGATCACGGGATGCGCCGTCAGTCGGGCAGCGTCTGGTAGACGTAGGGCTGCTGCGGCACCCGGGATTCGGCGTACTCGACCTGCGCCTCGCGATCGATCGTGCGGTCCCACAGCAGCGCACGACCCTGGCGCTGCTCTTCCTCTAGCGTGGGCTTCCTGGCCTTGAGTTCCTCGATGAACGAGGTGACGTCCGACTTGTAGGCTTTCCAGAACAGCGGCATGGCGGGTGCGCCCGGGAGGACGGTGCAGGTAGAGCGCCGATTTTACCGGCGCGACGTTCGGGGAGTTCGTTGGTGTGCGCTGCCGGCCGTCGCTGACGAAGCGCCCACCCTCGCTACGCGCTCTTCGGCGTCTTCCAGGTATAGACCGCAGTCACTGCGTAGTTCCAGACGGCTCCGACCAGCACACCGGCAATGGCGGAAGACACCCAGAAGCTGCCCTGCTGCTGGAACAGGTAGTCGGCGATGCCGACGTTGGCCAGCGCGCCGACGCTGCAGGCGAGCACGAACGAGAACCAGCCGCGCACGAAACCCCAGCCGCGCAGCCGCAGGTCGCGGTAGGTCAGCACGTTGTTGAGCACGTAGTTGCTGGTCATCGCCACCAGCGTCGCGCCGGTCTGGCCCCACAGGAACGAGGTGCCGAGCCCCTTGAAGAGCACGCTGAGCACGAGCAGGTGGACGACGAGCCCGAGGCCGCCGACGAGCGAGAACGCGATGAAGCGGATCGGCACCACGCCGCCCATGAACTTGTCGAGGAGCATGACGACATACTCCCAGGCGACGTTGGTGTCGAGCTTGCTCTCGCCCGCGAGCCGATTGCGGAACTGGTACGGCAGCTCGCGGTAGCGCAGCGGTGTCGGCGAGGTGGCGAACAGGTCGAGCAGGATCTTGAAGCCGACACCCGAGACACCCGCCTTGACGCAGTCGACGAAGGCGTCGTGGCGGATCATGAAGAAGCCGCTCATCGGGTCGTGCAGATCGGCCTTGAGCACGAGCCGGCTGAGCCGGGTGGCGAGCCGGCTGGCTGCCGCGCGCGATTCGTCCCAACTGCCGATGCCGCCGCTCTCGGCGTAGCGGCTGCCGACGACGACGTCGAGATCGCCGCCGCCGATCAGCTCGAACATGCGGGGCAGCAGCTGCTCGTCGTGCTGGTGGTCGGCGTCGATCACCGCCACCACCGGGGCCGACGAAGACAGCATGCCCTCGATGCAGGCCGATGACAACCCGCGGCGTCCGACGCGCTGGATGCAGCGAACCCGGCGATCGGCTTGCGCCATCTCGCGCAGCGTCGCCGCGGTGCCGTCGGGCGAGTCGTCGTCGACGAAGATCATCTCCCAGTCGACACCGTCGAGCGCGACGGCGACGCGGTCTCTGAGTTCGACGACGTTGCCGATCTCGTTGAAAGTCGGAACGATGACGGAGAGCTGTGGCATGTCGGGGCTGTTCAGTTCGACGCACCCGCCACGCCGCGGGGTGGATGCCCCTTGTAGTTCGAGGCGCGGTAGATCTCGATGCGGCGGGTGACCTTGCCGAAGGCGGAGGTCTCGATCACGTCGACCCTTTCCACGGAGTCGAAGTATGCCTCCAGGCGCTTCAGATCGAGGTCGCCCTGGTCCTGGTCCGACACGACGAGGATGCCCGTCGCTCCCTTCAGGTCGCGCTCGAGCGGGAAGTAGTCGAACTGCAGCGCCTTGTCGCCGTAGATGTCCTGCGCGTAGGTGCGCGGCCGCCCGGGCAGGTAGAAGCGGATCAGCGAACTGATCTTGTAGTTCGGCGAGAACACGAAGACCTCCGTGCCCCCCGCGCGTGCCGCGACCGCGGCCTTCTCGACCCTTGCCGAGGCCTCCTTCCAGCCGCTCCAGCTGTTCAGGTCGCCGGCGATCGGCAGATTCGGAATCGCCACCACGATGCCTGCCGCCAGCAGGATCGCCACCGAGGATGCCAGGCCTCGCACCAGGCGCCGCGCGCCGTCGGCCTGGGCGAGGACATGGCGCACGCCGAGGATCGCCAGCGACCAGTAGGCCGGCGCGAGCCAGTTGATCTTCACGATCGAGCGCAGGCTGATCAGCGTGAACAGCGCGATCGGGATCGCGCCGCTGAGCAACAGCAGTCGCGCGCGGTCGTCGAGCCTGCCGGCGAAGCCTTCGCGCACGCCGCGCAGCAGCGCGGCGATGACGAGCACGAAGACGTAGGGCGTGAGCATCAGGAACTGCGTCGCGACGAGCATCAGCAGGTAGCGTGGCTTGAAGCTGCCCATCTCGCCGACTCGGCGGCTGCTCTGGAAGGCGAGCGACACCCAGTCGTGCTGGGCATTCCAGAAGAGCACCGGCGTGAAGATCGCCGCGGCGAGCACGAGGGCCAGGTAGGGCTGCGGCTTCGCCAGCCAGTGGCGCTGCCGTGCGGACGTCAGCAGGTAGACGAACACGACGGGCAGCAGCAGGGCGCCCGAGTACTTGCCGAGCCAGGACAGGCCGACGAAGGCGCCTGCCGCGAACCACCAGCGTCCGTCGCCGCTCTGCGTGAGGCGCCAGACGGCCCAGATCGCACCGGTCCAGGCGAAGAGCAGGGGCGCATCGGGGGTCGGCCCGACGCCGAAGGCCTCGTACATGACCGTCAGGTTCAGCGTTGCCAGCGTCCAGAAGGCCAGCCGGCGGTCGGCGTACATATCGAGGATCAGCCGCGCCCAGAGGAGGTTCCAGCCCACGGACCAGAGCACTGCGGCAAGCTTGATGCCGAACACCGTCTGGCCGAAGACGGCCGTGGTCAGCGCGACGCTGTACGTCGCCAGCGGCGGGTGGTCGAAATACGACCAGTCGAGGTGAAGGCTCCAACTCCAGTAGTACGCCTCCTGCGGCAACAGCGGCACGGTGGCAGCGAGCAGAAGGCGCAGCAGCGTGAAGGCGGCGATGAGCAGCGCGATCGAATGGGTGCGATCGGGGATCGACTGCCAGCGGCGTTCCGAAGGGGCCATGGTGGGTGCTGGGATGGGCTGCGTCGTGCCGGGTTCGCCTGGAGCGCGGGCGCCGGCGCTGCCGACGCCGATGGCGGCGAACGAACCCCCGGCGGTTCGAGGGCGATTGTCACCCGCCGCGCGGCCGCGAACGCTCCGCGGGAGGCCACCGCCGATAATGCCCGCTGCCGTGGCCCGTCTCCGCGCTGCGCCCGAGCCGATTCCTGCCGATCCGCATGACCGACCGACCTGACGAATCGCTCGTCGCCGCCGCCGATGCCGCGCTGCGGGCGTCCACCGCGCGCACCGTGCTGCTCGAGCACGGCGGCGTGCGCTACGTCGCCAAGCGCGTCGCGCAGCGTCCACGGCGGCTGGCTCAGGCGCTCTTCGTGCGCTGGCTGGCCAGGCGCGTCAGCGGACAGTCGCTGCCGATGCGAACACTGCTGCTGTCGGAAGCCGCCACCAGCGTGGACTACGAAGCGCGCCGGCTCGGGTCGCTCGCCCTCGCCGGCGTGCGCGTGCCGCGGGTCGTGCACCACGGCGCGGGCTACCTGCTGCTCGAACATTGCGGCGCGACCGTCGCGAGCGAGATCGAAGGCTGGACTATCGATGTCTGCCGCTCCGAACTGCTGCGCCTCGCCGGGGAACTCGGCGCCTTTCATCGCGCGGGCCAGTGGCACGGCGCGGCGCAGATCAAGAACCTGACGACGAAGAACGGCCAGACCTGGCGCATCGACTTCGAAGAGAACTTCGGCGAACTGGTGCCGCTGCCGGTGGCGCAGGCGCTCGATGTCGTGCTCTTCCTCAATTCGGTCTCGCTGGCGGGCCCGATCGCCGAGGTCGAATCGCGCAGCCTGCTGCCCGAGCTGCTGCGCGCCTGCCTCGCGGCGAATCCCGACCCCGGCGTGCGCGATGCGCTGCAGCGCGCACTGCCCTGGGTCGCCCGCCTGGCGCGTCTGGCCGCGCCGTTGAAGGGTGGCTCGGTCGGTGGACGCCGGCGCAAGGGCATCGCTCGCCTGCTCATTCTGGTCGATGCGTTGTGCTCGGTACTGCAGGGCCGTTGAGCGGCGGCGGGAGGGTTCGCGCGTGCGATCATCGGTGCGGATCCCTCACCGTTCCCCTGCCGCACCACCGATGTTCGAAATCGAGCTGAAGTTCCAGGTGCCCGATGCGTCGCGGCGCGCGATCGACGCGGCGGTTCGGGCGGGTGACTCGAGGCGAACGCGCCTGCAGGCGATCTACTTCGACACGCCGGACGGCAGGCTGGCCGCCGCGGGCCTGGCCCTTCGCTTGCGCAAGGAAGGCCGGCGCTGGGTGCAGACGGCGAAGGCCGCAGGGCCGAATGCGATGCAGCGCTTCGAACACGAGGTGCCGCTGATCGGCGCGATGAGCGTGCCGGCCGGCGCAGTGCCTGGCGCGGACCCGCTGCGCCACGCCGGCACGCCCGTCGGCGACAAGCTCGCCGCTGCGCTGGCGGCGCGCCCGGGCGATGCGGCGCCGCCACGCCTGGCTGCGCTGTACCGCACCGACATCTGGCGCCGCGTGCGCACGCTGCGCGCGGCAGGCGCCAGCGTCGAACTCGCGTTCGACAGCGGCGAGATCGTTGCCGGCGATCGCCGCTGGCCGGTGTGCGAGCTCGAGATCGAGCTCGTCCGCGGCCGGCCGCTCGCGGTGGTCGATGTCGCGCGGCGCTGGGTGCGCCGGCACGGCCTGTGGCTCGACGTGCGCAGCAAGGCCGAGCGCGGCGACCGCCTGGCGCGCGACGCGACGCTGGGCCAGGCGGTCAAGGCCAGTGCATTGCGGCTGGCGCCCGAGATGAGCGCCGACGCCGCGCTGCAGGCCATCCTCGCGAACTGCCTGCAGCAGATCCTGCCCAACGCGAGCGAGGTTGCCGGCAACCGGTACAGCGACGAGCACGTGCATCAGCTGCGCGTCGGTCTGCGCCGGCTGCGCTCGGCGCTGCGCTTCTTCGACGGCTGGACGGCGCGCATCGAACCGTCGTGGGACGAGCGCCTGGCCGCGCTGTTCCGCCAGCTTGGCGTCGTGCGCGACCGCGACGCGCTGGCCGCCTGGCTGCTCCCCGCGCTGCGCGAGGCCGGCGCGCCGCTGTTCGAACTGCCGCCGGCTCCCGAGGCACCGACACCGACCGAGCTGCTGCGCGCCACCGCGGCGACGCTGCTGTTGCTCGATCTGCTGGCTTGTCAGGTCGACGTCGACGAGCCCCCGGCAGTGCAGCCTGCCACGACGCCGCCGGCCAGCGCCTTGCCGGCGCCGGCGCTGGCCGACGCCTTGGCCGACCGCCTGCAGCGCTGGCATCGCCGCGTCGTGCGCGCAGCCAGGCGCTACGAAGAACTCGACGACGTGGCGCGCCACACGTTGCGCAAACGGGTGAAGCGGCTGCGCTATGCGGCGGAGTTCGCAGCCTCGCTCTTCAAGGGCAAGGCCGTCGCGCGCTACCTGGCGCGGCTGGCGCCGGTGCAGGACAGCCTGGGCCGCTACAACGACTTGTGCGTCGGCCTCGCGACCTATCGTGGCGCGGTCGGCGACGACCCGCGTGCCTGGTTCGCAATCGGCTGGCTGACCGCAAGGCGCGACGCTCTGCTCGCCGAAGGCGCTGCGGCGCTGAAGAGTTTCGCCCGCTGCGAGCCGTTCTGGAAGAACCGCTGAGCCGCTCGCAGAGCGTTGTTGCGAGCGCGCCTGGGCGATCGGCCATGCCCCTTTCGCCCGGTCGGGCCGCTCAAGTCGAGTCCAGGGTAAGTCGATAACGAGGAATTGTTGCCTCTCGACCGTGAATGGCAGGGGCACTGTGCGCCTGCAACGGAGGCATTCATCATGTCGGTCGCGATTCAATTCTCCAGCGGCGCAGGCAGTGCGGGCCGGGCGGCCGAGACGTCCATGTTCGCGCGTCGTCACCAGCACGCGTCGCGTGTGCAGGACTCTGACGACGTTCACGAAGGCAAGCGGCGACGTGCGTTCGCTCGTCGCGATCTCGGCCAGTCCGACAGGCCCCTACGACCAGGTCAGTGCCGATGGGCTGGCGCACACGATTGCGGTGCTGCCCGCCGAAGGCGCGGCGTGATGCAAGTCACACCTGGCGCCATGGGCCGCGCCGCTCGTCGCTTTGCGCCCGCCGCCAGTCAGGTTGCGCGCCGCGCGGCCGTGCGCTAGGCCGTCACTTGTGCCGTAATGGCACTCAACTACTCCACAGGTCGCTCTCACCATGCCATACCAGCGCCGCGCAAGAGGGTTCACGCTGATCGAGTTGATGATCGTGGTCGCCATCGTCGCGATCCTGGCGAGCATTGCCCTGCCTTCCTACCGAGACTACGTACGGCGCGGCCAGGTGCAGGAGGCGTTCGGCTACCTGGCCGACTACCGCGTCAAGCTGGAGCAGTACTACCAGGACTTTCGCGGCTACGGCAATGCCGGCGGGGCCGTCTGCGCCAACGGCGCCAACGCGCCCGCCTGGAACAACTTCGTTCCCCCGGGCGCGAAGTACTACGGCTTCACGTGCGCGCTCGGGGCCGACAACCAGAGCTACACGCTGACGGCGACCGGCAGCTCCGGCGCCGCCGTCGGCAACGACTACACGCTGACCAGCGGCAACGTGAAGGGCACGACCAAGTTCAAGGGCGCGGGCGTGGCCAAGGCCTGCTGGCTGGCGCGCGGCGACGAATGCTGAGGGTTGCGATGCGACGCCAACACTCTGCCGGCTTCTCGCTGATCGAGGTAGCGATCACGCTCAGCGTGCTCGGCCTGCTGCTCGCGCTCGGCCTGCCGGGTTTCCAGACCTGGCTGATGAACTCGCAGATCCGCAATGCGGCCGAGTCGATATCGGCGGGTGTCCAGCGCGCACGAAACGAGGCGGTACGCCGCAACCAGAACGTGCGCTTCACACTCGTGTCGCTGAACGATCCGAAGACCATGGACAACAGTTGCGCGGCGTCGTCGGCCGCCGGGTCGTGGGTCATCAGCCTCGACGACCCTGCGGCCGGCTGCGCCGCTGCGCCGTCGGACACTGCCGCTCCCCGCATCGTCGAAAAGCGTGCGGCTGGCGACGGCGGTCTTTCCGCGGCGGTTGCGGCAGTGGCAGCCGACAACGCCACCGCGGCGTCGACCGTCACGTTCAACGGTTTCGGTCGCACCGTCGACGCCGATCCGCTCGCACGCGTCGACGTCACGTCGACGGCCGGCGGCAACTACCGCACGCTGCGCGTCCTCGTCTCTACGGGCGGCGCGGTGCGCATGTGCGACCCGGACGTGGTCGACAACGCCGACCCCCGCAAGTGCCCATGAGTCCAGCCATGAAGCAAATGAAGCCGCACCAAGCTCGACGTTGCCGCATCGCCGGCCGTGCCGGCGTGCGTGGAATGATGCTGATCGAGGCGCTGATCGCGATCCTGCTGTTCTCCATCGGCGTTCTCGCCGTCGTCGGGCTGCAGGGCGCGATGACGAAGGCGCAGTCGGCCGCCAAGTTCCGCGGCGACGCGGCCTACCTCGCGAGCGAGGCGATCGGCACGATGTGGGGTGACGCCGACCCCGCGAACCTCGCCAATTACTCCACAGCGGCATGCGCGGCTTATCCGCGCTGCAACGAATGGAAGACCCGGGTCGCGAACACGCTGCCCGGCGGCACGGTCGCGGTGGCGGTGGGCAACGCCGCGAGCGCGGCGACCGCCGGCGTCGTGACCGTGACCATCGGGTGGTCGACCCCGAACGAGGGCGCGCACAACTACACCACTTCCACGGTGATCATGCGATGACAGCCGTCGTGCCACTGCGCCGCATCCCGCCGCCGAACCAGCGGGGCTTCACGCTCATCGAACTGATGGTGGGCGTCGTGATCGCGCTGATCGCCACGCTGGTGATCGCCCAGGTGCTGGTGAATGCCGAAGCGCAGAAGCGCACCGCGACCAGCGGCAGCGATGCGCAGGTCAACGGCGCGCTGGCACTGTATACGCTGCAGCGCGACCTGCAGTCGGCGGGCTACGGCCTGACGAACATGGCGGAAACGCTCGGCTGCGAGATACGTGCCAATCACAAGGGCGCGGCCTTCACCTGGTCGCTGGTGCCGCTGCTGATCACCGCCGGAGCCAATGGCGCACCGGACCGTGTGGAGGTGATGGGCAGCGACAAGCTGAACTACTCGGTCCCGGCGCTCGTCATCAAGGACCATCCGCAGCAGGCAGCCAACTTCTTCGTCAACAGCGCGCTCGGCATCGCCGACGGCGACATGATGCTCGCCGTTCCCGAGATCTGGGACGCGAACCACTGGTGCAGCGTGTTCCAGGTGACGAACGCCAACGCGGGGGCCGGTGCCGGTCTCGGCAACAACCAGGTGCTGCACAACGCGGGGAAGAGTGACTGGAATCAGGCGGGGGGCCAGACGATCTTCCCGGCCGACGGCTACCCGAGCGGCAGCCTGTTGGTCAACCTCGGCCACTTCGTCGATCGCATCTACAGCGTGCCGGCGGCGCAGGTGCTGCAGTTGCAGACCTTCAACACCGCCGACGGCACTTCGACGACGCAGGCGTTGTTCCCGCACATCGTGCAGTTGCAGGCTTTCTACGGCAAGGACACGAACGCCAACGGCGTGGTCGACACCTACGACAAGATCACACCTGCGACACAGGCCGCCTGGGCCCAGGTGCTGACGGTGCGCATCGCCGTCGTCGCGCGCAGCACGCAGTTCGAGCGGGAGAACGTCACCGCGGCGAACCCGCAGTGGGACGTCGGTACGGCGGCAGCGGTGGCCGGCTCGGCCGTCTGCGGCGCTTCGAAGTGCTTTGAGATCAAGGTCGACGGCGTGGCCGACTGGCAGCGCTACCGCTACAAGGTCTTCGAGACGACCGTGCCGTTGCGCAACATGCTGTGGCACTCGTGATGCCGCGCTGGAGCCCTGGATGACGAAGCATCACTTTTCTCAAGGCACGGGGTCCCGCGCGCGCCGCAGCGAGCGCGGCATCTCGCTCTTCTTCGCGTTGATCGCGCTGGTCGCGCTTGCGCTGGCCTCGGTGGCGCTGGTGCGCTCGGTCGACACCGGCGCGCTGGTCATCGGCAACCTCGGCTTCAAGCAGGATGCAACCGCAACCGCAGACCAGGTCGCGAATCAGGCGATGGAATGGCTGTCTGTCGAATCGACGGCGAACGGGGGGACTTCGCTCTACGACGACATCGTCGGCGACGGCTACTACGCGACGAGCCTCGACGCCCTCGACCCGACCGGCAACGGCAGCAGCGGCAACCCGAGCGCGATCGTCGACTGGAACGATGACGGTTGTCCCAACGCACCCGGCGGCACGGTCTGTATCGCACCGAGTCCCGCGAAGGCCGGCGGCCAGAACGCCGGGCGCTGGGTCATCACGCGCCTGTGCAAGACCGTCGGGGCGCCGGGCGCGGCCGGCAATACGTGCGCCGTGCCGCTGACCAAGGTGGCCGTCGAGTCCGGCGGCGGCGAGTGCAAGTACGGCAACTGTGCGCGCTTCGGGCCGGGCTCGGGCGGCCCCTACTTCCGCATCATCGTCCGCTCCGTCGGCGCCCGCGGCACCGTCAGCTTCACCGAATCGATCGTCTATTTCTGATTGCTGCTCGAAGAGGTTCACTGGAGCCCATCATGTCCAATTCCCTTGCATCGCGATTCATCCGTCGCACCGCCACGGCGCTCACACTGGCGGCGCTGGGCAGCGTTGCCGTCGCGGGAACGGCCGACATCGCCAACACGCCGATCGACACCTCGCCCAGCGCGGCGATCCGGCCCAACGTGATGTTCGTGCTCGACGACTCGGGCTCGATGAACTACGGCTACCTGCCCGATTCGGCCGACTACGGCAACCTGTGCTTCGGCGACTCGCGCATCAACCGCATCTTCTACGACCCGACAGCGACTTACCTGCCGCCCTTGAAGGCGGATGGCAGCAGTTATGCGAACGCGGCCTTCGCCGCGGCGCCCACCGACGGCTTCGTGGCGGGCGGCGGCACCAAGAATCTCGGGACGCTGAACAACCTCAACACGCCCAGCACGCAGGTTGGGGTGGACAACCAAGGCAAAGCCGTCAACTCGAAGTTCTACTACGCGCGCTACACACCTGCCGGCAGCGCGATCTGCAGCGGCAACAAGTACAAGTACACCAATTTCACGATCGTCACCGCCTCGGCGGCGATCGAAGCGCCTGCCGGCGTCAACGCGCTGACCAACTACGCCAACTGGTACAGCTACTACCGCACCCGCATGCTGACGATGCGCTCGGCCGCCGGCCGGGCGTTCGCGAACATCGACGCGACGCGCTTTCGCGTCGGCTTCTCGACCATCCACGAAACCACGGTCAGCGACGGCAACGAGTTCCTCAACATCCGCGACTTCGACGCCGTCGCCCCGCTCAACCAGAAGGCGACGTTCTTCAGCAAGCTGTACGGCAACACCCCGGACGGCTATACGCCGACGCGCCCGGCGCTGAACAAGGCCGGAAAGTACTTCGCCAACAAGGCCGCGGGCCAGGCGGTCGACCCTGTCCAGTACTCCTGCCAGCGCAACTACACGATCCTGTCGTCCGACGGCTACTGGAACCTCGACGACGAGCCCAACGGGTGGAACAGCAAGCTCACCGGCGGCTCGATCGGCAACCAGGACGGCACCGGCCTCAACCCCGCCATCGTGCCGCCGCAACTCGACAAGCTCAACATTTCGAACACGCTGGCCGACATCGCGATGTACTACTACAAGACCGACCTGCGCACCGTGGCGCTCAACAACTGCAGCGGTGCGGTGGCCCTGCAGGACGTGTGCACGAACAACGTCGCGCCGGTGAACGGCGACCCGGCGAGCTTCCAGCACATGAACACGATCACGCTCGGGCTGGGCGTGTCGGGAACGCTCACCTACGACCCGAACTACGAGACGCAGGCCGCGGGGGACTACTTCCAGATCGCCAACGGCACCAAGAACTGGCCCGACCCGAAGCCCGCGGATGGCGGCGCCTCGGTCCTCACACGCGTCGACGACCTGTGGCACGCGGCAGTCAACGGCCGCGGCAAGTACTACAGCGCGAACGACCCGGTCGAGCTGGCCAACAGCCTGGCCGATGCGCTGGCCAAGCTGGACGCCACGACCGGTGCCGGCGCTGCGGCAGCGACGTCGAACCTGCAGCCGGTGGCGGGCGACAACTACGTCGTCGTCGCGAAGTACCAGACGCAGAACTGGGCGGGCAACGTGGAATCGCATACGGTCGACCCGGCGACCGGGACGGTCTCGCCCGTGGTGCTCTGGAATTCGAATACGCAGCTGAACGCGCAGGTTGCCGCATTGGCCGACACCCGCAACATCTACTTCTTCGATGCCGGCTCGGCGAACAAGCTGGCCTCGTTCACCTACGCGAACCTCACGGCTGCCGGCCTGAACGCGAGCTTCGACGGCCTGTGCCCGGGCGGCGGCGCCGACAAGCTCAGCCAGTGCAGCGGCTTCAATGCCGCCGAGAAGGCGGCCGCGACCGGAACGAACCTCGTCGACTACCTGCGCGGCCGCAGTGGCTACGAGAGTACCGGCGGCAGCGTGCTCAGCCTGTTCCGCGAGCGCGTCTGGACCAGTGCGAATCCCGATCCCAATCTGCCGCCCGTCAAGACGCGCGACGTGCTGGGCGACATCGTGAACTCGGTGCCGGTCTACGTGAAGAAGCCGGCGTTCACCTACGCCGACGCCGGCTACGCGGCCTTCGCAAGCGCCAATGCAGCGCGCCAGGGCGTGGTCTACACCGGCGCCAACGACGGCATGCTGCACGCGTTCAACGCCGACACCGGCGCCGAGCTGTGGGCCTACGTGCCGAGCATGGTGATGCCTTCGCTCTACAAGCTGGCCGACCTCGACTACCCGAACCAGCACCAGTACTACGTGGACGGCGCGCCGACGGTCGGTGATGTCTATGGCGGCGGCGCCTGGCACACGATGCTCGTCGGCGGCCTCAACAAGGGCGGAAAGGGCTACTACGCGCTCGACGTGACGGACCCGTCGACGCCGAAGGCGCTGTGGGAGTTCACCGACGCAAATCTCGGCTACAGCTTCGGCAACCCCGTCATCACCAAGCTGAAGGACGGCACCTGGGTCGTGATCTTCAGCTCGGGCTACAACAACACCGGACTCGGCTATCTCTACGTGCTCAACGCGCTGACGGGCGCGCAGATCTCCAAGATCGCGACCTCCGCCGGCGATGCCGCCACGCCGAGCAACCTCGGCGCGATCAATGCCTGGGTCGACAAGCTCATCGACAACACCGCATTGCGAGTCTATGGCGGCGACATGCTCGGCAACCTGTGGCGCTTCGACATCGACGACAACATCGCGCCGGGCGGGAAGGAAGCCTTCCTGCTCGCGCAGGCGCGCCGGACCAACGGCACGACGCAGCCGATCACGACGCGACCCGAGCTCTCGGAGATCAAGGTGGGTGCCACACGCTATGCGATCGTCTCGATCGGCACCGGGCGCTACCTCGGGGCGAGCGACATCGGCGACACGAGCCTGCAAACTGTCTACTCGTTCAAGGACGTGCTGACCAATCCCGCGCTCGGCAACCTGCACACCAACGCCGGCATGGTCGAGCAGACGCTCGCCGACATGGTCACCTCCGGCGGCCAGCAGGCGCGCACGATCGCCAATCCCGTGCCGGTGGACTGGTCGGCGAAGAACGGCTGGTATGTCGATCTGAAGCTGAGCAGCGGCGAGCGCGTGAACGTCGACATGCAGCAGCAGCTCGGCATCCTCACGGTGGCGACGAATGTGCCGGAGTCCAACGCCTGCTCGATCGGCGGCTCGTCGTGGCTCTACTACTTCGACATCGGCAGCGGCTCGTTCGTGAGCACATCACCCGAACACGTCGTCTCGTACTTCCTCGGCAACGCGCTGACCGAGGGCATCACGACGATCAAGACCGCGACGGGTACGACGACGCTGATCGTCAACAACAAGGGAGACTTGTTCACCAAGGACGCACCCGCCGCCGGGGTCGCCGCCCGGTAGTGCCCGACGGGTCTCGTGGCGGGAACTGGCGAACTGATGCTATGGTGAGGCCGTCCGCGTGACGGCGGGCAATGGGAGACTCGATCCATGGCCAACTGCTTCTGTCGCCAACTGATCGCCGGTCTTGCGCTGCTGTGCCTCGGCACAGCGGCCGCTGGCCCAGAACGCCGTGCCTCTGACGGACTTCCGCAGTGCTCCTGGCAACGGGGTTTACAGCTATGCGTCCAGCACACCGGCAACGGTGGCGGACCTGATCCAGGCCAATCGGCCGCGACCGGCTGCCACCGCACAGGGTGAACTCGTCTTGCCGTCCAGCGCGCCGGCCGACGCCAAGCTGCCGGCGGTGGTGCTCGTGCATGGCTCGGGGGGCGTCTACCCTGAACAGATCACGTATTGGGCCAGGCTGCTGAACGAACAGGGCATTGCTGCCTTCGTCATCGACATCTTCGGTCCGCGCGGTGTCAAGTCCACCGGCGAAGACCAGAGCCAGGTGCCGTTTGCAGCCGATACCGCCGATGCCTTCGCTGCGCTCGGCATGCTGGCCAGTCATCCGCGCATCGATCCCAAGCGCATCGCGGTCATGGGCTTCTCGCGCGGAGGGATCACCGCCGTCCGCAGCGGGGTGGTGCGCATCATCAACGGATCGGCCCCCTCCGGCCTGCGCTTTGCCGCGCATGTCGCGCTGTACAGCGGCGGCTGCGCCGGTGGGCTGGCCGTGACACCCAAGCCCGGCGCATTCGCCCCCGAACCCATGTTGTTCGTGCACGGCGACGCCGACGACTACGCCTATGTGAGCGACTGCCGCAGCTACGCGCAGCGCATCGCCGCCGCCGGCACCCCGACCGAATTCATCGTGCTGCCCGGGGTCCGCCACAAGTTCGACGTGGACAACGGCCGCCGCATCAACCTGCCCTCCAACACGAAGACCAAGGAG
Source organism: uncultured bacterium (assembly GCA_963802435.1). Taxonomy (GTDB): domain Bacteria; phylum Pseudomonadota; class Gammaproteobacteria; order Burkholderiales; family Burkholderiaceae_C; genus CAIKUF01. Next base: position 57,427 of record CAWDIT010000005.1, read on the forward strand.
GGCTGCCCGCTCGAGTACGACCTCGTCGACATGAAGTTTCGCGATCGCAACAGCGGCGAGGCTCTGTCGCAAGACAAGGTCCAGGCGATCAACCGCGACCTCTGCGCCGACAAGGGGGCGACGATGGAGGGCGACCGCAAGGCCCGCGAGGCGGCAGGCAAGGCGGTGGTCGAGTTCCTGACCAAGGTCTTCAAGGGGTGACCACGCCCGGGAGGGCGAAGGCGAACCTCCTTGGTCAATTGCGTTGCCCACGCTCGACCGCGATGCTGATCCCCGCAAGCGATCAGGCGCTCCGAGCGCCGTGTTCGGCCGAACGGGCCGCTACCTGGGCAGTCTGAACGCCAGCGAGCTGCAGCAGCATGCGCTGCAACTCGCCCTGCACCTGCGCCGGAAAGCCGGGGCTGCCCCAGCGTGCGTCGCCAGCAAGCACTTGCAGGCTCTGCGCCGAGCGCACCGCGTCGGACCAACCCGCGGCCAGCCGGTTGGCCACATGCGGAAAGCGCTCGCACAGTGCCTTGGGCCTCGCATCGACAGGGAAGGCGATCAGCCAGTCGATCGTGGTCCCGGCCAGCAAACTTTCGGCCGAGGTCGGGGTGTTGTCCTTCCTGCGGTCGAAATTGATCGACAAGGGGTCGGTGACGATCGCGTCGTCGCCCCAGGCGTCCACCTGTCTTGCGGCTGTCGTCGGGTTCGACGTGCTCGAATTCGATGATTCCCGAGGGCCGGAATTCGAAGGGCTTGTTCGGCATGTGGCGGACCGGTTTCAAGCGACTGCGCGCTGGAACCGGATTCTAGAACGACCTGCCGGCATCCTGCCTTCGAGCCCCACCAGGTTGCGTCAAGCTCGCTCGCCATGGGCGGCCGATGAGACTCATGGCTGGCGCATGTCTCGGATCCATTGGATTCGCATTCGCGCCCGCTTCTTCACGGTTCCTGACTCGACACCGGGTGTAGCCTTGCGGAACTTTCGTCATGGGCCTGGGGAGACCGACTGTGGGAATGATCTTCTGGATTGCGATTGCGGCCTTGGCCGTGTACGGCATCATCCTTTTCAACAGCCTGGTCAGCGTGAGAAACGCGGTGTCCAAGGCCTGGGCCAACATCGATGTGCTGCTCAAGCAGCGCCACGATGAACTGCCCAAACTGGTGGACACCTGCAGGCAATACATGGTGCACGAGCAAGGCACGCTGGAGAAAGTCGTCCAGGCACGCACGCGGGTGGCCGACGCGCGCGAATCCCACGACCTGAATGCTCTGGGAGCGGCCGAGGTCGCGCTGCGCAGTGGCGTGGGCAGTTTGTTCGCACTGGCCGAGTCCTATCCCGACCTCAAGGCGAACGAGCAGTTCCTGCACCTGCAGTCACGCATCAGTGGCCTGGAGAGCGCGATAGCCGACCGGCGCGAGTTCTACAACGAGAGCGTGAACATCAACAACGTCAGCATCGGGCAGTTCCCGGAACTGGTGATTGCCCGTCTGTTCAACTTCAAGGCCTTCGATCTGCTGCAGTTTGCGGCTGAGGAATTGAAGGACGTCGACATCGGTCAGCGCTTCAAGTCCTGAGCGCCGTGGACCTGCATGGCCTGGCCAACCTGAACCTGGCCGACTTGCGAGGCCGTTACCGTCAGGCACTGACCTCGGCCGGCTATGTGGGTTTGCTGGCAATCGGGCTGCATCTTGGGCAGCCAGCGGGCTGGGTCGTCTGCCTGGGTCTGGTCGCTGCCGTCGGGCTGCTGGCAGGCGTGGCCACCTACAAGCGGGCACGTGCGATTGCCGACGTCGCGACCTCGCGCATCGGCTCCGCAGCGCAAGGCTATGTGGAACTGGTCGGCCGTGCCAGCGTCGCCCCCGGCGAACTCATCTTCAGCCCGTTCAGCGGCGTCGCGTGCATCTGGTTCCGCTATCGGGTCTACGCCAGGGACAAAGGAAAGAGCGTATGGCTGGAGATTGACAGCGGGACGAGCGAAGCCACCTTCGAGATCTCCGACAGCACCGGGGTCTGCCGGGTAGACCCGGAAGATGCGGAAGTCGTCTCACCGGAGAGGCGAGTGACCTACGAAGACGGGAACAAGCAGGTCGAGGAACTGCTCTTTGGCGGCGGCTCGATCTACGTGCTGGGTGAGTTCTCCACGGTGAGCGGGGCTCAGGCGGCGTCGAGCGTGAGCGAGGACGTGAGTGCGCTGCTCAGCACCTGGAAGCAAGACCCCATTCGGCTCAAACGACGATTTGACCTGGACGGCAGCGGTGAAATCGACTTGCGAGAATGGGAAATGGCCCGTCGACTGGCCACCAAGACAGTGGAACAGCAGCATCGGGATATTCGCAACATCGGCGAGGTCAACGTCATCCGGGCACCGTCCGATGGGCGGTTGTTCCTGATCTCGGCAATGCCACCGCGCGAGCTGCGGCGGCGCTATCTGCGCTGGAGCCTCTTTCACTCGAGCGTTGCCGTGTTGGGCCTGGCTTTGCTTGTCTGGCTGGAACGCTAGCTGCGCCCAAGCGGGTCGCGCGGCCCTCGCAATCGTCCGTGCGGCGCGCTCCTTCCTTGGGTACGACCGGCCGCCGGTGCGCTCGGGCGCAAGCGGTCAGCGCACGCGCATGCCAGGCACGGCGCCAGCGCCGGGCTCTAGCACGTAGAGGCCGGGATGCGCCTTCTCGTCGGCGTGTGACGCGGCGAGCACCATGCCGTCGCTCATGCCGAACTTCATCTTGCGCGGTGCGAGATTGGCCACCATCACGGTGAGCTTGCCCACCAGGTCTTCGGGCGCGTAGGCCGACTGGATACCGCTGAAGACCGTGCGCAGGATCGGATGCCCCTGCGGGTCGCTGCCTTCGCCGATGTCGAGCGTCAGGCGCAGCAGCTTGGTCGAGCCCTCGACGCACTCGGCGGCGACGATCCTGGCGATGCGCAGGTCGAGCTTCGCGAAGTCCTCGATGCCGATGCGCGGCGCCACGGCTTCGCCGCCCGGGGGTGCTGCAGGCAGGGGCACCGCTGCGGGCGGCGCGGCGAGCAACGCGTCCAGCTGCTTTGCGTCGACGCGCTGCATCAAGTGTTCGTACGGCGCGACCTGATGCCCGGCGGGCAGCAGGCTCGCTGCCTGCTCCCAGGCGTCGAGGCGGCAGTTCAGGAACCGCGCCGAGCGCGCGGCGAGCTCGGGCAGGATCGGGCCCAGGTACAGCACGAGCAGGCGAAACGCATTGACGACGTCGGTGCAGACCGCGTGCAGTTCGTCGCGGTGCCGCGCGATGTCTTTCGCGAGCAGCCAGGGTTTCTTCGCGTCGAAGTACTCGTTGACGGCGTCGGCCAGGCGCATGACCTCACGCACCACCTTGCCGAACTCCCGCTCCTCGTACAGCATGGCCAGGTCGCCCGCGGCGTCTAGCGCCGAGTGCAGCGCCGGGCAGACCGGCGCCTCGATCCGCTCGCCCTTGAAGTCGAACCAGCCGATGACGGCGCCGGACAGCTTGCCGTCGAAGTGTCGCTGCAGGAACGTGCTCGCCCGGCTGGCGATGTTGACGAGCTTGCCGACCAGGTCGCTGTTGACGCGGGCGACGAAGTCCTCCGGGTTGAAGTCGATGTCCTCGACCTTCGCGTTCAGCTTGGCCGCGATGTAGTAGCGCAGCCACTCGGCGTTCATGCCGAGCTCGAGGTAGCGCAAGGGCGAGATGCCGGTGCCGCGGCTCTTGCTCATCTTCTCGTCGCGCACGGTGATGAAGCCGTGCACGAACACGTTGGTCGGCGTCTTGCGGCCGCTGAAGTGCAGCATCGCCGGCCAGAACAGCGTATGGAAATAGGTGATGTCCTTGCCGATGAAGTGGAACTGTTCGGTCGCCGGGTCGGCGATGAACTCGTCGAACGATCGCTCCTCGCCGAGCTTGCGCGCACCGCCGTTGTCGAAGTGGTTCTTCAGCGATGCCAGATAGCCGATCGGCGCGTCGAGCCAGACGTAGAAGTACTTGCCCGGCGCGTCGGGAATCTCGATGCCGAAGTACGGCGCGTCGCGGCTGATGTCCCAGTCGCCGAGGCCGCCATGGCCGTCTTCATCGGTCCTGAACCATTCGCTGATCTTGTTCAGCACTTCGGTCTGCAGGTGACCCCGCTGTGTCCAGCGCTGCAGGAAGTCTATGCAGCGCGGGTCCGAGAGCTTGAAGAAGTAATGCTCGCTCTGCTTCATCACCGGCGCCGCGCCGGAGAGCGTCGAAAACGGGTTCTTCAGATCGGTCGGCGCATACACGGCGCCGCAAACGTCGCAGTTGTCGCCGTACTGATCCTTCGCGCCGCACTTCGGGCACTCGCCCTTGATATAGCGGTCGGGCAGGAACATCGCCTTCACGGGGTCGAAGAACTGCTCGATCGTCTTCGTCGTGATCAGCTCGTTGCGCCGCAGTGCGCGGTAGATGTCCTGGCTCAGTTGGTGGTTCTCGGGCCCGTCGGTCGAGCTCCAGTTGTCGAAGCTGATGTGAAAACCGTCGAAGTACTGCCGGCGCCCACTGGCAATGCCGGCGACGAACGCCTGCGGCGTCATGCCGGCCCTTTCCGCGGCGATCATGATCGGCGCCCCGTGCGCATCGTCGGCACTGACGAAATGCACCTGGTGGCCGCGCATGCGCTGGAAGCGGACCCAGATGTCGGCCTGGATGTACTCCATCACATGACCGATGTGGAACGGCCCGTTCGCATAGGGCAGCGCGGTGGTGACGAAGAGCTTGCGGGCGGTCTGGGCGGCGGACATGGACAGGGCGGCCGACTGACGCCGGCACTGCGGGGAAGACCGCAATTCTAGGCGTGCCGCCATCGTGGACATACCGGCTGCGATAGACTCCGCGCGCCCCGATCTTCGCAACTCCGACCCGATCCACGACCCCATGTCCATCACCGAAGCCAGCCTGCTCGAAGCCCTGAAGACCGTCGTCGACCCGAACACCGGCAAGGACTTCGTCACGACCAAGCAGCTGAAGAACCTGCGCGTCGAAGGCGGCGACGTCGCCTTCGACGTCGAGCTCGGCTATCCCGCGAAGAGCCAGGTCGCTGCGCTGCGCAGGGGCCTGATCGCCGCCGTGCGCACCGTGCCCGGGGTGCAGAACGTGAGCGTCAACCTGGCGACGAAGATCGTCGCCCACGCCGTGCAGCGCGGGGTGCAACTGCTGCCCGGGGTGAAGAACATCGTCGCCGTCGCGTCGGGCAAGGGCGGTGTCGGCAAGAGCACGACTGCGGCCAACCTGGCGCTTGCACTCGCCGCAGAAGGTGCCGCGGTGGGCATCCTGGACGCCGACATCTACGGCCCCAGCCAGCCGACGATGATGGGCATCTCGGGCCAACCCCAGAGCGCCGACGGCAAGACCATGGAGCCGATGGAGAACTACGGCGTGCAGGTGATGTCGATCGGCTTCATGGTCGACGCCGACAACCCGATGATCTGGCGCGGTCCGATGGCCACGCAGGCGCTCGAGCAATTGCTGCGCCAGACCAACTGGGCCGAGCTCGACTACCTGCTCGTCGACATGCCGCCCGGCACCGGCGACATCCAGCTCACGCTCAGCCAGCGGGTTCCGCTGACCGGCGCGGTGATCGTCACCACGCCGCAGGACATCGCGCTGATGGACGCGAAGCGCGGCCTGAAGATGTTCGAGAAGGTCGGCGTGCCGATCCTCGGCATCGTCGAGAACATGGCCGTCCACGTGTGCTCGAACTGCGGCCACGCCGAACACATCTTCGGGGCCAATGGCGGCCGCAACATGGCAGCCGAGTACGGCGTCGACTATCTCGGTGCGTTGCCGCTGACGATGAGCATCCGCGAGCATGCCGACTCCGGGCGGCCCACCGTCGTCAGTGACCCGGACAGCGAGGTCGCGGCGATCTACCGCAGCGTCGCGCGCCAGATGGCGGTGAAGATCGCGCAGCGCGCGAAGGACTTCTCGTCCAAGTTCCCGACCATCTCGATTTCGAAGACGACCTGAGGTCATGACGACCCAAGACACCTGCGGTGTCGGCCTTGCAGGCCGCGCCTGGCCAGTGGCCAGGCCCTTCGCCAGGCACAGGCAGTCCACCGGACTGCCTTGTGTCCGGGCCAGCCCCTCGGCGATCTCAGTCCTCTTGGGAACGGCCCGGCGAGGACTGCGAGCCATGGACCGCCCGGAATCGACGTTGCAGTGGTGATGGAGCGCGAGACGGCGCCGAACCGCTGGGAGGCTGGCGCCACCGGCCGGTGGAGGTCCTGCTTCACGAGGCGGCGTTCGGCAACGAGCCGCGCGTGCTGCGCGACGACGGGCGGGTCATGCGCACGCTGTATCCCGGCTTTCGGCTCGAGTTGTTCCGCGACGAGTGCGAGGGTTACCAACTCAACCTCACGTCGGGCGCGCCGGTGTGGTTCGTGATGTGGCGCAGCGACGATGCGGACCCTTCGCGTGCATGGCCCGAGATCGTCAGCGTGTCCTACCACGAAGCCGGCCGCTGGCTGGACGCGCAGGAGCACGTCGACAATCTGCCGCTGCCCGGCGAACTCGTGGCCTGGCTGCAGGCCTTCAACGACGAGCACTATCGCCCCGAGCCGAAGCAGCGTCGTCGTCCGGCCTCGTTCCAGGCCCCCGAGAAGCGCGGGACGTGAGGCAGCCTTGCCCAGGCCGGGATGAGTGACGACGACGGCTTCGTGTCGCGCTGGTCGCGCCGCAAGGCGCAAGTGCGCAGCGGCCAGGCGGTGTCCGAGCCGCCGATCGCACCGCACCCGGTGGACGTGCCGCCACTCGAGGTGGCAGACGCCACTGCGCCGCCGGCGGATGGCGCGGTCGCCGAGCCACCGCCACTGCGACCCGAGCCACCGCCGCTGCCGCCGACGCTTGCCGATGTCGCGCGGCTCGGGCCGGACTCGGACTTCTCGCGCTTCGTGACACCAGGCGTCGACGAAGGCGTCAAGCACGCGGCGATGAAGAAGCTGTTCGCCGATCCGCACTTCAACGTGATGGACGGGCTGGACACCTACATCGACGACTACGGCAAGCCCGATCCGATTCCCGAGGCCATGCTGCGCCGGATGACGCAATCGAAGCTCCTGCGCCTGTTCGACGAGGAAGCCGCTGACACCGAAGCAGGTGCGCAGGGGCAGCCCCGAGTGAATGTCCCCGCTGGCGCCGCGGCGCCAGCTCTGCCACAGTCGCTCGCCGCCGAATCCGTCGGCGACGCACCCGAAACCCAAGCCGATGAAGACACTGCTCTGCGACTGCAACCGGACGATGCCGCTCGATCGGGCGGCGCTGGACCGCATCGCCCAGACCCTCGGCCCTGACGCTGCCGACGGCCTGCAGACGCAGCACACGCTGCTCTGCCGACGCGAGGCCGGCGCCTTCCAGCGTGCGGCCAAGAGCGGCGACGAACTCGTCGTCGCCTGCACGCAGGAGAGGCGGCTCTTCCTCGAGCTCAACGCCGAGACCGAGGGCGCGCCGGGCCTCGACGAACGGGCGATCCGCTTCGTCAACATTCGCGAGACCGGCGGCTGGTCGAAGGACGCGAAGACGACGCCTTCGTCGGTGATCCCGAAGATCGCCGCACTGATTGCCGCTGCGCAGCTACCCGCACCCGATCCGGTGGCGACGGTCGGTTATCGCTCCGGCGGGCGCGTGCTGGTGATCGGCGCCGCCGACGCGGCGCAGCGGGCGGCAGCGATGCTTGCCGACAAGCTCGACGTGAGCCTGCTGCTGACCGGCACCGGCGGCGCACTGCCGCAGGCGCACGCGCTGGCCGCGCACCATGGCCGCGTCACGTCGCTGACGGGATGGCTGGGCGCGTTCGAGGTCGAGTGGCAAAGCGGCAATCCGATCGACCTCGACCTGTGCACGCGCTGCAATGCCTGCATTGCGGCGTGCCCGGAACAGGCGATCGACTTCGCCTACCAGATCGACCTCACCCGCTGCCGGGCACATCGCGACTGCGTGCGTGTCTGCGAAGCGGCCGGCGCGATCGACTTCGACCGCGCAGCGCAGCCCTTCAGCGGGACCTTCGATCTGGTGCTCGACCTTCAGGCGACACCGTTCCTCTCGCTGCACCAGCCGCCGCAGGGTTACCTGAGCCCCGGCGCCGACGAGCGCAGGCAGTTCGACGCCGTGCTGCAGTTGCGCGAGATGACGGGCGAATTCGAGAAGCCGAAGTTCTTTCAATACAAGGCCAAGCTGTGCGCACACAGCCGCAACGAGCGCGTCGGCTGCGATGCCTGCATCGAGGTCTGTTCGGCGCGCGCGATCCGCAGCGACGTCGCCGCCAGCGGAGGCGTCGTCGTCGAGCCGCACTTGTGCGTCGGTTGCGGCGCCTGCACGACGGTGTGCCCGAGCGGAGCCCTGGCCTACGCCACGCCGTCCGCGGCGCACCAGGGCCGGCGCATTCGCACGCTGCTGCAGACTTACCAGCGCGCCGGGGGCATGAGCCCGCCGGGCCGCCCCAAGGGCGAATACCGCAGTGCGCAGCACGAAGGTACCCTGATGAGCGCCTCGGGCGGGGCGGCACTGCTGTTGCACAGCGAGGGCGCCGGCGCGCGTTGGATCGAGGAACTGGGCCGTGCCGCGAGCGTCGATGCGGCGACGCACGGCGTGCCGGCGCGGGTGCTGCCGATGGGCCTGTGGCACACCGCGAGCGTCGGGCTCGACCTGTGGCTCGCGGCATTCGCCTACGGCGCGAGCCAGGTCTGGCTGCTGTTGACCGACGAAGAAGCCCCTGAGTACCGGGATGCGCTGGCGGCGCAGGCGGCGCTCGCCAACACGGTGCTGCAGGGCCTGGGGTTCGACGGCGAGCGCGTGCGCCTGCTTTCGGCGCGCGACGCGCGCGATCTGGCCGCGCTCGATGCCACGCTGCAGGCGCCGCCGGCGACGCCGCTCGCCGCGGCGGGCTCCTTCGCGGTGCAGGCCGACAAGCGCGCCACGCTCGACCTGGCGCTGGATCACCTGCTGGCCCAGGCGCCGCGGGTGCCCGAGGCGATTGCGCTGCCCGCCGACGCCAGCCCCTGGGGCAGCATCGTCGTCGACGCCGGACGCTGCACGATGTGCCTGGCCTGCGTCGGCGCCTGCCCGGAGGCGGCGCTGGCGGACAACCCCGACAAGCTGCAACTGAGATTCATCGAGAAGAACTGCGTGCAATGCGGGCTGTGCGCGCTCACCTGCCCGGAGAAGGCGATCACGCTCCAGCCTCGTCTGTGGCTGGCCGACCGCGGCAAGGCGCGCAAGCAGATGCGCGTGCTCAACGAGGCCGAGCCCTACCTCTGCCTGCGTTGCCGCAAGCCGATCGGAACGCTGCGCTCGATCGAGGTGATCATGGAGCGTCTGGCCGGACACGCAATGTTCCAGGGCGCGGCGGCCGAGCGGTTGAAGATGTGCCCCGACTGCCGCGTGATCGACATGCTGACCGACGCGAGCGAAGTGAGGATCACCGACCCATGAACCACGCAGGGGCAACGAGCCCGTGAACACATTGCACTTCAGCGCCCCCGCCGACGACAGCGAGGAACTCGCGCGCGCCGAGGTCTACGGTCTGCTGAGCGCATTGTTCGGCGCTGCGCCGTCCGCCGAGTTGTACGGCCAGCTCCAGGTCGCCGTGACCGAGGCGCCGGCTGCGGGCGCCTTTCTCGAACGCGCGTTCGGCGCCCTCGTGGAATCCTCGCGGCGGCTGCCGCTGGCGGCGGTGCGCGACGAATACGATGCGCTGTTCCAGGGCATCGGCAAGCCGGAGGTCTTCCTCAACGCGTCGTACTTCATCGCCGGCGCGCTGAACGAGAAGCCCCTGGTGTTGCTGCGCGACGATCTGCGCGAACTCGGGCTCGAGCGCCCGCCGGAGCAGTACATGACCGAGGACCACCTCGCCTGCCTGTGCGAGGTGATGCGCTTCCTGATCGCCGGCGACGATCTCGCCGTCAGCAACCTGGCGACGCAGCGGCGTTTCTTCGACGCCCACCTGCGCGGCTGGACCGAAGCCTTGTGGACCGTCCTCGAGGCCCATCCGCAGAGCGACTTCTATCGCGCCGTGGCATCGTTCGCGCGCGACTTCTTCAGCGTCGAGGCGCAGGCGTTCGACATGCTGGATCAGTGACGCAGCTTGCGCGAGCCTGACGAGGCTCGCCCCCTGCAACCTTTGCACGTCGGTGCCTACCCTGATGACGGGAGGCGTCTCGCGGCGCTAGACTCCATAGGAAGGTCGGTGCATAAGCCCGACCGGTCTTGTCGCGAGAGCGCACTCTTTCCGAGGTCCGACCATGAAGCATCCGCCCGTTAGGCCCAGTCCGAAGTCTGCTGCCGACAGCCCGGCGCTGAAGCGGCGCGGTTTGCTGCTCGGCACGGGCATCGCTGCGGTGGCCGGCGTGGCTGCCGCAGTGACGGCGCGAACGCTGCAGGCCCCGGCTCCCGAGCCGGTCGCGCGCGCCGCCGCGGACGCGAGCGCCGAGGGCTATCGCCTCTCGCAGCACGTGCTGCGCTACTACGAAACCGCCCGGGTCTGAGCCCGGATGTCGCAGACCTCGCCGGGCCGCCCCAAGAGGGCTGCGCTCCCCCTGGGGGGCGACACCGAAGGCGTCTTGGGGTCGTCATTTCACTCCGGCCGCCCCGCGCGGACTTCGGGAGGTTCCATGTTGCTGACGCGTAAGTCTTCCGGCGGGCCCCTGGCCGCGCTGCCTTCCTCGCTCGTGGCCAGCCTGGCCCGCGGGGTCTCGCGCGCGATTCCGACGATGGACCGGCGCGCTTTCCTGCGCCGCTCCGGCCTGGGCGTCGGCGTCGGCCTGGCGGCGTCGCAGTTGACGCTGATGCGCAAGGCGCAGGCCGCCGACGCGCCTGCGGCCGCCGCGGCGGCCAAGGTGCAGGTCCGGCGCACGGTCTGCGGCCACTGCTCGGTGGGTTGTGCGGTCGACGCGGTGGTCGAAAACGGCGTGTGGCTGCGCCAGGAGCCGGTGTTCGACTCGCCGATCAACCTCGGCGCGCACTGCGCCAAGGGCGCCGCGCTGCGCGAGCACGGGCAGGGCGAGTTCCGCCTGAAGTACCCGATGAAGCTCGTCGACGGCAAGTACCAGCGCATCGGCTGGGACCAGGCGTTGAACGAGATCAGCGCGAAGATGCTCGAGCTGAAGAAGCAGAGCGGCCCCGACTCGATCTTCGTCGTCGGGTCGAGCAAGCACAGCAACGAGCAGGCCTACCTGCTGCGCAAGTGGGTGTCGTTCTGGGGCAGCAACAATTGCGACCATCAGGCGCGCATCTGCCATTCCACGACGGTCGCCGGTGTCGCCAATACCTGGGGGTATGGCGCGATGACCAACTCCTACAACGACATGCAGAACAGCAAGGCTGCGATGTACATCGGCAGCAATGCGGCCGAGGCGCATCCCGTCTCGCTGCTGCACATGCTGCACGCCAAGGAGACCGGAACCAAGATGATCGTCGTCGATCCGCGTTTCACGCGGACCGCGGCGAAGGCCGACGAGTACGTGCGCCTGCGCTCGGGGGGCGACATTCCGTTCCTGTTCGGCGTGCTTTACCACATCTTCAAGAACGGCTGGGAGGACAAGCAGTACCTCCACGACCGTGTCTTCGGCATGGACAAGGTGCGCGACGACGTGCTGGCCAAGTGGACGCCAGACAAGGTCGAGGAAGCCTGCGGGGTCGACGAGGCGACGGTCTACAAGGTGGCGAAGATCATGGCCGAGAACCGGCCGAGCACGATCGTCTGGTGCATGGGGCAGACCCAGCACACGACCGGCAACGCGATCGTGCGCGCCTCGTGCATCGTGCAGCTCGCGCTCGGCAACGTCGGCAAGAGCGGCGGCGGGACGAACATCTTCCGCGGCCACGACAACGTGCAGGGCGCAACCGACGTCGGCCCGAACCCCGACTCGCTGCCCGGCTACTACGGCCTGGCCGAGGGCTCCTGGAAGCACTTCGCCAAGGTCTGGGGCGTCGATTTCGAGTGGATCAAGAAGCCAGTACGCGCCGGGCATGATGGGCAAGCCGGGCATGACGGTCTCTCGCTGGATCGACGGCGTGCTCGAGAACAACGAGCTGATCGACCAGCCGTCGAACCTGCGCGGCCAGATCTTCTGGGGCCATGCGCCGAACTCGCAGTCGCGCGGGCTCGAGATGAAGCGGGCGATGGACAAGCTCGACCTGCTCGTCGTCATCGACCCCTACCCGTCGGCCACCGCGGCGATGGCGGCGATGCCGGGCAAGGCCGGCGACCTCAATCCGAATCGGGCCGTCTATCTGCTCCCGGCCTGCTCGCAGTTCGAGACCTCGGGTTCGGTCACTGCGTCGAACCGGTCGATCCAGTGGCGAGAGAAGGTGATCGAGCCGCTGTGGGAGAGCCGCACCGACCACATGATCATGGCGCAACTGGCCGACAAGCTCGGCTTCGGCAAGGAATTCGTCAAGAACTACAAGATGGTCCAGGGCAAGGGCGGCATGGAGCCCGAGACCGAGTCGATCCTGCGCGAGATCAACCAGGGCATGTGGACCATCGGCTACACGGGGCAGAGCCCCGAGCGGCTGAAGGCGCACATGCGCAACATGAACGTCTTCGACGTGAAGACGCTCAGGGCGAAGGGCGGTGTCGACAAGGAGACCGGCTACAAGCTCGACGGCGACTACTTCGGCCTGCCCTGGCCGTGCTACGGCACGCCCGAACTCAAGCACCCGGGTTCGCCGAACCTCTACGACACGAGCAAGCACGTGATGGACGGCGGCGGCAACTTCCGCGCGAACTTCGGCGTCGAACGCGACGGCGTGTCGCTGCTGGCGGCGGACGGTTCGCACTCGCTGGGCGCCGCGATCACCACCGGCTACCCGGAGTTCGACCACATCCTGCTGAAGAAGCTCGGCTGGTGGGACGACCTGACCGAGGCGGAGCAGAAGGCCGCCGAAGGCAAGAACTGGAAGACCGACCTCTCGGGCGGCATCCAGCGCGTCGCGATGGCGCATGGTTGCCATCCCTTCGGCAACGCCAGGGCGCGTGCCGTGGTCTGGAACTTCCCCGACCCGATCCCGCAGCATCGCGAGCCGCTGTACTCGAACCGACCCGACCTGATCGCCAAGTACCCGACGCACGACGACAAGAAGGCGTTCTGGCGGCTGCCGACGCTGTTCAAGAGCGTGCAGGACAAGAACAAGGACATCGGCAAGCAGTTCCCGCTGGTGATGACGAGCGGCAGGCTGGTCGAGTACGAGGGGGGCGGCGACGAGACGCGCTCGAACAAGTACCTCGCCGAACTGCAGCAGGAAATGTTCGTCGAGATCAACCCCAGGGCGGCGAACGATCGTGGCATCCGCAACGCGGACAAGGTCTGGGTCAGCACGCCGACCGGCGCTCGCATCCAGGTCCAGGCGCTCGTCACCGAGCGCGTCGGCCCGGGCACGGTGTTCCTGCCGTTCCACTTCGCCGGACGCTGGCAGGGCGCCGACCTGAAACAGCACTATCCGGCGGGTGCTGCGCCGATCGTTCGCGGCGAGGCGGTCAACACGGCAACGACCTACGGCTACGACAGCGTGACGATGATGCAGGAGACGAAGACGACTCTCTGCCAGATCGAGAAGTCCGCCTAGCCAAGGAGCCCCGAATGAACAGCCCCCAAGCTCACATGTGTTCGCGGCCCCCCAAGGGGGCGCAGGCCTCCCTCGGGACGGCCCAGCGGGAGTCCTGACATGGCACGAATGAAATTCATCTGCGACGCCGAGCGTTGCATCGAGTGCAACGGCTGCGTCACGGCTTGCAAGGCCGAGCACAACGTGCCGTGGGGCGTGAACCGGCGCCGCGTCGTGACTCTCAACGACGGCGTGCCGGGCGAGAAGAGCATCTCGGTGGCCTGCATGCACTGCAGCGATGCGCCGTGCATGGCGGTGTGTCCGGTGGACTGCTTCTACCGCACGGAAGAGGGCGTCGTGCTGCACGACAAGGACGTCTGCATCGGCTGCGGCTACTGCAGCTACGCCTGCCCGTTCGGCGCACCTCAGTTTCCGACCAACGGCACCTTCGGCCTGCGCGGCAAGATGGACAAGTGCACCTTCTGCGCCGGCGGGCCCGAGACGAATGGCAGCCAGGCGGAATTCGAGAAGTACGGCCGCAACCGCCTGTCCGAAGGCAAGCTCCCGATCTGCGCCGAGATGTGCTCGACCAAGGCGCTGCTCGGCGGCGACGGCGACGTGGTGGCCGACATCCTGCGCAACCGCGTGCTCGTTCGCGGCAAGGGCAGCGAGGTCTGGGGCTGGGGCACGGCCTACGGCAAGCCGGCGGCTGGCGGCAGCGCGGCGCCGGTCAAGGAAGGGACCAAGTCATGAAGCGCTTGCTGGCACTCGTTTGCATATTCCTGCTCGCTGCTTGTGGTGGCCCGTCCGGCAAGGCGGACCAGGCCGTGTCGAAAAAGGCCACCGAGCCCACCTGGGACGCGGTGGCCGGCCCCTTCGTCGCGCCAGGCTGGAAACCAGGCGACAAGGCAAGCTGGCAGGAGCAGATCACCAAGAGGGCGCAGGGTCAGAACGAGTATCTGCGCGCCCAATGAACTGCGATGGCGGCCCGGCCTCCTCAGGAGACACCATGCACGCGATGATTGCAATCCCGCTACGCTGTGCGGCACTGGCCTGTGCCATCGCACTGGCCGGCCCGGCATGGTCGCAGGCCGCTGGCGCTTCGGCGCCGGTGGCCAAGGCCGCTGCGCCTGCCGAGTTCGTGGCCCCGGCAGAGCCCAAGCCCGACGAGACCAACGCCCAACGCGCCAGGAGCCAACCCGGCAACAACGCGCCGATCTGGCGCGCTGCGCGCGAGTCTGGAAGCCAGCCAGGCACGACCACTGCGGCGGGTGCCGAAGCGGGCACCTTGATCCAGGCTTTCACGCAGTACCCGGGCTCGCGCCTGACCACCGCCGGCGAAGCCTGGCGCCAGACGCGCAACAACTGGATCATTCCCTACGGTGGCTCGCTGCTGCTGCTGGTGGTCGTCGCGATCGGGCTCTTCTACTGGCGTCGCGGCAGCATGGGCGGCCACTTGCCAGACACCGGGCGCGTGATCGAGCGCTTCACGTATCTCGAGCGGGCAGCGCACTGGAGCGTGGCGATCTGCTTCGTCGTACTGGCCGTGTCGGGCGTGGTCATGGCTTACGGCAAGTCGTTCCTGCTACCGATCATCGGGGGCACGCTCTTCGGCTGGCTGACCTATGCGCTGAAGACGGTGCACAACTTCGCCGGTCCGTTGTTCGCCGTGGCCCTGCTGGTTCTCATCGCGAACTACCTGCGAGACAACCTGCCCCGTCCCGGTGATCTGCACTGGCTGGCCAAGGGCGGTGGGATGTTCGGCGGCCAGGAGATTCCCTCGCACCGCTTCAACGCGGGAGAGAAGATCGTATTCTGGGGTGGCGTGATGCTGCTCGGGCTGGTCGTCGTCGGTTCGGGACTATGGCTCGACAAGCTGATTCCGGGGCTGGCCTATCTGCGTGCCGACATGCAGATCGCGCAGATGATCCACTCGGTCGCATCGGTGCTGATGATGGCGCTGTTCTGTGGCCACATCTACCTGGGAACGATTGGCATGCAGGGCGCCTACCAGGGCATGCGCACCGGCTACGTCGACGAAGCCTGGGCGAAGGAGCATCACGCACTCTGGTTCGACGACATCAAGGCGGGCAAGATCCCCGCTCAACGCTCGCCGGCAGCGCAGTCCGCGCCGGCTCAACCGGCCGCGCAGCGCAGCTGAGCAAAGAAAGACGACCATGGCACGTTCCCAATTCGCGCAATTCGGTCTCGTCCTGGCCATGGCCTTGTGCACCTCGGCCGCACTGGCAAAGCTGCCGCCGCCGAGCGACGAGGCCAAGGCCAAGGCTGCCGAAGCGGCGGCCAAGACCGCCTGGACCGGCAAGGTCGAGGCCTACCAGCTGTGCAAATCGCAGGACGCGGTCGCCGCGGCCTACTACGCGGGCACGAAGAAGGCCGGCAAGGACGCGAAGCCGCCCGTCGCCACGCCCGCCTGCGCCGATCCGGGCCCGTTCGTCTATACGCCGCCGGCAGCAGCGTCGGCGCCGGCAGCCGCCCCTTCGGCACCAGCCGTCGCAGCCGCAAAACCCTGAGCACTGCGAGGCAGTGCCGCGGCGTGGCCGCGGGTGAAGCCCCGCATCCCGAGGGGACGAGCTTGCGGCGCGTTGGCCGCGTCACGGCTACAGTCCACCGATGACCCATCGACTGCGACTGACCCGGGCCTGCGCGCCGCTCACGCAGCAGGTGCAGGTGCAGGACGAGTTCGGCGCCACGCGCAGCATCTCCATTCCCGCCGAGCGTGCGCTGACCGTCTTCGTCGACCGCCGCGAATTGGTGACGCTGATGACGCTCGGGGCCGCGCCCGAGCTTCTGGTGCTCGGCTACCTGCGCAACCAGCGCCTGGTCGACGCGGTGGCCGACGTCGAATCGATCACCGTCGATTGGGACGTGAATGCCGCAGCGGTGCGCACGCGGCGCGGCATCGAGCAGTTCGACCGGAAGACGGCGCGACGCGTCGTCACCACCGGATGCGGGCAGGGCACGATGTTCGGCGACCTGATGAGCGAGGTCGGCAAACTGCAGTTGCCCGCGCCCACCGATCCGGCAGCGCGCCTGAGCCAGGCGGCGCTGTACGGTCTGCTCGAAGCCGTGCGCCGCAAGGAGAGCACCTACAAGTCGGCTGGTTCGGTGCACGGCTGCGCGCTGTTTCGCCAGGACGAACTGCTCACTTTCGTCGAAGACGTGGGCCGCCACAACGCGATCGACACGATCGCCGGCTGGATGTGGCTGCACGGCGTCGCCGGTGGCGACAAGATCTTCTACACGACTGGGCGCCTGACGAGCGAGATGGTGCTCAAGTCGGCGCAGATGGGCGTGCCGATCATCGTTTCGCGAAGCGGCATCACGCAGATGGGGTACGAACTCGCCGGGCGCCTGGGCCTCGCGCTGTTCGGCCGTGCGACGAACCGGCACTTCATCTGCTACAGCGGCTTCGAGCGCTTCGATGCGCAGCCGGAGCGGGCAGGCGGCGTGGACTGACCGAGTTCCCCATCGCGACGCCTGCGGCATCGACCTCGCCGACCGCTTCGGGCCCGGCCGGGACTGCTGTCTAGAATGCCGGCTACTTCAGGGACGCAGCGTCATGAGCATCAAGAGCGACAAGTGGATCCGCCGCATGGCCGAGCAGACCGGAATGATCGACCCGTTCGAACCGCGCCAGGTGCGCCACGCAGCCGACGGACACCGCATCATCAGCTACGGCACGAGCAGCTACGGCTACGACATCCGCTGCGCGCCCGAGTTCAAGGTCTTCACCAACATCCACAGCACCGTCGTCGACCCGAAGAACTTCGACGAAAAGAGCTTCGTCGACTTCCACGGCGACAGCTGCATCATCCCGCCGAACAGCTTTGCGCTGGCGCGCACGCTCGAGTACTTCCGCATCCCGCGCAACGTGTTGACGATCTGCCTCGGCAAGAGCACCTACGCGCGCTGCGGCATCATCGTCAACGTGACGCCGTTCGAACCCGAGTGGGAGGGCTACGTGACGCTCGAATTCAGCAACACGACGCCCTTGCCGGCAAAGATCTATGCCGGTGAAGGCTGCGCCCAGGTGCTGTTCTTCGAGAGCGACGAGGTCTGCGAGACCAGCTACAAGGACCGTGGCGGCAAGTACCAGGGGCAGACCGGCGTGACGCTGCCCAGAGCGTGATGGGGCCCACCCGATGAGAATGGATGATCAGGACGAGAGCTCGAACGTCGAGGACGTCCGCGGGTCTGGCGGGGGTGGCGGCGGTTTCCGTCTTGGCGGTGGCCGGGGTGTCGGCCTGGGCACCGTGGCCATTGCGCTGGTCGCCGGCTGGGTGTTCGGCATCAACCCGTTGACGATTCTCGGCCTGCTCGGGGGCGAGGGTGGCGCCCCGGTCGCGCAGACCGCGCCCGGCCCGGTGTCGAAGCCACCGGCCGAAGATTCCCAGGCGCGGTTCGTGTCGCAGGTGCTGCGCAGCACCGAGGTGGTCTGGGCCGACGTGTTCAGGGAAGCAGGCAAGGCCTACAGCGACCCCAAGCTCACGCTGTACCGCCACAGCTGGCCGACCGGCTGCGGCCAGGGCGATGCGGCGATGGGGCCGTTCTACTGCCCGGCCGACGCGCATGTCTACCTCGACATGGGATTCTTCGACACGATGAGCACGCGCCTCGGCGCACCGGGGCAGTTCGCGCAGGCCTACGTGATTGCGCACGAAGTCGGCCACCACGTGCAGAACCTGCTCGGCATCAGCGGCAAGGTCGACACTGCGCGCCAGCGCGGGTCGCCCGCGCAGGCCAACGCGATGAGCGTGCGGGTCGAACTGCAGGCCGACTGCTTCGCCGGCGTCTGGGCCAGGCGCTCGCAGGCCGAACAGGGCTGGCGCCTCGAGCCGGGCGACATCGAGACGGCGCTCAACGCCGCGTCTCAGATCGGCGACGACACCCTGCAGCGCAAGGCGCGCGGCGAGGTCGTTCCCGAGACCTTCACCCACGGCAGCAGCGCGCAGCGCGTGGGCTGGTTCAAGCGCGGCTTCGAAGCGGGCAACCCGAACGCCTGCAACACGTTCGCGGCGCAGCCGTCTTGAGCGGGCGCGCCGGGCGGCGCTCTCAGGTCGGGAAGGTCCCCGGCAGCAGCACCCGCCGATCGACGTTGGCGATGTTCGTGTGGCCGCAGAACGCCATCGTCAGGTCGAGTTCGCGGTGGATGATCTCGAGGCACTTGGCTACGCCGGCCTCGCCCATCGCGCCCAGCCCGTAGAGGTGAGCGCGGCCGATGTAGGTGCCGCGTGCGCCGAGGGCCCAGGCCTTGAGCACGTCCTGGCCGCTGCGGATGCCGCCGTCCATATGCACCTCGATGCGCGAGCCGACCGCCTCGACGATGGCCGGCAGCGCGCGGATGCTCGACTCGGCGCCGTCGAGCTGGCGCCCGCCGTGGTTGCTGACGATCAGCGCGTCGGCGCCCGAATCGACGGCCAGCCGCGCGTCCTCCACGTCCTGGATGCCCTTCAGGATCAGCTTGCCGCCCCAGCGCTTCTTGATCCACTCGACGTCGCCCCAGTTCAGTCGCGGGTCGAATTGCTTGGCCGTCCACTCCGACAGCGAACCCAGGTTCTCGATGCCCTTCACGTGGCCGACGATGTTGCCGAACTGCCGGCGCCGCGTGCCGAGCATGCCCAGGCACCAGCGCGGCTTGGTGGCCAGGTTGACGAGGTTGGCGAGCGTCGGCTTCGGCGGCGTCGACAGTCCGTTCTTCAGGTCCTTGTGGCGCTGGCCGAGCACCTGCAGGTCCAGCGTCAGCATCAGCGCGCTGCATCGAGCGGCCTTGGCACGATCGATCAGCCGCTCGATGAAGTCGTGGTCGCGCATCACGTACAGCTGGAACCAGAAAGGCGCGCTGGTGGCCGCGGCGACATCCTCGATCGAGCAGATGCTCATCGTGCTCAGCGTGAACGGGATGCCGAACTTCTCGGCCGCGCGCGCGACGAGGATCTCGCCATCCGCGTGCATCATGCCCGTCAGTCCGGTTGGCGCGATGGCGACGGGCATCGCCACCGCGGTGCCGACCATCGTCGTCGCGGTGCTGCGGCCTTCCATGTTGACGGCCACGCGCTGGCGCAGCTTGATGCCCTGGAAGTCGCTCTCGTTCGCGCGGTAGGTGCTCTCGGTCCACGAGCCGCAGTCGGTGTAGTCGTAGAACATGCGCGGCATGCGCCGCTTGGCCAGGACGCGCAGGTCTTCGATGTTCGTGATGACGGGCATGGGGTCTCCGGTTCGTCGGGCGCCGACTCAGTTCGGGTCGTCGAACAGCGGCAGACCGTAGTGTGCCGCCGATTCCTCGACTCGAGGCGCGCGGGCCCGAACTTGCGCTGCCGACGGGCCCACCAGGTCGGCCAGCCTGGCCAGCGCGCCGGCGCGCACGCCGAGCAGGCGGAGCCGCCGGCTCAGGTCGACGCGCTTCAGGCACTCGCCCGCGGCGCGGCGAATGCTGCGCGCGTCCATCGTGTGCGCCGCCAGCGTGAGGTCGCGCGTGACGATCTGGAAGTCGTCGAAGCGCAGCTTGATGCCTATCGTCTTGCTCGCGTAGCCCTTGCGAGTCAGGTCCCCGGCGAGTGCGACGCAGAGTTCGGTGAACAGCGCGCCGAGCACGGCGCGGTCGCGCACCGCGTGCAGGTCGCGCTCGAAGGTCGTTTCGCGGCTGATGCTCTTCGGTTCGCTGGCGGTCACGATCGGCCGCTCGTCGCGCCCATGCGCCGCCTCGTGCAGCCAGGCGCCGTAGCTCTTGCCGAACTCGGCGAGCAGCATCCCGGGGTTCGCGGCGGCCAGCTCGCCGATGCTGTGGATGCCCATCGCCTCGAGCCTGGCCGACGCCTTCGGGCCGATACCGTTGATCTTTCGCGCTGGCAACGGCCAGATGCGCGCCGCAATCTCGGCCTCGGTGAGCAGCGTCAGGCCATCGGGCTTGTCGAACTCGGAGCACATCTTCGACAGCAGCTTGTTTGGCGTGATGCCGACCGAGCAGGTCAGCCCGGTGGCGGAGAAAACGGCGTCCTTCAACTCGCGGCCGACGGCGTGTCCGCCGTCGTGCTGCACGCCGGGCAGGTCGGTGAGGTCGATGTAGATCTCGTCGATGCCGCGGTCTTCGACCAGCGGTGCGATCGCACGGACGGCCGCCTTGAACAGGCGCGAGTACTTGCGGTACTCGTCGAAGTCCACCGGCAACAGCACCGCATCGGGCGCCAGCGCGGCGGCCTTCATCAGTCCGAGACCAGAATTGACGCCGAAGGCGCGCGCCTCGTAGGTGGCGGTGGTGATCACGCCGCGCCCCGCGTAGCTGCGCAGCCGGGCATAGCGCCGCGTACCGTCGGCCTGCACGCCGGGCGCATGGTCGCGACCGCCGCCGATCACCACCGCCTGTCCGCGCAGGTCGGGGTAGCGCAGCAACTCGACGGACGCGTAGAACGCATCCATGTCGAGGTGGGCGATCAGGCGCCTTGCCTTCGGCGGTGCGGCGACGTCCGCCTCCGCTTCAGCCATCGAAGGAGCGCCACGGAAAGCTGTACATATATCCAGTCTAACGGCCGCCAGTCAGATTGCCAAGCCGCCTGCCCGCTGGCCGAGGTGCCGGTCCGCCGACATGCCGAGTTCAGTGCCGCAGGCGGCGAGTGCGCAGTACGAGAGCGGCGAGCGCCAGCGCACTGAACGCGGCGCCGCCGAGGAAGGTGGCGCCGCCGCCGAAGCGGTCCCACAGCGCGCCCGCCAGAACGCTGGCGACGAGCATGGCCAGGCCGCTGACGAGATTGAAGAAGCCGTAGGCCGTGCCGCGAAGCTCGGGCGGCGCGGTGTCGGCCACCATCGTCGCGAGCAGACCCTGCGTGACGGCCATGTGCAGGCCCCAGAGCGAGATGCCGGCCCAGACCCAGCTCCAGTGGTTGCTCGCCGCCAGCATCAGGTCGGCGCCGATCAGCAGCACGAGGCCGAGCGCGAGCAGCCGGCCGTGGCCGACACGGTCCGACAGCTTGCCGAACGGGTACGCGGCCAGCGCGTAGACGAGGTTCATGCCGACCATCACGAGCGGCGTCCACGCCAGTGGCAGGCCGCCCTCGGCGGCGCGAAGCACCAGGAAGGCCTCGCTGAAGCGCGCCAGCGTGAACACCGCGCCGATGACGACGACCCACCAGTAGGCGGCCGGTAGGCGCTTCAGGTTGTCGCGCCGCAGCGGGTTCAGGCGCAGCTGGCCCGGCACGCGCGCGGGTTCGTGCACACCGAACACGAGCAGTGCCACCGACAGCCCGGCCGGGATCACGGCGACCCAGAACACGGCGCGAAAGTCGTTCGCCCAGAGCAGCATCAGCGCGATCGCGAGCAGCGGGCCGGCAAACGCGCCCACCGTGTCGAGCGCCTGGCGCAGGCCGAAAGCCGCACCGCGCGCCGACGGCGGCGCCAGATCGGCGACCAGTGCGTCGCGGGGCGCACCGCGGATGCCCTTGCCGACGCGGTCGATCAGCCGCGCCGACAGCACCATTCCCGAACTGGTGGCGAGCGCAAACAGCGGCTTCGCGAGCGCACCGAGGCCGTAGCCCAACACCGCCAGCAGCTTGCGGCGCCCGAACCAGTCCGACAGGACGCCCGAGAACACCTTGACGACCAGCGCCGTCGCCTCGGCAGCGCCTTCGATCAGCCCCAGCATCAGCACACTGGTGCCGAGCATCGAGACCATGAATACCGGCAGCAGGCTGTGGATCGCCTCGGACGAGACGTCCATCAGCAGGCTCACGAAGCCGAGCGCCCAGATGCTGCGCGGGAGGGAGGGAGAGTTGTTCATGGGGGCCGCTCCGTGGTCGGCCGCATCGTCGCACGGGCCCCGGGGCATGCCCGGACCGGACCGGATAATGCCCCGATGCACCTGATGATCCCGTTTGCCTCCACGCTGTCGGCGGGCTGCCGGCAGACGCTGGGTGATCTTCAGTTGCCCAACCTGTCGCGTCTGCTGGCTCGGCTCTTGCCCACCGTGCGCGAAGGCAGCACCGAGACCAGCCTCTCCCCGCCGCACGAGCGTGCACTCGCGTCGGCGCTGGGCCTGCGCGGCGACGATGGCTGCCTGCCGTGGGCGGCGCGGCAGGCGCTGCGCGACGGCATCGAGGTCGGCGACGCCGCTTGGGGCCTGCTGACGCCGGTGCATTGGCATCTCGCGGCTGACCACGTCGCTCTCGTCGACCCGGCCGAGCTCGAGCTCGACGAAGCCGGTTCGCGCGCACTGCTGCAGGCGGTTCGCGGACAGTTCGAGAGCGAGGGCTGGCGCATCGCCTGGGGTGCACCGCTGCGTTGGTACGCGGCGCACGAGTCGCTGCGCGAGCTGCCCTGCGCGGCGATCGACCGCGTGATCGGCCGCAACGTCGACACCTGGATGCCGCCCGACCCGCGAACGGCGCTCCTTCGCCGCCTGCAGAGTGAAGTGCAGATGCTGCTCTACCAGGAACCGGTCAACGACGAGCGGGCGGCGCGCGGTGCGCTGGCGGTGAACTCGTTCTGGCTCAGCGGCTGCGGCGTTCTGCAAGCCGAGACCGTTGCGTCGGATCTTCAGCAGGTCGAGACCCTGCGCGCGCCCGCGCTGACCGAAGATTGGGCCGCCTGGGCCGAGGCCTGGCGCGCGCTCGACGTCGGCCCGGTCGCGGCCCTGCTGCAAGGCGCCGCGCGCGGCGAACCGGCCGCGCTGACGCTGTGCGGCGAGCGCCACGCGCAGCGGCTCGAGGTCGCGCCGCAGACGCTGTGGGCGCGCCTCACGCGTGGCCTGCGTGCACCGCCCGTCGCGCCATTGCTGGAGGCGCTGTGAACACGCCGGCCCGCCCCGAACGCGAAGGCGCGATCCCGGCGGCGCTCCGCGCCACGCCCGGAGTGCGGCAGTGAGTTCGTCGCCGATGCTGACGCTGCGCGACGTGCCGCCGCGCGCGGCCTGGGCGCTGGAGGAGGCCGGCGTTCATCCGTTGCTGGCCCGCCTGTTCGCCGCGCGCGGCGTGCGCAGCGCCGACGAACTCGACGACGGCCTGGCGCGCCTGCTGCCGCCTGCAGGCCTGCTCGGCGCGCAGGCCGCGGCGTGCCTTCTCGCTGATGCGCTCGCGGCCAGGCAGCGCATCTGCATCGTCGCCGACTACGACTGTGACGGTGCCACCGCCTGCGCCGTCGCGCTGCGCGGCCTGGCCCTGCTCGGCGCGGCGCCGGGCACGCTCGCCTATGTGGTGCCCGACCGCGTCGTGCACGGCTACGGCCTGACGCCGGCGATCGTCGACCTCGCATTGCAGCAGCGCCCCGACGTGCTGCTGACGGTGGACAACGGCATCGCCAGCCTCGAAGGCGTGGCGCATGCGCGCGCGCAGGGGCTCGCCGTGGTGGTGACCGACCACCATCTGCCGGCACTCGTCGACGAAGCCGTGGTGCTGCCCGAGGCGACGGTGATCGTCAACCCGAACCAGCCCGGCTGCACGTTCGAGAGCAAGAACCTGGCCGGCGTCGGCGTCATGTTCTACGTGCTGCTCGCGCTGCGCAGCGAACTGCGCGAACGCGGAGCGTTCACTGCGGCGACGCAGCCACGGCTCGACGCGCTGCTCGACCTGGTGGCTCTCGGCACCGTGGCCGACGTGGTGCGGCTCGATGCCAACAACCGACGCCTCGTGGCGCAGGGCCTGAAGCGCATGCGTGCTGGCCGCATGCAGCCGGGCGTGGCGGCGCTGTTCGCGGCCGCCGGACGAGACCCCGCCCGCGCCAGCGGCTTCGACCTCGGCTTCGCGATCGGCCCGCGCATCAACGCCGCCGGGCGCCTGTCGGACATGACGCTCGGCATCGAGTGCCTGCTCAGCGACGACCCGGCGCGCGCCGCCGAGCTGGCGCGGACACTCGACGCGATCAACCGCGAGCGGCGCCAGGTCGAATCGGGCATGCGCGAGCAGGCCGAGGCGATGCTCGAATCCCTGCTGCAGCGCGCTGCCGCCGCGACCGAGCCGCCGCCCGCGCTGGCGATCTTCGACCCCGGTTTCCACGAGGGCGTGGTCGGCATCGTCGCATCGCGCCTGAAGGATCGCGTCCATCGCCCGACCTTCGTCTTCGCGCGCGGCCGCGACGGGCTGCTGAAAGGTTCGGGCCGCTCGATCGCGGGCTTTCATCTGCGCGACGCGCTCGACCTCGTCAGCAAGCGTCATCCCGGCGTGCTGCTGCGCTTCGGCGGCCACGCGATGGCGGCCGGCTGCACGCTGGCCGAAGACACGTTCGACGTGTTCGACGTCGCGCTGCAGCAGGTCGCGCGCGAATGGCTCGACGCAGCGGCGCTCGCGCGCACGCTGCCGACCGACGGGCCGCTCGCTGCGGAGCATTTCAGCATCGAGACGGTGCGCGCCATCGACGCCCAGGTCTGGGGCCAGGCCTTCGAGGCGCCGGTCTGGGTCGACGAGGTCGACGTGATCTCGCAGCGCCTGGTCGGCGAGAAGCACCTCAAGCTCACGCTGCGCCATGCCGGCGCCGTGCGCGATGCGATCTGGTTCGGTCGCAGCGAGCCTCTACCCGCGCGCGTGCGCCTTGCCTACCGGCTGAGCCTGGATGAGTACAACGGCCGGCAGCGGGTGCAGATGGTGGTGGAGGCGGCGGGCTGAGCGTGAGCGTGCTTCGAGAGACACCTCTCAGGCGAAACGCTCGTCGAGCCGCAGGTAGCGCCACTGCCCGGGAGGCAGGTCGCCGAGCACGACTTTGCCGATGCGCACGCGCTTCAGTCCCGTCACCTTCAGCCCCACCGCTTCGCACATGCGGCGGATCTGGCGTTTCTTGCCTTCGCGCAGCACGAAGCGCAGCTGCTCGTCGTTGACCCACTCGACGAGCGCGGGCTTCAAGGCCTCGCCGTCGAGCTCGAGCCCGTGGTTCAGCAGCGCCAGGCCGGCGGCCGACAGCGGCTCGCCGGCAGCGGGCTCCACCCGCACCAGGTATTCCTTCTCGACCTCGGAATCCTCGCCGATCAGCTGGCGAGCGATGCGTCCGTCCTGCGTCAGCACGAGAAGCCCGACCGAATCGATGTCCAGGCGGCCCGCCGGTGCCAGCCCGCGCAGATGCTCGGGCAGAAAGCGGATGCCCGAGTGATCCTCGCGCCACTGCGTCTGCGGCTTCACGAGCACGATCGCCGGCTCGTAGCCGTCCTCGGCCTGGCCGCTGACCCAGCCGACCGGCTTGTTCAACAGCACCGTCACGCGCTGCGCCTGCTGGAAGCGTGCCTTGGCATCGATCGTGATCTGCTGCCCGGGCAACACGCGCGAACCGAGTTCCGAGACGACACGGCCGTCGACGCGCACCCAGCCCTTCGGAATCCACTCGTCGGCCTCGCGCCGCGAAGCGATGCCCAGCTCGCTCATGCGCTTGGACAGGCGCAGGGACGCGGGTGGCTGCGCCGCTACGGGTTCGGCCGGGCGGGCTGGCCGTGGCGGACGAGGGCGCTCGCCGCGCGGCGGCTGCGTGCGCTGCGCGTCGCGATGGGGCATGGCCGATGCACGCTTGGGCGGCCTTTCGGGCGGTCGGGGCGCTCTGGGCGCCCGGGCGGAATCACGCTCTTCGCGTTCAGCCTTCACCTGGGCCTGCGCCTGCGCGAGCGTCGGCCGCGCTTTCGGGCCGGACGCGCGCACCGGCGAGCGGCCGCTGCGGCCGGGGGCGGGAGGCTTCTTCAGTTTGAGGGTGGCCATGGCATCGTGCTCCGGCACCGATTGGAGCACGCCTCGGGGAAGCGCCGCGCCGCCCCACGCCGTCTTCTTCCCCTCGGGCGACGGTAGCGCGAGACGGCGGCCGCAGCAGCGCTCGGCGACCGCGTTACAGCGTGGGGCCGAACAGCTCGCGCAGTGCCACCCCGTACTGCGCCTGGCCGAGTGCGTTGGTGTTGTGGTGCGAGCCGCCGTCCACCAGCACGAAGCGTTTCGGCTCGCGCGCCTGCTCGTACAGCGCGCGGCCGAGCTCGGGGCGAATCAGCCTGTCGTCGCTGCCGTGCACGACCAGCACCGGCACGGCCACCCTGCCGATGCGGCTGGCGGCGTCGAAGCGCTGCGTGATCAGGCCCGTCACCGGCAGCCAGCCCCAGGGCATGCTCTGGAACACGGCGGGGATCGACGTGAAGCTGCCCTCGACGATCAGGCCGCTGGCATCGGGCGCCTCGGTGGCCAGGTGTACCGCGATCGCGCTGCCTAGCGAGTGGCCGAAGATATAGCGGCGCTGTTGCGGATGATTGCGGGCGATCCAGGCCCAGGCCGCATGCGCGTCCTCGTAGGCGCGTGCTTCGGACGGCAGCGCGTCGGCGCTCTGGTCGCTGCTTTGCCCGAACCCACGGTAGTCGATGACGAGCACCGAGAAGCCGAGGTTGCCCATGCGTCGGACGCGGGCGGCGCTGCCCGTCACGTCCCAGCGTGCGCCGTGCAGGTAGAGCAGCACCGGAGCGGCCGGATCGTCATTGGCGAGCCACAGGCCGTGCAGCCGCGCCGGCGTGCCGCTCTCCTTCGATTCGAAGTCGATCCATACCGGCGCCATGCCATCGGCCGCCTGTGCGCCCGCCCAGAAGGTCTCCTTGACCGGTCTGAAGATCCATTGACGCTGCTGGGTGTCGAGCGTGGCACAGCCGGCGAGCGTGGCGATGGCGAGCGCTGCGACGGCGAGCCAGCGGCGGGGGGAAAGGAACTTTCGCATCTGTCGCAGACCGGATCGCAGCGCGGAAGTTCAACCGCGTCAACCGCGCGGGTGGTGCGCGGCGTGCAGCATGCGCAGCCGCTCGCGCGCGACGTGGGTGTAGATCTGCGTCGTCGAGATGTCGGCGTGGCCGAGCAGCATCTGCACCGCGCGCAGGTCGGCGCCGTGGTTGAGCAGGTGTGTCGCGAAGGCGTGGCGCAGCGTGTGCGGCGACATCGGCGTGGTGATGCCGGCGGCAAGCGTGTGCTTCCTGACGAGCAGCCAGAACATCTGCCGCGTCATGCCGTGCCCGCGCGCGGTGACGAACAGGGCGTCGCTGCTCTGGCCAGCGAGGATCGCCGCGCGCGCCTCCTTCATGTAGCGCTCGAGCCAGCGCCGCGCTTCCTCGCCGAACGGCACCAGGCGTTCCTTGGCCCCCTTGCCGGAGACGTGCAGGGCGCCGTCGGACAGGCCGACATGGACGCTCTTCAGACCGACCAGCTCGCTGACGCGCAGGCCGCTCGCGTACATCAGCTCGAGCATCGCGCGGTCGCGCAGGCCGAGCGCAGTGTCGGCGTCGGGCGCGGCGAGCAGCGCCTCGACCTGCGCCTCGCTGAGGGTCTTGGGCACCCGCATCGGCTGGCGCGCCGTGAGCAGCCTGAGCGTTGGGTCGGCGCCGACCCGATGCTCGCGCAGCGCCCAACGGAAGTAGCGCTTGAAGACGGTGAGGCGCCGGTTCGCGCTCGTCGCCCGGGTCATCGCATGGCGCGCCACGCCGTGCGCCTGCAGGTCGGTCTCGCGGCTCTCGTTCAGCGATCGCTGATGGGTTGCGGCGAGCCACTGCGCGTAGAGCGTCAGGTCGCGCCGGTAGGCGGCGAGCGTGTTGGCGGACAGGCCGTCCTCGATCCACAGCGCGTCGATGAAGCAGTCGATGGCGTCGAGGCTCAGTTCGAGCGGGGTCACGTCGATGCCTCCACGTGTCAGCGCACCCGACGGCCGGAAACCTGCGCCGGCGGTCGCCGGCCATGCTGAGCACGGGGGAGGGCTGTCATCGTCGCAGGGTCTGCTGCCGCTTGGGTGGCGCGAGCATAGCGGTTTCGGGCCACGACGCCGATGGGCCGATGGCACACTCGGCGCATGTCGCACGCGCTGCTGCTGATTCCGGATTTTCTGCTGATCCTGTTCGGCTTCCTGCTGTGCCGCTGGACGGCACTCGGCCGCGGCGTGTGGGACGGCGTCGAAAGGCTCGTCTACTACGTGCTGTTCCCGGTGCTGCTGTTCAACTCCATCGTCAAGACACCGCTGCAGCCGGGGGCAACGATCGGCCTGGCCGTGGGCGCCTGGAGCGTGGTGGCCAGCGGCATCGCGCTCGCCTACGCGCTGCGTCTGTGGCCCGGCGTCGATCGGGGGCTGCATGCCTCCGGTGCGCAGACCGCGTTCCGCTTCAATTCGTTCATCGGGCTGGCGCTGGCCGAGCGGCTGGGCGGGCCGCAGGGCGTGGCCTGGGTCGCGATGCTGATCGCGCTGTGCGTGCCGCTGTGCAACGTGGCCGCGGTGTGGCCGCTGGCTCGCCAGGGGGGTCACGCCTACGGGCGCGAGATCGTTCGCAACCCGCTGATCCTGAGCACCGTGGCCGGTCTCCTCGCCAACCTCGCCGGCTTGCACTGGCCCGACGCGGTGGCCACCGCCCTGCAGCGCATCGGGCTGGCGGCGTTGCCGCTGGGCCTGATGACCGTCGGCGCGGGACTGAAGTTCGGCGGCCTGAAGGTTTCGCCCGGCCTCGCCACGTCGCTGCTGGCGATCCGGCACCTGGCCTTGCCCGTCGTCGCGCTGGGCCTGTGCGCGCTGCTCGCGCTGCCGCCGGCGCAGCGCAGCATCCTCGTCGTGTTCGCGGCGCTGCCCACTTCCCCGAGCGCCTATGTGCTGGCGGTACGCATGGGCGGCCAGGGGCCGTTCGTGGCTGGGCTGGTGACGGTCTCGACGATGCTGTGCGCGCTCAGCATTCCGCTCTGGATGGCGGTGCTGGCGGCGCAGCACGCGCCGATCTGACGCCCGCGTCCGCACCGGTCGCCGGCAACGCCCGGTAGCGTTCGATCGCCGCCCGCACGTTGAAAAGCAAGCGTTCGCGGCCGAACTTCTCGTCGAGCCCGGCGTGCCGAAAGACCTCGAGCACGCCGGGGTTCAGCCCCGCCAGCCACACGTCGACGCCGCGGTCGGTCGCCCGCTTCTCGCCCTCCATCAGCGCCTGCAGCGCCGAGTATTCGATGTCGGGTACCCGGCTCAGGTCGAGCACCAGCACGCGCGGCTGGTGCTTCGTGACGAGCGCGCCGATCTGTTCCGTCACGTTCTGCGCATTGACGAAGAACAGCCGCCCCTCCGGCCGCACGACCAGCAGGCCCTCCAAGGTCTCGTCGTCCGGGTGTTCGGGCGAAAGCGGTCGCAGCACGTCGGCCCCGGGTTTGCGACCGATGGCATACACGCGCGGGTTCGCAACCTGGCCGGTCAAGCCGATCATCGACACGATGATCGCGACCACGATGCCCTTGAGCGTGCCGAACACCAGCACGCCGACGCAGGCGATCAGCGCCCAGCGAAACTCCATCGTGCGGACGTGGAGGATGGCGCGGAACTCCGCAGGCTTGATCAGACCGACGGAATAGACGATGACGACGGCTGCCAGCGTCGCGTGCGGCATCAGACCGAGCAGCGGCGCGAGCAGCAGCATGGTGGCCACCGCGGCACCCGCGGTGACCAGCGAGGCCTTCTGCGACTGCCCGCCGACCGAGCGCACGACCGCCGTCTGCGACGTGCCGCCGCCGGCCGGCATCGCGCCGAACAGCGCACCCGCCACATTGGCCGATCCGGTGGCCACGAGCTCGCGGTTCGCGTTGATCGGCGGATCGTTCGGGCCCGCAAAGGCGCGACCGGCCGCGATCGTCTCGGTGAAACTCATCAGCGCGATCCCGAGCGCGCCCGGCACGAGCTGCTCGATCAGCGCCAGATCGGGCAGCGTGAGCGCGGGAAAGCCTTGCGGAATCAGGCCGACCGTCGACACGCCCGCCGCCTGCAGACCGAAGTACCACGACGCGGCGATGGCGCCGCCCACTGCGACCAGCGGCGCCGGGGCCTTGGGCAACAGGCGCTCGACGCCGATCAGGACCGCGAACGTCGTCACGGCCACCCCCAGCGTCAGCAGCGAGGCCTCGGGAACGTGCTGCGCGACGCTGAGGACGTCACGGAAGAAGCCCTGCTTGGGGATGTGGATGCCGAAGAGCTTGGGCACCTGGTCGAGCACGATCACGAGGCCGATGCCGGCCTTGAAGCCGGTGAGCACCGGCGCGGAAATGAAGTTCGCCACGAACCCCAGACGCAGCAGCCTGGCCACCAGCAGCATCGCGCCGACGAGTGCGGCGAGCGTGGCCGTCGCCGTGGCTAGCTTGGCCGGGTCGCCGTCGGGCACCGCCAGCCCGAGCTGCGTGCCGGCCAGGATCGCCAGCGTGGCGGTGGAGCTGACGCTGAGCACGCGCGACGAGCCGAGCAGCGCGTAGACCAGCATCGGCAGGAAGGCGGTGTAGAGGCCGACCGCCACCGGCAACCCGGCCACCGTCGCGTAGGCCATCGCCTTGGGCAGGACGACCGCCGCGGCCGTCAGGCCGGCGACGACGTCGAGGCGCAGCCCGTCGGTGAGGGACGGGCTTGCCTTCGCTTGCATCGCAGGCTCGTTCATGGGGTCCGGACCGCCTGCTGCGCTACGGCGTGAGGGCAGCCGTCGCCCGCGGCGCCGCGGTCAGTACCGTTCCGGCACGTACTTGAACTGATAGTCGACCGCCTTGTAGCGTCCGATCTTGCGCTTGGGCAGCACGACCTTCTCGGTCTTGATGGCCTTGTAGGGCACGTGCTCCAGCAGGTGGCTGATCACGTTCAGGCGCACGCGCTTCTTGTCTTCCGAGCGGGCCACGAACCACGGCTCCGATCCGGTGTCGGTGGCGGCGAACATCTCGTCGCGCGCCTTCGTGTAGTCGTCCCAGCGGTCGTAGGACTTCAGGTCCATCGGCGAGAGCTTCCAGATCTTGCGGCCGTCGTCGATGCGAGCCTTGAGCCGGCGGGTCTGCTCCTCGGGCTCACCTCGAGCCAGTACTTGAGCAGGATGACGCCGGACTTGACCATCAGCTTCTCGAACAGCGGCACCATGTTCAGGAACTGGGTCGCCTGCTCGTCGCTGCAGAAACCCATCACCCGCTCGACGCCGGCGCGGTTGTACCAGCTGCGGTCGAAGATCACGACCTCGCCCGCGGCCGGCAGGTGCGGCAGGTAGCGCTGCGCGTACATCTGCGACTTCTCGCGCTCGGTCGGCGCGGGCAGCGCGACGACGCGAAACACGCGCGGGCTCACCCGCTCGGTGATCGCCTTGATCGTGCCGCCCTTGCCGGCGCCGTCGCGGCCCTCGAAGATGATGCAGACCTTCAGGCCCTTGTGCACGACCCACTGCTGCAGCTTCACCAGCTCGACGTGAAGCTTCTTCATCTCGCGCGCGTAGGCCTTGTCGGAGATCTTCCCGCCGGCGGTTGCCTCGGCGGGCTGCTCTGCAGCTGCAGCTGCGGCCGCAGCGTCGCGCTTCCTGCCCCCGGATGCCGCCTTCGCCTCGCTGCGCTGGCCTTCGGCAATCTTCTGGTCGACCTTACCTTCGTCCGGACTGGCTACTTCGGCGTGCTTCTTTGCCATCTTCATCTCCTTCGAGTCGTTCGACTGAACCTGCTGGCTGAGGATAATCCATTCGCCTCGATCGAGGAGCCCAGGCTGTCACGACAATGGCACCGATACGGAGGATGGGGAAATGAGCGGCGCGGCCGACTTCGAGCACTTCGCCGCGCTGGCGGTGACGCCGGGAAGCGGTGCCGACGAGACCATCAACGCCGTCGCCAGCTACACCGTCCCCGCCGCGACAGGCCCGGGCCGGACTGCCGAGGGGCAGGAACGGAGGTCATGACGAGCACCGGAGGATCGCAGCGATGATGGCAGACAGCGGGAACAGCGGTGGCGCCCGGGTGCTCGACCCGATCGATCGCATCTCCGAAGTCCTGTTCGGGCTCTTCATGGTGCTCACGTTCACCGGCACGCTGAGCGTGGCGTCGGCCGGCCGCGAGGAGATCCGCTCCATGCTGGTAGCCGCCATAGGCTGCAACATTGCATGGGGCTTCGTCGATGGCGTGATGTACGTGGCGCGCAACCTCGTCGTTCGCGGCCGGAAAGCAAGGCTCGTGCAGGCCGTGCACGCCGCGGCCCGGCCCGAAGAGACCCACCGGATCATCGCCGACGAGCTGGGAGGACTCTCCGGTGCCCTCGGCTCGCAAGAGCTCGAGCGCGTCCGGCAGTGGATCATCGCCCGCCCTTCGGGAGAGACCCCGGTCGTCCGCGTGACGGGACGCGACCTGCGCGGCGCTGTGGGCGTCTTCACGCTGGTCTTCGCGTCGACGTTTCCGGTGGTCCTGCCCTTCGTCTTCATCGCCGACCCGTCCATCGCAAAGCGCGTCTCGGCCGCGATCGCGATCGCGATGCTGTTCCTCTGCGGCTACGGCTGGGGCCGCTACGCGGGCCAGAAGCCGTGGCGCGCGGGCCTGGTCATGGTGTTGCTGGGTGCGATCGTCGAGGCCGTCGTCATCGCGCTGGGCGGTTGACTATCATCGATCCTGCCGACGATGCCCGACGACCCGCGAGGAGAACCTGCCATGACCGACGAAGCCAAGCCCGACGACCAACCCAACTATCGCCACGTCAGGTGGCTCAAGCATTTCGACGAGATCGACCGCGAGATCGCGCAGCTCGCGTCCGTCTGCAAGATACCGCTGCTCGACCCCGGCGTGATCGAGCGTGTGCTGCACAAGGACACGCTCGTCTGCGGCTCGCAGAACCCGCGCGCCTTCGACAAGCTGCGCTCGCTGCTGATGATGCACTACTCGGTGCGCGACAGGGCGGTGGTTGCGCTCGGCGAGCAGGAGACGATGCAGATGATGAACGAGATCGTCGAGCGCCTGCGCTCGCGCTACGGCGACCGCCTGGGCCGCCCGGCCGCCTAGGCCCGTGGGGGCGGTGTGATCGAAGTGCGCCGAATCCTCGCAGCGGCCGTTGCCACGCTCGCGCTGTTGACGGGCTGCGCCAGCCTGCCGCCGCCGCAGGACCGCATCGCGTCGACTGCATTCACCGACACGGCCGAGACAAGGATGGGTCGCACTGTGGCGCCGACCGTCGCCGCGCATCCGGGGCTGTCCGGAATCCACAAGTTTCCCGAACCTCACGATGCCTTCGCAGCCCGCGTTCTGCTCGCCGCCGCGGCGCAGAGGTCGCTCGACGCGCAGTACTTCATCTGGTATGGCGACGAGGTCGGGAACCTGCTGTTCGAGGCGCTGTGGAAGGCGGCCGAGCGCGGCGTGCGAGTGCGCCTGCTGCTCGACGACGCGAACACGAGCGGGCTCGATCCGACGATCGCCGCGCTCGATGCGCATCCGAACTTCGAGGTGCGCCTGTACAACCCGTTCGCTTACCGCGGGTCGCGTGCCCTCGGTTACCTGACCGACTTCACTCGCCTGAACCGGCGCATGCACAACAAGTCGTTCACCGTCGACAACCAGGTCACGGTCGTCGGCGGACGCAACATCGCCAACGAGTATTTCGGTGCCGGAAGCGGGATCGGCTTTGCCGATCTCGACGTGCTGGCCGTCGGCCCGGTCGTGCAGGAGGTGTCCAAGGAGTTCGATCTCTACTGGAACAGCGCGTCGGCCTATCGGGCTGCCGACCTCGTCGGCACAGCTGCGCCGGATGGCGCTGCAAGCCTAGAGGCCAGGTTCGCGGCGACACACGGGGATCCGGTCGCGGTCGACTACGTCAAGGCGGTGCGCGGGTCGACGCTCGTCACCGAACTTCAGACCAGGCAACTCGCACTCGAATGGACACCGGCGCGTGTCCTGTACGACGATCCGGCGAAGACGCTCGACACGGCCGAGCGCACCGACGTGCTGCTCTTCCCGGAGCTGATGAAGAGGCTCGGCCGGCCGGAGAAGTCGTTCGACATCGTCTCGCCGTATTTCGTGCCCGGTGACGAAGGCACCCCGCTGCTGGCCGAGTTGGCCAGGCGCGGCGTGAAGGTGCGCGTCCTCACCAACTCGCTGGCGGCATCCGACGAGAGCATCGTGCACGCGGGCTACATGAAGCGGCGCCGGGATCTGCTGCTGGCGGGGGTTGCCCTGTACGAGCTCAAGCCGACGGCGATCCATGAAAGGGATCTGAAGGTGAAGGGCCAGTTCGGATCTGGCAAGGCCGCGGGTCTCCACGCGAAGACTTACGCCGTGGACCGCGCTCGCATCTTCGTCGGCTCGTTCAACTTCGACCTGCGCTCGGCGCGGCTGAACACCGAGATGGGCGTCGTGATCGACAGCCCGATGTTCGCGGGACAGCTCGCCACCTTCTTCGACACGTCCGTGCCGCAACTCGCCTACGAAGTCCGGCTCGCCCCGACGGGCGACGGGCTGATCTGGATCGAGCGGACGGCTTCGGGCGAAGAGAAGCGCTACGACGTCGATCCGGAAACGGACGGGTTCAAGCGCTGGAAGGTCGAGGTCTTGTCGACCCTGCCGATCGACTGGCTGCTCTAGGACTTCTTGCGCCATGAACTGCGGTGCGAACGGCCCTGATCGAGTTGCATACGATCGCGCCGCCACGCATCCCGCAATGGAATCGGCAGCATTCATGCGACGTCTTCTGCTTCTCATGCTGGGCTGTCTCTTCGTTGCGGCGGTCGCTGCGGCGTCTCTTGCTCCTGCCGCCAGGACGGAGATCGACGCCTTGTTGTCCCGGCTCGAAGCCTCGGGCTGCGAATTCAACCGCAACGGCACCTGGTACACGGGCGCGGAGGCCAGACCGCATCTGCTGCGCAAGCTCAAGTACCTCGAAGACCGGGGCGCGGTGCAGACCACAGAGCAGTTCATCGAACTGGCCGCATCGGGCAGCAGCATGAGCGGCGAGCCGTACCTGGTCCGGTGCGGCAACGCCGCGCCACTGAAGAGCGCAACGTGGCTGTTGTCGCAGTTGCAGGCCATGCGCTCGGCCACAGGGGGGAAGAAGGCACCGTAGGTGACCCGACCCGCCGGGCAGATCAGCCGGCACGCTGCTGCAGCGCCCACTCGATGTGCTCGGTCACCAGCGCGCTCGCCTCTGGCAACCTCTCGCGCAAGGCCCGCTCGATCTCGCCGCTCGGTGCGGCGCCGAGCGCGTTGCCCAGGCTCACCGCCAGGTTGCGCTGCCAGCGCTCGTGGCCGATGCGGCGGATCGCGCTGCCTTCGGTGCGATGCAGGAACTCGGCTTCGTCCCATGCCCACAGCGCGAGCAGCGTCGCGTCGGCGAGCGGCTCGCGCACATCGAAGTCCGGCAGCGGACTGCGCTGCGCGTACTTGTTCCACGGGCAGGCGAGCTGGCAGTCGTCGCAACCGACGATGCGGTTGCCGATCAGTGGGCGCAGCTCGACCGGGATCGGCCCGTCGTGTTCGATCGTCAGGTAGGAAATGCAGCGCCGTGCGTCGAGCCGGTAGGGCGCGACGATCGCCTGCGTCGGGCAGGCATCGATGCAGGCGCTGCAGCGCCCGCAGTGCGCGCCGACCGGCGCGGTGAGCGGCAGCGCCAGATCGACGCAGATCTCGCCGAGGAAGAACATCGAGCCGGCCTCGCGGTGCAGGGCCAGCGTGTGCTTGCCGCGCCAGGCGATGCCGCTGCGCGCGGCGAGCTCGACCTCGAGCAGCGGCGCCGAATCGGTGAACACGCGGTGGCCGAACGGGCCGACCGCTCCCGCGATGCGCGCGGCGAGAGACTGCAAGCGCGCGCGCAGCAGCTTGTGATAGTCGCGGCCGCGGGCATAGACCGATACGGACGCCCGCGCCGTGTCGCCCAGGCGCCGCAGCTCGATCGCTTGCCAACCCGAGGGCGCGGTGCGCGGCAGGTAGTCCATCCGCGCCGTGATCACGCGCACGGCGCCCGGCACGAGCTCGGCCGGCCGGGCGCGCTTCAGGCCGTGCGCAGCCATGTAGTGCATGCTGCCGTGAAAGCCTGCCGCGAGCCAGGCGAGCAGGCCCGGCTCGGCAGCGCTCAGATCGACGTCGGCCACGCCGATCTGGGAAAATCCAAGCTCGTTCGCCCAGCTGCGAATCTCTCGCAGCAGCGCGCAACCATCCAGGACCCGAGCATCGACCCCCATCCGCCGATTCTAGGAAGCCGCAGCGTCCACTGGCGCGACGAGGCGGCCTGCGCCGCGACGGCCCGCGTTCTGGCTGGGCGGCCGGCCCTGCGCGATGCGATCGTCGAATTGCGTGGCCCGCTCGGCGCCGGCAAGACCAGCTTCGTGCGTCACCTGCTGCACGCCCTGGGCGTGCAGGGCCACGTGAAGAGCCCGACCTATGCCGTGATGGAACCCTACGAACTGCCCGGCGGCGACGTCTGGCACTTCGACTTCTTCCGCTTCGACGACCCGCAGGAGTGGGAGGACGCAGGCTTTCGCGACGTCTACGCGAGCCGCGGCCTGAAGATCGCCGAGTGGCCCGAGAAGGCGGCGGGTCTGCTGCCCGCGCCCGACCTCAGCATCGCGATCGCGATCGGCGACGACGACAGTCGCGCAGCGACCTTCCTCGCCCACAGTGCACGCGGCCGGGAGTTGCTGCCGTGAGGGTCCATAGGCGCGAGCTGCTCAGGAGCGGCGGCGCGCTGGTGCTGTGCCTGGCGGCGCGCGAGCTCGCCTGGGGCGCGGCCATCATTGCCGTGCGGGTCTGGCCGGCCGAGGAGTACACGCGGGTGACGATAGAGTCGGACGCGGCGCTCTCGGCAAGGCACTTCGTGGCCGACAACCCGTCGCGTCTGGTGGTCGACATCGAGGGGCTCGAGCTCAGTCCGGCGCTGCGCGAGGTCGTCGGCAAGGTGCGCGCCGACGACCCGTTCATTGCCGGGGTGCGCGTCGGGCAGAACCAGCCGCGCGTGGTGCGCCTGGTGTTCGACCTCAGGCAGCACACCGCGCCGCAGGTGTTCACGCTGGCCCCGGTCGCGGCCTACCGATACCGCCTGGTGTTCGACCTTTATCCGACGACGCCGCCCGATCCGCTGCTGGCGCTGATCCGCGAGAAGGAACTGGCCGAGCAACAGGCTGCCGCGGCAGTGAAGGACGCGCTCGAGGAGCTGATCGGCAGGCTCGACAAGCCGTCGCCACCGCCGGGGGCATTGCCTCCGCTCGCCACCGTGCCCGCGCCGCCGCGACAGACACCGGCTCCCGAGCCGACGCCGCCCTTGCTGACGCAGAGCCGGATCGATCGCCTGATCATCGTCGCGATCGACCCCGGCCACGGCGGCGAAGATCCGGGCGCCATCGGCCCGAGCGGCTTGCGCGAGAAGGACGTGGTGCTCGCCGTCGCGCTGCGACTGCGCGAGCACCTGAACGCCAACGCGGGCATGCGCGCGATGCTGACGCGTGACGACGACTACTTCGTCCCGCTCGGCCAGCGTGTCGCCAAGGCGCGTCGCGTCCAGGCCGACCTCTTCATCTCGATCCACGCAGACGCCTTCTTCACGCCGCAGGCGCGCGGCGCGTCGGTGTTCGCGCTGTCCGACAAGGGCGCCAGCAGCAGCGCCGCACGCTGGATGGCCGAGCGCGAGAACGCCGCCGACCTCGTCGGCGGCGTCAACCTGAAGGCGGCCGATGCGACGGTGATGCGTACGATGCTCGACATGAGCACGACGGCGCAGATCAAGGACAGCCTGAAGCTCGGCAGCGAGGTTCTCTCGCGCATCGGCAAGGTCGGCCGGCTGCACAAGGGCAGCGTCGAGCAGGCCGGCTTCGCGGTGCTGAAGGCGCCCGACATCCCGTCGATCCTGGTCGAGACGGGGTTCATCTCCAACCCCGTCGAGGAGTCGCACCTGCGCGACCCGGCGTACCAGGCCCGACTCGTCGACGCGCTCGCCAGCGGCGTGCAGCGCTACTTCGCGCGCAACCCGCCGCTGGCGCGGAGTCGCACTCTGTAGGGCCCACCGGGCGCGAGCGTGCATGATGCGGCCTGAGCTTCGCGAACCGACCATGCCCGTCCGCTACGACATCGTCCACACCACCGTCTACCGCTACCGCGAGCCGGTGACCTTCGGCGAGCACCGCGTGATGTTCCGCCCGCGCGACAGCCACGATCTGCGCGTGCTCGCGACCGACCTGCAGGTGAGCCCCGAGGCGATCGTGCGCATGATCCAGGACCCGCACTCCAACTCGGTCGCGCTGGTGCAGCCGATCGCCCCCGCCACCGAGCTGCGCATCGTCTGCTCATTCACGATCGAGCACGCGGTGGGCCCGGTTTTCGAGCTTCCGCTGGCCCCGACGGCCGACATCTTCCCGTTCGCCTATTCGGTCGAGGAGCGCTTCGACCTCGAGCACTACCTGCGCCCGCACTACGACGACCCGAAGGGGGAACTCACCGCGTGGGCGCGCCAGTTCATCCGCACCGACGGGCCGACCGGCACGCGCGATCTGCTGGTGCAGATGAACCAGCACATCCGCGACACGCTGGCCTACGCCGAGCGTGAAGAGGAGGGCACGCGCACGCCATTGCAGACGCTCGCGCTGGGCAGCGGAAGCTGCCGCGATTTCGCGCTGCTGATGATGGAAGCGGCGCGCCGGCTCGGGATCGCCACGCGCTTCGTCTCGGGCTACCTGTACGACCCGGCGCTCGACAGCACGGGCACGGGCGGCAGCGCGGTCACCGGTGCCGGCGCGACCCATGCCTGGCTGCAGGCCTACCTGCCGGGGGCCGGATGGGTGCCGTTCGACCCGACGAACAACCTGCTCGGCGGCAGCCAGCTGATCCGCGTCGGCGTCGCGCGCGACCCGTCGCACGCGGCGCCCGTCGCGGGCAGCTGGTTCGGCTCGAAGGACGCCTATCTCGGCCTGACGGCGACGGTGCAGGTGAGCCGGCAGCCCGAGCGCTGACGCGCTGGACGGAGCAAGGGCACGGCCGCCTGCCGGCCACCGGGCAAAGGCAAGGCGCGCGGCGGTGCTGTCGCCCTGCAGTAGCGCGACAATGGCCACTCGATGATTGAGCTTCGAGGACGGACGATGGGACCTAGATCGCTCCCCCGCGCGCACGGCGGCCCGCCGGGCCTGGTTCGCCGCGACTTCCTGAAGGTCGGCGCCGGTTTCTCGCTGGCGCTGAGCTTTGCCGGCGGGCTGGGCACGCTGACCGGCTGCGGCGAGGCGGCGAAGGCGCCCGCGAAGGACTTCGCCTTCCTGCAGCCTGGCGACGTCGAGATGTTCAGCGCGCTCGCGCCGGCCATCGTCGTCGACCTCGCGCAGCTCGATGCCGGTGAGCGCAGCGCGCGCGTCGCAATGATCTTGCGAAACCTGGACGGCACCTGTGCGGCGCTCGATCTCAACAGCCGGCAGGAACTGCGCAAGCTGCTCGACCTGCTGGCCATTGCACCGCTGCGCTACGTGCTCGCCGGCGTCGGCGCGTGGAACGAGGCGAGCAGCGCGGCACTGCAGGCCTTCCTCGAGCGTTGGCGCGCGAGCCGGTTCGCGACGCTGAACGCCGGCGGCAACATCCTTGTCAAGCTCGTCAGCGCCAGCTACTACGTGCTGCCCGTCAGCTGGCAGGCATCGGGCTACCCGGGGCCGCTGGCCCACGTCTTCAAAGCCGTCAACTCCTGAGATCGGATCATGGCCATTCCCGACATCTACGCCGAGGGGATTGCCTCGGGCTGGAAGGTCGTCGACGCCTCCACGCTGGCCTCGCCGCTGACGCTCGAAGCCGATGTCGCGATCGTCGGAAGCGGCGCGGGCGGCGGGGTTGCCGCCGAAATCCTCGCCCTCGCCGGCCTCGAGGTCGTGCTGCTGGAAGAGGGGCCGTTGAAGACCTCCGACAGCTTCAAGGACATGGACGAGGCGCGTGCCTATCGCGATCTGTACCAGGAGGGCGCTGCACGCGCCACCTCGGACGGGGCGATCTCCGTCTTGCAGGGACGCGCGGTCGGCGGCACGACGACCGTCAACTGGACATCGAGCTTCCGCACGCCGGCGCCCACGCTGCAGCATTGGGCCGCGCAGCACGAGGTCGTGGCGCACGGCGTCGACGAGATGGCACCCTGGTTCGCGAAGATGGAAGAGCGGCTGAGCATCGCGCCCTGGACGCAGGCGCCGAACGCGAACAACAGCGTGCTCAAGCGCGGCTGCGACGCGCTCGGCTGGGAATCGCACGTCATCCCGCGCAACGTCAAGGATTGCTGGGACTCGGGCTATTGCGGCTTCGGCTGCCCGGTCAACGCCAAGCAGTCGATGCTGGTGTCGACCATCCCCGTCGCGCTTCAGCACGGCGCGACGCTGGTGCACAGGCTGCGCGTGCGGGAGTTCCGGCATGCCGGCGGCAAGATCAGTGGCGCCGTCGGCGAGGCGCTGCGCAGCGATGGCCGCACGGCGAGCGGGATCGAAGTGACGATCAAGGCAAGGCACTTCGTCGCTGCCGGCGGGGCGATCAACACGCCGGCGTTGCTGCTGCGCTCGCAGCTGCCCGACCCGCACGAGCTGCTGGGCAAGCGCACGATGATCCATCCGGTGGTGCTGTCGCTGGCGGCAATGCCCGAGCGCATCGACGGCTTCTACGGTACGCCGCAGTCGATCGCCTCGGATCATTTCCAGTGGAAGGATGGGCCTACCGGAGCCATGGGTTACAAGATCGAGGTGCCGCCGATGTTTCCCGGGATCGGCTCGGGCGTGATCAACAGCCATGGCCAGGCGTTGCGCGAGGAGATGGCGTTGTTCCCGCACAGCAATGCGCTGCTCGCCCTGCTGCGCGATGGCTTCGTCGCGCAGAGCGAGGGCGGCAGCGTGCGCCTTGCCGGCGATGGCAGCGCCATCCTCGACTACGACCTGAGCGACTACGTGTGGGACGGCGCGCGCCGCGCCTACCTGAGCATGGTCGAAGCGCAGTTCGCGGCCGGGGCAAGGCAGGTGCGCCCGGCGCACCTCGACGCGCCGTACTACGCGAACTGGAACGAAGCGAGGCGATCCATCGCCGAGCTGCCGATGAAGAAGTTCCGCGCCAGCTTGTTCACCGCGCACCTGATGGGCGGCTGCGCGATGAGCGAGAACCCGGCGCGCGGCGTCGTCGACAGCCGCGGCAGACACCACCAGATCGCCAATCTCTCGGTGATGGACGGCTCGGTGTTTCCGACCAGCATCGGCGCCAATCCGCAACTCTCGATCTACGCGCTGACCGCGCAGAACGCCACTGCGCTGGCGAAGGGACTGGTCGGCTAGATCGAGACCCGGCTCCATCGATGAAGGGACATGTCATGAACGCCTTGAACGATCTCGAAGCGCTGGGCCAGGCGCAACGCTATCTCGCCTCCACGCACGAGGTGATCAACGTGTCCACCGAACGCGTGGACTTCAACCTCTACGACACCGATGTGGCGCTGCGCGAGGC
Source organism: uncultured bacterium (assembly GCA_963802435.1). Lineage (GTDB taxonomy): Bacteria > Pseudomonadota > Gammaproteobacteria > Burkholderiales > Burkholderiaceae_C > CAIKUF01. Next base: position 99,081 of record CAWDIT010000005.1, read on the forward strand.
GGTACGGCGCGAAGGTGCTGCTGCCGCCGAGGCGTCGTTGAGCGCGTTCGGCGCGCGCATCGGCGCGGCCGACTACCTCGAGCTCGGGGTGCTCGCCAACCGCAACCCGCCGGAGCTCGACACCCACGACCGTTTCGGCCACCGTGTCGACCTCGTGCGCTTTCATCCGGCCTACCACGCGCTGATGAAGACCTCCATCGAAGAGGGCATTCATTGCGCGCCCTGGGCCTCGCCCGGGGCGGGGGCGCACGTGGCGCGCGCGGCCAGGTTCTATCTGCACTCGCAGGTCGAGGCCGGGCACGGTTGCCCGGTCACGATGAGCTTCGCCGCCGTGCCGACGCTGCGCGTGCAGCCCGAGTTGGCGGCACTGTGGGAACCGCGGCTGGCGCGGCGCGTCTACGACCCATCCAACCGGCCGGCCGAGGCCAAGCAGGGCACGACGATCGGCATGGCGATGACCGAGAAGCAGGGTGGCTCCGACGTGCGCGCGAACACGACGCAAGCCGTGCCGCTGGGACTCGAGGGGCCGGGCCCCGCCTACGAGCTCGTCGGGCACAAGTTCTTCGTCTCGGCGCCGATGTGCGATGCCTTCCTGACGCTGGCGCAGACGCCTGCCGGGCTCACCTGCTTCCTGATGCCGCGCTGGCGGCCCGACGGCAGCGGGAACGCCATGCAGATCCAGCGCCTGAAGCAGAAGATGGGCAATGCATCGAACGCATCGTGCGAGACCGAGCTGCGCGGCGCGCTGGCCTGGCGCGTCGGCGACGAAGGGCGCGGCGTTCGCACCATCATCGAGATGGTCGCGATGACGCGCTTCGACTGCATGATCGGCTCGTCCGCCGGCATGCGCATGGCGCTGGCGCAGGCCGTTCACCATTGCAGCCGGCGCAAGGCCTTCGGCGCATTGCTCACCGATCAGCCGCTGATGCGCAACGTGCTTGCCGACCTGGCACTGGAGTCCGAGGCCGCGATGGTGCTGATGATGCGCATGGCGCGGGCGATGGACAGCCGCGCCGACGCGCACGAAGACGCGCTGGTCCGCCTGTTCACGGCGGTCGGCAAGTACTGGATCTGCAAGCGCACGCCCCAGCATGCCGTCGAGGCGATGGAATGCATCGGGGGCAGCGGCGTGATGGAGGATTCGCCGATGCCGCGCCTGTTCCGCGAGTCGCCGGTCAACGCGATCTGGGAGGGCAGCGGCAACGTGCAGTGCCTGGACGTGCTGCGCGCAATGCGCAGGTCGCCGGAGGTGGTAGGCGCCTGCTTCGATGAATTGGCGCGCGCCAGCGGTGGCCACGCCTCGCTGGATCGCCATGTGCGCGACCTGCGGGTCGACCTGACCGACCCGTCCGACATCGAGTACCGCGCGCGCGACCTGGTCGATCGCATGGCAGTCGGCCTGCAGGCCGCGCTGCTCGTGCAGCACGCACCCGGCTTCGTCGCCGACGCGTTCTGCCGCTCGCGCCTGGACAGCCGCGGGCACCACCAGTACGGCGCGCTGCCCACTGGCGTGGATTGCGTAGCGCTCGTGAGGCGAGCTGCAGGCTCCTACGATGTCGGAGACCGGCCATCTGCCCTGGCTCGGCGACCATGATGCCTAGCGGCTCGACAGGCGTCTAGGGAGCCGTCCCGAGACTCCTGCGGCATCATGCGTACATGGCAAACAACTCGTTCGATCATGACTGGCTGGTCGTCGGCTCCGGCTTCGGCGGCAGCGTGTCGGCGCTCAGACTCACCGAGAAGGGCTACCGGGTCGCCGTGCTGGAGTGCGGCCGGCGCTATCGCGACGAGGACCACGCGGCGACGACCTGGAACCTGCGCCGCTTCTTGTGGGCGCCGGCGCTCGGTCTGCGCGGGATTCTTCGCCTGTCGGTGTTCAAGGATGTCTTCATCGCCAGCGGTTCGGCGGTGGGCGGCGGTAGCGTCGTGTATGCCTGTACCCTGTACCGTGCCGCGCCGGCGTTCTACGCGAACCCGCAATGGGCGGCGCTCGACGACTGGGCCGCGGCGCTGAAGCCGCACTACGCCACCGCCGAGCGCATGCTGGGCGTCAACACCGTGCCGTTCGCCAGCGACGGTCAGCAACTGCTGAAGGAGATGGCGACGCATTTCGGCGTGGCACACACCTTCAATCGCACGCCGGTCGGCATCTACTTCGGCGAGCCCGGCAGGGCCGTGCCCGACCCCTACTTCGGCGGTGCCGGGCCTGCGCGCACGGGGTGCAAGCGATGCGGCGCGTGCATGGTCGGTTGCCGCGTCGGTGCGAAGAACACGCTGCTGAAGAATTACCTGTGGTTTGCCGAGAAGGCAGGCGCGCAGGTGCTGGCGGAGCACGAGGTCGTCGACATCCAGCCGCTCGGCGCCGCGGACGGCAGCGACGGCTATCGCGTCACGACGCAGCGGCCCGGGGCGTGGTTGCGCAAGCAGCGGCGCAGCTTCACCACGCGCGGCGTCGTCATCGCTGCCGGGGCACTGGGCACGAACCGCTTGCTTGCCCGCTGCAAGCACGGCGGATCGCTGCCGCGGATCAGCGACCGGCTCGGTGAACTGGTGCGCACCAACAGCGAATCCATCCTCGGCGTGACCTTGCCGGACGACAAGCTCAAGCCCGCAAACGACGTGGCGATCAGCGCCAGCATCCATCCGCGTCCGGATACGCACATCGAGTTCGTCACCTACGGCAACAAGGGCGACTTCATGTCGACGCAGGTCACGCTGCTGACTGGCGACGGCACGCGCCTGACGCGGCCGCTGCGGCTGCTCGGCAGCGCCGCAAGGCATCCGCTGCGCTTCGCGAAGAAGCTGCTGTGGCCCTTCGGCTGGAGCCGTCGAACGGTGCTGCTGCTCGTCATGCAGACGCTCGACAACGCGATCTCGTTCCGGGCCAGGAAGGGCTGGTTCGGCGGCTTCGGGCTGTCGACCGAGCAGGATCCGGCAAAGCCCAACCCGACCTTCATCCCGCTGGCCAACGAGGCGGCCGAGTGGCTCGCCGCCCACACTGGCGGCGTGGCGCAGAGCGGGCTCTTCGAGTCGCTCGCCAACATCCCGACGACGGCGCACATCATGGGAGGCGCGGTGATCGGGCGCGACGCCGCGAGCGGCGTCGTCGACGGGCACAACCGCGTCTTCGGCTATCGGAACCTGCTCGTCTGCGACGGCTCCGCGATGCCGGCCAATCCGGGCGTGAATCCATCGCTGACGATCACGGCCCTCGCCGAGCATGCGATGAGCCATGTCCCGTCGGCCGTGCCGGCGGCCGCGTGAACGAGTTGCCGACCGTGACGAAGCAGGCGGACGCAGGCCGGCGCTGGGCCGCTGCTTGACGCCGGCAACCGAGGAGCTACGCATGCTGCATCCCCAGGCCCGGGCCCTGCTCGACCTCATCGAACAGCGCGGCCTGCCGCCCACGCACCTGCTGTCGCCGGCACAGGCGCGTGCCTTCTACCGCGAGCGGCGCGCCTTCACCCAGCCCGATGCACCCGAGGTGGCGCTGGCGCGCGATCTGCAGGCCGAGGGCCCGCACGGGGCGATTCCGCTGCGCCTGGTTCGCCCGATCGGCGCTACGCCTGGCGCTCCGCTGCCGGTGCTTGTCTACTTCCATGGCGGCGGCTGGCTGATGGGAGACCTCGACACGCACGATGTGTTGTGCCGCGAACTCGCCAACGCGGCGGGCTGTGCCGTGGTGGCCGTTGACTACCGCATGGCGCCCGAGCACCGCTTTCCGATCGCCGTCGACGACTGCCTGGCCGCGACTTATTGGGTGCAGCGCAACGCTGCCGCACTCGGTGTCGATGCCGCTCGGCTCGCTGTGGGCGGCGACAGCGCAGGCGGCAACCTGGCGGCCGTGGTGGCGCTTGCGGCGCGCGATGCGGGCGATCTGGCCATCGTGTTCCAGTTGCTGATCTATCCGGCGACCGATCAGCGCCGCACGGCGCCGTCGCACCAGACCAACGGCCAGGGGTATCTGCTGACCGCCGACACCGTGACCTACTTTCACGACCACTACCTGCCCGACCCGATGCAGGACCTCGACTGGCGCGCCTCGCCGCTGCTGCACGAAAACCTCTCGGGCCTGCCGCCCGCCTTCGTGCTGACCGCCGGCTACGATCCGTTGCGCGACGAGGGGCTGATGTATTCACAGCGCCTGGGCGAGTCGGGAAACCGCGGTACGCACGTCTGCTTCGAGCGCCAGATCCACGGCTTCATCACGATGGGCAGGGTGCTCGACGAGGCCAATGCGGCAGTGGCGCTGTGCGCGGCGGAACTGCGGCGTGCGCTCGCCCGGTGACGGTCCGGGCCGCCCAGGCGCGGGCCCAATTCAACGCCCGACAGGCCAGGACAAGGGCTGCCCCGACGCGACGAAGTGCGGGTTCTCGAAGCCGGGCTTGCCGTAGCGCAGCGGCGTGCCGTCGAGGCACCAGACGTCGCCGCCTGCAGCGCGCAGCACGGCGTGTCCGGCGGCGATGTCCCACTCCATCGTGCGACCCAGGCGCGGGTAGAGATCGGCGTCGCCGGCAGCGACGAGGCACAGCTTCAGCGACGAGCCCGCGTTGGCCAGCGACGCCACCTTGCGGCCAGCCAGGAAGGCGGCCAGCGCAGCAGCGTCGCCGTGGGAGCGGCTGGCCAGCACGCTCAGGCCGTCGGCCGGCACCGCACGGCATGCGATCGCGCGCCGCCCGCCGGCGTCTTCGATGAACGCGCCCAGCCCGGTCGCGCCTGCGAAGAGACGGTTCAGCGCGGGCGCCAGCACCACGCCGAGCACCGGCACGCCAGCTTCGATCAACGCGACGTTGACCGTGAACTCGCCGTTGCGATTGATGAATTCCTTCGTTCCGTCGAGTGGATCGACGAGCCAGAAGCTTGCGCCCGGCCGCGGCGCGTGTCCGCGAGCCACGGCCTCCTCGGCCACCACCGGCACGCCGGGCAACAGGGCTTCGAGCGCCGGCACGATCACCGCTTCGGCGCGCTCGTCGGCATCGGTCACCGGAGACGTGTCTTCCTTGCCGCGCACGGTGAACTCGGTGGCGTAGACGGCCATCACGACCGCGCCGGCCTGGCGCACGATCTGGATGACCCCTTCGAGCAGCGGGGAACGAGCAGACGAATCGGGCTTCATCGGTGGTCTTCGGTCGACAGTCGGGGCGTGCCGCGCGCCATTCATACGGTCTTGCATTCAATTGCTTAGATCAGGGCGCCCGCTTCGGTAGTTTGGCGCGCGAGCGTCAGGCCGAGCTGCCGTGTTCTGCTCCGTGTCCCCCGGCGTCGGCCTTCGGCCACCGCCTCCTCCTCTACCTGCGCAGAACACGCCAGCCCGTCCTGGCGCTCTCCACCACCGCTGTCGTACCGGCGCGCACGCAAGAGTGTCCCGCTGCTTCCTGGCCGAGGGCGGTGGGTGACCGGCTGCCGCAGGTAAAGGAGGAGACACCAGCCGTCAGGCTGGCGTCGGGGGACACGGAGGCAGCCGGTCACCCGCCGCCCTCGGCCTCGCTCAGGCCTTGGCGTCGATACAGCCGGGATCAAGGCCGCTTGTCGCACCGATCTCAACGAGTCCGAAGCCACCCGGATTCCTTATTGACTGAATGCGAAGCCGTATCAGGCCTTCGCCGCAGCCGTCTTGCGATGTGCCCTCCACGCGCCGAACAGCACGACGAGCCCGGGGAGCAGGATCGCCGCCCAGATGATCTTCTCGAGGTTGTCCTTCACCCACGGCAGGTTGCCGAACAGGTAGCCGGCCAGGGTGATGCCGCCGACCCAGAGCATGCCGCCGGTCACGTCGTAGAAGGTGAACTTGGAGCGCGTCATCTGCGCCACGCCGGCGACGAACGGCGCGAAGGTGCGCAGAAACGGCATGAAGCGCGCCGCCACGATCGTGATGCCGCCGTACTTCTCGTAGAAATCGTGGGCCTGGTTGAACGCGCGCTTGTTGAACCAGCGCGAGTCCTCCCACTGGAACACGCGCGGGCCGAAGAAGTGCCCGATCGTGTAGTTGCTCTGGTTGCCGAGAATGGCCGCCGCGGTGAGCAGCCCGATCGACAGCGGCAGGCTCATCAGCCCCGCGCCGCACAGCGCACCGACGACGAACAGCAGTGAGTCGCCGGGCAGGAAGGGCATCACGACGAGTCCCGTCTCGACGAAGATGATGAGAAACAGCAGCGCATAGACCCAGGTGCCGTAGGCCTGCACGAAGCTGAACAGGTGCTTGTCGACGTGCAGGACGAAGTCGACGAGATAGAGAAGGATGTCCATGGGCAGGATTATCCGCGGCACCTCGGTTCCATCGCGTCACGCTTGGGTTTCGGCATGACTTGAGCACGAGTCGGTCTTCACCGAAGCTTCGCTTTGGTTTCGACATAACTTGAGTACAAGTTAGTCTTCACCGAAGCTTCGCTTTGGTTTCGACATAACTTGAGTACAAGTTGGTCTTCACCGAAGCTTCGCTTTCTACAATCGGCGAATGAACGTCGCGCTCGATGCCCTTGCCCGCCGCCCGATCCGCGAGCTACCGGATGAACTGGTGAGCCAGATCGCCGCCGGCGAAGTCGTCGAGCGGCCGGCCTCCGTGGTGCGCGAACTCGTGGACAACGCGCTCGACGCCGGGGCCACCGAGGTGATCGTGCGCCTCACCGGCGGCGGCGTGCGTGCGATCGTCGTCGAAGACAACGGCCAGGGCATTCCCGCCGCCGAACTCCCGCTCGCACTGCGGCGCCACGCGACGAGCAAGATCGCGACGCTCGCCGAGCTCGAAGGCGTGGCGACGATGGGATTTCGCGGTGAAGCGCTGGCGGCCGTGGCGTCGGTCGCCGACCTCTCGCTCACCAGCCGGACCGCCGACGCGGCGCATGCGCAGCGCATCGACGCGCGCAGCGGCGAACTGGCGCCGGCGGCGCGCGCGGTGGGCACCACGGTCGAGGTGCGCGAGTTGTTCTTCGCGACGCCAGCGCGGCGCAAGTTCCTGAAGACCGAGAACACCGAGCTCGCGCACGCCCTCGAGGCCGTGCGCCGCCACGCGCTGACGCGCCCCGACGTGAGCTTTGCCGTCTGGCACGACGGCAGGCTGCAGCAGCAGTGGCGCGCTGCGCGCGGCCCCGACGCGGCGCAGCAGCGGGTGCGCGAGGTGCTGGGCGAGGAGTTCGTTGCCAACAGCCGCGCCGTGTCGGTCGAACTCGGGCTGATGCGCATCCATGGCCACGCGGGAACGCCCGACGCGGCACGCTCGCGCGCCGACCAGCAGTACCTCTACGTGAACGGCCGCTACGTGCGCGACAAGCTGCTCGCGCACGGCGTGCGCTCCGCCTACGAAGACGTGCTGCACGGCGCGCGCCAGCCCTGCTACGCGCTGTTCATCGAGATCGCGCCCGACAGCGTCGACGTCAACGTGCACCCGACCAAGATCGAGGTGAGGTTTCGCAACGGGCGCGAGGTGCACCAGGCGCTGCGCCATGCCGTCGAGGCGGCGCTGGCGCCGACGCGGGCGGCCGACGCCGCCACTGCGCCGATCGCGGCGGAGTCTCCGGTGAGGTCGGCTGCGTCGTCCAGCGCGTCCTGGCGCGGCGCTGCGGCGCCGGTGCAGGCGGGCCTGGCGCTGCAGCAGCTGGCGGTGCTGACCGCACGGGAGGCCCCGCCAGCGTGGCGCGTGACGCCGCCGTCAGGGCAGCCGCTTGAGCCGGCGTGCGACGCCGCGCTGGCCTGGCCACTCGGCCGCGCGCTGGCGCAGATCGGCGGCGCGTACGTGCTCGCCGAGAACGCTCAGGGGCTGGTCATCGTCGACATGCACGCGGCCCACGAGCGCGTAGTCTACGAGCGCCTGAAGACAAGCCTCGCGGGCGCTGGCATCGAGACCCAGCCGCTGCTGATCCCGCTCACCTTCGTCGCGACGCCGCAGGAGATCGCCATCGCCGAGGCACAGGCCGACGCGCTGCGCACGCTGGGAATCGACGTCGCGCCGCTCAGCGCGAACCTGCTCGCGGTGCGCAGCCTGCCTGCCGCGTTGGCCAGCGGCGACGGTGTAGACCTGGTGCGCAGCGTGCTGGCCGAGCTGGCCGAGCACGAGGCGAGCAGCATCGTGCAGCGCGCGCAGCACGAGTTGCTGTCGACGATGGCCTGCCACGGTGCGGTGCGCGCCAACCGCCAGCTCACGCTCGCCGAGATGAACGCGCTGCTGCGCGACATGGAACGCACCGAGCGCTCCGACCAGTGCAATCACGGCCGCCCCACCTGGCGCCAGGTGACGCTGCGCGAGCTCGACACGATGTTCATGCGCGGGCGCTAGAGATGACGACCCCAAGCTCACTATGTTCGCGGCCGTGCAGGCCGCGCTGGGCCAGTGGCCCAGCCCCTCACCAGGCACATGCAGTCCACCGGACTGCCTGTGTCCGGGCTCGGCCCCCGAGGGGCGCTCAGTCGGCTCGGGGCGGCCCGGCGCTCGACTGAGGCGGCACCAAACGAATGGATCACAGCTTCGCCTCCGCCCTCGTCCTGCTGCTGCTGGTGCTCGACCCGCTGGGCGGCCTGCCGATCTACATCACGGTCATGCGCGGCGTGGCGCCTGTTCGGCGCCGCTGGGTGGCGGTGCGCGAGACCGGCATTGCCTTCGTCGTGCTGTTCGCCTTCATGTTCTTCGGCGACGTGTTCCTGCGCGTGATGCGGCTTTCGGAGCGCTCGCTCGAAGTGGCCGGCGGCGTGATCCTGGCGATGGTGGCGATCCGCATGATCTTCGCCTCGGGCTCGACGGTGTACGGCATCGAGGAAGGGCGCGAACCGCTGATCTTCCCGCTCGCCGTTCCGCTGCTCGCCGGACCGTCGGCCATGGCCACGGTGCTGTTGCTCGCCTCGCGCCAGCCCGGGCGGTTGATGGAATGGGTGGCGGCACTCAGCGTGGCGATGATCGTCTCGGGGGCCGTGCTGCTGCTGGCCGGGCGCATCCGCCGCCTGCTCGGCGATTCGGTGGTCTCGGCGCTTGAAAAGCTGATGGGCCTGGTGCTGACTGCGATCGCGGTGGAGATGATCCTGGCCGGGCTGAAGCGCTACTTCTTCGACGCGCCGTAGCGAGGCAGCGGCCACGTCGTTGCGGTGGAGGGGCGGCTTGCGGCGTTTCGCCGGCGGGCGAAGCCGAGGCGGTTAACTCGTTGATGAGCAGGCCTGCAACGAGCCGCGGGACTGATTCACAATGCAGGGCAGAAAAGGAGCCACAGATGCCGATCTACGAATATGCATGCCACCAGTGCGGGCGAGAGTTCGAGGCGCTCGTTCGCTCGAGTACCGTCCCGCAGTGCCCGAGTTGCCAGTCGGGCGACCTCGAGAAGCGGCTGTCCGTCTTTGCCACGGCGGCATCGACGGCGCAGGCAGCGCCGGTCGCCGCGGGTCCATGCGGCTCGTGCGGCCACCCGGGTGGGCCGGGAGCCTGCGCGTTGCACTGAGTCGCCGAATCGAAGCGCCTATGGAATTGCGCAGAGTAGGCGACTCAAACTCAGGCCTTCTCTGCACAGCTGCGCAGGTGCTTCGTTCCGGCCTGAGTCGCCGAATCGAAGCGCCTATGGAATTGCGCAGAGTAGGCGACTCAAACTCAGGCCTTCTCTGCACAACTGCGCAGGTGCTTCGTTCCGGCCTGAGTCGCCGAATCGAAGCGCCTATGAAATTGCGCAGAGTAGGCGACTCAAACTCAGGCCTTCTCTGCACAGCTGCGCAGGTGCTTCGTTCCGGCCTGAGTCGCCGAATCGAAGCGCCTATGGAATTGCGCAGAGTAGGCGACTCAAACTCAGGCCTTCTCTGCACAGCTGCGCAGGTGCTTCGTCCCGGCCTGAGGCCGCTCGTGGCAGCCGCGACCCTCGCGCGCGGCACGACCTCGTGACGACGCGCAGCGCGAAGCGCCTCGATTCGCCGCCGACGGACGCCGCCGTCTGCCAGTAGCCGGCGCAATCGCCAGGTTCCTACACGCGTACCGACTTCGAGCCCCGCCCTGCCATGGCCTTCTCCGAACTCGAACTGAAGTGGCGAGTCAGACCGGGTTGAGCCGGCCACGCTGGCCGAGCTGGCACACCCGCTTGCCATCCTTCGCGTGGCCCGTGCAGACTGCGCCGGGGTCAGGCGTGATCTGGCAATCGGACAGCATGCCGCTGCGCTCGACTTCCTGCCGTCGCGCCTCCCGGTGGCGGGACACCAGCGCGGCCAGACGGGCCGGGTCGGACACCGCGCTGGACCACGCGAGGTAGGCCTCCGGGCCTCCGCACGCCTTGGCGCCCACGCCGATGGTTCGGCATTGCGCGCTGGTCTCGCACGCTGCATCGCCGATCTCGCGCTCGATCGCCTCGAGCCATTCGGCGCTGCTGCGCATCGGCGGGGTTGGCGCGACGATTTCGCCCGCGCAGGCGACGAACGAGCAGAGCACCAGGGCCGACAGGGCCGGGGTGGCAAGACGGGTCAGTGCCGCTGCAGTCACGAACGCATGCTCGTTCAATCGGGTGGGCTGCGCAAGACCGTGTCGACCGCCGATGCGCTTCAGTCCCGCCCGCCCTGCGTCGGCAGGTTCTGCGCGCGCCAGCGCAGCATGCCGCCGGCCAGGTTGGCGACATTCCCGAAGCCCGCCTTCCTGAGGATCGCTGCCGCCTGCGCCGAGCGCGCGCCGGCTCGGCAGACGGTGACGATGGGGTGCTCCTTCGTCAGTTCTCCCGCGCGCTTCTCCAGATCGCCCAGTGGCAGCAACCGGGCACCGACGATGTGGCCGAGCGGGCCGGCGAACTCGTCTGGCTCGCGCACGTCGACGATCTGCAACCCGGCACCGTGCTCCTCCACCCAGGTCGGTTCGATTTCCCAGAACCCGGCGAACGTGAAGGTCAGCGGTGCCCAGTCCGGGCCGTCGATTGCCACCGCCTCGTCGGCCGGTCGGCCGCACACCATGTTGGCGGGGACGGCCACGTCGATCTGCTTCGGATGCGGCAGGCCGAGATGGCTCATGTAGCCCGTGAAGTCCGTCTCGGAAATGTCGCCGCCGAGGCGCGGGTTGTGCGCCTTTTCCTCGGCCACGCTGGTCGACGTCAACCCGCGGTAGTCGTGCCCCGGCCAGAGCAGACACGTGTCGGGCAGCGTGAAGATCCGCGTCCTGACCGACTGGTAGAGCCTGCGCGCGCTGCCCTGCTGGAAGTCGGTGCGCCCGCAGCCTCGGATCAGCAGTGCGTCGCCGGTGAACGCACGGCTCGTGTCATCCAGCACGAACGTCATGCAGCCGTCGGTGTGGCCCGGCGTCGCGAGCGCCCTGACATGGCGAGCGCCGAAGCGGACAAGGTCGCCGTCGGCGAGCCGGATGTCCGCTCCCTCGGCACCGCTCGCCGCCGAAATGGCGATCTTCGAGCCCAGCCGCTTCTTCAGCAGCCAGGCTCCGGTCACATGGTCGGCATGGGCATGGGTATCGAGCGTGGCGACGAGGCGCAGCCCGAGTTCCCTGAGCAGCGCCGCGTCGCGCGTCGCCTGCTCGAACACGGGGTCGACCAGGATCGCCTCGCTCGCCGCGGGGTCGCCGAGCAGGTAACTGTAGGTCGAGGATTGAGGATCGAAGAGTTGCCGGAAGATCAGCATCATTCACCTCGTCGGTTCACTTCCCGAGCTGTCGCCAAACCGTCTCATGCTACGCGCTGTGTCGATGAATGCCAGGGCCCAGCGCGCAACGAGGCCAGGCCACGGACGTGGCACGCAGCACGAAAGCCTGCGCAATGCCGGACAGCGGGGCCCTTGCTGCGGAGAATGCCAGTGCTCGGCGGGCGGCGCTCGAGCTGCGCGTTAGAGTCCAGGCATGGAAGTCGAGGATCTCCGCATCCGACGCGTCGCCATCGATACCTGGCGCGAGAGCGTGGTCTACCTGCACCGCGATTGCGCGGTCGTTCGGGCAGCGGGTTTCCAGGCCTTGTCCAAGGTGATGGTCCGTGCCGATGGCATGGCCATCAGCGCCGTGCTGAACGTGGTCGACGATGCCGCCATCGTGCAGCCTGACGAGCTGGGACTGTCCGAAGATGCCTTCGCACGGCTGAACGTCGGGGCCGGCCATGCCGCCCGAGTCTCACCGGCCGAGTCGCCGATTTCACTGTCCGCCCTGCATCGCAAGATCGCCGGAGAGCGGCTGTCGCGCGAGGATCTGCACGCCATCATCCGCGACGTGGCGCAGGCCCGCTATTCGAAGATCGAACTGGCCGCCTTCGTCGTCGCCACCAACGGCTACGACCTCGAACGCGACGAAGTGCTGTACCTGACCGAAGCGATGATCGAGGTCGGCCGCAGGCTCGACTGGCAGCACGCCGTGCGCGGCGGCCCGGTGGTGGACAAGCACTGCATCGGCGGCATTCCAGGCAACCGCACTTCGATGCTGGTGGTGCCCATCGTCACTGCGCACGGCATGCTGTGCCCCAAGACCTCGTCCCGCGCGATCACCTCGCCCGCCGGCACCGCCGACACGATGGAGATGCTGGCCGAGGTGGAACTGCCCTTCGAACGCCTCAGGCAGATCGTCCGCGACACCAACGGATGCCTGGCCTGGGGCGGCGCGGCAGGGCTGTCGCCCGCCGACGACATCCTGATCTCGGTCGAGCGGCCGCTGGGCATCGACTCGCCGGGGCAGATGGTGGCGTCGATCCTGTCGAAGAAGATCGCCGCCGGCTCGACGCACCTGGTGCTGGACATCCCGGTCGGCCCCACTGCGAAGGTGCGGTCGATGCCGGCCGCGCAGCGTCTGCGCAAGCTGTTCGAGTACGTCGCGGCCATGCTGCACCTGGAGCTGGACGTGATGATCACCGACGGCAGCCAGCCGATCGGCAACGGCATCGGACCGGTGCTCGAAGCGCGCGACGTGATGCGCGTGCTGCACAACGACCCCGCCGCACCGGCCGACCTGCGCGAGAAGTCGCTGCGTCTGGCCGGACGAGTGATCGAGTTCGACCCCGACGTGCGCGGCGGCGACGGCTGGCGCATTGCCCGCGACATCCTCGAATCCGGCCGCGCGCTGGCTCAGATGGAAGCGATCATCGATGCCCAGGGACGGCGCGCCAGCCTGCCCGCACTGGGCGAACTGACTCATGAGGTGAACGCCGAGCGCCAGGGCATCGTCAGTGCGATCGACAACCTGCGCCTGGCGCGCATTGCCCGCCTGGCCGGCGCGCCGCAGGTCAGCGGCGCAGGAGTGGATCTGCTGCGCAAGGTCGGCGATGCCGTGGCCGCCGGCCAGGCGCTGTACCGCATCCACGCCCGATACCCCGCCGATCTGAGCTTTGCCCGCGACATGGCGGTGCGCGACAGCGGCTACCAGGTCACCTCGCCGATCGGACCCGCCGGATGAGCGGCGCCCCGGCGCCGGATTGCGTGCTGGCCTTCGACGACGAGCGCGGTACGGCGGCTGCGTTGGCCCGGGCACTGGAGGTGCCGCTGGCGCTGATCGAGCGTCACCGCTTTCCGGATGGCGAGCTGAAGCTGCGACTTCCCGCCGAACTGCCGCCCCGCGTGGTGCTGCTGCGCAGCCTGCATCAACCCAACGAGAAGCTGGTGGAATTGCTGATCGCTGCCCCCGCGGCGCGGGAGCTGGGCGCGCAGCACCTGGTGCTGGTCTGCCCGTACCTGGCCTACATGCGGCAGGACATCGCCTTCTCGCCCGGCGAGGCCGTCAGCCAGCGCCATGTCGGCGGCCTGCTGGCCAGCCGCTTCGACGCCGTGGTGACCGTGGACCCCCACCTGCACCGCATCGCCTCGCTGCAGGACGTGATGCCTGGCTGCCGCGCGGTGTCGCTGTCGGCCGCCGCGCTGATCGGCGCGTGGGTCGCGCAGCGCGTGAGTCGACCCCTGCTGATCGGCCCGGACGAGGAGTCGGCGCAATGGGTGGGCGAGGCGGCACGGGCCTGCTCGCCGGTGGCCGACCATGCATGCTGCCGGAAGCAGCGCCACGGCGATCACGAGGTAGCAGTTGCGCTGCCTGCGTCCCCGGACTGCCGAGGCCGAGCGGTCGTGCTGGTCGACGACATGTCCAGCACCGGATGCACGCTCTCGGCAGCGGCGCGGCTGGTGACTGGCAGCGGGCGCCGTGTCGGTGGACGTGGCAGTGACCCATGCGCTGTTCGTCGGCAACGCGCCAGACGAGTTGCGAACCGCCGGTGTCGGCCGCGTCTGGAGCACCGACTGCGTGCCGCATCCCAGCAATGCCATCAGTGTGGTGCCGATGCTGGCGAAGGTACTTCGACAGTGCTGAGCGGAGAGTTCGTCGACGGCCTGCTGCAGTGAAGGCGAGCAGAACCAAGACTGCCGCAGGCGGCTGTCAGACGCCGTGGAAGGTGCAGAACTGCGACATCTCGGCCCTCTCGGACACCAGCTGGTTGACCGGGTGGTCGGGGTTTCGATGACCGATCGACATGCCGGCGAACAGCATGCGCTCGGGCGGCATGCCGACAAAGCGAGCGATGGTGTGCGGATAGATCGACCACGACTCCTGCGCGCAGCTGTCCAGCCCCTCCTCGCGCAGCAGCAGCATCACCGACAGCAGGAACATGCCGAGGTCGGACCACTGCGGCGGCCCCATGCGGCGGTCGATCGAGCAGAACAGTGCCATCGGCGCGCCGAAGAACTGGTAGTTGCGCGCAAACCATTGCAGCCGGCGCACCTTGTCCTCGCGCGGAATGCCGAGCGTCGCGTACATCGCCTCGCCGAGACGGAAGCGGTAGTCGCGGTAGGGCGCGACCAGTTCCTTGGGGTAGATGTCGTAATCGGGCTGCTCCGAGGCATCGCCCGCCGCCACCTCCTGCAGCCGGCGCTGCATGATCGCCTTCAGCGCGTCCAGCCGCTCGCCGGCCACCACGTCGATGTGCCAGGGCTGCACGTTGCCGCCGGAAGGGGAACGGGCCGCCGCCGTCAACACGCGCCGGATCACTGCGCCGGGCACCGGCGTCGGCAGGAAGTCGCGAACGGAGTGCCGGCCGGCCAGGGCCTCATAGACATTCATGCTGTTCCTTCGTGCGCGCCGGATCAGACTGCCCCGACGAGTCTACGCTGTGCCTGCCCACTGCGGCACGGGTCGGCCGCGACAAGATCGTGACTCACGTGCACGTCGCGCGGCGCACGGCGCCTGGCGAAGGCACACTGGCCGGACAGGCTTCTCCGCACATCCAACTGAAAGACGCCCATGCCATACCCACCGGAATTCCTCGAGCTCGTCGACGAGTTCATCCACCTCGCCAACCGGCTGGCTGAGTCCCGCAGTGGCGGGGAGGCCAGCGCGGCGATCCTGTTCGCCGCCGGTCGCTACAACGCCTTCAACTTCGTCTCGCTTGGCGGTACCGACGCAAACATGCCGGCG
The DNA here is from genome assembly GCA_963802435.1 of uncultured bacterium. GTDB lineage: Bacteria > Pseudomonadota > Gammaproteobacteria > Burkholderiales > Burkholderiaceae_C > CAIKUF01. The sequence goes on from CAWDIT010000005.1 coordinate 114,397, forward strand.
GCGGTGGAGTTCTACGTCTCGGAGTATCGAAGAGCGCTCACCTCGAACCTGGAGGGCGTCGTCGGACCGGTGGTGAAGCCCCAGGCGTAGAGCTCGACCAGAGGTACTGCCCCCACTTCCGACAACGCCGGGGCGCACCGACGAGCGACGCTCAATCCGGCACAGCCGATCCTGGCCCGAGCATCCACGGCGCAGACCCCGCGCTCGAACGCGAGCACCGGATTGAGGTCGAGCTCGTCGATCATCGGCAGGTCGGTCAACAGCATCGAGACGCGCTCGATCAGCTCGGCCAGCGCCGCCTTGTCGACCGGTGGCCGGCCGCGCACGCCGTCGAGCAGCCTGGCACCGCGGATCGACGCGAGCATCGAGCGTGCCTGCGGCGCGCTGACCGGCGCGAGCGCGAAGACGACGTCCTTCAGCACCTCGACGTGGATGCCGCCGAGGCCGAACATCAACAGGTGGCCGAGCTTGCCCGAGCGGGTCGCGCCGACGATCATCTCCTGTCCGCCGGCGACGTGACGCTGGACGAGAAAGCGCAGCGGTGCAAGGTGCGCGAGACGCTGCTGCATGCCGGCCACCGCAGCGCGTACCGCCGCCGCATCGGTGAGGCCGATCGAGACGCCGCCGACGTCGCTCTTGTGGCTGGCCGCCGCGGCGTCGATCTTGACCGCGACCGGAAAGCCGATCTGTGTCGCGGCGTCGGCGGCCGACGCTGCGTCGTCGGCCATGCGCCAGTCGGCAACCGGGATCCTGTAGCAGGCGAACAGGCGCGCCGCTTCGTCGCTGTTCAACATCGAACGCCGCTGCGCGACCGCGTTGGCGACGATTGCCCGCGCCGCCGCGGCGTCGACGTCGTCGAAAACGCTCGGCGATGCGGTCGGCCGTTCGCGCAGCCGGCGATAGCGGTCGAGTGCGGCGAGCGCGCGCGCCGCGTCGCCGGGGTAGGCGTAGCACGGCACGCCGCCTTCCTGCAGGATGCGCTGCGTCTCGCGGAAGCGATCCTGCGCCAAGTCGGTCATGAAGTTGCAGACCAAGGGCTTGCGGCGCTGCCGGCTCGCCGCGACGATCTCGTGGGCGATCGCGTTCGTGTCGGTGAACGACGGCGTGACGAAGTTCAGATAGATCGAATCGATCCCGTCGTCGTCGAGCAGCACGTCGAGCGCGGCACGGAAGTGCTGGGCCCCGGCGGTCGCGATCACGTCGACCGGGTTGTGCAGCGCCGCCTGCGGCAGCAGGCTCGTACGCAGTCGCTCGACCGACGCGGCCGCAAGCGCCGGCACTTCGAGCCCTGCGCCCACCAGCACGTCGGTGGCGATCACCGCGGGGCCGCCGGTGTTGGTCAGGATGCCGACCCGTGGCCCTTTGGGGATCGGCTGCGTCGCGAACGCCATCGCTGCGCGGATCAACTCGCCTTCGTCGGTGAACGACAGGATCCCGGTCTTGTCGAAGATCAGCTCGGTTGCCAAGTCCACGCCGGCCAGCGATCCGGTGTGCGACGCCGCGGCCTTCGCGCCCTGCTCGGTGCGGCCGGCCTTCATCGCAAGCACCGGCTTGCGCGCCGCAACGTCGCGCGCGACGTCCAGGAATTCCTTCGGGTCGGCGAAGCCTTCGGTGTAGACGACGATCGCGGCGGTGCCGTCGTCGTCGCCCCAATAGCGCAGGATCTCGGCGATCGAAACGTCGCAGGCGTTGCCATTCGATGCGTACATCCGCAATCCCACGCCGATGTCGGCCAGCCCCTGCAGAATGAAGCCGCCGACGCCGCCGCTGAGCGCAGCCAGCGAGATCGACCCCGCCTGCGGCAGCGTGTTGGTGAAGTTGCAGTAGGCGCGAAAGCCCGGGTCGGTGTTGATGATGCCCTGGCAGTTCGGTCCGAGCACGCGGATGCCGTGCCGTCGCGCCTCGGCGAGGAACTGCTGCTGCAGGCGCTCGCCTTCGGCGCCGGTCTCCTTGAAGCCACCCGAATTGATGATCACCGCCTTGACGCCCTTGGCGCCGCACTCGGCCATCGCCTGCGGCACCTGCGCGCTCGGGATCACGATGTGCGCGAGATCGACCGGACCCGGGATCGCCGCGAGGGTGGGGTAGGCAGTGAGGCCGCGGATGTCGGGCGCGCTCGGGTGCACCGGGTAGATCGCGCCGCGAAAGCCGAAGGCCTGCAGGTTGGCAATCACGGAATGGCCGATCGCATGCTCGCGCGCCGACGCGCCGATGATCGCCACCGAGCGCGGCCGGAACAGCGCGTCCAGCGTCATGCCCGCTCCAGCAGCTGTTCGACGAAGGCCTCGACGTTGATCTTCATCTGCTCGTCGGAGACGCAGCGCAAGTCGTTCAGGTCGCCAGACAGCACCAGCGACGGGATGCCGGTCTGCGCCTCGAGCCGCTGCGGCAGGCCGTAGCGGTTGTTCGAGTTGTACGGGCAGGTCTTGGCGTCGTGGTACACGATGCCGTCGACGTCGAAGCGCTCGAGCATGTCCTGCAGGTACTGCTGCTTGTACTTCTCCGAGCGCACGATGAAGAGTTCGAGGTAGGCGCGCGCCATGCTACGGAACGGATCGGTGCCGTCGAAGGCCGGGAAGATCCAGCTGCTGCAGTAGGTCGAGGCCAGCACGCTGGCGCCCTGCTCGGCGAACAGCTCCGAATGCTGGCGCAGGCGGCCCCAGACCGGCATGCCCTCCCAGTACAGGCGCAGCCGCTCGCCGTCGACCGCGGCGACGCCGTCGGCGATGCGCTGGCGCAGCTCGGCCAGCAGCACGCGGTAGTAGTCGAGCGCCTCGGGCGTGCCGCGCAGGCACACCGCCGGTCCCATGTGGATCGTGCCGTCGAAGAAGGTGATCGGCGCCGGCGAATGCCTGGCCGTCTCGAGCACGTCCTTCCACAGCTCGCTGCACTGGCGCGACAGGGCGACGGTCTCGCGCAGCCGGTCGATGTCGAGCCGCGCGCCCGAGATCGATTCGAGCGTCGGCACCAGTGCCTCGATCTGTCGCGCGACGTCGTCGACCAGGCTGTCGCCGACGTCGACGACGTTCTTCGGGCTCGAGATGCCGATCGCCGGCACGCCGAACTCCTTGGCATACCAGCCGAACCAGTCCTGCACGTCGCGGCACTGGTTGGTGTTGTAGACCAGCACGTCGGGCCGCGGCACGCGCTCGATGCCGGGATAGGCCTTCGACAGTGGCGTCGTTTGCTTCAGGTACGCGCCGATGTCCGACGTCAGGTACGAGCAGATGTCGGGCGAGTAGCCGGCCGCGTTGGCCTCGGGAATCAGGTCGGTCGATCGCCGTGTCGAACCGAGCATCGCGCCGTGGTTCTCGGGGAAGTGCACCACGAAGCCCATCGCCCGCAGCAGCTCGGCGGGGCCGACGCTGGTGCACCACGCGACCTTGCGGCTGCCGGTCGTGGCGGCGTCGTTCAGCTGGTAGAAGTAGTCGGCCATGATCCGGCCCATCAGGTCGGTGGCGGCGATCCTCTTGCGCGTTGCGGACATCGCTCAGTCTCCTTGTTCGTTCGTTGGCGGGGGGGTGGTCCCGGTGGGCCGGCCGTCGGATCCCAGGCTCTCTGCTGCCAGGCTGTCGCGTGCGAAAAGCGCTGCGCCGAGCGCACCGACGAACTGCGGCAGCGCGGACAGCCGCACCGGCCGCCCGATCATTTCCGCGGTCATCTCGACCAGGTACGGGTTGTGCGCGACGACGCCGCCGGTCATCACGACGCGCTCGGTCAGCGAGTCCATCTCGAGCACGCGGCGGATCACCGAATAGAAGATGCCGCGCACGATGTCGGGCACCGGCCGGCCGGCGCGGATGTTCTCGAGCACCTCGGTGGCCGAGAACACCGTGCAGTAGCTGCCGAGCTTGATCATCTCGGTGGCCTGCGCGGCGAGCGCGTTCATCGCCTCGAGCGAGACGTCGAGGCGGTTGGCCATCTCCTCGAGGAAGGCGCCGGTGCCGGCGGCGCACTTGCGGTTCATCTTGAACGCCAGGCGGCGGCCATCGTCGCCGATCTTGACGATCTTGTTGTCCTGGCCGCCAATGTCGATGATCGTGATCGCTTCGGCAAACAGGTGGAAGCCGCCGCGCGCCAGGCAGCCGATTTCGGTCTTCGTCTGCTCGGTGATGAAGCCGACGTTGCCGCGGCCATAGCCGGTCGACAGCGCGCCGGCGATGTCGGCGGCGGTTGCACCAGCCATCTCGAGCGCCTGCGCCAGGCAGGCCTTCGCCGTCGCGGTGAAGTCGATGCCCGACTTGCGCACCGCGTGGCCGAGGATGCGGCCGTCGGCGTCGACGACGGCGACCTTGGTGCGCGACGCGCCGAGGTCGAGGCCGACATGAAGCGCGGTCGAACTCGTTGCCGGGCTGCTCATCTGGGCTCGCTTTCCGAGCGGCGTGCTGTCGCGCCCGCCGCAGTGCAGTGTCGGCAAGCCGCGGCCCACCGGCAATCGACGAATTCTGTTCGATTGGTAAGCGCAGCTTGATAATCACCCGATGGCGCTGACCCGCATCACGATCCGCCAGTTCGAGGCCTTCGTCGCCGTGTCCGATACGCTGAGTTTTGGCGCGGCCGGCGAGAGGCTCGGGCTGAGCCCGTCGGCAGTGAGCCAGCTCGTCGCCGAGCTCGAGGCGACGCTGGGCTTCCGCGTGTTCGACCGCAGCACGCGCCGCGTCGGGCTGTCGAGCGCCGGACGCGACTTCGTCGGCCAGGCGCAGACCGTGCTGCGCCACCTGCAGCTCGCCGAATCGGCGGCCGCCGACGTGCGCAACCGCGCTGCCGGCGTCGTGCGCATCGGTGCGCCGCTGGTGCTGGCGGGCGCGGTGCTGCCGGAGGCGGTGCGCGACTTCACCTCCGAAAGGCCGAAGGTGGCGATCCACATCCGTGACACGCCGGTCGACCGGCTCGTCGACCGCGTCGCCGCGGGAGACCTCGATCTGGCGATCGGTCCCGACCGCGCCGTCACCGACGGCGTGCTGCGCGAACCGGTCTTCGACAGTCCCTGGGTGCTGTGGTGCGCACGGTCGCATCCGTTGGCAGCTCGAACGCAATTGCAGTGGAGCGATCTGCGCGACGTTGCGCTGGTCGCCGCCGGGCGCGACCACGAGATCAGCGTCGCACAGATGCGCGCCAACGCGCCCGACGGACCGGCCATCGTGCCGGTCGATGTCGTCGACAACATGACGACCGCACTGGGCATCGCCGCGCAAGGGCTGGCCGTGACGCTTTCGCCGGCCTACGTCGGCATCGTCGCGCGACCGCTCGGGCTGTTGCTGCGACGTGTGACGAATCCCGAGGCGATCCGTCAGGTGTGCCTGTACCGGCCCGTTTCGCGCGCACTTCCGCCGGCGGCCGAAGCATTCGCCGAGTTCCTTGCCGACTGGTTGCGGCGCTGGCACGCCGCGGCGTCGCGACCTCAGCGGGCGCGGCGTCGCGACGCGACGTGATGCAGAGCCGTTCGGCGCCGCATCTGCTTCTCGGCGACAAGGTTCAGAGATCGACCCGGCTTCCCGCCGCCGGAGCTTCGGCACGCCAGCCCAGCTTGGCGGCGATCGTGTCGGCGAAGCCGCACGCCGTCGACGACTCGCCATGCACGACGAAGGTACGGGCCGGGGCCGACGTGAAGCGGCCCAGCCAGCCGAGAAGTGCGTCTCGGTCGGCGTGGGCCGAGAGGCCGCCGATGGTGTGCACACTGGCGCGCACCGCTTGATCCTCGCCAAACAGGCGAACATGCTTGTCGCCGTTCACCAGGCGCCTCCCCAGTGTGCCTTCGGCCTGGAAGCCGATGATGACGATCGCGCACTCGGGCCGACCCAGGTTGTGCCGCAAGTGATGCTTGATGCGACCGGCGTCGCACATGCCGCTGGCGGAAATGATGATGGCGCCGGCCTTGAGCCGGTTCAGCGCCATCGACTCGTCGACGCTCTTCGTGAAACGCAAGCTCAGGCCCTCGGGCGGCGAACCTCGCATCGACATCATCTTCCGCGTCTCGTCGTCGAGGAACTCGGGGTGATTCGCCGTGATCGTGGTCACCTTGTCGGCCATCGGCGAGTCGACGAAGACCTGCATCGGTGGCAGCCGGCCTTCGCTGCGCAGTGTGGCGAGCAGGAACAGCACTTCCTGGGTGCGTCCGAGCGCGAAGGCCGGGATGATGATGTTGCCCTGGCGCCGGCGCAGCGTGTCCTCGATGACGAGAACCAGTTCGTCGATCGTCTCCTTCAGCGGCCGATGCAGGCGGTTCCCGTAGGTGGATTCGACCACCAGCACGTCGGCCGCCTCGATCGGGGTCGGGTCGCGCACGATCGGACGCCCTGGTTGGCCCAGGTCGCCCGAGAAGACGAGCTTGCGTGTGCGATCCGACTCCGTCACCCAGATCTCCACGATGGCCGATCCGAGGATGTGTCCAGCATCGCGAAACCGGCAGCGAACCGTTGCGTGCGGCCGCACATCGACGTCATAGGCCATGCCTTCGACCTGCTCGAGGCAAGCCTGGGCCTGCGCGACCGTGTACAGCAGTTCGACGTCGTGGCCGGCACGACGGCGGCCGTGCCCGCGTTCGCGCTGGGCGCGCGCCCAGTCGTTCTCCTGGATGAACGCACTGTCGAGCAGCATCACCGAAAGCAGGTCGGCAGTCGCGGTGGTCGTGTAGACCGGCCCGGCAAAGCCGAGCGCGCACAGCCGTGGCAGCAGGCCGCTGTGATCGATGTGGGCATGGGTGAGCAGCACGAAGTCGATCTCGCGCGGTTGGAACGGCCAGGCCTTGACGTTGCGTTCACGCGCCTCGCGTCCGCCTTGGTGCATGCCACAGTCCACCAGGAATCGCAGGTCGCCGGTCTCGACGAGGAAGCAGGAGCCCGTGACCTCCTGGGCCGCGCCGATGAAGCTGAGTCTCATGTGGGTCTCCCTGTGCAGTGAGGATGCATGGTTCGGTTGAGTCGCGGCAATGTGCGGCCGGCGGCGCGGACGATGCTGCCGCACACCGTACGGCAACAGCTTCCTGATCAGCCGTTTCAGCCTGCTCGCAAGCGACTACGTTACGATAAACCTCGTCGCTCGCGCGTGCCCGCGAACGGCGAAGACCATGCGCGAACGCCGACCATGATCAGGCCGAGGCAAGCGATTCGCGATCGCTGAGATGCCCACCAACACCTTGAGAAAGCCGAATATGGACAACAAGAAATACATCTACCCATTCGAGGACGGCGACGGCAAGAACAAGATGCTGCTGGGGGGCAAGGGGGCAAACCTGTGCGAGATGACGCAGATCGGCCTGAACGTCCCGCCCGGGTTCGTCATCTCTGCCGAGGCCTGCCTGGTCTATCTGGAGAAGAACCAGCTTCCCGCGGGCCTGATGGACGACATTCGTGGTCACGTCAAGGCGCTGGAGAAGAAGACCGGAAAGGGCTTCGGTGGCGGCGCGAACCCGCTGCTGATTTCCGTGCGCTCCGGTTCGGCCATGTCCATGCCCGGCATGATGGACACGATTCTGAATCTCGGCCTCAACGAGACCTCGCTCGAGGCGCTGATCCGGCAGACTGCCAACGAACGATTCGCCTACGACGCCTATCGCCGCTTCATCCAGCTCTTCGGCAAGATCGCCCTCGGCGTGGCCGACGAGCACTTCGACGAGCGGATGGCGGCCGTCAAGAGGAAGTATGGCGCGCGGCTGGACCTGGACCTGGACGCCGGACATCTCAAGGAACTGGCGGCGGAATTCCTCGAGGTCGTGAAGCGCCACTGCGGAAGGCCGTTCCCGCAGGACCCGCATGCGCAACTCGAGATCGCGGTCGGCGCGGTGTTTCGTTCCTGGATGGGCAAGCGCGCGGTCGACTACCGCAAGCAATTCAAGATCACGCCGGACATGGCCAGCGGCACCGCGGTCAGTGTCTGCGCAATGGTGTTCGGAAACATGGGCAACGACTCCGGCACCGGCGTCGGTTTCACGCGCAACCCCGGCACCGGCGAGAAGCTGATCTACGGCGAGTACCTCGTCAACGCGCAGGGCGAGGACGTGGTGGCGGGCATTCGCACGCCCAAGCCGATCGCCGAGCTCGAAGTGGAAATGCCCGAGATTCACCGCCAGCTTCTGGAACTGGGCGACCGGCTGGAGTCGCATTACCACGAGGTGCAGGATTTCGAGTTCACGATCGAGAAGGGCACGCTCTACTGTCTGCAGACGCGCAACGGCAAGATGAATGCGCGGGCAATGGTGCGCACTTCGCTCGAGATGTACGGCGAGGGCCTGATCTCCAGGGAGCGAGCGTTGCTCAGGGTCGAGCCCGCGGTGCTCGAGCAGCTGCTGGTGCCCCAGCTCGCGCCGAACTTCCATGGCAAGTCGCTGGCGCAGGGACTGCCCGCATCGCCTGGCGCGGCCTCGGGAAGGATCGTCTTCGACGCCGATACGGCGGAGACAAAGGGTCTCGCCGGTGAACGAGTGATCCTGTTGCGCGAGGAAACCAAGCCGGACGACATCCACGGCTTCTTTCATGCGCAGGGAATCCTCACCAGCCGCGGCGGCAAGACCTCCCACGCGGCTGTGGTCGCGCGCGGCATGGGCAAGCCCTGCGTCTCCGGCTGCGAGCAGATCGTGATCGACGACAAGGCGCGCAGCGCGACCATCGGCGAGACCATCCTGCGCGAAGGGGACATGATCACCATCGACGGTGGCACCGGGCATGTCTACGCGGGCGAAGTGCCGACCGTCGAGGCTACGTTCTCGAGCGAGATGGTGACGCTGCTCGCCTGGGCAGACGAAGTGGCGCAACTCAAGGTGATGGCCAACGCCGACACCCCGGAGGACGCCTCCCGCGCCAGGAAATTCGGGGCGGTCGGGATCGGACTCGTACGCACCGAGCGCATGTTCAACAGCACCGATCGCCTGCCCATCGTGCAGGAAATGATCCTCGCCGGGACGCAGGAGGAGCGCCAGGCGGCGCTCGATCGCCTGCTGCCGATCCAGCGCGCCGACTTCAAGGGCATCTTCAAGGCGATGAAGGGGCTGCCCGTGACGGTGCGCCTGCTCGACCCGCCGATGCATGAATTCCTTCCCTCTGCGGCGCAGCTCGAACTCGAGATCGCGCACCTGCACCAGCTGAACGACAGCATCAAGGGCCTGAAGGAACTGCCCGATACGCTCAAGTTGCTCAACCCTCGGCTCTACCAGCAGTATGCCGACGGCCTGACCCGGCTCGTGGGCGGATTGCGCACCTTCGAGGAGTCACATCTGGAAGACGATGTGATTCACAGGAAGGAAGCCATCCTGAAGAAGGTGCGCGCGCTGCAGGAGGTCAATCCGATGCTGGGGCATCGCGGCGTGCGTCTGGGCATCAGCTACCCGGAGATCTATTCGATGCAGATCCGGGCGATTCTCGAAGCCGCGGCGCTCTGCGCAAGGGAAGGCGCGGAGGTCCACCCCGAGATCATGGTGCCGCAGGTGGCCACGGTGGAGGAGCTCAAGCGTATCCACAGCTACGTCCAGCGCATCCACAAGGTGGTCGAGCTGACCCACGGCATCAACGTCAAGTTCAAGTTCGGCACGATGATCGAGGTCGTGCGTGCCTGCGTGCGCGCGGGGCGCATGGCGGAGACCGCCGAGTTCTTCTCGTTCGGCACCAACGACCTCACCCAGGCGACGTTCTCGTTCAGCCGCGAGGATGCGGAGAACAAGTTCCTGCCGGCCTACACCGAGACGGGCATCCTGCAGGACAACCCCTTCGAGGTGCTGGACATCAAGGGCGTCGGCCAGCTCATGAAGATGGCCGTCACGAAGGGGCGCGAGACGCGTCCGGACCTCAAGGTCGGTATCTGCGGCGAGCACGGCGGGAACCCTGCCTCGATCCACTACTGCCATCACATCGGCATCACCTATGTATCGTGCTCCGGCCCGCGCGTGCCGGTAGCGCGGCTGGCAGCTGCCCAGGCCAAGCTCCTCGAGGAGGAGTACCTCGACGCCGACTGAACGGGCGGCCGGATGGCCGTCAGGCGTCGGCCCTCACGCACAGCATGTCCTGATGACCCGCATGTCCACAGCGCCATCGAACCCCAGTGCCAGCCCGGCCCGACTCTATCCGTCGATAGAGCCTTTCGAGTACGGCCTGCTCGATGTGGGCGATGGCCACCAGCTGTACTGGGAGCGCTGCGGCAGTCCCGGCGGCAAGCCGGCCGTGTTCCTCCACGGCGGACCCGGCGGCGGCTGCAGTCCCGAGCACCGTCGCCTGTTCGACCCGGACAAGTACTGCGTGTTGCTGTTCGACCAGCGTGGATGCGGGCGGTCGACACCGTACGCGTCCCTCGAGGCCAACACGACCTGGCACCTCGTCGCCGACATCGAACGGCTGCGCGTGCAGTTCGGCGTCGAGCGGTGGCTCGTCTTCGGGGGTTCGTGGGGAAGCACGCTCGGGCTTGCCTATGCGCAAAAGCACCCGCACCGGGTCAGTGAGCTGGTGCTGCGCGGCATCTTCACCGTGCGTCGGGAAGAGCTCCATTGGTACTACCAGGAGGGGGCCTCCTGGCTGTTTCCGGACGAATTCGAGCGCTTCGTCGCCCCCATCCCGCCCGAGGAGCGACACGACCTCATGGGCGCGTACCACCGCCGCCTGACTGGAACCGATGAACAGGCTCGAATCGAAGCCGCGATCGCCTGGAGCCGCTGGGAAGGCCGCACCATTTCGCTGCTGCCCGACGCGTCGATCGATGGAGTTCATTCCGATCCGCACTACGCGCTGGCGTTCTCGCGCATCGAGAACCACTACTTCGTGAACGACGCATTCCTCGAGGAGCGCCAACTTCTGCGCGACGCGGCCAAATTGCGCGACATCCCGGGAGTCATCGTCCAAGGCCGCTACGACGTGTGCACACCTGCGAAGACCGCCTGGGAGTTGCACAAGGCCTGGCCGCAGGCGGAGTTCCACCTGGTGAACGACGCGGGGCACGCATTCAAGGAGCCGGGCATTCTCGAGCGGCTCGTCCAAGCCACGGACGGATTCGCCGGGCGCTGAGCGTGGCTGCAATGCGCCCGTGTGCTTTGCACCGTGCAGCATGAACTCGCCTTCTGGCAGGCTGTTGCCCCCGGGCGGGCGCACTTTCCGGGAGACGCCTCTGCACCCTCGGGCCAAGGCTGCTTGACCGCAATGGCTCGGTGCCCGCGGGCGATCACGCGAAGGGTGGTTCGTCCCCCCATGGCAAGAAGGCCGGCATGTCGCTGGAGACCTGGTTCGGGTAGACCGGCTGGCGCTTTTCGAGGAACGCGCTCACGCCCTCGCGCGCGTCGGCAGACCGGCCGCGGGCCTGGAGCGCGCGACTGTCGACGCGGTGCGCCTGCATCGGGTGCCCGGCGCCCGCCATGCGCCACAGCATCTGGCGGGTGAGCGCGATCGATACCGGCGCCGTGTGGTCGGCGATCTCTCGGGCCAGTGCTCGAGCGGCCGGCAAGAGCTCCGGCGGCGCGTGCAGCGAGCGCACCAGCCCGCGGTCGAGTGCCTCCTGCGCCGAAAATACCCGGCCGGTGAAGCACCATTCGAGCGCGGTCTGCATCCCGACGAGTCGCGGCAGGAACCAGCTCGACGCCGCCTCGGGCGTGATCCCGCGGCGGGCGAAGACGAAGCCGAACCGTGCATCGCTCGAGGCCATGCGGATGTCCATCGGCAACTGCATCGTCACGCCGATGCCCACCGCCGCGCCGTTGATCGCGCCGATCACGGGCTTGAGGCTCCGGTAGATGCGCAGCGTGACGATGCCCCCGCCGTCGCGGTAGACGTCGCCCACGCGATACGCGTCGCGCGCGGCCTCGTTGCGTGCGGCGTAGTCGAAAGTCTTGCCGCCCGACGACAGGTCGGCCCCGGCGCAGAACGCCCGGCCGGCGCCGGTGACGATGACCGCGCGCACCGCGTCGTCGGCATCGGTCTCGTCGAACACTGCCAGCAACTCGTCGCGCATCTGCGCGGTGAAGGCGTTCATCTTCTCGGGCCGGTGCAGCGTGATCGTGGCGACGCCGTCGTCGACGCTGTAGAGCAGGGTCTCCAGGGCGGGCAGGGTCATCGGGTGTCTCCGGTTCGAGAAGTCTGATCAGCGGCACACGCCGCGGGACTGCCGCAAGCGCTATCGGCCGTAGGCGTAGGGGCCGCCGCGCTCGAGCGCCTTGCGATAGGCCGGCCGCGCCTGGAAACGGGTCACCCAGGCATCGACGTTCGGATAGTTGCTGCGGCTTCCACCTGCGCCCGCCACTTCGCCGACGAAGCTCATCTGGATGTCGGCGCCGCTGAACTCGTCGCCCAGCAACCAGGGCCGGCCCTGCAGCGACTGGTCGATGAAACCCAGATGGTTGGCGATCTCGCTTTCGATGCGCGGCCACAGCGGTGCACCGGCATTGCCCAGGCGCGAGACATACAGCTTCAGCAGCAGCGGCAGCATGGCCGATCCTTCGGCGTAGTGCAGCCACTGCTGGTAGGTGTCGAAGTCGGGTGTTTGCGCCGCCGGGTGCAGGCGGCCCTGGCCGTGGCGGCGGATCAGGTAGTCGACGATGGCACCCGACTCGATGATCGTCTGTCCGCCGTCGGCGAGCACCGGCGACTTGCCGAGCGGATGCACCGCTCTCAGCTCGGGCGGCGCGAGCCGCGTGGTGGCGTCGCGCTGGTAGTGCCTGATCTCGTAGGGCAGGCCCAGCTCTTCGAGCAGCCAGAGCACGCGCTGCGAGCGTGAATCGTTGAGGTGGTGTACGACGAGCACAGGCGTTCCTTCGGTGGGTGGGTTGCGCAGCATAGCGGGAGCGAACGTCATGCACCGGCGGCGGGCACCTGGACCCCGACTGCGACGACAGCGGAGCGTGGCAGTCTGTTCAGCGCTGCACGGCACTCACGCTGGCAGCACTGGGCTGGCAAGCAGGCCGCGCGCGGGATGGACGCAATGGCGCTCGCCGATCTGCTTGTGTCGTCGTCCTCATGATCCAGCGCAAGTCGCCGTGAAATGGGTCGCACAATCGATGACCCCTGTCTCTGAATGTGCCTTGACGCGACGAACGGAAGGGCGTCAACTGCGAATGCAGAGGAACTAGAACGCGGCTCGCTTCTCCAATACTTGCTTGACTGTCATCGTCATGAAAGGAGGGTAGACCTATCGAGAAGCCTCACCTAAACACTCCCCACACAACCGGCATCGAGATGCCGGCAAACGTCACTCCCATGTGATGTGACGATGCCACCGAGAGTGGCATCGCAGAATGCCCTGCAATACAACGCAGGGCATTACTGTTTTCTGGGGTGTGCGAACGCAGCCGGCCTCGCGCTCACGTCGCTCGGAGTCGATCCCTCAACGTGAAGCCACCGCTCATCTCGAACTCGAGGAATCGCACCAGTCGGTGATCAGGTCGGTGAACAGCGCGGTGGCCTCCTGGATGTGCTCGACCTGGCAGTACTCGTCGGTCTGGTGAGCCATCCCCGGTTCACCAGGCCCGAGGATGACGATCGGTGGCGAACCCAGTGGTCCGCGCAATGCGGCGGCGTCGGTGAAGTACGACACCGTGCGCGGGGGGTTGGGCCGCCCGCTTCTTGCGGTGCACAGCGCAAGCACGCGCTGCATCCACGGATCGTCGGCCTCGGTGTAGACACTGCCCACGTCGAGCAGTGAGCGCAAGTGGATCTGGGGTCCGAGCACCTGGCACAGGCACTGAAACACGGCAGCGTGGTCCTGGCCCGCGATCGTGCGGATGTCGATGCCGAGTTCGGCGGCGTCGGGCACCGAGTTGATGTTGAGGCCGCCGCGCACGTTGCCCACATTCAGAGTCGGTGCACCCATCAGCGGATGTGGTCCAGTCTCGAACCTGAATTGCTCCAGCGCCACGGCCGCGCGAGCGATCTTGTAGATGGCGTTGTCGCCTTGCTCGGGCATCGAGCCGTGCGCGGTGATGCCACGGGCTTCTGCCGCCAGCCAGAGCGCGCCCTTGTGGCCGAGCAGCGGCACGTTGCTGGTGGGCTCGGCCACCACAAGTGCGCCGGCGCTTCCGAGCAGTTCGCGCGCCTGCGGCGAGGCGGCCATTGCGAAGGCGCCTTCACAGCCGGTTTCCTCTCCGGCGGTGATGATCAGGCTCAAGCCCGGACCGGCGGGACTGTTGCGCAAACGGTCGGCCTGGGCGATGGCGGCACAGGTGAAGGCCGCCACGCCGCTCTTCATGTCGCTGGCGCCCCGACCATAGAGCCTGCCATCGATGATTTCGGCTCCGAACGGGTCATGCTGCCAGGCTGCATTGCCCAGCGGCACCACGTCGACATGGCCCGTGAAGGCCAGCGGTGCAATCCTGCCGACGGCCGCCGACCGGCTGCCGATGCGCGCCACCAGACTGGTGCGGCGGGGCGCGAACGCATGGGTCTGGCAAGTGAAGCCCGCGGCCGACAGCAGGTCGGCCAGCAATTCCACGCAGCGGTCCTCGTGACCCGGGGGGTTGATGGTGTCGACTCGCACCAGGGCCTGGGTCAGTGCAACGGGGTCGGGTGCGATCATGCGAGCCTCCTGCTCATCGGAAGTGCAGCTCGCGCACTTCCTCGCCGTGGTTCCGTGCCCGTGCGGTGCTGGCGCCGATTGCGGCCGTGTCTGCCTGGGGCGCGTTCCGGATCTCTACGGTCAACGGGCCCTTCCAGAGTGGCATGAGGGTGCAGGGCGGCGGCCACGGAAAATCCCATTCTGCCTGTAGAAGGACGGCTGGGGGTCGACGCGCGACGGACAATCGGTCGAACCGAGCACACCTGCGAGCTGTCAACGTAACTTGAGCTACCGACGGCTGTCGGTCGCCAACGAGACTACCGACCAGGATCAGAAACCGCGACGATGGCGCCGATGAAACCAGCGACCCCTCATATTGCAAAGATTCGACTGCGCGAGCCCTTGTTCCGAGGCAAGCGGCGGCTGCGTATCGCGCTCGTGGGTTTGCCCAACAGCGGCAAGAGCACGTTCTTCGCGGCGGTTGCGAGCACCTCGGTACAAATTGGCTCGCTGGCAGGTACGCGCCTTGCGTATGGCGAATGCGCTGTGCAGATCGACCTGGACGAAGCCCGGGTGATCGATCTGCCCAGCATCCGCTCGCCCCACCACCTCGAGTCGGAAGACCGCGGCGCGCTGAAGTACCTGCTGTGGGGCGACGAGCGTCCGCCTGTTTCGCGGCACGAGCCCGACGGCCCACCGGCGCCCTTTGCGCCGCCGGACGTCATCGTTCAGGTGCTCGATGCGACATCGCTCGAACATCATCTGGAACTGACGTTGAAGCTCGCGAAATTCGGACGCCCGCTGGTGATCGCGCTCAACAAGATGGACGAAGCCGTCGAGCGCGGCATCTACGTCAATGCCGGGGAGTTGAGCAGACGTCTGGGCGCGCCCGTCGTGCCCACCGCCGCGATCATGGGCCATGGCATCGCCGAGCTGTTCCGCGCGGCAGTGCACGCCGTGCGCGAAGGCATCCGCCCGCGTGCACAGCCGCCCAGCGAACACATCACCACCGCACTGGAGCCGCTCGCGTCGCTGTTGGGCGCGCCGGAGATCCAGCAGGCCTTCCGAGTGCCGCCGCAATTGCTCGTCACGCAGATCGCGGAGGGCGACCCGTACTTTCTCGAGGAGATGCAGCAGCACTTTCCAGGCCATCTGCCCGAACTGCGACGCCTGATCGCGAGCGCCGGACAGGCGCTGCCGCGTCCACTGACCGATGAGCTGCACGCGGACCGTCACCATCGCGCCGCAACGCTGTTCGAAGCCGCGACCCGGCTCGGCGCACCGCAGGAGGGCCGCGGCTGGCGCTACTGGCTCGATGAACTGCTGCTGAGTCCGCGCTGGGGCTTCATCGGCAGCGTGGCCGTGTTCGCGACCGTTCTCTTCGTCGTGTTCTATGTCAGCCAGTGGATAGACAGCCAGACTTCGGCGCGGCTGGTGGCCTGGGCTGCCGCGTGGCAGCCGGACTCCACGGCCGGCGTCGTCGGGCGTGCGGTGGTGGACGGCTTGATCGGACTCGTTGGCATCGTGGTGCCGTACATGCTCCCATTGGTGCTGCTGCTGGTTGCGCTGGAGGAGGTCGGCGTCATGGCGCGCATCGCGTTTGCCGTCGACCGCACGTTTCACCGCATCGGATTGCACGGCGGCGTGGCGGTGCCGTTCCTGCTCGGGCTCGGATGCAACGTCCCGGCGATTTCGGCCATCGGCAATTCGACAACAGGCCGCGAGCGTGTGATGGCCTCGTTGCTGGTGACTTTCGTGCCCTGTTCGGCACGCTCCGCGATCATTCTTGCCCTGGCCGGCAAGTACCTGGGCGGGTTGGGCGTGGTGGCGATCTTTCTGCTCACGATGGCGGTGATCGCCGTGATCGGACAGGTGTTGCGGCGCCGCTATCCGCGCGGCGGCCCGGGCCAGGTGCAGGAGATTCCGGCCTACGCCATGCCGCGCTGGCTGCCCCTGCTGCGCGAGACCTGGGAGCGCACACGTGACATCCTGACCATCGTCACCCCGTTGCTGGTCGGCGGCAGCGTGGTGCTGGCCCTGCTCACCCATGTGGGCGCCGACCGCACCATCAACGCGCTGCTCTCGCCGATCACCTACTGGTGGCTCGGGCTGCCCGTCGTGCTCGGCGTGCCCATCCTGTTCGGGATACTGCGCAAGGAGCTTTCGTTGCTGATGATCTACCAGGCGCTCGGCAGCTTCGAAGTCGGGCAGTACCTCGACCGGGTGCAGATCATGACGTTCCTGCTGTTCCTGACCTTCTACGTGCCCTGCATCTCGACCTTCGCCGTGATGCTCAAGACGATTGGGCGGCGCGAGGCGCTGTTCTCGGTGTTGCTGTCGGTGGCTGTTGCGCTGCTGGTGAGCGGACTCGCGCGCTTCGGGCTCGAGGGTGCGCGGCTTCTGCTGGCCTAGGCAGCCGTCGGTTCAACTGGCGCAAGATGGTTGCCTCTTCGACATCGCGCCTCCGCGCTAGTGGCGATTGAGGCAGCTCATTGCTGCCGGACCTCGAACACCAGGCAGGTCGTCGTGCCGTGCGCGTACAGCTTGCCGTCAGGATCGACGATTCGGCCCTCGGCCGTGGCCAGCTGGCGGCCGACGTGGATCACGGTACCGATTGCACGCAAGGGGCCCGTTCTGGTCGTGGCGGCGCGCACGATGTTGACGCTCAGTTCGGCGGTGGTGTAGCCGTATCCCGCGGGCATCGTCGTATGCACCGCGCACCCGAGCGCCGAGTCGAGCAGGGTGGCGAACCAGCCGCCGTGCACGGTGCCGAGCGGGTTGTAGTGCATGAGCTGGGGCGTGCCCTGGAACACGGCCTTGCCGGCGGCAACTTCCACCAGCGAGAAGTCCAGCGTCTGCGCGATGTGCGGGAACGGCAGTTCGCCGGCCAGCAGGGCCTGCATTATCTCGAGGCCTGTCTTGCCGGCGACGCGGTCGGGGCGGGCGATGCCCGGCTTGCCGCCGCCCTTGATCATGCGTGCTCGCACAGTTCCGAGTTGTTCGTTCCAGCTCGCGGCCTTGGCCTTGTCGCTCATGGAAGCCCCTGTTGATTGCATATACATCAATTGTAGCTACAATCGACTCCATGCACAACGACGCGTCGGTCCCGGCCAGAAGCAAGCCCGTGGGTTGCAGCAACTTCAAACTGCGCCAGCTGCTGCGCCGCGTGGCTCAGCTCTTTGACCTGGAACTCGCCAAGGCGGGACTCAAGACCACGCAGTATTCGCTGCTCTCGCACGTGCTCAAGCTCGGGCCGATCCGCCCGGGCGATCTGGCACACGCGATGACCATGGATGCGTCGACCCTGACACGCAACCTCAGGCCGCTGATCGTCGCTGGCTGGGTGGCTCTGGGTTCCGGGGCCGACGGGCGCAGCCGACTGGTGACCATCACCGTTGCGGGGCGTGACAAGCGGGCCGAGGCGCAGCGGCATTGGCGCGCCGCGCAGGAGACGCTGAACCAGCGCCTGGGGGTGCAGCGCGTGCTTGCACTTCATGCGCTGATCGACGAGTCGCTCGAACTGCTGACCCCGACGCCGGGGGCAAACGATCATGGATAGGACCGCCGACGCCGCACGCCGTCAATGGAGCGTGTGGATCGTGTTGCTGGCGGCAGCGGGCACCTTCGCGCTGACGATGGGCACAAGGCAGACCATGGGCCTCTTCCTGAGCCCGCTGAACACGGCCACCCACTTGGGGCTGGGCAGCATCAGCCTGGCGTTTGCCTTCGGGCAACTCTGCTGGGGGCTGACCCAGCCGTTTGCCGGCGCGATGGCCGACCGCGTGGGGGCCGGGCGCGTGCTCTTCGTCGGTGTGCTGCTGGTGGCCCTCGGTACCTTCATTACCCCGTTGATGTCCAGCACGGCGGGGCTGATCGTCGCGATCGGCGTGTTGTCCGCCGGCGGCGCGGGCATGGCGGGTCCCGCGGTGTTGATGGCGACAACCGCTCGCCTGATCCCGGCGAAGCATCACGGACTGGCCTCGGGCATCGTCAACGCGGGCGGCTCGGCTGGTCAGTTCCTCATGGCGCCGATTGCGGGTGCACTGCTGGTGGGTCTGGGTTGGGCCAGCGCAATGCAGGTGCTGGGCCTCATCGTTCTGTTGGCGCTGCCCGCTGCATTTGTGTTGAGCGGTCTCGGGCCGGCCGGGACGCACCGAGCATCCGCCGCTTTGCCAGAACGGGTTGGCACCTGGGTCGCAATTCGTACCGCATTGCGTGAACCGAGCTACCTGATGCTGGCCGCCGGCTTCTTCGTCTGCGGCTTTCACGTCGCATTCCTGGGTACCCATCTACCGGGGGTGATCGCGTCGTGCAGCCTGCCGGTGCAGTACGGCGCGTGGTCGCTGGCCATGCTCGGCCTGTTCAACATCGTCGGCAGCATCGCAATGGGCTGGGCCGTGGGCCGCTGGCGCATGAAGTCCTTGTTGGCAGGCGTCTATGCGGCGCGTGCGGTGTGCGTGCTGTTGTTCCTGCTGGCGCCCAAGACCGGAGCCGTGATGCTGGTGTTCTCCGCCGCGATGGGGCTGACGTTCCTTTCCACGGTCCCGCCGACTGCGGGGCTCGTCGCCAAGTTCTTTGGCACGGCCAACATGGCCACGCTGTTCGGCATCGTGATGCTGACGCACCAGGTCGGCGGATTCCTCGGCGCCTGGATGGGTGGCAAGGTTTTCGAGGTCACCGGCAGCTACAACTGGATCTGGTACGTCGACATCATCCTGGCGGTCGGCGCTGCTCTGATCCACTTGCCGATTCGTGAGGCGCAGCTGGCCCGCGCGGCGTCCTGAGTCCTGTGCCCCCCGAGATGACCTGCGGCTGCACCTGCTTGTGCGCGGTCCCCACCAGGCGAGACCCGCTCCTGCCCGTGAACCCGGGATCACAATCGGCGGAACACGCGACTCCCCATCGGGCAAGGCAGGAAGCCCGCCTCGATGGGGCCGCACGCAGGGGGCTGCATCATGTCGATCCGGTTTCAGCTGATTCTTCTCGGCGCCATTGCGGCGGCGGTGCCGCAGGCTGCGTCGGCCCAGGACGGCCCGAGACCCGGGTCACAACCAGGCCGCGGTGGCTCCAATCCCGATCAGACGATGCAGCTGGAGCGGCAGGACCTCGGCGTGCAGCCGACGAAGCAACTGCACGGCGGTCCGATGCACGGACCGACTCCCGCGAGCATTCCAGGTGGACAAGTCATCACCACCAAGGGCCTTGTCGCACTCCTCCAGGGTCAACAAGTGCCGTACGTTCTCTTCGACGTTCTCGGCCAGACGGAGACGCTGCCCAACGCCGTGCCGGCGGCGTGGCTGGCCCAACCGGGCTCCTTCGACGACGCTGTCCAGCAGCAGGCCGGCGCGATGCTCGGGCAGCGGACACTAGGCCGCAAGGACATCGCGCTGGTCTTCTATTGCCTCTCGCGCGAATGCTGGATGTCGTACAACGCGGCGCTGCGTGCGATCCATGCAGGCTACACGAACGTGCTGTGGTATCGCGGCGGCATCGAGGCGTGGAAACTGGCCGGCCTGCCCACGCATCAAGGTCAGCAAGGGTCCGCGCAGCTGCAGGGCAAACAGGCGCAGCAACAGGGCGCCAATGCCCAGGCGAAGTTCGTGCCGGTCAAGCCACTCGCGCGGGAAGGCTCGGCCGGCGCGAATCCGGCACGGCCAGCCGGGGAGTTGCGCATCGGGCAGGGGAGGTTCTTTTCGTACGCACTGCCACAGGGATGGCGTGTCGGCGAAGACGGGCAGTTCGCACTGACGCTGCAGGCCCCCGACAACAAGGCGCTGACGCTGATGGTGGGCAATGCCGGCTTGCCGCTGAACCATCCTCCGGCGCGATTCGCCTACGACAAGCTGTCCGCGATTCAGCCGCAGAACCTGCAGATGGGCGAGCCGCGCCAAGCCAGGCCGGCTGCCGGGTTCCGCCAGGCGGTCGAGTTCGACGTGAGCTATTCGGCGCAGGGTGTGGCGTACCGCGGCGTGGCCAAGGTATCGGTTGCACCGGCCTATGACTCGTCCACCATGGCATTGACGGCAGCACTGTCGACGGCCAGCCAGTGGGCCGGGTACGCGTCGTGGCTGCCCCAGGTGGCGGACCAGGTTTCGGCGACGAATGGCGCCGCGTTCGGCATGCGCGGGCTCATGCAGCAGAACCTCCAGAATTCGGTGGCGTTTGGAGAGGCAGCGCGGCAGTATCGAGACTGGTCGCAGAAGAACTGGCAGCAGGTCACCGACGACCGCAACGCGAGCCAGGACCGCAAGAATTTCGCCGTGCGGGAGAACCTCGGTGGCGTCCAGACGTTCGCAAATCCGTACGGGACCGGCCAGCCCGTCGAGTTGCCGACAACGCACAAGTACTACTGGACGGATCGGCAGGGGAGCGTGGTCGGGACGGACGATCCGAGTGCCAATCCGAACATGGGCTCGACCAGCGAGTGGCGCAAGATGGAGCGGGTGGCGCGGTAGGGGGCAAGGCCGAACCGAAGCAGAGACTCGATTGCCCGTTGCCCGGCTGGACCCCCGACGCGCTGGGGCGCGTTGCCCGACAAGAGCAGCGCCGTGCCGGACGCTGCGCAAGCTTTCTTTGGTGAGCGTCCGGCAACGGTCCCTGCCTTTCGTGATCGCCCGCTTACGGGGTCCGGAGGCTGACGATCTCCTTGAAGCCACCCCAGAACATGCGCTTGCCGTCGAAGGGCATGGCCTTCGCTTCCATGTCGGCCATCATCGGATCGGCCATGACCTTCTTGTTGACGGCGTCGCGATGACGGCGTGACTTGAAGACGATCCACGAGAAGATCACCAGTTCGTCGGGCTTGAGCTTCACGGCCTGGGGAAACGACGTGAGCTTGCCGGGCTTGACGTCGTCGGCCGCGCACTCGTGGATTTCGAGCGCACCGTACTTGACCCACAAGGCGCCGTACTTGCGCGCCAAGCGGCGGTAGTCGGCGAGTCTCTTCTTCGGCACCGGGACCACGAAACCATCGACATAGATGCTCATCAGTTGCCTCCTTTGGGCAGGGTGTTGTGCGCGCGGGCGAGCAGCAGCTCGCGCTCGCGCGCGTTGCGGGAGAGTTCGGCCGCGCACAGCCACTGCACGCGCGCCTCGTCGTGGCGGCTCGGGCGTGCCAGCAGGTCGGCAAGCACGCCGGGCAGCAGGTGATATTGCGCGAGTTGCGGTTGCGACCTCAAGACTTCCACCAAGGGCAGCGCGGCAGCCGGCCCATGGGCCTGGCTCACCGCGATGGCGCCGATGACCTCGGCGGCTTCCAGCCGCCAGACGGTGTCGATCGCATCGTGAGTCGCTTGCGCTGCGTCGTGCACGGCACTACTTCGTTCTGCGGCTCTGCGTGCGTGCCGCGTTTTCCTTCACCCGCTGCCGTGCGACGCGCCGTATCAGCCCGTAGGGCATTGCCTCGGCAAGCGGAAACGACAGATTGCCCTTCGCGCCGCGGTACGGCGCCAGTGCTTCGAGCAGCGCCGCATCGCCGCGCACGGGAGGGTAGATGCCGATGTGGCTCTTGAACGCGGCAAAGTAGATCAGCGCGCCGCCCTGCATGAATGCCGGCATGCGGTAGCTGATGGCTTCCTGCGCATCGGGCGCTTCTTCGCGGACGAGGGCGCGGATGCGATGCAGGATCGGTTGAACCGCGATCGCCTGCACGGCTATGTAGTCGTCGATGCTGGCCGCAGCGGCGGGCTTGGCGTCCATGCGCTCAGCCGCCGACGTAGGCGCGTTGCAACTTGAACATGGCCTCTACCCCTCAGGTCCTTTCAGCCAGTGCCTTGAGATTGGCCAGGCCTGCTTCGAAGTCTTTGCCGACGGTCTTGTCCATGTCGAAGAAGATCGTCATCAGGCGGTTCAGGTAGGGCATCGGGCCGTGCATCGTCCAGGTGACGGCGCAGGCATTGCCGCCTTGGGCTTGCAGCGTGAATTCGACCATGTTGTGGGCCTCGAAGGGCTTGCTGAAATCGAGCTTCGCCGACACACGCTGCGCTGGCACCGATTCGGCGATCTGCATCCGTCCCGCGCCCGACTTTTCGCCTTGCCAGTTGTAGGCGCCACCGACGCCGGCGGTGACGGCGTCATAGGTGATCACGCTCTGCGGGTCCATCTTCGCGAACGGGTTCCAGGTGTTGAACTGTCGCAGGTCGTTGATCAGCGCAAACACCTTGTCAGGCGGCGCGGCGATCGTCGCGCTGCGCGAGAGGCGGAAGGTGTCTGGCTTGAACGCCGCATAGGCCAGCAGCGCCGCGATCACGGCGGCGACGACGAGCAGGAGGGTCTTGAGCATGGCCTGTCCTCAGGCGTTGTTGAATGCGAAGTCTTCGTCCTCGAACAGCTGTCGCACTTCGATCTCGCACGCGTTGCCGTGCAGGGTCGGGCTGGGGTAGCGGCGCGACCATTCGATCGCCTCGTCGCGCGAGCGCACCTGGGCGAGCGTTGGGCCCGGCGATGAAGCCGTCGAGCGTGGTGCCGACATCGGCGAAGCCCCTTGGGCTCATGATTGGCGATCGCAGAAACGTCGTGACGCTTCAACGCTGAACGCGAGCCGAGACGAACTACCTGGTGCCCGTCAGCGCAAACATCGCCCCTTCAGGATCAAGGCCGTTCACGATCCAGCCACCGCCGGGCACCTCCATCGGGCCGTGGATCACCTGGCCGCCTGCCTCGACTATGCGGAGAGTAGCGCTCTCGATCCCGTCGACGCGAAAGTAGACAAGCCAGGCTGGCCGCGGGAAGCGGCCGTCGGTCATGATGCCGCCTAGGTCACGATCGCCGATCGCGATCAACTGGTAAGTGCCCATGGGCCCCATGTCCACGCCGCGGGACTTGCGCCAGCCGAACTGAGCCGAGTAGAAGTCGGTGGCCTTCGGGCCATCGGCGGCGTGCAGTTCGTGCCATGCACCGTGCCCGACGCGATCGGGGTCGCACGCGGTACTCTGCTCGTCGCTCGAGCCGCGCATCACGTAGAACGGCGCTCCCTGAGGATCCGACACCATCGCGATCCGCCCGACGTTCGGAATATCGAACGCCGCCAATTGCACGGAGCCGCCGGCGGAAGCGATCGCGGCGACGCATGCATCGACATCGTCGACGCCGATGTACATCATCCAGCATGGCGACGCGCCGTGCTGGCGCATGTCCTCGCTCAACCTGAAGACGCCACCGACCAAGCCGTCGCCCGCGCTGATCATGCGGTAGTCCATCGTGGAACCCGGCGGCGGAGACTCGTCGATCTGCCAGCCGACCACGGCACTGTAGAAACGACGCGCGGTCAAAGGGTCCTTGCACATCAGTTCGTACCAGATCGGCGTACCGTGGCGGTCACTCATGCCAAGCTCCTTTCGAATGCGATCTTGCCGACTCCGTCGGCGGCTCGCCGCAGTCCTTCATTCTTGCCCCAATGCCTCGCCTTGACCAGCGAGTTTCGCCCGCCCCGAAAGAGCGTGCTCGTTCAGGGGTCTTCATCTGTCCAGAGTGTCCCGCCATGTCGATGAACTCGATGATCGCTGCACCAAAGAAGGCGGAGACTCGTGCCGGCCGGCCACTGCCTGCAGGCCAGCGGACCATGGGAAAGGAGAGGGGAGATTGAAGTTCCGGTCCTTGCGCAGCGGCGGTCGCACAATCGCCGCGGTGCCATTCACCGACGCCGCGAACCCATGACCCCTTTGACCCAGACCGCGCGATTGAACTTCGGTGCCCGCTTGATGGCCCTGACCGTGCTCGGCAATCTGGGCGGCGGGATCCTTACGTTCCTGTATTTTCACGAGGTCGACCCGGCTGCGGTCAGAGATGGCGCGGGGATAACTGCCGCCGAAATCATCTACTTCGTGCTTGCCTTCGGGCTGCTGTTCTTCATCGGCAGGCGACTTTCAATGCGCTGGCTGGCGCCGCTGACGCGGGCGGTTCCGATGCCGCCGCCCGGGCCGGCCGGCGACAAGGCGCGCCGGCGCGCGCTGCTGCTGCCAGCATTCGTGGCACTGATGAGCGGAGGCGGCTGGATCGCCGCAGCGTTCATCTGGGGTGTCGTCTGGCCGTTGCTGGCGGGCGACTTCGTGCTCGGCAGGTCGCTGCGCTCGATGTTCGGCATCACCTTTGTCGCCGGCCCGTTCGTCACCGCGATCGTATTCTTCGGCACCGAGCGGCTGATGCGCCACGAACTGCCGCGCCTCTTCCCGGATGGCGAACTGAGCGCTGTGCGGGTACCGCGTCTGCGCGTGCGAACGCGGATGCTGGTGGCGTTCCTGCTGCTCGGCCTGCTGCCGCTGGCGGTCCTGTCGGTGGTGGCGCTGACGCGGGCCGACGCGCTGCGATCGGCCGACGCGGCCACGGCGGCGGCGATCATCTACAACCTGAATCTCGTCATCGTCGTGCTCGCAGTCGGCGGGCTGTTGGTTTCGATTGGACTGGCCGTGCTGGTCGCGGCGAGCGTGGCGCAGCCGCTGCGCGCCGTGCAGGCGGCAATGGCGCAGGTGCGGCGCGGAAGTTTCGACGCGCGCTGCGCCGTGGTCTCTAACGACGAGATCGGTGCCGTTGCCGAAGGCTTCAACGCGATGGTCCAGGGTCTGCGCGAACGCGAGGCGATTCGCGAGACCTTTGGCAGGTACGTCAGCCCCGAAGTGCGCGACGAGATTCTCGCCGGCAGGGTGAGCGGAGCCGGCGCGCAGCGCGAGGTGACGATCCTGTTTGCCGACTTGCGCGACTTCACGCCCTGGGTCGAGGCCAGCCCGCCGGCGGAGGTCGTTGTCGACCTCAACGCCTATTTCACCGAGATGGACGCCGCGATCCGTGCCCACGGCGGCCTGGTGCTGCAGTTCATTGGCGACGAGATCGAGGCCGTGTTCGGGGCGCCAATCGAAGACGCGCGCCATGCTGATGCCGCCTTGGCCGCGGCGCGGGAGATGGACCAGCGCCTCGACGCCTGGAACGCCGCGCGCCGCAAGGCCGGCAAGGCTGGGCTGCGCCACGGCATCGGGATCCACACCGGCACCGTGATTGCTGGCAACATCGGCAGCAGCGAGCGCATGTCGTACGCACTTGTCGGCGACGCGGTCAACGTGGCATCGCGCATCCAGGCGCTGAACAAGGACTTGGGGACGCACATTCTGATCAGCGGAGTAACGCGGGCAAGGCTTTCGTCGACCGCCGAACTCGAGTCGCTGCCAGCTGTACGCGTCAAGGGGCGCAGCGCCGAGCTTGAGGTATTCGCGCTGCGGTAAGGCGGAGAGTTGAAGATCACCACGACCATCACCCCGGAGGCGCAGGCGCCGCGCGCCCCAGGCCATTGGCTCGATGCGGAGTGGGCAGCGGCCGTCAGCGCATGGGTTTTCGCCACACGCTGGCCAGCCAAGGCCGTTGTCCGACCGGAAGGTTCATCGGACGATAGAAGTGGGTGAGTTCTACGAATCCCGAAGCGCTGACATGGTCGTGCCACGCCGGCCAATCGTAGAAGACGCCATAGCGATCGCCGTTCCAGACTTCCTGGCCGTTGCCTCGCGGGTTTGAACTGAAAAGCACACCGCCCGGCTTCAAGGTCGCGTGCAACTCCCTGAGGATTCGCGGCAACTCCTGGCCGGGGACGTGGAACAGAACCGCGTTAGCGAACACGCCGTCGAAGTGGCCGCCGGGCAGGTCTAGTTCCAGGAAGCTTTGTTCGAGCACTTCGCATCCGCTGTTCGCGCGCGCCATCGAGGCCAGCTGTGGCGACCCCTCCAAGCCGATCACCCGATGCCCGAGCGCCTTGAACGTCCTGAGATCGCGTCCAGGACCACACCCGAAATCCAGCAGATCGAACGGCGGCGTCGCGTCGATGTGGTCCAACAACGCGTCAATGTTCTGCCTCACATCGTGGTCGCGCGTGCCCTCCCAGAACGCCTGGGCGTTCTGGTCGTAGTGCGCCAGCGTGCGTGCGGCGATTTGACTCAACTCGGCGGCGCTCAGGGACATGCTGCGATCATTCCTGGCGACCGGCGATTGCGATCGCTGACGCTCGGCGTCGACCGGTTCGGGCAAGCTTGCCAACGGGAAAGATCGAGCGTGGCTAACGCGCCGCCCGCAGAAATGGCAGCGGTGCAGCCGCTTCCTTCTTGCCCACGGCCCGGAGGGCCGCGATGGCACGCACGTGCTTGGCCTGTGGGCGGCGGTGCTGGTCTCCTCCAGGGTAGGGGGACTTCGCCGCCGCGTTGGCGTCCGAGACTGTATCGATTGAAATGACATGGCTCCAGGGTGCGAGGAAAGGAGCGGCAGCGAAAAGCCGTTGAATCTCTTGCCCTCAGAGCAATGCGCGGTAGGTGGTTCGTCGAGAGGAGGATCTCCAATCTTGCACAAGCTCTCGATGAAATCAACAACTTACCGGTACCAAGTGGCGAATTGTGCATTGCCATTGTGCACCGTCTGCATCGCCCTGGCGCCGCCATCTGTCTGAATGACTGGGCCTGCCGACGCAAGCATGGAGGGTCGTATTCACCCAGGCCGGAATTTGCGCCGGAATGGCCAACAATCGAGTCCTGACGCAGGTGGACATGGCCAATCTCATCGCGCATGGATATGCCTTCGAGGCTGCGACACCGATCGTCTTCAATTGCCCTCGAGAACTGGTGGCGTCTTGCGATGCGCTCGCACCCTCCATCCGGAACTGGCCTGGGTCCTGCAACCATCCCGTGGAGCACCCTGGGGGAAGCCCGGGCGCCCTCGACTCAATCGCGCCGGCCGGCGATGTACCGCTCGAGTTGCTCGATCACGAAGGTCTGCTCGGAGATGACGTGCTTGACCAGGTCTCCGATCGAGACCAGGCCGACGAGTTCGTCGTCCCGCAGCACCGGCAGGTGCCGCACCCGGGTTTCAGTCATCAGGGCCATGCACTCTTCGAGTGCGCGTTCGGGACTGACGCACAGCACCGCCGCGGTCATGATGTCGCTAACCCGTGTAGCGCGAGAAGAGCGGTCCAACAGCACGATCTTGCGGGCATAGTCGCGTTCGGTGACGATGCCCACGATGTGCGTCCCATCCATCACCAGCAACGCGCCGACATTGCGTTGCTCCATCTGCTGTACAGCCTCGAACACCGTGGCATCGGGGGCAATGCGGAACACGACCTTGTGCGGTTTGGTTCGAAGAACATCGGCAACTGTCGCCATGGTTGCTTCTCCTCCAGTAGGTTGGGTCTTGACCTGGCTCCAGATGGGCTGCGAGTTTGGTGTCATCTGGCATCGCGGTCAAACCTACGGTGCGCCCGTGCACTTCCCGGCCAGCATCGGGATGCTGTGCCCCTGCATTGCTGTGGACGTTCCTGTGGCTGCAGCTTCCATGCGTCTTCCGGTCGATCTGGCTCTCACCGCAGGGCTCGATCAAAATGCAGTCCTCGAGACCCTCAGGTTGAGGCCTCCATCGCCGCCGTGTAGCGCCCCAGGCAGGCGGCACCGTTCAGGCGAGCGCGCGCGAGAAGCGCGGACTGACCGGCGCGCACCTGCGCGGATCGCCCTCCCCAGGCCGTGAGAGCCGGCGCGAGCAGCGCCCGGCCGTATGAGAAGCTCAGCGGCCAGGGCTGCGCGCCGCAGCGGTTCATCGCGTCGAGGTTGGTCGTGGCCTGCGCTGGGGACTGTCCGCCGGAGAGGAAGTTGATGCTCGCAACCGCCGCCGGAACGCAGCGTCGCAGCACGCGCAGTGTCTGTGCCGCGACTTCGCCGGGTGCGGCCTGCAGCGCATGCTCCTTTCCGGGCACGACCATGCTGGGTTTCAACACGATGCACTCGATCACCACCCGCTGGCAGAACAGGGCATTGAAGACCTCGTGCAGCACCGCCTCAGTGACTTCGGCGCAGCGCTCGATGCTGTGATCTCCGTCGATCAACACTTCGGGCTCGACGATCGGTACGACACCCTGTTCCTGGCAGATCGCCGCATAGCGCGCCAGCGCATGCGCATTCGCGTCGATCGCTGCGCAGCTCGGCAGGGTTGCGGAGACGTTAAAGACGGCGCGCCATTTGGCAAACCTCGCGCCGGCCTTCTTGTAGCCTTCGAGACGCCTGGCCAGACCGTCCAGTCCCTGAGTGACCTCGTCACCCGGCGCGAGCGCGAGCGGAATCTTCCCGGCGTCGACCTTGACGCCCGGCACGATGCCCTGGTGCACTGCCAGTACCGGCAACGCAATGCCGTCGTCGCTGCGCTGCAGGAGCGTTTCCTCGAACAGGATCACGCTGCTGACGTATTCGCCCAAACCCTTCGTCCCCAGGATCAGGCTTCGATAGGCCCGGCGGTTCTCCTCCGTCGACTCCAGCGCGATCGCCTTGAAGCGCTTCGCGATGGTCGGTGCGCTCTCGTCCGCGGCGAGGATGCCCTTGCCGCTCTGCACCATCGCCTGCACTGTCGCCTTCAGTTCGTCCTGCGCGTTCATCGTGACCTCCATCCTTCGACTTCCGATTGACGCAGCCTGACGGGGACCACTGGTCGGGCACTGAATCGGCGTGCGTGCGGACTGGGCACCCGAGATTCGGCGTATCGCAAAGAGCAGGCCTGCCAAGGCTCCCTTACAGGCAGAGACACCGGCAGCAAGCCGACCTGCCTTCGCTCTTGGCCCTCAACACATTGCCCATATCGCTGCCGCCGTCCATTGCGTCGGCTCACGGCAGTGCAGCCGCAGCTTCCATCGCCTGCTCGGCCCGCAGACTGTCGACATCACGCCCGATGGTTACGACGGCGAGCGTGCGACCGCCCGCCAGGTAGCGTGCGCTGCAGCTGCGGAGATCTGGCGCTCCGTCGATCTCGACCGCATCCCAATGCTCGGCGTGGCCGACGTACTGGACCGCAACGTCGTAGTGCAGGCTCCAGAAGAACGGCACGGCGTCGAAACGTTGGCGATGGCCAAGCATATTCAATGCAGCAACCTGGCCCTGGCGCTGCGCCAGGGCCCAGTGTTCGACGCGTATCTTCTCGCCACTGTGCGGATCGGGCCAGCGCGCAATGTCGCCAGCCGCGAAGATCCCAGGCGCGGTTGTCTGCAGGTACTCATCGACGCTGACGCCCCGGTCGATCGCCAGACCCGCCCGCTCGGCAAGAGCGATCGCCGGCCGCACGCCGACGCCGGCAATGACCAGATCGACCTCGAGCGTCGTTCCGTCGACGAGCATTGCGCGCCGGCCCTCGAGTCGGCTGACCGTCGTACCGAGATGAAACCTCACCCCATGTGAAGCATGTAGCCCGTGCACGAATCGGCCAATTTCGGGGCCGAGCACGCGGCGCATCGGCACCTCCTCCGGTGCGACGACGTGCACTTCGAGCCCTCGGCTGCGCAGAGATGCAGCGACCTCCAGGCCGATGAAGCTGGAGCCGATGACAAGTGCCGAGTGCGCCGCCGCTGCCTTGGAGGCTATCTCCCGGCCGTCGGCAAAGCTGCGCAACGTGTGTACTTGCCCAGGTGCCGCTCCGGGAACGTCCAGTTGGACCGGATCGGCGCCGGTGGCCAATAGCAGCGCACCATAGTTTCGTGTAGTGCCGTTCTCAAGTTGCAGCCCGCGGCGCGCGACGTCGACTGCATCAACCCGCGTGTTCAGCAGTAACTCGATTCGGTGTTCGGCATACCAGCTTTCAGGCCGCAACGGCATCCAATCGGCGGGCGCGCTTCCGGCGAGGAAGTCCTTTGACAAGTTCGGCCGGTCGCAGGGTCGGTCTCCATCGGCGCTGATCATCGTCAACGCGCCGTCGTATCCCTGGCGCCGCAGCATCTCCGCCGCGGCCAGGCCGGCGGCGCCCGCGCCAACGATGACTGCATCGCGCAGTGCTGTCTTGAGCTTCGGTGCCGGCATCGCGATGACACGCTCGCCTGCGAAAACGCGGTTGCCGATGCGATGCACGTGCCAGCATGGCAACGCGTCGAACGCTGGTGCGCACAAGGCCTGGCCGGTGCGAATGTCGAACTGCGCGTGGTGCATCGGGCAGCGCAGCACGGTGCCGGCGAGCAGGCCGTCGGCGAGGTCAGCGTGGTAGTGCGTGCACAAGGCCCCGACTGCAAACAGTTCGCCGCCCTGGCGCAGGAGGAGCGCGTCTTCGCCGTCGATCTGACCCGACAGCATCCCGCTGTCTGCAATCTCGTCGATGGCGACACCTGCCTTCAGGTCTCGCTTTGCCGAGTTATTCATGGGTCCGGGGCCCTGCTTCGTGAGAAGACCGCACTGAGCGCGTTGATGAAGGCGCCCCAGTATGTGCGGTACCCGCTGTCGGCAGGTTCGGTCGACGGAGCGACCCTGAGGTCGACGTGGCCAACCAGAACCGACAGCTACTGCGAGCAAATGCCGGAAGGGCGTTACCTAGGTTGGAGAAACTCTTGAACGACCCAGACGAGACTTCGCCGGTTCGTCGGGCGACTGCGCCGAACCCACGTTGCCGTCCGCGGGCGAACGCGTCAGCGTCGATCGACGCGGTAGCCGGGTGTTCCTTCGGTGCCCACCATCAGCTGGTTTGTCACGCCTTCGACATCGTCGATGCGCCGCACCAGTTGCTCTACGTCGACGGCCTGCTCGGCAGTCGATACGCAGCCCTGCAGCCACACCCATCGCCGCTGAGCTGTCGCCCAGATGCTGGTCGAACCGTAGCGCCCGTCGACGCGGATTGCCAGTTGTACACGCGGGACGATCTCGGCATCGTAGAGATAGGCGTTGGACAGTCGACACCGACCTGCGAGCCAGCAGCTGACCCCGCGTTGCGCCCTGTCGTGTGCGAGTTCGCGCGCCTCATCCACGGTCACGCCTGGGGGCTCAGGCGCGGGACACGAAGGAATTCCGGATGTGGCCTGCACGAACGGATCGTTGAAGACGTTGCTGCGCGTCTGAGCCAGCGCGACGACGCTGGAAGTCAGCAGTAGCGTCGCGAGAACCAAGTGGCTCCGCGCGGCAGCCACGCAAGTGACTATGTGCTTCACAGCTTCGGTCCCATCTCTGGCTCGACCCGCTACTGCCCCCAAGCTGCGCGCAATGCGATCGGCGGGTTGCCCGCCACTCCGGTTCGCCGTCTTGAAACGCCGATTCGATGGATAACGATCAAGGTGATCGAAGCGTGACTGGCGAAGAAGTCAGTCAGAACTGTCGGGAGCAGTCGGTGCGCCGCGCCTGGCGGCGTGCATCTCCGCGGCCTCTTCGGGCTTCAGTGCCGAGTTCTCTGCGAACGTGGAAACTGCGGCACGCACCGCCTCCAGCGGAGTGGTGTCGGGACGCAACTCAATCGAGCGAATGGCGAACCGTTCGATCCATGCGGCGATGACCTGAGGCATGTCTTCTTCTCACATTGGTCTTCTTGGACGCACTGCGTTCACGCGAGCGGCTCAGATCTCTCAGAGTCGCCGCTGCTGCGCCTGCCAGTGACGCTCGAGGTTGTCGATCAGCTGCCCGCTGAGGTGGCAGAACGCCTGTTCACGCGCGTACAGCGCCATGTACTCGCGAAAGCGGTCGAGCGGCTCGGTCTGCACGCGCAGCGCCTTGCGGTTGCCGCTGGCGCTGACCATTCCCGAGCCGACGGCCTGGCCTACCTGCTCGAGCATCGCCGCCTGGAGCTCGGCCGCGGGAAAGACCCCGCTCACCAGCGCCGCGGCGACCGGCTCATCGACCAGGAAGCGCCGGTCGAACATGATCGCCTGGCGCGCGATCGCCTCGCCGACGTAGCGCGGCAGCCGCAGGTTGGCAGCGCCGGGAATGATCCCTTCCTTGCGCGCCGGCAGGCTCAGCCAGGCGCCCTGCTCGGCGATCACGCTGTCCATGACCAGCAGCAACTGGCAGCCGCCGCCGATCGCGAACGATTCGACGACCGCCAGCCACGGCTTCTCGATCGTGTCCTCGGCCTCGTCGGGGTCGAAGCCGGCCCGGGTGTGGCCGCGATACAGCTTGTTGACCAGCCCGAGGTCGCGCAGCATGTAGAACAAGTACGGGATCTGGCCGTGGTACAGCCGGGTAAGGTTCAGCCCCGCGGAAAACACGCGGCGGCCGGCGTGCTTGGCGTGCGGCACCGGGTCGCCGCGCAGCACGCCCATCTGGAGCCCGGGATGCATCAGGATCAGGTCCACCGCGACCTCCTGGGGGCCCAGCGTCTCGGCGTCCTCGGCGTTGAGGAAGCGCGGATGGCGAAAGTGCAGGTACCCGCAGCCTTCGCGCGCCTCGACGTGCACCGTGCCGAGGTCCATGCTGCCGGTGGCGACGAACTCGCCCAGTCGATGCACCGCCTCGTCGGTCGGCCGCAGCATCGCCAGCGCCAAGTGCCTGCCGATGCGAGGATCGGCGAGCCATTGCGACAGCAGCATGCCCTGCGCGATCTCGCGCCCGTCCTTGTCCTTCTGCATGCGGCGCGCTTCGTCGGCGCACTCGGCGCGCGTCGGCACCAGGCCGGGCCAGCGGTCGGCCGCCTGCCACAGCAACTCGTCGACGCGAAACGGGCGCCGCATGTCGTCGGTGAGCTGGCGGTAGGTCGTGTCGCGGTGCCGGCGCGCGTAGCGCAAGGTCGCGTCGGCCATCGCACGCACGATCGCCTCGCCAGCCGCCCGCTCGGCTGCGTTCCGGCTTGATCGCAGCGGCATCCGCGCCAGATAGTCCCAGCCCTCTGCGACCTGCGCGCCCAGGCGCTGCGCATCGGAAGCGGCTGACCTGGCGTCGGAGGGGCAGTCGAACTCGAGCGACGCCAGGCGGCGGTACCAAGCCTCGGCATCGGCACCGAGACCGACCTGGTTCAAAAGGGCAAGGCCCGCGGCAAGCGTCGGTTCGAACATTGCTGGGCGCTGTGCGAGAAAGTCGCTGCAACGCGGCGGCGATCTTGGCATCGGGCGCTATCCCGTGTTGCGCGTATGGAGCCCGGTCAAGCTCCGCTTACCCGAGTCGGCGTGACCCTGAGACGCAGGCTTGGTCGAATGCACGTGCAATGCCAACCCGATCAAGACCCTCACGCGACTCCGCGAGCAAACGGTCGACGACCCGGGGGCAGCACCAGTCTCAATCCCCCTTCGCGAAATCATCAGGACGACAGGCTCGACAACACCCCGGCGAAGGTCGATGCGTGGCAATGGCATGCGTCAATTCTCTCGCCGGCGTGACGCGCAGGGGAGTCCAGCCGGGCAGCCTGGGCCCGAATACTGTATAAACATCCATACGATGAGCAATTGCCCACCACAACGCTGTCGCACCTGCGGCGCAACCAGCTATCGGCGCGTCCTCGGCCGGGACGAGCAGGGTTCGTTGCGTGCAACGGAGCTGTATCAGTGTTCCGGCTGCAGCGTCGTGTTCGCGGATCCGAAGGCGTGGCGCGAGGGCGGCAGCGACGCGCCACCCGTGTCATCGGGTCCGAGGCCCACAGTGCCTCCATCGCGGGCCACGACCGGGGACGTGTCGTCTGCGGTCCCGAGAGCACCGAACCTGTCGACCTACGGGCAGACTCCGGGTGGAAGGGGCTTCGACACCTGATGAACCCCCCTGCGGCATGCGACCGCTGTCGCTGAACGCGCCGCCTGCGCAGTTCGGCGGTTCGTTACAGCCCGGCCTTCTTCTTGTCCATCCACCCCAGCGTCTTGGCATGCAGGCTCTGGATGTAGAGCCTGTCGTCGGTTTCGGTGACCGCCGTGGCCTCGGGGTAGGCGCCGCTCGGGTCTTGCAGGTCGACCATCACCTTGCCGCTTTCGTCGAACGCGAAGACATGGCCGTAGGCGGGCGGCACCGGCCACAGCGACTTGGGCAGGCGCATCGCAAGCGAGCGCAGCCAGGGCTTGCCGGCGCTGTTGTCGACGAAGGCGCCTCTCGGCTTGACCAGGCCCACCCAGATTCGGCCGCCCTGGCCGCGCATCAGGTTGTCGGGGTGGCCGGGCAGGTTGGCCAGCAGTACGCTCGCGGCGGCAGTGGGCTGCTTGGCGCTGACGTCGGCGGCGTTCACGTCCACCTTCCAGATCCGGTACTCGCCGGTCTCGTTGACGAACACGCTGTGCTCGTCGGCGCTCAGGGCCAGGCCGTTGGCGAAGCACAGGTCGCGCAGCAGCACGCGGGTGGTCTTGGTGGCAGGGTCGTACTCGAGCAGGCGGCCGGTGGATTGATGCTCCAGGATGTCGAGCACGCTCGCGTTGAAGGTGCCGCCCGAGTCCTTGGCCCCGAACCGCTGCGACGCGTCGGTGAAGTAGATTTTTCCGTTCTTGGCCACCACCACGCCGTCGGCATAGCGGATCGGGCTGCCGTTCACGCTGTCGGTGAGCAGCTCGGTCTTGGCGCTCGCGCCACTGCCGCTGACGCGCAGCAGGCCACCATGTGCGCCGGCCAAGGGGTCGGCGATGACCATCGCGCCATCAGCGTCGAAATCAAAGCCCAGGGGCCGGCCACCAGTCTGCACCACCACTTCGCGGGCCGAGCCATCAGGGCGCAGGCGCACGATGGCGCCGCTGTCGACCGCCGTGTACAACCAGCCGTCGCGCACGACGATGTGTTCGGGGCCTTGGTCGCCGCCCAGCGAGATGGATTCGAGACCGGCCAGGCGCGTGTTGCTGGCGTGTGCCCCGGTGTAGCCCGGCGCTTGTGGCGCAGCCCATGCAGCGGGTTGCACCGGGACGGG
Organism: uncultured bacterium; assembly: GCA_963802435.1. Taxonomy (GTDB): domain Bacteria; phylum Pseudomonadota; class Gammaproteobacteria; order Burkholderiales; family Burkholderiaceae_C; genus CAIKUF01. The sequence goes on from CAWDIT010000005.1 coordinate 149,401, forward strand.
CCAAAGGAAGAGGTAGGCGGCCAACAGGGCCACGGCAATCAATACGGCGGACACTGCGCGACGCATGGGAATCTCCAGTTCTTGAGCCGGAGGCAAGTATGCGCACGAAGTCGGCACTGAACCGCCCGCTTCTACCCTGAGGTGCCGATATGTTCGTCCGAGATACGGGAATCGGCATCTGAACTTTCTATTCTCGAACTTCGGGGGTGACCAGGAGCTGGCCGATACTTGCGCACGTCCTTTCGACGATCAAGCCGGATCCGGAGGCGATAGTCATTCCACTGCTGCGCGATTGACTGGCGTGATGATGCCGTCGAGCTTCGCATGCGACGCTATCAGCCGGTCAGGCTCGTGCACGGACAGCAGCGCGCTGTCGCCGGCTCCGGTCAGCACGGCGACGGCGCGCACACCCGCCGCGCGGCTAGCCTGAATGTCGACCGGCGTGTCACCGACGTAGACCGCTTCGCCTGGCGCGACGCCGAGCATGCGGAGCGCCTTCAAGATGCCTTCCGGGTCGGGCTTGCGCCGGGCGACGTCTGCGCCAAGGATCACCGCATCGAATCGTGCGAGCATGTCGTTGTCGCGGAAGAGCTCAAGCACTTCCGGGCGTGCCCCGCTGACAATCGCAAGCACGACGCCTTTGCGCTTGAGCGCATCGAGCGTGTCGACGAGACCGTCGAGCAACCTTCCCTGCTCGCGCAAGACGCGCGGCCATTCACGCGCGGCATGTGCAGTCAGCGCCCTGCGCACCTCGGCACCGTCAGGGCGCGCTTCGGGCACGATGCCCTTCCAGAAGTTGCCGCTGCTGCATAGCGATTCGCGCACGTGCTGCTCGGTGACCTCCAACCCGTGCGCGCTGGCCGCGAGACGCGCAATCTCGAAGTACGCACCGACGGTGTCGACCAGCGTGCCGTCCAAGTCGAACAGCACCGCCTTCGCGGCGAGCGGCCTGCAAAGCTCGATTCGCACCCGCATGCCTTCCTCGAGCGCCAGATGGCGGCACAGCGGCAGTGCCGCCACCAGTTCCACCTTGTCGAGTGGATAGTCGTCGACCTGCGGGACGACGATCGCCGCCGGAATGCGTCCCTCGACGCGCGCCGGGTAGCAGTTCGCTTCGCAGAACGACGGGTCCTCGCGAGCGAGTCTCGCGCCCGCATGCTCGCACCATCTTCGCCATCGATGGCGATTGCCGTCGTCATCGAGAATCAGATTGAGGGTGCCCGGGAACGGATCGATGCCTGCGAGCTCGACGAACTGCCGGCGCACCCAGTCAATGCGGGTGAAACTTGCGGCCTGCCCGAGACCGCGCACGAGCCGTCCTTCAATCATCGCTCACTCCGCTGATGGACACTGTCCATCGTACCGTTGATCGGAGTCAATTCGACTGGCAGCGCTGATGCTGAACGACCCGCAGGCAGGCAGCAATCTCGGTGTGCTGCGCACGAAGGGGCTGCTGCCAGCCGATGGCGGCGCGCGCGTCAGGGGCAACAAGATCCTTATCTCCCGCGGCATCACGACCGGCGGGGACGGCGAGCTGTCTGGTTCGCGGGCATAGCCAGGTTGTTTGGCATTGCCCGGGCTCCAGGCGCATTGATCCGCAAGCAACTGGGGGGGCGGCAAGGTGCTGTAGCACCTGGGGCTGCTGCCCTGTGGGCTAGCAGGCAGCGGCACTTACGTGGCACTTGGAAGAACAAAGGGGTTAGCGGTTCTTACCCCGCTAACCCCCGTCTTTCCTGGTGGAGAGGAGGAGGATCGAAAACCAGTCGGCACGGTGCGTCAATGCTGAATTCCTGGCCTTTTCGCGTGCGAGGTTCCTGCAAAAGTTCCTGCATTGGCTGAAGCGTTGCATCAGCGGGATCATGCCCGCCTCAGTTCTTCCCGGATGGTCTTTCGAACAATGCCTTCGATGGTTTCGGCCTGGATCGCCTGCTTCAGCGCCTCGTTGATCAAGGTCTGATAGCCACGATCTCCGGCCTTGGACTTGAAGTGTTGAACGACAGCGCTATCAAGGAACATGTTCACGCGCTGCTTGTTCGGCAGCACGGCACCGCTGGCGCCACGCTTGCGCAACACCAAGCGGCCAGCCGCGATGTCGGAGCGGCGCAGGGGTTTGTCGGCTCGATCGCTAGCCGAGGCTGAGGTTTTCACGGTAGATGCCTTGTTCATGTCGGTCCGCCTTGCGCATCGAGATGATGCGAATGTGGTCTTCGGTTTCTGCTGTGACGATCACCACGAGGACATCGGCGAGCGGTCCCAGCGTAACGAATCGCGCCTCCCCGTAGTCGACGCGTCGGTCTTCGAATGTCACGGTCATCCCGGATTCGATGACCGATTGCCCGTCTGCAAGATCGAAACCGTGCTTATTGAGATTGCTCGCCCGCTTGGCCCGATCGAAGCTGTAGCGCATAGCATCAGTGTGTGTATTTATATATGCAATGTCAAGATGCCTCGGCCAACGGCGAGGCGCGGTCAGGTGGACAGACCTTTTGGGGCGACCACTCTGGGGCACCTCCCCCTTTTTCTTGCAGGAGACGAAATCGCACCACCGAGTTGCAACTGGTCGTAACCACGAACGCGGCGCGTCCGAGACGCTGATGGACCTGTTGGGATTTCCTGCGCCGTGTCGGGACAACGTTGGCGTGTCACTCATGGTTTCGGTTGCCGGAGGCGATACATGTGCACGATTCGCGCATGCGATCGATCTGGAAGAAGCTCTGCGACCGACAGCTTGATTTGCCGGGCGTGAATGCCGCCGTATCGGAGTCCCCATCGTCGGATCCGGCAGTCAGCAACGGCAAGAAGCGCGGCGCCGAAGCGGCGCGCGAACAGTCAGCGGTCCAGGCTGCTGCCGTTCACAAGGCGGGGCAACCGCTGATCATCCCGACTGCGCTGCTCGAGGAAGATCCAACGAACCCGCGCACCGAGTTTCCCGAAGCGGAGCTTGAGGAACTCGCGGATAGCATTCGCCAGCACGGCATCCTCGAGCCCATCGTTGTTCATCCCGCAAACGCAGCTGGCCGGCTGCTAATTCACTTCGGCGCCAAGCGCTTGCGAGCCGCCCAGAGAGCGGGACTCCAAGCCGTCCCCATCGTCGTTCGCGAAGCGCCCTCCGATCCATACGCGCAGTTCGCCGAGAACCAGAAGCGCCACGGGCTGACACCGCTCGACGTGGCCCGGTTCATCCGCGCGCGCGTCGATGAAGGCGAATCCAACGCCACGATCGCAAGGCGCACAGGCATGAACTTGACGACGGTGGCGCATCACCTCGCGATGCTGGATCTGCCCCCGGAACTGGACGAGGCGCTGAAGTCAGGTCGCTGCACCTCACCGCGCACCTTGCACGAGCTTGGCAAGCTTCGCGAAGAGCGACCCGAGCAGGTTCGCGCCTTGATCGGTGGCAACGCCGAAATCACGCGAGCAAAGGTTTCGTCGATGCGGTCACGCCGAACCGATCCCGCCGCTTGTCCGGCAAACCGGTCGCCATCGGCCAGGTTGCTTGCCCAAGCCCACGCGGCCTGCGATCGACTTCAGCGCGCCATCGACGGGATCGAAGCGTCCCGGCATGACCTCATGCCGACCGAGCTCGACGCGCTGCGCCGACGCATTGCCGATCTCGCCGCACGGTGGTTGCAGGGGGTCTGACCGTCAGACCCCCTTGCACGACCTCCACCGAATCAATGAAGAGCCAGATGCACAGAAGATCAAATGACAGATGGCAGGATAGGCCGGCGGCCGCGTTCTGTGGTGTCTTCACCTGAAGTCAAACCGCTTGACATGTCTGCCACCCCTCGCGAGTTCTTCACCGTCGACCTGCGCGGCCTGCGTGCCGCGCTGAGCCGGCGCGCAAGCGAGACCGGCCTCACCGAATCCGACGTGTTGCGCAGCGCGCTGGCGGTGGCGCTGAACGACAAGCGAAGCGACACGCTGAACATGCCGGAATCCGGCGACATCCGCGAATCGCAACCTCAGATCAAGCTCTCCGTTCGCATCCTGCGACCGGTGGCCGAGCGTCTGGACAGAAGGGCCCGCGCCGCCGGGCTCTCGCGCGGCGCCTATCTCACCGGCCTGATCAACGGCGCGCCGGCAGTCGTCGCGGCGACCGATCGGCGAGCTGGATTCATCGCGCTCAGCACATCGGCCGCCGAACTCGCGCTGCTCAGCCGCGACATCCACCACCTGACCCAGCTGCTGCGCAGAGGCGAAGTCCGGGCGGCGCAAGAGTACCGAGCCCGGCTGGACAGCCTCGACGCTGACGTGCGCCAGCACCTCGATCGGTCTGCGGCGGCGCTCGCCGAACTCGCACCGCCGCGGGCCCGTGCCCGCCGAATCCAGTTCGATTCACCCCAACCGTCGTGGAGACGACCATGACCCAGCCCTCGACAGACGGTGTCCTCATTCAATGGGGCGACCGGCTCTTCTACCCATCCAACCGCGCGATCAAGTCGCACACGCCGCGCTTGAGTGTGCCGAATGGCCGAGCCGCCGCGATCCGCAGCCGCATCGAGGCCACCGTCCGTCGCGCACCGCAGGTCATGGTCAAGGTCACCGGCGGTGGCCGCGGCATGACGGCGATCGCTGCGCACTTGCGCTACATCAGCAGAGGAGGCCGCCTCGACATCGAAGACGACCGCGGTGCCGTCGAACGCGGCAAGGAGTCGCTGCAAGAGATCGAGCGCCAATGGCGCGTCGGTGGCGCCTGCATCGACGCCGTGAGCCCGCGGCGCGAAGCCTTCAACATCATGCTATCCATGCCGCGCGGCACCGATCCGCTGACCGTCCAACGCGCTGCACGCGAGTTCGCCAGTATTGAGTTTGCCGACCATCGCTATGTGATGGTCCTGCATGACCATCAGGCCAATCCGCACGTGCACCTGAGCGTCAAGGCCGCGTCGAAGCAGGGCAAGCGGCTCAACCCGCGCAAGGCCGACCTGCAGCGCTGGCGCGAGACCTTCGCCGAGCGGCTGCGCGCGTGGGGCATCGATGCCGAAGCCTCGCCGCAGATCACGCGCGGTGGCAATCGGCGCACCGAACGGCTGTGGCAACGCAAGGCCAGGGAAACAGGGCGCATCGAGGCACCGCGCGACGGTGAGCTGCAAACGATGAAGCTGACAAAGGCGCGGCACGACGCGGCCAAGGCCTGGTGCGAAATCGCCAAGGCGCTGGCTGCGTCGGACAACGTCGAGGACCGCAGGCTCGCCAAGAGAGTCGTCGACTACGCGCGCTATCTACCGGGCGTTCGATACAAGCCTCCAGAGCAGGAGGCACAGCGGGAGCTTGCGGAGAGGGAACGGGGAAGGGCACCTCCGCGCGAGCCGATTCGCAGCAACACCGCCATGACGCAGTCTCAACGAACCCGGCCGGAGCCTGATATCGAACGATGAACGACGCACGCCCCCCCCGCACCCCTCACCCGGGAGGGGCCGTCCTCGCCGCCGGACGGGCTCGCCGGGCAGGGGCTGAAGGACCGCCTGCCCGCTAGCTTGAGCGTGATGGCGCCGCGCCTCGCGTCAAGGGTGTTGCTGGCGCCGGGCTTCGCCCGCCCTTGACTCGGCTCGCGGCACCAAGATCAGTGGTGAATAGCCGACCGAGATTGCGTCCAGTGGTCCAGGTCCGACCAGCGCCAAGCGACAACGCGCCGACCCAGGCGAACGGGCGCCGGGAACGTTCCTTCGGCGATCCAGCGGTAGATCGTCGAGCGGCCCAGGCTAGTCAACTTGATGACGATGGGCAGGCGTACGAGAAAGCGCTGAGGTTCGTCAAATTGCGTTGAGGGCAGGGCGGCGGCGCGCTTCATCGCGAAGGGATCCGTTTGGTGCGATGAAAACTGTACGCGCTGCTTCGACGTGCCGGCGCGATGATTTACAACGAAAAATCAGCAGAGCCAAACCCAACTTGGTGGTCTGTTGCCGCTACCGGTTTGCACGGGTGCGAGTGTCAGCTTGGTCGAAGCTACCGGTCAGTCAGTTCACTTCGTCGACGACCCGCCATCGACCCACTCCAGTCACTCGTCATCTCAAATCGAATACCTCAGAGCAGTCGTAGCAATTGGGGCGTTGATTCAGCTCTAGCACTTGCCCCGGGGGCGCCCCCGGGCTGTGCCTGCTTAATGATCGGAGCGAACGCAGTGCAGTGCGAAAGCTCGGCCGAACGTAGCCAACGCCGACCATTCATTCGATCACATGGACCTCGCGATGGATTCGCGTCAGCAGCGCCTCCTTGTCGTCAGCGTCACTGCGAGACCACCATCGTGACAGCTCGTTGAGTGGCCATGGCTTCGCGCGGGCGCAGCGTACACGTTGGCGCCGCGCTGGACCACCAACGAGGACTTCGCAACGCATGCGGCCGAGCCAACTGACCAGTTTAGTGACTGCCAACTGCTGGTCAGAGCCGGCGTGCGCGTGCCGTTGAACTGCGAAACAAGCGCCAAGGCATTTCTGTACCCCTAGCGCGGCAGCGTCGGTGCGGGCGATCCAGTCCGTCCAGCGGGATCACTTGCCAACCTGACGCGGGGCCAGGCTCAACGGCTTGTCCAATACCAGCTCGATCGACTTGCCGTAGGATGCGAGTTCACACGATTCGAGGGTCTTCCATGAACCGAAAATGCCGCCTCATTGCTCTGACTTGCTTGATGCTTGCGGCGCAGATCGCGTGTGCACAGACGACCGTGACGGAACCCTGGGTGCGTGGCACCGTGGTGCAGCAGAAGGCCTCCGGCGCATTCATGCAGTTGAAATCCGCCCAGGGCGGCAAGCTCATCTCGGCGCAGTCACCAATGGCTGGTGTGGTCGAGATTCACGAGATGGTCATGGACGGCAGCGTGATGAAGATGCGCGCCATTCCAGCCCTTGACCTCCCCGCCGGTAAGACCATCCATCTCAAGCCCGGCGGCTATCACGTCATGCTGATGGACCTTAAGCAGCAGCTCAAGGACGGCGATGTCGTTCCACTGACGCTGGTGGTCGAAGGGAAGGACGGCAAGCGCGAGACGCTGGACGTCAAGGCCCCGGTCAAGGCGTTGGCTGCAGGACCGAATTGAGATCGCTGCGGGTTGAGGGCCCGACAGTTGAGGGCCCGCCGCTGGCCGGCCCAGGCTGTAGGAACTATGATTCAACACTTCATACAGGTTCCGGCGTCGCGCGCTGGCGCGCCTTCTTTCGGCCCATGTCCTTCACCTCAGCGACTCCCGCGGTTCTCGATGTACGCGGCCTGACCTGCCGCTTTGGCGCGCGCATTGTGGTCGCGAACGCGTCGCTGCGGATCGAAGCCGGCGAGCGAATCGCACTGATTGGCGGCAACGGTTCAGGCAAGACGACGCTGATGCGCGCCCTTCTCGGGCTCCACCCCGCAACGCAAGGAGACCTTCGTCTCGACGGCCGCACACCGGGCAACTGGGCCGAATGGCGACGCCGCATCGCGTTCGTGCCGCAGCGGCTGGGCCGCGGCGCCTTCCCGTTGCGGGTCGATGAACTGATCGCCAGCGCGGGCGCCAGGAGTGCCTCGGCCGTCGCCGGCGCGGCAGCGCAGGCGGGCGTCGAAGGCCTTCTTAAGCGACCGCTGTCGCGCTTGTCCGGGGGCCAGTTGCAGCGCGCCTGGCTGGCGCGCGCATTCGCATGCCTCGCCGCGGGCGCGGGCCTGCTGCTTGGCCGACGAGCCCACCGCCGCGCTCGACTTCGCGGGCCGCGACGAGATCGGCGCGCTGCTCGCCGACGTGCAGGCGTCGGCGCTGATCGTCACGCACGATCGTGCGCTCGCCGATCGCTGCGACCGTGTGTTCGAGATCGCCGCCGGCGAGTTGCGGGAACTCACCGCTTGAACGATCTTGCCGAGCTGTTTCGCCTTGCCCCGGTGCAGCGAGGGTTCGCAGCGACCGTCGTCGCCGGGGCCGGTTTGCCGATTGCCGGTGTGTGGATACTCGGCCTGGACATCGTTCCGTTGCGCTTCGCGATGATGCACGTCGCGCTGCTCGGCATGGCGCTGGGGGCGTTGCTCCACATCGAGCCGCTGGCGATCGCGCTACTGCTGTGCGCCTTTTCCGGTGCGACGCTGGCGCCGCTCGCTTCGCGACCCGAAGGCCTGTCGGGGCCGGTGGGTCTCTTGATGACGCTGTCGATCGCGCTCGCGCTGCTCGTGCTCTCGATTTCGGGCGTGAATGCGACGAGCGCGTTCGAGTTGCTGTGGGGTTCGGTGCTGGCAACGCGGGGCGTCGATCTGCTCGCGCTCGCGGTTGTGGTCGCCGCGCTGGCGAGCTTTCAGTGGCGCTTTCATTCGTCGCTGCGGCTGCTGCTGCATGACCGCGAACTCGCGCTGTGCTCGGGCGTACCTGTGGGTGCGGTCACGGTCGGCCTGCTGGCGCTGACGGCGGTGGCCATCGGCGCTTCGATCAAGCTGACTGGTGCACTGCTGGTGGATGCGGTAACGCTGCTGCCTGCGCTCGCCGCACGCAACTTCGGGCACTCGTTCAATGCGATCCTCGCCTGGGCAACGGGAATCGGCGCGCTAGGTTCGGCGGCCGGCTTTCTGCTCACGCTGTGGGTCGATCAACCCCCAGGCCCGGTATTGATCCTGACGATGTCCGCGATCACCCTGGCAAGCTACGCTTTTCGCCAACGCCGATGAAGCGCGCCCTGCTCGCACTGCTCGCTCTGTGCGGTGCCTTTGCCCTGCCGGCGCAGGCTGCCCAGGTCGTCACGTCGACGACCTGGGTCGCCGCGCTGGCGATGGCCGCTGGTGTCGACCGGGTCACCGTGATCGCGCCGGCCGGGCTTGCGCACCCGCCGGATTACGACCCCAAGCCGAGCGAGTTGCTGGCCGTGTCGCGCGCCGACTTCGTGCTCGTCGGCGGCTACGAAGCCTTCCTGGCGCGGCTGCGCGAGGCGCTGGGCGCGAAGGGCCGGCTGCTGACGGTGACCACGACCTACGACCCGCAAGGCGTGCGCAAGGAGATCGCCGCCATCGGCGACGCGCTGGGCACCCGCGCGCGAGCGGATGCCTTCGCCGATCGCTACGACGCGCAGTGGGCCGCCAGCACGCAGCGCCTGCGCGCTCGCAGCCGCACGAAGACCATCGTCGTTGTGCAGAAGTTCATCTTGCCGTGGGCGCAACTCCTCGGCGTCGAGCCGGTGGCGACCTTCGGCCCCGGTCCGCTTTCGGCAGACGAACTGCGCCGCCTGAGCGCGCTGCGGCCGACGCTGATCATCGACAACGCGCACGCTGCCCCTTCGGCAGCGCTCGCCGAAGTCACCGGCGCGCAGCGGGCCGTGTTGACGAACTTTCCGGGCAGCGGTGAAAGCCTGCTCGATGTGCTGAACCGAAACACGCAGCGGCTCGAAGCCGCACTGCCGCCATGAGCCTGGTCGACCTCGCCGGTGTTCGCGCATTCTTCGGCCCGCACGCAGTGGATTGGGAACGGCGTACCGAGAAGGACATCGAGCAGATCGCGCGCGCGGTGCGCGAGACCGGGCTGGAGCCGGGAACGACAGCGCTCGATCTGGGCTGCGGCACGGGCCGTGCGAGTTCGTTTCTGCGTCGAGCGGTGGGGACGCAGGGCCAGGTGATTGCGCTCGATGCGACGCCGGAGATGCTTGTCGTTGCCCGCGATGTCGGCCGCGGGAGCGAGGCCCATCTCGTCGTCGCCGACGTGCATGCGCTGCCGATTGCATCGGGCACTGTCGACGCCCTGCATGCCGGCGGAATCGTGCCTCACCTGGCCGAACCCGAACGTGCCTTGAGAGACTGGGCACGCGTGGCCCGGCTAGGCGCCCGGCTGGCGGTCTTTCATGCGATCGGCAGGGTGGCGCTGGCCGCCATTCATCGCCGCACGCCGTCCGACGACGATGTGATCGCGCCGCAGCGCCTACGCGAACTCCTTGCCTGCACCGGCTGGCGCGTCGAGTCCATCGACGATGCGCCGGAGCGCTACCTCGCACTTGCGCGGCGCGCGGACTGACGATCGCGATCAGAAGCGCAAGTTCACCCCGGCCATCGCCGAGAAGCCGGGCATCGGATAGCCGGGGCGATAGGTGTAGTTCGCGTTCGTGATGTTGTCGAGAGCGAGGAAGACTTCGCTGTTCCTGCCCAGCGAGGCCGGGAGCGGGTAGAACACGCGGGCGTTGAGCAGGAAGTGCGAACCAGCCTGCTCGGTGCTCACCTCGCCCGCGGCGCGGAACAGCGCCAGCACGTACATCGAGCTGACGTATTCGGCATCGACGCTGAGCCGGAGATCGCCCAGCCGCGCATTGAGCCCAGCCACCCACGACTGCTTGGGCGCGTAGGGCAGCGTGGACGGGTTCGGATCGAGCACGGTGACGCCACCGAACAGCGACAGGTCGCGGCTGGCCTCGTACTGAACGGTCGCTTCCAGGCCGCGAATCGTCGAGCCGCCGAGATTGGCGTAGCGCGGCGGCGGCGGCGGCGGAAAGACGATCACATAGCGATCCGAGATCTTGTCGTTGAACAGGGTCAGGCTGGCCGCCACGTTGCTGCCCGCGTCGTAGCTGACACCGACCGCGTAGTGGTCGAGGAGTTCCGCCGAGAGATTGCGCCACGATTGCGCGAGCGGCGGAATAATGCTCTGCGAGAAGACGGCGACGTCCAGACCGGGGTAGTTGACGCCGCGCGCGTAGCTCGCGAAGGCCGACAGCCCGTCCTTGCGCAGCACGAGGCCGGCGCTCGGCGCGAGCTCCGAACTGAACTGGTTGTTGTCGTAGTAGCGCAGCCCGGCCGAAGGCACCAGTTCCCAGTCGTCGATGGCGATGCGCTGGTTCACGCCGACGTAGGGCGAGAGGATCGCAAAGCGCGGGCTGTCGAAGGTCGATGAAGCGCTGTTGGTGGGGATGAAGTCGACATGGCCGTTGACGCTGTCGTAATCGATCCCGGCGACGAGCTGGCCGCCGGACCAAGGTTCGAATTGCTCGCGCACCCGCAGCCCCCAGGTCGACCAGTCAGTCAGGGTGTCGCCAGCGGTTCCGGCCTGGCCGGTCCAGTTGCCGCTGCCGTTGCTCCAGTAGACCTTGGCATCGCCCTTGGCCGTGCCGTAGTCGTTGCGCAGCGTGGCCCAGACCAGGTTGCCCTTGGTCTTGTAGACGCCGTTCTTCAACTCTGGCTGCCCCTCGGGCCCGGGGTCGGAGACGCGGCTGTCGACGCCGAGCCAGGAGACTTCGCCCGACCACTCGCGGCTGAACTGCGTGCCGGCCTTGGTCAGCACGTTGGCGAGGCGCCCGTCGGCGTCGGGCCGGTCGCCGTCGGAGCTCTGGTAGCCCTGCGCCACCAGCAGGTCCACCGGGCCGACGCGTCCGCTGGCGTCGGCCTGCTGGATGAAGGTGCCGAAGCTTCCGCCCTGCAGCTTGAGGCCGCCGGTGGCGTTCGCGCTGGCGAACGGCTTGGTCGTCAGGTTGATCGACGCCAGCGTGTTCCCGACCACCTGCGGCTGCGGCCCCTTGGCGACGGTGATCGACGCCATCCCGTTGATCGGGAGCAGATCGAGCAAGGGGTGGTTCCAGACGCCCATGTAGAACGGCACGTTGTCGATGTAGGTCTTGATCTCGCTGCCCGGCCGCGACGAGCCCAGCCCGCGAATGAAGATGGCCCCGCCCTCGCCGCCGCCGAAAGCGCCGACCGGGTTGAAGCGCGAGATCGTCACCCCTGGCGTGCGCCGCAACGTCGCGGCGACGTCGGGCGCGTTGAGGTCGTCGATCTGCCGATCGCTCACGATCGTCGACTCGCTGCCGAAGGCGTCGAGCGTGTTGCCTTCGATGATCGGACGCCCGACGACGATGACCGGATCGAGTTTGGCCGGGGCGACTTGCGCGAAGGCCGGGGTCGCGGCGAAGGCGGCCAAAAACGACAAGGTTAGCGGACTGGGACGTGGCACGCTCATACCCTCCGGTGCGGGAATCAACAGTTGAAGACGCCACGAACGTAAGAACTATCTACATTAGTTCATACTTCGCGTTAGGCACCAAGATCTCATTTGATGCGGCGTTGGAGCGCCGCAACAGGCGACGTCCTGGTGCGATGGCGCCGGCGGACGAAGCCGCTGCCGCGCGGGTTGGCAGTGACAGACCCGCGCGAGTCTTCGATTGAAGCTTCGGATGCGCCGCCCGCATGGGACTTGTTCAGCGTTGTCCAAATTGCTGAACTTCAGCGCTAACGTGGCCTGCAGGCCACGGGACGCTTGCGTCGGGGCTGAAGCGGGGTCCAGATCACTGGCCGCGCAACTAGGCCGATCTTGTGCAACACTCGCGCGAAATTGATCGGCAGCCCGTGCCGCGCTTGCCATGCCGCTTGACATGCGTCTCCAGAGGTGGGGGTCCAGGCATCGAATTCCCGCGTGCATTGCGGCGCTTGCGTTCGCGTTCAACGCACTGTGGCCATTGATCGCGAGTTTCGGACCCTTCCAGCGGCCGATCCTTGCGCAGATTTGCAGCGCGTCGGCCGCAGGATCGATTCCCGCAGACCCGTATTCCACACCAGGCGAATCGAACTCGCGGGTGCCGCATTGCGTCTTCTGTTCGCTCGGTGGCGATCAGTTCGTTGCGCCGCGGCCGGAAGGTGGCTGCCTCGGCACCGAAGTCGCGACGCTTCCCTTTGCTTCAGAACTGCGTGAATCGCCCCCGAGGGCGGTCGTCAGCTATCCCTCCGCGCGGTCGCGCGCTCCCCCGGCCGCTTCCTGACAGCCGCCGAATCACCCGACTCTGCGCGAGCACGGAGGCGTCTTCCTTCGCTTGCGTCGCTTGCCTTGACCGCTCGCCATGTCCATGGTGAAGATGGGAAGCGATGTTCGTCATCAAGGGGGCCGGCGGGTCGACGCCAACCAACGCGCGCGTCAGCAGAACGGCTGAGACCGGGTGCCGACCCCGAGACCGGGCTCGATCTTCGGTAGGGCGATCTGCCCGAGCTTGAAAGCCGATCGAGCCGAACCGGGCGAAGCTAGTTCGCCAAGAGCCGGAAATTGGCGCCGTACGGATTAGCGGCGCCTTAGCCAAGCGGGAACACGCGGCCTCCGCGCTCGGCCTGGTCGGCAGTTCCGGCAGACACCGTATGCAAGCAAGCAAACCAATTTCAAAGAGGATTCAGATGGACATGACCAAGTTTTCAATCATCGTATCGGCCAGTCTTCTCGTCGCCGCCTGCGGCGGCGGGGGCGACGGAGGTGGAGCCGTGCCCGACGCGCCCACCGCCATCTCGGTTGCCGCTGGCGCGACGCTGGGCACGACCGCCGCGGTGAGCTTCGCGGCACCCGCTTCCATTGGCAGCAGCGCGATCACTGGCTACACCGTGACTGTCAGTCCGGGCGGCATCACTGCTTCCGGGGCGGCGTCACCGATCGCCGTTTCCGGCCTGACTCCGAAGACTGCGTACACCTACAGCGTGGTCGCGACCAATTCGCAGGGCAACAGCGCCGCGGCCAGCACCGGCTCGTTGAACTTCTACAGCGTCGTCGAGACCTTTCGCGAGCCGATGACCCAGCCCAACGACACAATATTCACGGGAACATTTACCTACGATTCGACGAGCAAGGCGGTGTCGAATCTGACCGGTTCGCTGACCCAGTCGATGACCAAGCCCGATCCCACCTGCGTGGGTGGGGGAATGGGCGGCGGAATGGGCGGCATGGGAGGCAGTTGTTACGGCCCTCCCATGACCACGGTGACGCTTGCGTACCCATTATCAGCAGTCAGCGACGCGACGCTGGGCGGCTTGCTCGTGACCACCTTCGCGCTGAGCAATACCAATACCTTCGACGGCGGCGGCTTCGCGCCTGGCGGAACGCAGTACTACGGGCTGAGCACGGGCACGCCGAACAACCACAATGCCTATGCGATGGTCTTCGTGAACACGACCGATCCGGCGGCGCCGTTGACGCAAGCTCAGTTGGACAAGCTGGCCTACGCCGATTGCACACCCGGTGGAATGATGATGACGACGTGCATGACGGGAACGACGGTGGCCGGATACGGCAAGATCGGGACCATGGGTGGCTATCCCGTGTCGCAGGTCATCACCAAGCAGTAGCGCAGCCTTCGCTCCGATTCCCGAACAGCGGCCCAGCAGGTAGCGCGCGTCGAACCGCGCGCTACCTGCCGGCTTTGCGTGCACGCCGCGCTCAGCCGCGTGGGCAGGCAAGTCTGTCCGCATCGACGAAGCTCTCGAACGCGGCCGTTGAACACGCCGCGAGCCGAGCGCAGCGACGTATCGCGATCGGCCGATCCCGCGGCGGCGCTCGCGTCGCCGCTCATTCCTTCGTGACGACCTGCGCCGCGGGGTATCCGCTCATCGAGCCGACGGTTCCGTATCCGGGAACGGTTGTGCCCGTCATGCAAGTGCTCCCCATCATGCCGCCGGGCGCGCAGTCCGCATAGGCCAGCTTGTCGAGTTGGCGCTGCGTCAGCGGTGCCGTCGGGTCGGCGGGGTTCACGAAAATCCTGACGTAGGCGTTGCCGGGGTTGGCCGCCGGGAAGCCGAAGTACAAGCCGAGTCCGGAACCCGGAGCCCATCCATCCGTGCCCCCGAAGACCGGATTGGCCGACAGCGTGTTGGTCACTGGCAGCATGAAGCTGGTCACCAGTTGCCCTCCGAGCGTCGAGTCGTCAACCGAAGACAACTGGTTGCTGATCGGCAACCAGTTCATGTTGTCGTTCGGGTAGGCGATCTGGTCACCGGTCATGGATTCGCTCAGGAGGCCTGCGAGGTTCGTCACCCTGCCGGTGGTGGAATTCAGGGTGAACGAGCCGATGAAGATCGAATTCTTGGGCTGCGTCATCGGCTCCAGGAAGGTGGTCGCCACCTTGTATTTCGTCAGCACGTCGACCGTCGTCGACGGCGCACCATCGCCGAAGCGGTTGCTGGCCCGCACCGAAAACGCGTGGCCCGCGCACGAGCCGGGACAGGTCACCGACACCGGCGATGCGGTGCCCGTTGCGGTCACCCCGCTCGGCGTTGAAGCGACCGTATAGCCGGTGACGGGCCCACCACCACCTGACGCCGGGCCCGTGAAGCTGACGACGACCGTCTTCGAAGAACTTCCCAGCGTCGCCGCGACCTGGGTAGGGATGCCGGGAACATTGCTGTTCGCCCCGGGATCCGACACTTGCAGGGACAACGTCACCTGCGCCGCGGCGTGGTATGCGCTGTCCCCAGGCTGATCGGCGGCAATCGTGCAGGTGCCCGCCGTGATGTCGGTGACGACACCCGTGTTTGGCTCGACCGAACAAATCCGCGGCGTCGCGCTGCTGTAAGTGACCGCCAGGCCCGAACTGGCGGTCGCCGAGACGACCACGGTGCCGTAGAGCTCCAGGGGCAATGCACCGGCAAAGCGAATCACCTGTTCGGGATCGAAGATCACTTCCAGGCTCTGCGTCGCCTGCGCAGCGGGGGCGAACTCGTCGTTGCCGGGCTGATCGGCGGCCACGATGCACGGCGCCACCGCAACTGCCGTGACCATGCCGGTGGCGCCATCGACGGTGCAGTTACCGGGCGTCGCACTGGTGTAGGTTACCGCCAGGCCGGAACTCGAAGTGGCCGACACGGTCGCGCTGCCGCCCAGCGTCAGCGTGGGTGCGGCGCCGAAGCGAATCGTCTGCGGATAGGCCTTGATCGCCGGGCCGTCGCCACCGCCACAGCCGGCGAGTAACGCGGCCAGAAGGGCCACGCGCCAAACTGCGCTGCCGACGCGGACGCGGCTGTTCATGCTGTCGAAATCCTCGAAGTTCGCACCGAGGCGCCGATGCATGCTCATATGCTCATGCTCAGCGCAACATTGATCGAACGCCCCATTCCGGGCACGACCACACCCCACGGAATGCCGGTGCTGGACATCGAGGCGCCCTGCCCTAGATAGACCCCACCCAGCGGGGGCGTGTAGAACCGGTTGAAGACGTTTTCGACGCCCACGACAAGCCGGGCCTGCTTCCACGCGACGCTGCTGCGCAGGTTGAACAGTCCATACCCAGCAGTCGTCATCTCGTTCCTGACTTGCGACACGTGCGTCTTCGCCGCCACGAGCTGGAGTTCCGCCGTGTTGGTCCACGCACCCCAATCCTGCACCACGGAAAGCATCGTATTGAGCGGCATGATGTTGTACAGGTCGTCGCCGGTCGAGCGATTCTCGCCCCGGACGTAGCCCAGCACGCCGGCACCCGTGAAGCTGCCGTAGTCGGCCGAACTCCCCAGCAGCACACTGCCGGACAGATCGAGGCCGAGCAGTCGCGCCGACTGATTGAAATACTGCAGGTTGACGAAGCCCGTGGTGGCGTGACGTTGGCTTCACCGCCGCATTGGCCGAAGTTGCAGCGCCGCGCGTCGACGAAGTTCTGCACAAGGGTGAAACTGCCGGTCGCCTTCACGCTCCAGTGCTTCTTGTCGGCATCGTGCCAGTCCCCGCTGGCGCTGATCGTGTGGGCCACCTCGGGCTTGAGGTTGACGTCGCCCACGTAGCCGTTGCCATCGCCCGCAAAATTGTTCATCAACGTCGCCATCGGCTGCGTCGTCCAGGCGTATCGCTGGTAGAGGTTGGGCGAGCGTGACTTGCGCGCCATGCCAGCCTCGAAGGTCTGTGTCGGGCCGGGGGAATAGCGCGCCAAAGCAGTCAGGTCCAGGTTGTTGTCGGAGCGGCGCCTCTGGAGCGCATTGAAGGCGGCCGCGTCGACAGACCAGATCGGCAGGCTGTTGTAGCCCTGAACGGGGCCGGCGTTGGTGACCACGTTTTCGATGCGTGCCCCGAGCTGCGTGACCCACTGCTCGCTCCAAAGGGCCTCCCACTCGCCGAAGATCCCTGCGCGATTCCGGGTACCGAAGTCGATGTTCCAGAAGGTTCGCGGCCCCATCACCCCGCCGGCAGGCGGCCACCAGTCGTAGAGCGTATAGGCTTGGTATTCGGCCCCAACGCGCATGGTCGATATGTCCGAGAACGCGATCTCTCCCTGGACCATCGCGCCCCGGGTCGTCGCCTTGGTATTCATGGGCATGCCGTTCGTCCCGTATGAGAAGCGGTCCGGCCCCATGTTCATGAAGTGTTCGGTGTCCTGGCCATAGGCTCGGGCCTCGAGCAGACCCCAGTCGAACTGCCCCCAGTAGCGCAGATTGACCTGCGTGCTGTCGTTGCCGACCATGTCCATGCGCTGATTCGGGAATCCCTCGAACGGAGCCCGCTGCATCCCCACGTTCAGGCGCAGCAAGTGCCCTGCTTGCCGGAGCGCGAACCCAATGTCCTGATTCCTCGCGGTGAATGCGGTGGACGCCACCTCGTTCCCGGCCAGCCACGGGCCACCCGCGGTACCCGGGCCGGCCGGCTTGAAGTCACTGCCCGCGAAATAGTTGGATGACTGCGCGCTCGATCCGCTGTAGGACGCGCTCAGGTCTTGGCCCGCGAACACGGCGCCCAGGTTGTAGCCATAGCCGTTGCCATTGGAGCGATAGAAAGCGCCCGCCTGCCCGCTGCTGTAGGTCGTCTCGGCACTGTCGGCGAACTCCGGCGGCGCGGACTTGACTTGAATCGTGCCCCCGATGCTGTCGCCGCCGACGCTGACCGGCGTGATGCCGGCGAACACGCTGACGCTGCCGACACGCGTCGGGTCGATGTACGAGAGCGGGGAGTTCATGTGGTTGGGGCACGCGGTCGTCAGATCCATGCCGTCGACCTGGATGCGCAGTCGGTCGTCGGCCAGGCCGCGAATCGCGGGCAGGCTGGACACGCCGCCTGCGCTGTAGAGGCTCAGGCCTGGGACGTCCTGCAAAAGGCGCGCCGTGTCGCTGGTCGCGCTGCGCTTCGCGGGAAGGCCGGACTCGTCGAGCGTGGTCGCCCAGGACTGGGCATTGCGAACCCTTCGATCGGTGACAACCACCGGTTCCAGCGTCTGCGTGGCTTGCGAGAGGGCCGCCGTCGGAACAGCGGCAAGGAGCACTGCGAGGCAACTCAAGGGCGACTTCATGATGTTTGCAAGGACTTATTTGCCACGCAAGACTTCGCGGCTCATGTCCACGAGCAGTGCATGACGCGCAACTTGACCGTCGCCCAACTGCCAAGCGGTACTCGGGCGCCAGCAGTCATCTGGCGCTGCGCGGGCTCAGACGGGCAGTCGAGGCTACGCCAGAGTGCACGCTCCAGTCGGTTGACCTCGATCGATTCAGTGTGAATGGTCTGTTCAATGCGCGGTCCCAGACATCATGGTCGCCGCCTCGGGGTACGCGGCCGGTCTCCGACATCGCAGGTTGCGCGCCAAGCGCGTAGGGCTGCATGCCGTGACTGGCGTCAACAGCAACAAGGAGACCGACCATGCAAGAGCGTACCAAGTTTCACGTGGGCCTGGACGTGCAAAAGGTCAGCACCAGCGCGGCCGTAGGCGAGTCGGACCGTGCGCCCGTGCTTCTCGAAGTGGATGGGGAGGCCATCGCGCGTACCGGTACGCCATCCCGTGCGATCCGATGTTGACCGACGCACTCATGCCGCATGGTTGCCAGGGGGCAACGCGCGCATCCTTTGCAGCAAACACTTCTGTTGCGTCGAAGGCGGCGCCGAGTGCCACGTGATGAGAACCCTCAAGACCGCCGACGGACCGCTACGTGATGCGCACCCGGCCCACCTCAGGCGCTTTGGCGGCCTGCGCATCGCGGACGAAAGCGTGGCCGGGTAGGGTGGGTCCTTGCGCGTCTGGATCTGCGGCAGCAAACCATCCTCAGCACATAACGCCCCGCACATGAGTGCCCGGTCGCCAGAGACCGAGGATTCCCCGCAGCGCGCCACTCAAATGACGCCAATCCTGGACTTGAATTTCACCGCGCTGCGGTCGGGATTGGATGCTCAATGCTTCCAACGGCAGTCGCCGCGGCGCGACCACACCTATGCTGGCATGCAGACCTGCGGTGACGCTCGCCGACCTGTTGGCATCCCGCACTGTTGACGGTCGCGACCGACTCCTGATGGCCGGGACTTGCCCGCTGGGACGCACTTCGGTCCGGCCGCTGTGGGTCTCAGTGCGGGTGTTGGCCACTGTGCGCACCTGCGGAGCCCGTCGCGCCGACAACAACTTCGAAGGTGAGCCAAAGACACCGAGGCCAAGGCGCGCAAAACACTGAGACTCGGCGTTTCCAGCGTCAACGATTCGATGGCAGGTGCAGCTACGGGCACCTCACCGGACGTGTCGATAGTTGGCCCAAAAAAGTCTCCGATCACCGAGTCTTCGTCTGCAATGAGATGACCTTCCCACCCTTGCGCAGCGCATCCAGATGATCGGCCCAAGCCTGCATCATCTTGCGCCGCGCAGGCAGATGTTCGGCATGGTTGTAGGCCGCCTTCACCGCATTGCGCTCCGCGTGCGAAAGCTGTCGCTCGATGACGTCCGATGGCCACCCGCATTCGTGCAAAAGCGTCGATGCCATGCCGCGAAAGCCGTGCGCGGTGATCGTCGAGCGCGCATAGCCAAGCCGCCTTAACGCCGCATTGACCGTGTTTTCACTCATCGGCTCGCCGTTGGTGCGCACGCCGGGAAATACCCATGCCGAACTTCCTGTCAGCGGTTGCAATTCGCTCAGGATGCTCACGGCCTGTTTGGCGAGCGGCACGATGTGCATCACGCGACCCTTCATTTTCGCAGCAGGGATGCGCCACTCGCCCTCGTCGAGATTGATCTCGTTCCATTCGGCTCGGCGCAGTTCGCCGGGTCGCACGAAGAGCATCGGAGAAAGCCTCATCGCGCACTTCGTGATGAAGCCGCCTTCATAGGCTTCGATGTCGCGTAGCAACCGACCAACGTCTCGCGAATCGGTCAGCGTTGGGTAGTGCTCGGGCTTCCACGGTGTGAGAGCACCGCGCAAGTCGCGGCTCGGGTCGCTTTCCGCTCGGCCGGTTGCGACGGCATAGCGGAAGACTTGACCGCAATTCTGCTGGACCCGATGGGTCGTTTCGATGGCGCCGCGATCTTCGACGCGTTTGAGCAAGGTCAGCAGTTCCGTCGGGCGAATAGCGCCGACTGGCTTTGCCCCGATCCAGGGAAACACGTCTTGCTCAAGTCGTCGAATGATCTTGCTGGAATGCGAAGGCGCCCAAGTCGGGACGTTCTTCGTGTGCCATTCACGGGCGACTGCCTCGAATGAATCGACTGGCGGCAGGCCTGCAGCTGCACGTTCCGTCACTGCGCGGTGAAGTGCAAGGTCGCTGCGAACCTCCTTGCGCGCATCGCTCGGGTCGGTGCCTGCGCTGACCTGTTTGCGTGCGTCGTCAGCCTTCTTGCGCGCGAGACTCAGACTGGTATGCGGGTAGGTGCCTAAGCTCAACGTGTTTCGTCGACCGTTGATGCTGTAGTCGAAGCGCCAACCGTGGGAACCACCGTTGACGAAAAGCCGAAGGTACAGACCCGCGCCGTCGGAGAGGCGGTTTCGCGTATCACCGCTTTTGATCGACTTGATCGTTGCGTTCGAGGGAATGAGGTGATGGGCCATGCAGGAACTCCGCAGCGACAACACCCTGGATTTTGCAGTTCCTGCAGAAGTTCCTGCAATGTGATCTCGGAATCAGTGAGATTACCTGGAATCTCCTGAGACAAGAAAAAAGGCCCTAGAGCGTTGATTTCTCTAGGGCTTTTCGGATTTCCTGGGACCTCGCGGGATGTCCTGAGATCATCGATTGGTGGAGAGGAGGAGGATCGAACTCCCGACCTCTGCATTGCGAACGCAGCGCTCTCCCAGCTGAGCTACCCCCCCACGCCAGGGCGCAGTCTACCAAATCGGGAGAGCTTGCCGGAGCCAGCGCCCCGGCCGATTGGCCCTGACTATGCGAGACATTGATTCTTCGCATCGAATCGGCACATGGGGGTGCTGTAATGTGTGTGCCGAGCCCGCTGTAGTGCGGCGGGCCCGCACTTCCATCACCTCAATTGAAGGAGAGCGACATGGGTTTGAAGGGATCGAAGACCGAGCAGAACCTCAAGGACGCGTTTGCGGGTGAATCGCAGGCCAACCGGCGCTACCTTTACTTCGCAAACAAGGCTGACATCGAGGGGCAGAACGACGTGGCGGCGCTGTTCCGTTCCACCGCCGAAGGCGAGACCGGCCATGCGCACGGGCACCTCGAATTCCTCGAGGTCGTGGGCGACCCGGCGACCGGGCTGCCCATCGGATCGAGCCGGCAGAACCTGGCGGCCGCCGTTGCCGGTGAGACGCACGAGTACACCGACATGTACCCGGGCATGGCCAAGCAGGCCCGCGACGAGGGCTTCGACGAGATCGCCGACTGGTTCGAGACGCTCGCCAAGGCCGAGCGCTCGCACGCGAATCGCTATGTGAAGGCACTCGAGGCGCTCGTCGACTGAGGCAACTGCGCTCCGCTGAACAGGGGGCCCGTGGCGCCCTGTTCCATTCGTGCGCCCGGCGGGGCGCACTGCTTCGGCACATCGCAGCGGCAGGACGATCATGAGCGAAGGCAACCTCCAAGCCCCGACCCGGCATCCCATCGCCTGGAGAACTCCCGACTTCTACGACGAACAGTCGGCGCTCAAGGAGATGGAGCGGGTGTTCGACATCTGCCACGGTTGTCGCCGCTGCGTGAGCCTGTGCCAGAGCTTCCCCACGCTGTTCGAGCTGGTGGATGCCACCCCCGACGGCGAGGTGCACGGCATCCCGAAGGAGTCTTACCAGAGCGTGGTCGACCAGTGCTACCTGTGCGACCTGTGCTTCATGACCAAGTGCCCCTACACGCCGCCGCACGTGTGGAACCTCGACTTCCCGCACTTGATGCTGCGTGCCAAGGCGATCAAGTACAAGAAGGGCCGGGTCAAGGCCGGCGACAAGTTTCTCGCCTCGACCGACCTGCACGGCCAGTTCGCCGGCATCCCCGTCGTCGTGCAGGCCGTCAACGCGATCAACCGCACCAAGACCGCGCGAAAGCTGATGGACAGCGCGCTCGGCGTGCATCCCGATGCCTGGATGCCCGAGCTCGCCAACCAGCGCTTCCGCTGGGGTGCGGCAAAGAGCAATGCCACCGTGGTGACGAACGGCGAGCGCACGCCGGGCAAGGTGGCGATCTTCTCGACTTGCTTCATCAACTACAACGAGCCCGGCATTGGCCACGACCTGCTCAAGGTGCTGGCGCACAACGACATCCCGTACGTCGTCGTCGAGAAGGAGCAGTGCTGCGGCATGCCCAAGCTCGAGCTCGGCGACCTCGACGCAGTGGCCGAGCACAAGGCGGCGAACATCCCGCTGCTGGCGAAGCTCGCGCGCGAGGGCTACGCCATCGTCGCCGCGGTACCGAGCTGCACGCTGATGTTCAAGCAGGAACTGCCCTTGCTGTTCCCCGACTGCGCCGACACGCAGGCGGTGAAGGCAGCGATGTTCGACCCCTTCGAGTACCTCGTCGCGCGCCACAAGGACGGCCTGCTGAAGACCGATTTCAAGACGGCGCTCGGCAAGGTCAGCTACCACATTCCCTGCCACGGCCGGGTGCAGAACATCGGCCGCAAGACCGAAGAGATGTTCAAGCTCATCGCCACCAAGGTCGACGTGAGGCTCAACACCGTCGAGCGCTGCTCGGGCCATGCCGGCATCTACGGCGTGAAGAAGGCAACGCACCCGGTTGCGATGAAGATCGGCAGGCCGGTGTTCAAGGCGATGGCGAAGGACGAGCCCGACTACATCGGCAGCGATTGCCCGATGGCCGGCCACCACATCGCGCAGGGCATGCAGCAGGCAGCCACGCCTGCCAAGGTGGTGCAGCACCCCTTGAGCCTGCTGCGCATCGCCTACGGCCTCTGAAGCGCAAGGAAGCCCGGAGATGACCATTACCCGCGACAGCCTCCTGACGCTGGAGGCCTATGCCAGGATCCGCAAGTCCAGCAAGCCGGCGGTCATCGCGCACCGCCGGTTGCGCACGGTGCAACTCGGCGAGCACGTGACGCTGCAGTTCGAGGACGAGCAGACGATCCGGCGCCAGATCCAGGAGATGCTGCATATCGAGAAGATCTTCGACGAAGCGGGCATCCAGGCCGAGATCGATGCCTACGCCGCACTGGTGCCCGATGGAGGCAACTGGAAGGCGACGATGCTGATCGAGTACCCCGACCCGCACGAACGCAAGCGCGAGCTGGCGCGGCTGATCGGCGTGGAGGATCGCATGTTCGTCGAGGTCGAAGGGCACGCCCGCATCTACGCGATCGCCGACGAAGACCTGGACCGCGAGAACGACGAGAAGACCTCGGCCGTGCACTTCGTGCGCTTCGAGTTCGCGACCGGCAGCACGCCAGGCCGTCCGCGCCGGCGCGCAGGTCCTGCTCGGCTGCGACCACACGAACTATCCGGCGCACACGCTGATCGCGCCGGAGACGCTCGCCAGCCTGGCCGGCGATCTGAAGTAGTCTGGCCCAGCCTGCCCGCGGGCCGCGAGCAAAGCGAGCCGGGCTCGTCGATTCAGCGCCGCGAGCGCGCGTGCCTCCAGCTCTCGAGGCTGTAGACGGCGAGCGCGATCCAGATCATCACGAAGCCGAACAGACGGCTGCCCGTCAGCGCCTCGCCAAACAACCAGACGCCGAGCAGCAATTGCAGGGTAGGCGAGACGTATTGCAGAAATCCGAGCGTCGCCAAGGGAATGCGCCGCGCACCGGCCGCGAACAAGAGCAGCGGCACGGCGGTCAGCGGGCCGAGGCCGATCAGCAAGCCGAGCGTCTCGCCGTCGCGGTGCGCCAGGCCGCCGCTGCCCTGCCAGGTCCACCAGCCGAGCACCGCCACGGCCACCGGCGCGAGGAACAGCGTTTCGAGCGTCAGGCCTTCGAGCGCGCCGAGCGCGGCCGTCTTGCGCATCAGGCCGTAGAGGCCGAACGAGGCTGCGATCACGAGCCCGACCCAGGGTGTCTGCGGGCCGAGCGCGGCGAGCCACAGCACCCCGCAGGCGGCCAGTGCGACGGCGGCCCATTGCCCGGCGCGTGGCCGCTCGCGCAGCACGAAGGTGCCGAGCAGCACGTTGACGAGCGGATTGATGAAGTAGCCGAGGCTGGCGTCGATCACGCGCCCGTTCATCACCGCCCAGACGTAGATCAGCCAGTTCGCCGACAGCAGCAGCGCGCTGAGGCACGATGCAGCTAGCACCGCCGGCCGACGCCGCAGCGGCGCGAGCCAGTTCCAGCGGCCCAGCCACAGCAGCAGCGCGACGAGGAACACGAGCGACCAGACCACCCGTTGCAGCACGATCTCGAACGCACCGACTCCCGCGAGATGGCGGAAGTAGAGCGGGAACAGTCCCCATGCCACGTAGGCCAGCGCGGCGTAGACCATGCCGGAGTTCATGGCGGCAAGGGTCCCGCGGGTCGACGGGTCGGCGACGCGGCCGCCGCGGCGCGCTTCACGGCCTGCGCCCCTGCGCCACGGCCACCCCGCTGGCCACCAGCAGCAAGGCCAGCCACAGCCGTGGTGCGACGGCTTCGTGCAGCCACCACGCGCCGAGCAGGGCCGCGGTGACCGGGCCAAGCGACAGGAACAGCGTCACGCGCGAAGCCGCTGCGTGGCGCAACGCCCAAAGCCACAGAAAGTAGCCGATGCCGCTGCTGACTCCGATGAACGCGATGGCGGCCCAGCCCGTCGTGCTCACGCTGCCGATCCGCACGAGCGGTTGCTCGAAGGCGGCCCAGACGGCGAGGAACACCACGGCTGCCGCCATCGCCCAGACCCCCACCGGCAACGCCGGGTAGCGCCGCAGGTAGGGGCGGTACAGCACGCTGCAGACGGCGCCGCACAAGGCACTGGCCAGCACGGCAGCCTTGCCGAGCCATTCGTTCGTCAGCACCGTCGCGTTGCCTGGCGGCGTGCTGCCGGCGGCCAGCGCGTCTGCGCCGAGCGCGAGCGCCACGCCCGCCAGCGTGAGCACCACGCCGAGCGTCTTGCGCCAGGTCAGCGACTCGTGGCCGATGGCGGCAGCGACCAGCAGCGTCAGCAGCGGAAAGCTCGCGAACAGCAGCGCTGCGGTGGCCGCATTGACGCGCTGCAGCCCGATGTTGAGCAGCGCGATCAGCAAGCCGAACTGGCCCACGCCGAGCAGCATCACGGCCGGCAGATCGCGCCGCGATACGCGCGCCGCGCCGGGCGCCGCCCATACGAACGGCAGCAGGCACGCCAGCGCCAGCAGGTAGCGCAGGCAGGCGAGCGAGGCCGGCCCGAGTTCGCCGACGACGCTGCGCGTCGCGACGATCGCGGCGCCGACCTGCACGCCGACGGCAGCAGCGGCCCAGGGCGCCCACCGGGTTGCATTCATTTCACTTCAGGCGATGCCGGGCTGTTCCCAGGCTGGCCGGGCGAGTGAACGAAGGGGTGCGGGGGCAGTCATTCCAGGCGCAGCTCCCAGGTCTCGCCGACCAGGTCGTGCCCGAAGCTGTGGTGCGCCTCGCTGGCGACGAGCTCGTAGCCGGCCTTCTGGTAGATGCCGCGCGCCGCGACGAGGATGCTGTTGGTCCAGAGGCGGATCGTCCGGTATCCGGTGCGGCGGGCGAAGCGCTCGCATTCGTCGACCAGTGCCGCGCCGAGCCCGAAGCCGCGCGCCGACGGCTCCACGAGCAGCATGCGCAACTGGGCGACTCCGGGCTCCGGTGCGTTCGTCGCCTCGTCGCGCGCCTGCACGAGGAAGACGCTGCCGATGTTCGCACCGTCGCGCTCGGCGATCCAGCAGGCCTCGCGCGTGGCGTCGAACTGCTCGATGAAGCGGCTCGCGATCTGCGCGACCAGCGCTTCGAAGCTCACGTCCCAGCCGTATTCCTGCGCGTACAGCGCGCCATGGCGCGAGATCACCCAGCCGATGTCGCCAGGGCGGTGCGCCCGCAATATGAATGCCGGCGGGGGCGATGCCCGCGGCGTGTCGCCGAGCAGGCGCTGGGCGGTGGCGAGGGACTGCAGCAGTTGCCGCTGCAGCGGCTCTGGCAGGGCGGCGAGCAGGGCGCCCACCTCGCTGCGCGAGCGCTCGTCGAGCGGCGCGAAGGCCTTGCGCCCGGCGGCCGTGAGCGTGAGCAGCAAGTGCCGTGCGTCGTCTTTCGAGCGCAGTGTCTTCACCAGGCCGCGCTGCTTGAAGCCGTGCAGCAGGCGGCTCAGGTAGCCGGCATCGAGATCGAGTTCGCGGGCCAGTTCGGCCGCGGTGGTGCTGCCGCGGTGCGCGAGTTCCCACAGCAGGCGCGACTCGGTGAGCGAGAACTTCGTGTCCAGCAAGCCCTCGTGCAGGACGCCGATCCGGCGCGTGTAGAAGCGGTTGAATTCGCGCAGCGCGTCGATGCGCCGTGTGTTGACGGAAGTGGGCATGGGAGGGGTGAGTCGGCAGGTCGCGATCTTCGCAAGAACAGTTGCCAAAAGCAATTAATGGCTGCCTGAAGGGATGGGCGACGACGCGGGCGATCCGGCCGCGGGGCCGGCCGGTTTGCGGGAAAAGAGAGGGCTTGCACAAAAGACTGTATAAAAATACAGTTACTCCATCATGAACCTCATGACCCCTGTCGTTTCACCACCTCTTCCGGCCGCGCCGCAGTGCCCGGCTGTCGGTGACGTTCGCGTGCCGGGTTCCGTCCCGGGCCGGGCCGGGCCTGCCGCGGAACTTGCGCGCGCCCGCCTCGATGCCGAAGCCCTGCATCCCGCGCTGTGGCGCGGCCAGCAGCTCGGTCGCTGCGCCGAGCGGGCGCTGGCGAGCGGCTTTGCCGAACTCGACGCGCAACTGCCCGGTGGTGGCTGGCCGCACCGGGTGCTGACCGAGCTGCTGCTGCCGCATCCCGGCATCGGCGAGATGCGCCTGCTCGCGCCCAGCCTGGCCGCGACGCTGCGGGCCGGCCGGCTGGTGATGCTGTTCGACCCCCCGGCCACGCTGTCGGCCTGGGCGCTGGCGCAGATCGGCCTGGACGCAGAACAGATGCTGGTCGTCGACGGCCGCAGCAAGGTGCTGCCCGACGCGAGCAGCCTGTGGGCGCTGGAGCAGGCCCTGAAGAGCGGGCATGTCGGCGCGGTGCTCGCCTGGCTGCCGCCGCGCCTGCGCGCCGAGCGCCTGCGCCGGTTGCAGCTGGCGGCGCAGGGGCACGACGGGCCGGCCTTCGTGCTGCGCGAAATGGCGGCCCGCCAGCGTCCCACTGCCGCGCCGTTGCGCCTGGCGCTGCAGCCGGCCGGGGCCGACCGGCTGGCGCTGCACCTGCTCAAGCGTCGCGGCCCGCCGCTGGCAGCACCGCTGCAACTGGTGCTGCCGCCGGTGCTGTCGGCAGCGGCGCGCGGCAAGGCGGCGCAGCCGAGGCCGGCCGGCGGGGCGATGTATCGGCAGCCGTTGCGCGCGGCAGCGTTTGTCGATCTGACTGGATGAAACATCCCAACGCCCAAGGGGCTTGGCAGTCTGCTCTCGGCCCATTGCGGCCGTTCGTGGGCGCCCGCTCTGGCAGTTCGACGCGGGAGCGCCAGGCCGGGCTGGCGTGTCCTGCTCCGTGTCCCCCGGCGCCGGCCTTCGGCCGCCGCCTCCTCCTTTACCTGCGCAGAACACGCCAGCCCGTCCTGACGCTCTGCCACCTTTGCGGCATCGCTTGCGCAGGCACGTGTGTCGGCACGCTCCGCTGGCACTGGGCCGAGGGCGGCGGGCAACCGGCTGCCGCAGGTAAAGGAGGAGACGCCAGCCGTCAGGATGGCGTCGGGGGACACGGAGGCAGCCGGTTGCCCGCCGCCCTCGGCCACGCGCTGGCCTTGGCTCGCTTCAGCACTCAATACCGAAGGGCCGCAATGGGCCGAAAGCAGACGCTCACCCATCTGCGCTTCATGCATCGTGGGTTGCGCGAAGCGCGATCGGCCGCTGACATGACGCCCCGGTGACCGTGAGCCCACGCCATGCTCTGGATCGGCCTGCACCTGCCGCTGCTGTCGCTGGAATCGTTCGCCGCGACGCTGCCGCCCGAACTGCGGCAGATGCCGCTGGCACTGGTCGAGGCACGCCAGATCAGCCACGCCAACGCCAGTGCGCAGGCGCTCGGCGTGAAGCCGGGCCTCAGGCGTGCCACTGCGCTCGGCCTGGTGCCGCAACTCGTCACCGCCCCGGCCGACCCGCTGCGCGACGCACAGGCGCTGCAGGCCGTGCTGCATGCCTGCCTGGCGTTCACGCCCGCGGTGACGGCCGTGCCTCCGCACCAGGCGCTGCTCGAGGTGCAGGCCAGCCTGCGCTACTTCGGCGGCCTCGAGTCGCTGCTGCAACGCCTTCGTGCGGCGCTGGCGCCACTCGGCCATGCGGCGCACTACGCCAGCGCGCCCACCGCCCAGGGCGCGGCGCTGCTCGCCCGCATGGCCGGCACGACGGCGGGCCTGCACTGCCCCGACCTGCGCTCGCTGCAACGCACGCTCGCCGCCGCCCCGGTGTGGTTGCTCGGCCCCGGGCGCGAGCACTGGGAAGCGCTGCAGGGCATGGGGCTGCGCACGATCGCCGACCTGCGCAGTCTGCCGCGCGCCGGGCTGGCGCGGCGCTTCGGCGAAGCCTTGCTCGACGAACTCGACCGTGCCCTCGGCGAACGCCCCGACCCGCGCGCCTGGATGACCCTCGCGCCCACGTTCGAGGCCCGGCTCGAACTGTTTGCCCGTGCCGACACCAGCGAGCAGGTGCTGCACGGCGCCGGGGTGCTGCTGGCGCGGCTCGTGGCCTGGCTGTCTGCGCAGCACGCCTTCGTGCGCCGCTTCTCGCTGCAGCTTCAGCACGAGGCACGCTGGCGGCGCAGCGACACCCCGCCCGACACCGCCATCGAGATCGCACTGGCCGCGCCGTCGCGCGACGCCGCACACCTCGCGCTGCTGCTGCGCGAGCGCCTGGCCCGCACGCAGCTCGTCGCCCCTGCGCTCGAGCTGCGCCTGCGCGCCGACGACATCGCGCGCGCCCCGCCGCCCAACAGCGAGCTCTTCCCCACGGCGCAGGGCGAACGCGAAGGACTGACACGTCTGGTCGAGCGGCTGCAGGCGCGCCTGGGGCGCCGCCAGGTGCAGCGCCCGGCGCGCGTGCAGGACCATCGGCCCGAGCGCAGCAGCGCGCTGCAGGAGGTCGACGCAGGCGCGTTGCACCCGCTGCCCGTCAGGCCCGCTGCGAAGGGCGCGGGAATCGCCGGGCCGGCGGGGGGGCTCATCACGCGACCGGTGTGGCTGATCGAGCCAGCGCAGCCGCTGCCCGAACGCGGCTGCCAGCCGCTGCTCGACGGCGTGCCGCTGCAACTGCTCAGCGGCCCCGAGCGCATCGAGGCCGGCTGGTGGGACGAGGGCCTGGCCGGGCGGGACTACTTCATCGCCCAGGCTGCCGACGCCTCGCTGGTGTGGATCTACCGCCTGCGCCTGCCCGACCTGTCGCTGCAGGCCCAGGGCTGGTACCTGCACGGGCGCTTCGCGTGAAGGCAGACACGCTCAGGGCTTCCAGACCCAGGTCAGCGCCTCGCACTCGCTCTGCGTCCTGACCGTCCGCTCGATCCGGTTCTTGTGGTCGTAGCAGCCGGGGCCCTCGTATGCCGCCGGCGTGTTGAAATTGGCGAGCCCCCCGCCGCTGCCGCTCGAACAGGCGCTTGCGACAAGAGCGGACAGCAGGGCAACGAGCAGGGCGATGTGCTTCATCGAGGAGTCTTCCGAAAGACACTGGCGTAGCAAGAGTTCAGGCCACCGTCAGTCGCCCCGCATCGGTCGTCACCTCGCCGACGACGGCGGCGGCGTCGAAGCCGTGGCGGCGGAACAGCGCGAGCACCTCGGCCACGGCCTGCGGCGTGCACGACACGAGCAGCCCGCCGCTGGTCTGTGGATCGGTCAGCAAGGCCTTGTCGGCAGCGGCGAAGCCAGGGGGCAGCACGACGTCGCTGCCGTAGCCGCCCCAGTTGCGGCCCGAGGCGCCGGTCACCATGCCCTGCGCCGCCAGCTCGCGCACGCCTGCAAGCAGTGGCACCCGTGACCAATCGATGCGCACACCCAGTTTCGCGCCACGCGCCAGTTCCAGCGCGTGGCCGGCGAGGCCGAAGCCGGTGACGTCGGTCAGCGCATGCACGCCCGGCATCGCCGCCAGTTCGGTGCCCGGCCTGTTGAGCCGGGTCGTGCTGGCGATCATCCGTGCGTAGCCTTCGGCGCTCAGCGCGTCCTTCTTCAGCGCCGCGGACAGCACGCCGACGCCGATCGGCTTGCCGAGCACGAGCACGTCGCCCGGCTTCGCGTCGGCGTTGCGCTTGACGTTCCCGGGGTGCACCAGGCCCAGCACCACCAGGCCATAGATCGGTTCGACCGAGTCGATCGTGTGTCCGCCGGCGATCGGGATGCCCGCCTCGGCGCAGATGCTCTCGCCGCCCTTCAGGATCAGGCCGATGGTCTCCAGCGGCAGCACGCTGATGGGCATGCCGACGAGGGCCAGCGCCATGATCGGCGTGCCGCCCATCGCGTAGACATCGCTGATCGCGTTGGTCGCCGCGATGCGCCCGAAGTCGTACGGGTCGTCGACGATCGGCATGAAGAAGTCGGTCGTCGCAATCAGCGCCTGCTCGTCGTTGAGCTGATAGACCGCGGCGTCGTCGGAGGTCTCGATGCCCACCAGCAACTGCGGCGGGATCGGCAAGCCGCGGCTGCCCTTGAGTATGTCGTTCAGTACACCGGGAGCGATCTTGCAGCCGCAGCCGCCACCGTGCGACAGCGAGGTGAGGCGGGGCGGCTTGACGGGTGCGGGTTCAGCGGCGGTCATGGGGCGAAGTCCCGAGGGCAGGGTCGGGCAAGTGTAGAAGAGATGTTGCCGCCGCCGGGCGGCGGGTGGGCACAATGCCCGGGTCGAGGTCGCCGCCCGGCACTTGCGCTGGCGATCGCGGCCGAGGAGGGGGCCCTTGCCCGACAGCGAAACCGCCAGCGTCGATTCACCGCACATGCGCCGGGCCGGCAAGGACCTGCTGTCGCTGGCGCTGTTCGACGCGCGCAATCACACCCTGCGCTGGATTGCCGCCTGCGAGCAGGCGCTCGCCGCGACAGGTTTGCAGGTGCCGCTGCTCGCCGAACTGAACCCGCCGCTGTGGGAGCTCGGCCACATCGGCTGGTTCCAGGAGTTCTGGATCGCGCGCAACGTGCATCGTGCGCGCGGTGCCGCGTGCGATCCGACGCAGGCCAGACTGGCCTCGATCGAGCCGCAGGCCGACGGTTGGTACGACCCTTCCAGGGTGCCGCACGACAGCCGCTGGCAACTCGAGCTGCCCGATCTGCAGGCCACCCGGCAGTACCTCGTGGCAACCCTCGAGACGACGCTCGACCTGCTGCAGGCTGCCGACGAGACCGACGACGCGCTGTACCTGTATCGCCTGGCGCTGTTTCACGAGGACATGCACGGCGAGGCCTTCGCCTGCATGTCACAGACGCTGGGTTTCGACGCCGGCCTCGTGCCACCGCCGAAAAGCTTCGCCGCGCGCGAGCCGCTGCTGTTTCCGGCGACGCTGCACTCGATGGGTGCGAAGCCGGGAGGCTTCGTGTTCGACAACGAGAAGTGGGCGCACGACGTCGCCGTGCCCGAGTTCGAGATCGACGCCCAGGCGGTGAGCTGGGGGCAGTACACCGAGTTCGTCGAGGACGGTGGCTACGACGATGCGCGCTGGTGGGTGCCCGAGGGCTGGGCCTGGGTGCAGCGTAGCGGCCGGCGCTGCCCGCGCCACGTGGATCAGATGCGCCATGGCGTGCTCGCGCAGCGCTTTGGCAAGCTCACGCGCGTGCCGCTGGCGCAGCCCGTGACCCACGTCAACTGGTACGAGGCCGACGCCTGGTGCCGCTGGGCGGGCCGGCGCCTGCCCACCGAGGTGGAGTGGGAGCACGCCGCACTCGCTGGCGTTTCGCGCGGCCTGTTCTGGGGACAGGTGTGGGAGTGGACGGCGAGCAGTTTCCGGCCCTATCCGGGCTTCAGCGCCGATCCGCTCCGCGACTACTCTCAGCCCTGCTTCGGCAGCCACAAGGTCCTGCGCGGCGCGTCGCTTGCCACCCGCCTGCGGATGCGCGACGTGCGCCACCGCAATTTCTGCCTGCCGGAGCGCGACGACATTTTCTGCGGCTTCAGGAGTTGCGCCAGCTGAAGACGGCGGGTCGTGCCGACGCGTCGCCGAGTGGGCACGGCCGGCCGTCAGCAGCCGAGCTGAACGGCGAGCTGGACGATGTCACCCGCGTGAAACGTGTTCAGCGGGTTCGGCGACACGTCCTTAGGTAGGCTGGAGCCGAACTCCTGCGGCCGCTCGATGTAGGCCGTTTGCAGGCCGCAGCCGCGCGCAGCGTCGAGGTCGTCCTGGTGTGCAGCGACGAGCATCACCTCGTCTGGCCTCGCGTCGAACACACGGGCCACGCCGAGGTAGGTGGCCGGATCTGGCTTGTAGGCGCGGAACACCTCGGCCGAGAGAATGCAGTCCCACGGCAGACCGGCGCGCTTGGCCATGTCGGCAAGCAGACCGAGATTGCCGTTCGACAGCGTGCAGATCGTGAAGCGCGACTTCAGCCGCGTCAGGCCGGCCACCGCGTCCGGCCATGCTTCCAGGCGGTGCCAGACCTTGTTGAGGTCGCGCCGCTCGTCCTCCGCGAGATGCGCCAGCCCGAAGCGCGGCAGCAACGCGTCGAGGATCATGCGATGCAGATCGTCGATCAGGGTCCAGCCGAGTTCGCCCGATCGCACGCGGTGCATGGCCGGCTGGTAGCCGACACGCCAGGCGAGCGCGAAGGCGTTCGCGTCGACTTGCGGATACAGCGCCTGCATTTCGCGCACGATCGAACCGTGCCAGTCGACGACGGTGCCGAAGACGTCGAACGCGAGAACCGTGACGCTCGAGCTCGCGGGCATGTTCAGGATTGCCTGCATCGACTGCCGCGCGAGTCGACTCGTGCCCGCGCAAGCGCGGTGAGAGTCTGCAGGGTGTGGCGGCGTTGCATGGCGGGAACTCCGGGAGTGGTCGAGTCCGCGCAGTCTAGGGCCAGCCCGACGGACCCATCATGCCCTGGCGCCGAGTTGCCCGGGCTGCGCGGACAATCCTCAACGCGGGCCGGCTTCGGACGGCACGCGACCCCACCTTGCTGCCTCTGCCTGAACCCGCTCTGGTGCTGCTGAACCCGCGTGCCGCAGGCGGGCGCGCTCGCGCCCTGCACGAGCCCGTGGCCCAGTGGCTTGCAACGCATGCTTCCGGCGTGAGCTGCCGCGCAGTGGACGGTGTGGGAGCGGCCCTGGAGACGATCGTCGCGCAGCCCGCCGGCAGCCGCGTCGTACTGGTCGGCGGTGACGGTACCGTGCACCGCATGCTGCCGGCGCTGCTGATGCGTCGCTGCGTGCTCGGGCTCGTGCCGCTGGGCAGCGGCAACGACACTGCCCGCGCGCTCGGCGTCGCGGGCATCGCCTGGAACGTCGCGCTGGACCACGCGCTCTCGGCGCCGGCGAGCCCGATGGACCTGGGCGAACTTGCCACCGCGCAGGGCGTCGTGCCTTTCGCGAGCAGCCTGACCGCAGGCTTCGACTCCGCGGTGGGCCTGCGCGCCTTGCGCGCGCCGCGCCTGCTGCGCGGCCTGCCGCGCTACCTGTGGGCCACGTTCGGCGAACTCGCAGCGCTGCAGACCTGGCCGATGAAGGTCGAGGTCGACGGCGCCGTGCTGCACGATGGCGCGGCGCTCTTCGCGTCGGTGCTGAACACGCCCAGCTTCGGCAGCGGCATGCCGGCCGTGCCGCACGCACGCATCGACGACGGCCGCCTCGACGTGCTGGTGGCCGGCCGCTTCGGCCGCATCGGGACCGCGCTGATGTTGCCGCGCCTGCTGGCCGGGGCCCACCTGTCGCACCCGCGCGTGGCGACGCGGCCCTGCACGACGATGAGCGTGACCTGCGCAGTCGGCGTGCCGCTTGCCGGCGACGGCGAGCCGCTGGGCGACGCGAACGCCTGGCGCATCACCGTGCGACCCTCGGCGCTGCAGGTGGTGAGGCGGGACGCGATGTCCGCACGGGGTTGAGCCCGGCGCACCGCGCGGCCCATCGCCGGGTCGCCTACGAGCTGGAATCCCAGTGGAACCTATGCAATATGCGGTGCACGACCGGCGCGAAGATCAGCGCCGCGGCGACGATGAACAGCAGCCCTGCGTAGAGCGCGTACAGGCCCGCGAAGAGCTTGCCGCCGGGCGTGACGGGCGGGTTGACCGGGCCCATGCCGCCGAGCAGCATCGCCGAGTTCAGGAAGGCGTCGAGCCACGGCAGCCCCTCGAAGCTCGCATAGCCGAGCATGCCGGCGCCGAGCGACAGGGCGAGCAGGCCGATCGCGATGGCAGCGTGAAGCAGCAGGCGCTTCACGAAGCTCGAGCGGGGCAGGGGCGCCTGTGTCTTCGACTCGTACATGAGGTGATGGACCCGTCGCAGCGGATGACGGAAGCGTCGCTACCTTCCGGGCAGGCTGAAGACCTGCGCGGAAGAAGGGTCCGGGCTGGCAACGGGCCTCCCCTCGCGCAGGAACGCGGGCGCAACCCTCCATTGCTGCCCGTTCTCGGTGATCACGGTGACGGTCTTGCGGTTGTACTTCGCGATGATGCCGCTGAGCGGTGGCTGACCCTCGGGCTGGAAGGACACTCGCTGCCCGATGCTGAAGTCGAGCATGTGCGCGTGGGCGCGCATCTGATGCAGGAACTTCAGCCGCGCGACGACACGGTGGTTGAGGTCTATCAGCTCGGCCTCGGTCAGCTTGTCGATGTCGAGAGGCATGGCGAGGGACTCCGATGGGGCATGGCGAACAGTATGCCGTGAGACCTGCCGGGCGCGATTGCTTCACGGCTGCTTCAGCGGCCAGTCATCCCAGGCCGTGGCAGCGACCGGTTCGCCCCACAGGTCGACGCTGAGCGGCGTGCCGCGGTGCTTCGCGTTGGCGGCATCGGCGCGCAGATAGCCCAGACCCACGCAACGCCCGGCCTTGAAACCCCAGCCCGCCGACGAAAGTTCACCTACCGCTTCGCCGCCTATGGCCAGCGCCTCGCCGCCCCACACGTAGTTTTCGCCTGAGTCGAGCACCACAGTGACGAGCTTCTTGCGCAGCGGCTGTCCCCGGGCCTTCAGCAGCGCGGCCTTGCCGACAAAGTCGGCCGGCTTGGCCAGCTTCACGGCGTAGGCGAGACCGGCCTCGAACGGTGTCTCGTCGGGGCCGAGTTCGGCGCCCCAGGCGCGGCGGCCGGCCTCGATGCGAAGCGCGTCGAGGGCGTAGTAGCCGGCGTCCTTCAATCCGAGATCGGCGCCGGCCTCGTGCAGCGCCAGGTAGACGTGGCGCGTCATCTCGACCGGCACGTAGAGCTCGAAGCCCGGCCCGCCGACGTAGCTCATCCGCGCCGCCCGCACCCGCGCGTGGCCGAGATCGATCTCGCGTGTGTGGCTGAACTTCAGCGCGGCGGGCGACAGATCGTCCGGCGACACGCGCGCCAGCAGCTCGCGCGCCTTCGGACCCATCAGGCCGAGCACGCAATACAGTGCGCTCACGTCGGTGAGCTGCGCGTGTTCGGCGCGTTCGATGTGGCGGGCGATCCAGTCCGCATCGCGCGTCGCCTGCGCCGAGCCGGTGACGATCAGGAATCGATCCGGCGCCAGGCGGATCACTGTCAGGTCGCTCTCGAAGCCGCCGCGTTCGTTCAGCAGCGCCGTGTAGACCATGCGGTCGACCGCCACGTCCATCTCGTTGGCGCACAGGCGCTGCAGCACGGCCAGCGCGTCGCGGCCCTGCAGCAGCAGCTTCGAGAAAGAGGTCTGGTCGTACAGCGCCACCGCCTCGCGCGTCGCGCGCTGTTCTTCGATCATCCACGGCAGCCAGTCGGGGCGGCCGAGGCCGTGAACGGCGGCCGGCGCGTCGTGCGGCTTGAAGAAGTTGGCGCGCTCCCAGCCGTTCTTGCTGCCGAACACGGCACCCCGGGTGACGGAGGCGCCCGTCGTGCGTCCGGCGGCGAGCAGGTCGTAGAGCGGCGAGGTGCGCAACGGCCGCGCGGTCTCGAGTTCCTGCCGCGGCCAGCGCATCGCGTAGTGCAGGCCCAGCGTCTCGCCGGTGCGCTCGGAGAGCGCCTTGCGGTTGCCGGTGAACGCTCCGAAGCGGCGGATGTCGACGTCCCACAGGTCGAGTGGCGCCTCGCCGCCGACGATCCACTGTGCGATCAGGCTGCCCGCGCCGCCGGCGTTGGCGATGCCGGAAGAATTGAAGCCGGCGGCAACGAAATAGTTGCGCAGCTCCGGCGCCTCGCCGAGGATGAAGTTGCCGTCGGGCGTGAAGCTCTCGGGGCCGTTGAGCAGCATCTTCACTTGCGCGGTCTCCAGGCACGGCGTGCGGTGGATGGCGTTCTTCATCAGGATCTCGAACTGATCCCAGTCCTCGCCGAGCAGCTCGAAGCGGAAGGTCGACGGGATGGGATCCACCGTCCACGGCTTGGCCTTCGGCTCGAAGCCGCCCATCACCAGGCCGCCCACCTCTTCCTTGTAGTAGATGTAGCCGTCGGGATCGCGCACCACCGGCAGCATCGGATGCACGCCTTCGATGCGGTCGGTGACGATGTAGAAGTGCTCGGCCGAATACAGCGGCACGTTGACGCCGGCCAGGCGCCCGAACTGCCGTGCCCACTGGCCGGCGCAGTTGACGAGCGTCTCGCAGGCGACGTCACCCTGCGCGGTGCGTACGCCGGTGACGCGGCCGTGCTCGCTCAGGACGCCAGTGACTTCCACGCCTTCGACGATCCTTGCGCCGCGGTTGCGCGCACCCTTCGCGAGCGACATCGTCAGGTCGGCCGGGTTGGCCTTGCCGTCACCGGGGATCCAGATCCCGCCGTGCAGGTCGTCGGTGCGCAGCAGCGGACAGAGCTCGCCGGCGCGCTGTGCGCTGATCACCTCCACCTCGACGCCGAAGCTGCTGGCCAGCGCGGCCTGGCGGCGCAGCACCTTCATGCGCTCGGGCGTGGCGGCGACGTTCACGCTGCCGCACTGCTTCCAGCCGGTGGCCAGTCCGGTCTCGGCCTCCAGCTGCGCGTAGAGCTCGATGCCGTACTTGCTCATCCGCGTCATGTTGCGGTTGGGGCGCATCTGGCCGACCAGGCCGGCAGCGTGCCAGGTCGTGCCGCAGGTGAGTTGACCCTGTTCGAGCAGCAGCACGTCGCCGTGGCCGAGCTTGGCCAAGTGGTAGGCCGTGGAACAGCCGACGATGCCGCCGCCGACGATGACGATGCGGGCCTGGGTGGGAAGTGACATGGCTCGGTCTCCGTGTTCAGGCCTGCGCCAGGCGCAGCGCCATTACCCCACTGACGATGCACAAGGTGCCGGCCGCGCGCCGGGCGCCAAACGGCTCTTTCAGCAGCCACGTGCCGAACACCGCCGCGAACAGCACCGAGGTTTCGCGCAACGCCGCGACCGCGGCGACAGGCGCGCGCGTCATCGCCCACAGCGCGATGCCGTACGAGCCGAGCGAGGCCAGGGTTCCGAGCAGCGCCAAAGGCCAGCGCGCCCTCATGTGTGCCCACGCGGCAGGTCGCTCGGCCCTGCCGCGGCGGTGCATCACGAGCAGGAAGTAGGGCAGGCCGTCGAGCATGAACAGCAGCGCCACGTACTGCAGCGCGTTGCCGCTGGCGCGCACGCCGATGCCGTCGACGATGGTGTAGGTGGCGATGATCGCGGCGTTGAGCAGCGCGAACTGCAGGGCGCGCCGGTGGCTGCCGCCCGACACCCGCGACAGGCCGACGAGCAGCACACCGACGCTGATGCCAGCCACGCCGAGCAGCGTTGCCGGCGAGAGCCTCTCGTCGATGATGCTGCCGCCGCTCACGCCCAGGACCACGGCGACCAGCAGCGGTCCGAGGCCGCG
Organism: uncultured bacterium; assembly: GCA_963802435.1. GTDB lineage: Bacteria > Pseudomonadota > Gammaproteobacteria > Burkholderiales > Burkholderiaceae_C > CAIKUF01. Next base: position 187,176 of record CAWDIT010000005.1, read on the forward strand.
CATGATCGGGTAGGTCAGGCCGAGGTCGCCGTGGCGGTAGGCGCCGGCCAGCGCGATGTAGTAGCCGATGTGGATGACGAGCGACGCGGCCAGCCACGGCCAGGCAGCCGGCAGCGGCAGGCCGACCCACAGCAGCAACGGCACCGCCACGACACAACCCATCACATGGATCAGCGCGGTGTCGAGCGACTTGTCGTGGCCCGACTTGATCAGCGCGTTCCACGAGGCGTGCAGCAGCGCGCCGAACAGCACCGCGGCGACCACCGGCCAGGTGAGGGTCATCGGTTCGACTGCGTTCAGTCGTCGAGCGGCGTCGGTTGCGTCATGCCGCGCCGCCGGCTTTCCTCGAAGCGGACGTCCTGCCTGAGCCGCGTTGGCGTCAGCGCGCCGGCCTGTTCGAGGATCGGATAGGCGATCGAGCAGATGTGCGAGTTGATGCGCTTCAGGTCGCTGATCAGGTCGAGGTGCAGCGAGCTCGTCTCGATGCTCTGCGGTGTGTTCTCGCTCAGCCGCGCAAGGTGGGCATTGGCGTACTCGCGCTCGAGGTCGCGGAACTCGGCCTTCTGCTCCAGCAGGCGGTGCGCGTCGCGCACGCGACCGTCGAGGAAGACGCTCATGCCCAGGCGCAGGTTGGAGAGCAACCGCTCGTGCAGGTGGCAGACCTCGGCCATGCCGGCATCGGAGAAGCTCAGTCCGCGGCGGATCTTCTTGTCTTCCACGTCCTGCAGCACGCGCTCGATGATGTCGCCGATCTGCTCCATGTTGATCGTGAACGAGACGATGTCGGTCCAGCGCTGGCCCTCTCGCTCGGACAGCGCCTCGCGCGAAATCTTGGTCAGGTAGTACTTGATCGCGGAATACAGCGCGTCGACCGTGTCGTCCATCTTGCGCAGCTTCTGCCCGAGTGCGAGGTCGTCGGCGCGGATCACGGTCAGCATGCCGCGCAGCATCGTCTCCACGACGTCGGCCTGGTGCAGCGCCTCGCGTGCGGCGCAGCTCATCGCCAGCGCTGGCGTGTCGAGCGCCATCGGATCGAGATGGTTCGGTCGCTCGGTCGCCGACGGCAGGGGTGTTGCGAGCCAGGCGTCGACCCAGCGGGCCATCGGCGTCGTCGGGCCGATGAACAGCAGCGCGAGCGCGACGTTGAAGAGCAGGTGAAAGCCGACCACCTGCGCGTGGGGCGTCAGCGCAAGCGTCGCCAGCCATTCGCGGGCGTACGGCAACAGCGGCACCATGGCAGCGCAGCCGAGCAGCTTGAACAGCAGGTTGCCGAGCGGCACCCGGCGGGCCTGCGGCGTCGAGCGCGAAGTCGACAGCCAGGCCAGCACACCGCCGCCGAGGTTGGCACCGAGCACGAGGCCGAGGCCGATCGGCAGTGGCACCATCTGCGAGGCGACGAGCGTTGCGGTGAGCAAGACGATGGCCAGGCTGGAGTACGACAGCACGGTCAGCAGTGCGCCGACCAGGATCTCGAGCATCACTTCGTTCGGCAGGGCGGCCAGCAGTGCCTGCACCGCGGGCGAAGCGGTGAGCGGGCGCGTCGCGGCGATGATCAGCTGGAGTGCCAGCGTGATCAGCCCGAGGCCGATCGCCACGCGGGCGAGGCGCCCGGCGGTCGTGCTCTCACGCGATACGAACACGAGCACACCGCCGAAGATCAGCAGCGGCGACAGCCACGACAGGTCGAACGAGAAGACGACCGTCATCAGTGCGGTGCCGACATCGGCGCCGAGCATCACCGCGAGTGCCGGCGCGGTGGCGATCAGTCCCTGGCCGACGAACGAGGCGACGATCAGGCAGGTCGCGGTGCTCGACTGCACGAGCCCGGTCACCACCATGCCGGCGCCCGCGGCGAGCGCCCGGTTGCGCACGCTGGAGGCCAGCACTTCGCGCAGGTTCTCGCCGAATACGCGCAGGATGCCGGTGCGCACGATGTAGGTGCCCCAGACCAGGAGCGCGATCGCCGCGAGCAGGTTCAGCAGATGCAGCATGTCAACCCTGATTGGAGCCGTGCGCTGGATTATCGACAATGGGCAAACTATGCTTGACAGCCTCATGGATTGCCCGCAATGCGCCTGTCACGAATCTGCCGCACACTGCGTGCGGATTTCGTTCCCCCCAAACCCCAAGGAGATCACGATGCGCCTTTCGCCTGCCCTGAAGACCCTCGCGCTCGCCGCGTCGCTCGTGCTCTCAGCCGGCGCCTCGGCGCAGAAGACCCAGTTGCTGGTCTACACCGCGCTCGAGACCGACCAGTTGAAGGCCTATCAGGAGGGCTTCAACAAGGCCAACCCGGACATCGAGCTGAAGTGGGTGCGCGACTCGACCGGCGTCATCACGGCCAAGCTGCTCGCCGAGAAGGCCAACCCGCAGGCCGACGCGGTGATGGGCGTGGCCGCTTCGAGCCTGGCGCTGCTGAAGAAGAACGACATGCTGATCCCGTACGCGCCGCTCAACCTCGACGGCATCATGAGCCAGTACCGCGACAAGGCCAACCCGCCGGCCTGGTTCGGCATGGACGTCTGGGGCGCGACGGTGTGCTTCAACACGGTCGAGGCTGGCAAGCGCAACATCCCGAAGCCCGAGACCTGGAAGGATCTGACGAAGCCCGTCTACAAGGGCCAGATCGTGATGCCCAACCCGGCCTCGTCGGGCACCGGCTTCTTCGACGTCACGGCCTGGCTCTCGCTGTGGGGCGACAACGACGGCAAGGGCGGCGGCTGGAAGTACATGGACGCGCTGCACGAGAACATCGCGCAGTACACGCACTCGGGCTCGAAGCCCTGCAACATGGCGGCAGCCGGCGAGTTCGTGGTCGGCATCTCGTTCGAGTACCGGGCGAACACGAACAAGGCCAAGGGGGCGCCGATCGACCTCGTCTTCCCGAAGGAAGGCCTGGGCTGGGACCTGGAGGCGTTCGCGATCCACAAGGGCACGAAGAACCTGGCCGCCGCAAAGAAGCTCGCCGACTGGGCGTCGAGCAAGGACGCGATGCTGCTCTACGGCAAGAACTTCGCGATCACCGCGCAGCCTGGCATCGCGGCGCCGTTGCCGAACGTGCCGGCCGACTACGAGGCGCGGCTGGTGAAGATGGACTTCTCGTGGGCAGCCGACAACCGCGAGCGCATCCTCACCGAGTGGAACAAGCGCTACAGCGTCAAGAGCGAACCCAAGAAGTGAACGCGCGGGAGTGAACGCAACCTACCTGCGCCTGGCCGGGATCCGCAAGGATTTCGGCAGTTTCACCGCGCTCGCGAAGATCGACCTCGACATCGCGCAGGGCGAGTTCATCTGCTTCCTCGGCCCGTCGGGGTGTGGCAAGACGACGCTGCTGCGCGTCATCGCCGGGCTCGAGGTGCAGACCGCAGGACGCATCGAACTGGCCGGTCGCGACATCTCGAAGCTGCCGCCGGCGGAGCGCGACTACGGCATCGTGTTCCAGTCGTACGCGCTGTTTCCGAACCTCTCCATTGCCGACAACGTGGCCTACGGACTGGTCAACCGCAAGCTTGCGAAGGCGCAGGCCCGTGCGCGCGTGACCGAACTGCTCGCCCTGGTGGGCCTGCCCGGATGCGAGGCCAAGTTCCCGGCGCAACTCTCGGGCGGCCAGCAGCAGCGCATCGCGCTGGCGCGGGCGCTGGCCACTTCGCCGAGCCTGCTGCTGCTCGACGAGCCGCTCTCGGCGCTCGATGCGATCGTTCGCGTCAAGCTGCGGCGCGAAATCCGCAGCCTGCAGCGCAAGCTGGGCGTGACGACCGTGATGGTCACCCACGACCAGGAGGAAGCGTTCGCCGTGGCCGATCGCGTCGTCGTGATGAATCAAGGTTCGATCGAACAGGTGGGCACCCCGATCGACGTCTACCGCAATCCGGCCACGCTCTTCGTGGCCGATTTCGTCGGCCGCATCAACGCCCTTCCGGCGACGCTGCAGGACGGCGGACTGCGGGTCGGGGAACAGGTGTTCCATTGCGAGCACGAGTCGCTCCACGGTCATGCGCCGGGGCGCGACCTGCGGGTCTACCTGCGGCCCGAGGACGTCCTGGCGCGCCCGATTCCGGCGGGCGATCCGAATGTCTTCGAGGCCGAGATCGAGACGATCGACTTCATGGGACCGTACTGCCTGGTGCGGGTGTCGAGCCCGCGGCTGGGCAGCAGCAAGCTCACGGTCTACCTCTCGCTCAACTACCTGGCCGAGGCCCAGCTGGAGGTGGGCAGCCGCCTGCCCTTGCGCTTGCTGCCCAATCGGATGAGGGTGTTCTCGTGACCGGTCTGGCGCTGGGCATGGCGCCCGTGCGGCAGAGGGTGCACTGGACGGAGCGCTTCGCCCACGCAGGGTTGCTGATCGTCACGCTGGCCCTGCTGGCCTTTCTGGCGGCGCCGCTCGCGACCATCCTGCAGAAGGCCGTCGAGGATGCCGAGGGTCGCTTCGTCTGGATCGACAACTTCATCAGCTATGCACGCACGCCCGCGCTGCTCGAGTCGGCGTGGAACAGCGTCTGGGTGTCGGCGCTCGTCACCGTGGTCACGATTCCCCTCGCCTTCGGCTTTGCCTATGCGCTGACCCGCAGCCGCATGCGCTTCAAGGGCCTGGCGCGCACGATCACGCTGGTGCCGCTGCTGGCGCCGTCGCTGCTCGCGGCCATTTCGCTGATCTACTGGTTCGGCAACCAGGGCGCGCTGAAGTCCTGGTTGGGCGCGCTCGGCGTGGATCAGATCTACGGCGCGCCGGGCATCGTGCTGGCCGAGATCTTCTCGACCTTCCCGCACGCGCTGATGATCCTGATCACCTCGCTGACGGCTGCCGATGCGCGCCTGTACGAAGCCGCCGACGCGATGGGCACCAGCGCGCGGCGCAAGCTCGTCACGATCACCTTGCCCGGTGCGAAGTACGGCCTGATCTCGGCGGCGCTGGTCACCTTCACGCTGGTGATCACGGACTTCGGCATCCCCAAGGTCATCGGCGGCAGCTTCAACGTGCTCGCCACCGACGTGTTCAAGCTCGTGATCGGCCAGCAGGACTTCCAGAAAGGCGCCGTCGTCGCGCTGCTGCTGCTCGCCCCGGCGGGGCTGACCTTCGCCGTCGATCACTGGGTCAGCCGCAAGCAGACCGCGATGCTCTCGGCGCGCGCCGTGCCCTACCGCCCGTCGCGCGCACCGCTCTTCGACGCGCTGATGTCGCTGTACGCGCTCGGCCTGTGCGCGCTGATCCTCGCGATGCTCGGGATGGCGGTGTTCGCATCCTTCGCCACGTTCTGGCCTTACAACCTGACGCCCAGCCTGCGCCACTACGCGATGGGCCTGCTCGACGCCGAGGTCGGTGCGGCCTTCGTCAACAGCCTGCTGATGGCCGGGGGCACGGCGCTGTTCGGCACGCTGCTCGTCTTCGCGGGCGCCTACCTGCTCGAGAAGACGCAGGGCGTGCGCCCGGTTCGCAGCCTGTTGCGGCTGCTGGCGATGCTGCCGATGGCGGTGCCGGGCCTGGTGCTGGGCCTCGGCTACATCTTCTTCTTCAACGAGCCGTCCAATCCGCTGAATGGCCTTTACCACACGCTCACGCTGCTGACCGTCTGCACGATCGTCCACTTCTATACCACCGGTCACCTCACGGCGGTGACCGCGCTCAAGGGGCTGGACCCGGAGTTCGAAGCGGTGAGCGCCTCGCTGAAGGTGCCGTTCTACAAGACCTTCTGGCGCGTCACGTTGCCGATCTGCACGCCCGCGCTGGTCGACATCGCGCGCTACTTTTTCATCAACGCGATGACGACGATCTCGGCGGTGGTCTTTCTCTACTCGCCCGAGACCAAGGTCGCCTCGATCGCCATCCTCAACCTCGACGAAGCCGGCGAGATCGGCGCCGCCGCGGCGATGGCGGTGCTGATCGTCGCCGCCAACACCGTGGCCACGCTGTTGTTCATGCTGCTGTCCCGGTGGGTCGACCGCAGCACGCAGGCCTGGAAGCAACCCTGAAGGAGATCACCGACACCATGGACCGCGACCCCATCCTCCTGACCCCCGGCCCGCTGACCACCACGCTGCGCACCAAGCTCGCGATGCTCAAGGACTGGGGCTCCTGGGACGCCGACTTCAACGCCGTCACCGCCAGCCTGCGCACGCGCCTGCTCGACATCATCGACGGCCACGAGACGCACACCGTCGTCCCGCTGCAGGGCAGCGGCACTTTCAGCGTCGAGGCCGCGGTGGCCACCGTCGTGCCGCGCGACGGCCATGTGCTGGTGCTCGACAACGGGGCCTACTGCAAGCGCGCCGCCCGGCTCACGCAACTGATGGGTCGGCGCGTCACCGTGCTGCCGTTCGCCGAGGACGAGCCGGTCTCGGCCGCCGTGCTCGACGCCCGGCTGGCCGGCGACGCGTCGGTCACGCACGTGGTGCTGATCCACTGCGAGACCGGCACCGGCGTGCTCAATCCGCTGGCGGAAGTGGCGGCAGTCTGCGAGCGCCGCGGCAAAGGGCTGATCGTCGATGCGATGTCGAGCTTCGGCGCGCTGCCGATCGACGCGCGCGATGTGCGTTTCGACGCGCTCGTCGCGGCCAGCGGCAAGTGCCTGGAGGGCGTTCCCGGCATGGGTTTCGTCTTCCTGCGCAAGGCCATCGTCGAAGGCTGCGCGGGCCGCAGCCAGAGCCTGGCGATGGACCTGCACGACCAGCACCAGTACATGGAGAAGACCGGTCAGTGGCGCTTCACACCGCCCACGCACGTGGTCGTGGCGCTGGCCGAGGCCGTCACCCAGTTCGTCGAGGAAGGCGGCCGCAGCGCGCGCCTGGCGCGCTACGAGGGCAACTGCCGCGCGCTGATCGACGGCATGGCGGGCCTCGGCTTCAAACCCTTCCTGAACCCCGAACTGCAGGCGCCGATCATCGTCACCTTCCACGCGCCGGCCGACCCGGCGTACGAGTTCAAGCGCTTCTACCAGGCGGCGAAGGCGCGAGGCTTCATCCTCTATCCGGGCAAGCTCACCCAGGTCGAGACCTTCCGTGTCGGCTGCATCGGCGCGATCGGTCGCAACGAAATGCGGCAGGCCGTCAGCGCGGTGGCCGATGTGCTGCGCGAGATGGGCATTGCCAGCGGTTCGCCAGCCCTTTGAATCTTGACCCAGGAGCCTTCATGAGTGAACTGATTTCCCGTCTGTCCAGCGTCGGCCGCATCCCCGACGACATCCGCCACGCCGCCGCCCAGCAACAGAGGTTCGACACCGAGAACACGCAGCGCAGCGTGGGCTACGTGATGCTCGACTGCTCGGGAACGACGATGGACCGCTACGTCGACGCGCCGGCGATCGTCTTCGTCGAGGTGTTCAAGAAGTACGGCCTGGAGATCTCCATGCCCGAGGCGCGCGCGCCGATGGGCTTGCGCAAGGACCTGCACATCAGGGCGATCACGCAGATGGCCTCGGTGCGCGAGCGATTCATCGCCAAGTTCGGGCGCGAACCGAACCAGGGCGACGTCGACGCGATGTTCGCGGTCTTCGTTCCCGCTCAGCTCGATCTTCTGCGCAAGGGCAACTACCACGATTTGCTGCCCGGTGTCGGCGAGGTGGTGAAGGGTCTGCAGCGGCAGGGCATCAAGATCGGTGTGACGACCGGCTTCACGCGCGACATGCTCGACCTGCTGCTCGCCGGTGCGGCCAGACAGGGCTTCGTCCCCGATGCGTCGTGCGCCGGCGACGAGGTCGAGATGCCCCGCCCGACGCCGTACATGGTGATCAAGAACCTGGAACGCATGGGCGTGTACAACCTCCAGAACGCGATGCGGCGCACGATCAAGGTCGACGACACGGTCTCGGGCGCGGGCGAGGGCGCACCGCTGTGCTGGCGGGTCGGCGTCTCGAAGTGGAGCAACTACGTCGCCGACAGCTGGGACGCGGTGCGCGGGATGAGCCCGGACGAACTGCAGGCCAGAGAGCGTGCGTCCAAGGAGAAGCTGATCAGGGAAAGCGGCGCCCATTACGTCATCGACGACCTGCGTGACCTGCCCGCGGTGATCGACGACGTCAATCAGAGACTCGCCAACGGCGAGAACCCCTAGGAGCGCTCGTCATGGCCACGCTGAAGCAACATCCTGCCGTGGAGGCAGTGCGCAAGTCGGGTGCGACCAAGGTCAAGGTCGCGTGCAGCGACATCGACGGCATCCTGCGCGGAAAGTACCTGCACAGGGACAAGTTCCTCGGCGCTGCCGAACCGCACCCGAAAGGAGGCTTCGGTTTCTGCGACGTGGTGTTCGGCTGGGACTCGTCGGACCACTGCTACGACAACACGGAGGTCACCGGCTGGCAGCACGGCTTCCCCGACGCGCTGGCCCGCCTCGACTTCGACACCGCGCGCCACGTGCCGTGGGACGGCAGCGTGCCGTTCTTCCTCGGTGAATTCGTCAACGCCGACGGCTCGCCGTTTGCGGTGTGTCCGCGCCAGACCTTGAAGCGAGTCTTGAAGCGCGCCGAGAAGCTCGGTCTGGACGTGATGGCGGGCATGGAATTCGAGTGGTTCAACTTCCTCGAAACCCCGCACAGCTGGGCCGCCAAGAAGGGCGTGGGCCCGCAGAACCTGACTCCCGGCATGTTCGGCTATTCGGTCTTGCGCATGGCCGACAACCGCGAGTTCTTCAACGCGCTGATGGACGAGATGGCCGCCTTCGGCGTGCCGATCGAAGGCCTGCACACCGAAACAGGCCCCGGAACCTATGAAGTCGCGATCGCCTTCAGCAAGGCACTGGAAGCCGCCGATCGCGCGATCCTGTTCAAGACCGGCACGAAGGAGATCGGCAAGCGCTTCGGCATCATGGCCAGCTTCATGGCCAAGTGGAGCCAGCAGTACCCGGGCTGCTCGGGCCACATCCACCAGAGCCTGTCCGACGGCAAGACGAATCTGTTCTACGACGCGAAGAGCCCGCGCTCGATGAGCAAGCTGTTCGAGAGCTACCTGGCCGGCCAGGTGGCTTGCCTGATGGAATTCGCGCCGATGTTCTGGCCGACGATCAACAGCTACAAGCGGCTCGTCGACGGCTTCTGGGCGCCGGTGAAACCGACCTGGGGGCTGGACAACCGCACGGCGAGCTTTCGCGTCATCGCCGGCAGCCCGAAGGCCACGAGGCTGGAGACGCGCTGCCCCGGTGCCGACGTCAACCCATACCTGGCGATGGCCGCGGTGATTGCGGCCGGCTTGCACGGCGTCGAGAAGGGCCTGAAGCTCAGCACGCCGCCGATCACCGGAACCAACCAGGGGGCCGAAGACGTCCCGCGCGCGCCGCGCTCGCTGATGTCGAGCACGCAGAATTTCAGGCAATCGGCCATTGCCCGCGACTGGCTCGGCGACACCTTCGTCGATCACTTCGCCGCCACGCGCGAGTGGGAGCACCGCCAGTGGCAGGATGCGGTGACCGACTGGGAATTGAAGCGCTACTTCGAGATCATCTGAACGCGAGCCCCGAGGCCGGCATGCAACACGAAAGAGCGATGCCAGACAAGCCCCTGCTGATTGGCATCTCGGCCAGGATCTATTTCCCCGGCACGCCAGGCATCGCGGTGAGCGGCGTGTGGACGAAGACGCTGCACTACCTGGAGCAATCGGTCGCGCACTGGGTGCTGGCCGGCAATGCGATCGCGGTGATGATCCCGGCCGTGGACAGCCGCAGCATCGTCACGCGCTCGGACCTCCACCTCGACGACTATGCGCGCTCGCTCGATGGCCTGCTGCTGCAGGGCGGCAACGACGTCGCTCCAGAGACCTACGGCGAGACCCCGCTGCACGCGGACTGGCAGGGCGACAGCGTGCGCGACCGCTACGAAATCGATCTGATACGGGCTTTCGCCGACGCGGGCAAGCCGGTGTTCGGCATCTGCCGCGGGCTGCAACTGCTCAACGTCGCCTTCGGCGGCACGCTGCTGCAGGACATCGCGACCCAACGTCCGGATTCGCGTGTGCACCGCGATGGCTCGAAGTACGAGCGTCACTTCCACGACATCTCGTTCGTTCCCGGCACGCGCCTGGCGCAGCTCTACCCGGGCCTCGCGCGCGCCACGGTGAACAGCATCCACCATCAGGGCATTCGCGATCTGGCGCCCGCCTTCGACGTCGAGGCGCGCTGCCCCGACGACGACACCATCGAGGCGGTGCGCCTGCGCGGCGCAGGCTATGTGGCCGCGGTGCAGTGGCACCCCGAGTTCCACGACCCGGCGGACCCGGTAACGCTGGACGATTCGCCGATGCTGCAGGACTTTCTCAGCGCCGCCCGTGCCGCGACACGCTGAGCGCGCGTCCATGGGTCCCGATCGACCGGCCCACGCCCCGTCGCAGAGCGAAGGCGACGTCAACTCCACGCCGCGCCGCGCCGCGTGGCAGCGCGAGCACCTCGACGCGCCGACGCGGGCGCTGCTCGCGCGCGACGGCGCGGCGTTCCTGCACCAGTCGGTGTCCACGCCCTGCCTGTCGGCGATCCGCAGGGCCGAGGGGATCTGGATCGAGGACTTCGCCGGCCGGCGGTACATGGACTTCCACGGCAACAACGTGCACCACGTGGGCTACGCGCACCCGCACGTGATCGCGTCCATCAAGGCGCAACTCGACGAACTGAGCTTCGCGCCGCGCCGCTTTGCCGCCGAGCGGGCGGTCGAACTCGCCGAGGCGCTCGGTGCGCAGTTCCAGCGCCTGACCGGCAGCGCCGGCCGCGTGCTGTTCACCACCGGCGGCAGCGACGCGGTGGAGGTGGCGATCAAGCTCGCGCGCGCGGCGACCGGGCGCTTCAAGACGCTGAGCTTCTGGGACTCGTTCCACGGCGCCGGCCTCGGTGCGTCGAGCGTCGGCGGCGAAGCGCTGTTCCGCTCGGGCCGCATCGGCCCGCTGCTGCCCGGCACCGAGCACGTGGCGCCGTTCGGCTGCTACCGCTGCGCCTACGGTCATCCGGTGGACGCCGACGGCGCACCGCGCCTCGAGCAGTGCCGCCTGGCATGTGCAGCGATGGTGCGCTACGTGCTGGAGCGCGAAGGCGACGTCGCGGCGGTGATCGCCGAACCGGCGCGCGCCGTGCCCTACGTGCCGCCACCTGGCTACTGGCAGGCAGTGCGCCAGGCCTGCAACGATCACGGCACGCTGCTGATCTTCGACGAGATTCCCACCGGTTTGGGCAAGACCGGTCGCTTCTTCGCCGCCGAGCACGACGGCGCCGCGCCGGACATCGTGGTGCTCGGCAAGGCGCTCGGTGGCGGCGTGCTGCCGATCGCCGCCTGCCTGGCGCGCGACGAGCTGAACGTCGCCGGCGAGTGGGCCTACGGCCACTACACGCACGAGAAGAACCCGGTCACCGCACGCGCCGCGCTCGCCACGCTCGAGGTCATCGCGCGCGAGGGGCTGGTCGAGAACGCGGCGCGCGTCGGCGCGCATGCACTGGACCGGCTGCACGAGATGAAGCGGCGGCACGCGCTGGTCGGCGACGTGCGCGGACGCGGCTTGCTGCTCGGCCTGGAACTCGTCACCGATCGCGAAGCGAAGACTCCTGCAGGCGATGCCGCCGAGCGCGTGCTTTACCGCGCGCTGTCGCGTGGGTTGTCGTTCAAGACGACGATGGGCAACGTGCTGACGCTGACGCCGCCGCTGGTGACGACCATCGCGCAGATGGACGACGCGCTCGACATCCTCGACGCCTGCCTGGCCGACGAGGCGGCGGGAGCGGGCTGCTGATCGGCGTGCCGACGGGCCCGTCGTGCCGGCGCGATGCCGGGCAGCCACAATCGCGGTCGTCGCCTCCTGGAAACCTGCCCATGAAGAACCGGACCCTGAGCACTGTCGTCGCGTTGCTGCTGGCCCTGGCCGGCGCCGCACAGGCCGCGCCGCTGCGCATCGCCAGCGGCTTCGACCCGCAGACCATGGACCCGCACGCGCTGGCGTTGCTGTACCAGAGCCGCATTTACACGCAGGTGTACGACGCGCTCGTCGGCCGCGACGAGCAGTTTCGCATCGAGCCGGCGCTGGCACTGTCGTGGCAGGCGCTGAGCCCGACGGCCTGGCGCTTCAAGCTGCGTTCCGGCGTGAGCTTCCACGACGGCACGCCGTTCACGGCGGACGACGCGGTGTTCTCGATCGAGCGTGCGCTCGGGCCGACCTCGCAGCGCGCGTTCCAGTTGAAGGGCGTCACCGGCGCGAAGAAGGTCGACGAGCTGACCCTCGACGTGATGCTCGCCACGCCCGACGCGGTGCTGCCCGAGAAGTTCGTCGGCCTCGCGATGGTGAGCAAGGCCTGGTGCATCAAGCACGGCGTCGAGAAGGCGCAGGACTTCAACGGCAAGCAGGAGACCTTCGCCGTGCGCAACGCCAACGGCACCGGACCGTTCCGCCTCGAACGCTACGAGCCCGACGTGCGCACCGTGCTCAAGGCCCACCCGGGCTGGTGGGGCCGGGCGCTGTCGGGCGCCGACAAGCGCAACGGCAACGTCGACGAAGTGACCTTCGTCTCGATCCGCCAGGACGCGACGCGCCTGGCGGCGCTGGCCTCGGGCGAGCTCGACCTCGTGCTCGACCCACCGTTCCAGGATGTCGAACGCCTGAAGACCGACAAGCAGCTGACCCTGCTGCAGATCGCGGACCTGGGGCAGCAGTATTTCACCTTCGACCAGTCGCGCAGCGAGCTCGAGGGTAGCGACGTCAAGGGGCGCAACCCCTTCAAGGATCTGCGCGTTCGCCGCGCCGTGTACCACGCGATCAACGTCGACCTGATTGCGCAGAAGGTATTGCGCGGGCAGGCGACGCCAACCGGCGCCTTCCTGTCGACCAAGGTCGACGGCAGCCTTGCCGAACTCGACCGGCGCCTGCCCTACGACCCGGCGAAGGCGAGGGCGCTGCTCGCCGAGGCGGGCTACCCGAACGGCTTCTCGGTGACGTTGGACTGCGTGAACATCGCCTACCGCGAGAACGTCTGCCAGGCCGCGACGGCGATGCTGACGCAGGTGGGCATCCGCACGACGCTGCGCTCGTCGGCGACGAACCAGTTCTTTCCGCGGCTGAGCCAGGGCAGCTCGGCCTTCATCGAGTTCGGCTGGACGCCGACGACCGACGCCTGGGCCACGCTGAACGCGCTGTTCCACACCTGGAGCAAGGACGGCGGCGGCACGTTCAACGCCGGGCGCTACTCGAACCCGGCGCTCGACACGCTGATCGACGACATCCGCGTCGAGCCCGACCTGACACGCCGCCGCGCGAGGGTCGGCGTGGCGCTGCGCATGATCGGCGACGACCTGCCCTACATCCCGCTCTATCGCCGCACGCTGACCTGGGCAATGGCGAAGAAGGTCAGCGCGGTACAGTGGCCGAACGACCAGATCGAGCTGCGCTGGGTGAGGGTGCGCTAGCCGCCGGCCCGCCCCGAGGCGGGCGACGCGCCTCGGGGCAAGAGCGTAGCGACTGGGGGGCGATACTGGGCGACTCCAGACAACCATAGACCCGCGCTGGCCAGGCGCTGAACGACATGACCATCACCCGCTTCTCCTTCCCGACGCCCATCCACTTCGGTGCCGGCGCGCGCCAGCTCGTTGCGCAGCACCTGCTCGATGCCGGTTGCAGGCGCCCGCTGATCGTCACCGACAAGGCGCTCGGCGCGCTGCCGGTGCTGGCCGAGTTCCGCACGCATCTGGCCGAGCTCGGCGTGGCGGTGTTCGACGGCGTGTTCGGCAACCCGACCTGCAGCCAGGTGATGGCCGGCGCCGCCGCGTTCAAGGCGCATCGGGCCGACTGCGTGATCGGTTTCGGCGGCGGCGCGGCGCTCGACGTGGCCAAGATCGTCGGCATGATGGCGGTGCACGAGGGCGACGTGCTCGAGTACGTGTGGGACCACCCGCAGGTGCGGCCGATCGTCAACGAGCTGCCCTACTTCGTCGCGCTGCCGACGACTTCGGGCACCGGCTCGGAGGTCGGGCGCTCGAGCGTCGTCTCGGAGAACGACACGCACGTCAAGCGCATCGTCTTCTCGCCGAAGATCCTCGCCCGCGCGGTGTTCGCCGACCCCGAGCTGACGTTGGCGCTGCCGCCTCACATCACTGCGGCGACGGGCATGGACGCGCTGACGCACAACGTCGAGAGCTATCTCTCGCCTGCCTACCACCCGCTGTGCGACGGCATCGCGCTCGAGGGCACGCGCATCGCCGCGCGCTCGCTCGCTGCCGCCGTCGCCGAACCGACGAACCTGCGGGCGCGCAGCGACATGATGATGGCGTCGATGATGGGCGCGATCGCGTTCCAGAAGGACCTCGGCGCGGTGCACTCCTGCGCCCATGCGCTGGGAGCGGTGTGCGACCTGCACCACGGGCTGGCCAACGCGCTGATGATCGATACCGTGCTCGGCTGGAACTTCGAGGCCGTGCCGGCCAAGTTCGACGAACTGGCGCATGTGTGCGGCGTCGCCGGCGGCGGCGCGGCCTTCGTGCCCTGGCTGCGCGAGCTGAAGGCGCGCGTCGGCATCACGGGCGGTCTCGCGCAGCGCGGCGTGACGATGGCGCAGCTTCCGCGCCTCGTCGAGCTCGCGACGGCCGACATCTGCCACCAGACCAATCCCAGGCCCTGCACCGCGGCCGATTTCGATCGCCTGTTCCGGGCGGCGTTGTGATGACGGGAGACGAGCCGATGAACGCAGAACTGGTGACCATCAGCCCGATCGACGGCAGCGAGCTGCTGCGCCGGCCTTACCTCGCAGCCGCGGCCATGCAGGCGGTGCTGGAGCGTGCGCGCGTCGCGCAGGCAGCCTGGCGGCAGGTGTCGGTGGCAGAGCGCGCGCGGCTGATCGGCCGTGGCGTCGATGCCTTCGTCGCGATGAAGGAAACGGTCGCCGAGGAACTGACCCGCCAGATGGGCCGCCCGATCCGCTACACGCCGGGCGAGGTGGGCGGCTTCGAGGCGCGCGCGCGGCACATGATCGCGATCGCCGGGAGCGCGCTGCGCGACGTGCAGCCCGACCCGATCAAGGGCTTCACGCGCTTCATCCGCCGCGAGCCGCTCGGCGTCGTGCTCGTCGTTGCGCCGTGGAACTACCCGCTGCTGACGGCGGTGAACGCGGTCGTGCCGGCACTGATGGCGGGCAACGCGGTGATCCTCAAACCCTCGGCGCAGACGCCGCTGGCTGGTGAACGCATCGTCGAGGCGCTGGCCGGCGCCGGCCTGCCACACGGCCTGCTGCAATGCGTGCATACCGATCACGCCGGCACGCAGGCCTTGATCAAGGCGCCGCAGGTCGACGGCGTGTGCTTCACGGGATCGGTGGCGGGTGGCGTGGCGGTGGAGCAGGCAGCGGCGGGGCGCTTCATCCACGTCGGCCTCGAACTCGGCGGCAACGACCCGGCCTACGTGCGAGCAGACGCGAACCTGGAGGCCGCGGTCGAGACACTGGTCGACGGCGCGTTCTTCAATTCCGGGCAGAGCTGTTGCGGCATCCAGCGCATCTACGTCGAGCGGTCGCTGTACGCCGAGTTCGTCGACAAGGCGGTGGTGCTGACGCGGCAGTACGTGCTCGGCGACCCGCTCGATGCGAACGTGACGCTCGGCCCGGTGGTGCGCGCTGCGGCGGCCGACACCGTGCGCGCCACGATTGCCGACGCCGTGGGGAAGGGCGCGCGGGCGCTGGTCGACGGACGCAAGTTCCCGCTCGACCGGCCCGGCAGTACGTACGTTGCCCCGCAGATCCTGATCGACGTGCACCACGGCATGACGCTGATGAACGACGAATGCTTCGGACCGGTCGTCGGCATCATGGCGGTCGACACCGACGACGAAGCCATCGCGCTGATGAACGACAGTCCCTACGGCCTGACGGCCTGCCTGTTCACGCAGGACGAAGCAGCGGCGCTCGCGCTCGGCGACCGGCTGCACACCGGCACCGTGTTCATGAACCGCTGCGACTACCTCGATCCGGCGCTCGCCTGGACGGGCGTGAAGAACACCGGCCGCGGCGCGACGCTGTCGTCGGTCGGCTACGAGCACCTGACGCGGCCGAAGTCGTTTCACTTCAAGTCGCTGTGAGCCGGCGCCGGGTCGCCCCAAGCCGGCTCGCTTCCCCTTGGGGGGCCGGGCGTGAAGAGCCCTCGGCGGCACTGTGCCCGTGCCTCGATTGAAGCTCGCCATCTTCGATCTCGACCACACGCTGCTCAGCGGCGATAGCGACGTGCTGTGGTGCGAGTTCCTGATGGAGGAGGGCGTGCTCGACCGCGCGCAGTTTGGCCAGCGCAATGCGCAGGTCGAACAGGCCTATCGCGCCGGCGGCATCACGGCGCAGGCCTTCACCGAGTTCTACCTGTCGACGTTGGCCGGACGCAGCCGCACCGCGCTGGCGGCGCTGCGCGACGCCTTCATGGCCGCCTGCATCCTGCCGCGTATCCCCGCGGCGGCGCGCGATCTGGTCGAACGGCACCGCGAGGCCGGCGACCTGCTGGTGCTCAGCACGGCGACCAACCGCTTCCTCGTCGAACTCACCGCGCCGGCGCTCGGCATCGAGCACCTGCTGGCCACCGAGCCGGACGAGGCCGGCGGCGTGTTCACCGGCCGCACCGTCGGCGTGCTGAACATGCGCGAGGGCAAGCCCGAGCGCTTGCGGCAGTGGCTCGCCGCCCGCGGGCTGCCGGTGGCGATGCTCGCCGAGGCCGCGGCCTACAGCGATTCGATCAACGACCTGCCTCTGCTGCAGGCCGTGGGGCGCCCCGTGGCAGTTGATCCCGACGCGCGGCTGCTGGCGCAGGCGCAGGCGGCTGGCTGGCCGGTGCTGCGGCTGGCGCGCTGAGCGCGGCGGCATGGCGATCTCACCCAGGACATGAAGGGGACTGTGCGCACAATTGTCAGCGTTCATGCGGCGCAGCCAGCGGATGCGAGCGGTCTACTGCCGGATCAAGCTTGAACGCTGTTCACCGGCATCGAACAAGGCAGACTGACGCAACGACTTGCATCGAGCCTGCAGGCAACTGCCGCGTCGAAGCGTGGTCGCTCAGGCGGCCGCGGCCTGCTTAACTGCGACGCTGCGAAGGTACAACGTGTCGTAGCTCAGGTCGATCTCGCCCGGCCATTCGACGGAGCCATCCACGACCCGAGCCTGCGCGAACTCCGGGCTGTCGCGCAGCATGCGGAACACGCCCATGTCGAGCCAGGGCGTCAGATCGAAAAGACGTGTCTCGCCGTTGTCGAACTCCAGCAGCAAGCGGTGGCCTGGTTGCGGGGTCAGGCGGGTGACGTGGGGGTTCATGCCGTTCGCTCCTTCATCGTCTGCATCATCACTGCAAGGGTGCGATCTTGCCAGGGCGAAAGCCGTTGACTGCCATCTGCCACGCGGCGGCCAGTTCGTCCTGGTGAATCTCGATCCATGCCTGCACCAGCCTGGTCTGCGCACGCGGCAACTCGCCGCTCAGCAGTCGCCGCCGTTGATCGAGAACTGTGCCTGCTGTCCCTGGTACTGGGCGTGAATGTGCGGCAGGTGGTGCTGCTCGGCGTCAAAGAAATACATTCGGATCAGGATGCCGTAGAAGCTGCTGATCGTGGGCATGGCGGATAGTTCGGGCGAGGGTTCCTTGCGCCGCTATTGTCTCGCCAGCGCCGCGCCGAGCAAAGCCTTGAGCTGCTCGCGGCTGCCCCTCGCCTCGGCCTCCAGGCGGCGGTACTCGGCCAGCTAGGTATCGGTGTCGTGGCTCATCGCGGGCCCGGCGCGCGGGTTCTTCTGGTCGATGTCGTACCGCTGGCCCTGATCGCCTCGATGCCGACCTTCCAGGCGAACTCGCCTTCGACGCGACGCGCGAAGCCATCGGCCTCGCTGCCCCAACAGGCCTTCTCGACATCGAACTCTTCGATGCGGATCGACTTGGTCTTGTCGGAGTTCTTCCCGCTCGTTGGTTATCGCAGCCCGCCGACGCGAGCGACGGGCTGATGGACTTCTCGCAGATGTCGGATTCGCCGAGTTTGATCTCGTCCGACCGCGTCCTCTCGTGCTCGGCTGTGCGTACCCTGATGGCCGGCGAAGTCTACCTGCGCCAGTCCTCTGTCGTGGTGGTGGCGGGGGGCCAGCGTCGAGGACGGGACTCGTCGGCCGATAGCTTGCTCCAGCTCAGGAAACACTCGTGGGCCAAGCCCAACCCGCGGATCACGCGTGCCGATTGTTCAGTCGCGCAGCAGGTCCGCCGGCAGCGCCCGGCGCACCACGTCGCGCAGCGCGAAGCTCGACTGGATGCGCGCCACGTGCGGCAGGCGCGACAGCTGCGTCTTGTGCACACGCTCGAAGTCGACGAGGTCGCGCACGAGCAGGATCAGCAGGTAGTCGTCGCTGCCCGACATCAGGAAGCATCGCAGCACGCTGTCGCACTGCTTGACGGCCTGCTCGAACTCTCTGAGTTCGGCTTCGCTCTGACCCTTGAGCGTGGCCTGCACGATCACGGTGGTGGCGAGGCCGAAGGCAGCGGGGTCGACGTCGGCGGTGTACCCGCGGATGACACGGGCCTCTTCGAGTGCTCGCTGACGGCGCGCCACGGCGCTGGCCGACAGGTGAACCACCTGCGCGAGTTCGACGTTCGTCGCGCGGCCGCGCTGGCTGAGTTCGAGCATCAGGCGACGGTCGGCGCGGTCAATCGCTGCAATGTGCATGAAACTGGCTCGAAGAAGCGGGACAACGCCAGTTTAGCGCGCGGACTGGCGTTGTCATGGGCTGGAAACGCTAGCAAATCGCTCCAGTGCGTCACTAGACTGGCGGCCATCACAACACTGCTTCCAGGAGACCCATCATGCGTGTCGGCGTGCCCAAGGAGATCAAGGTTCAGGAACACCGCGTTGGCCTGACGCCGATGGCCGTGCGCGAGTACGCCGCTGCCGGGCACGAGGTGCTGGTGCAGGCCGGCGCCGGCGCCGGCATCGGCGCCGACGATGCTGCCTACGTCGCGGCCGGCGCGCGCATCGTCGCGAGCGCCGCCGAGGTGTTCGCCAAGGCCGACATGATCGTCAAGGTCAAGGAGCCGCAGGCAGTCGAGTGGAAGATGCTGCGCGACGGGCAGATCCTGTTCACCTACCTGCACCTCGCGCCCGACCCCGAGCAGGCGCGCGGGCTGCTGGCTTCGGGCTGCATCGCAGTGGCCTATGAGACCGTCACCGACGAGCGCGGCGGCCTGCCGCTGCTGGCGCCGATGAGCGAAGTGGCCGGGCGCCTGGCGATCGAGGCGGCGGCGTTCTCGCTGCGCAAGCCGGCCGGCGGCAAGGGCCTGCTGCTCGGCGGCGTGCCCGGCGTGCAGCCGGCGCGCGTGGTGGTGGTGGGCGGCGGCGTCGTCGGCACGCACGCGGCGCGCATGGCCGCGGGCCTGGGCGCCGAAGTGACGATCCTCGACCGTTCGCTGCCGCGCCTGCGCCAGCTCGACGAGCTGTTCCAGGGTCGCGCACGGACGCGCTTCTCGAGTGCCGCGAACATCGAGGAAGAAGTGCTCGTCGCCGATGTGGTGGTCGGTGCGGTGCTGATCCCGGGCGCGAGCGCACCGAAGGTCGTCACGCGCGCGATGCTGAAGAGGATGCTGCCGAGGAGCGTGCTGGTCGACGTGTCGATCGACCAGGGCGGCTGCTTCGAGACCTCGCACGCGACGACGCACGACGCGCCGACTTACGAGGTCGACGGCATCATCCATTACTGCGTGGCCAACATGCCCGGTGCCGTGCCGGCGACCTCCAGCCACGCGCTGAACCACGCCACGCTTCCCTTCGGTCTGGCGCTGGCGAACCACGGCGAACGGGCGATGGTGGACGACCCGCACCTGCGCAGCGGCCTGAACATCCATCGCGGCAGGGTGACCTGTGCGCCCGTGGCGCAGGCGCTCGGCCTGCCGGAAACGAGTGCCGAGGCGGCGCTCGGGATGTGATCTCGAGGACATCCTGAGCGGGCTGGCCGGGGGGCCAGTGACGCGGCCCGGCCTCAGTGCGTGCCCAGCCCCATCCGCTGGCTCTCACCGAAGACCGGGGCGGTCGCGCTGCCGGCGGCGGTCACGGCGCGACTGCGCCCCTGCCGCTTGGCTTCATACAACGCCTGATCCGCGCGGTGCAGCGCATCGGCGACGTTCTCATCCTCACGCACGAGCACGACGCCGAAGCTCAGGCTGAGCGGCACGCCTTGACCGCCGCCGTGCACCTCCTCCAGGCGTGTCGCCACCCTCGCGGCCACCGACATCGCCTCGTCCGCCGTCGTCTCGGGCAGCAGCATCGCGAATTCGTCGCCGCCGATGCGCCCGGCCACATCGCGCGCGCGCAGCACTTCCCGGGTGCAGCGGGCCACTTCGCGCAAGGCCTCGTCGCCCTCGGCGTGGCCCAGGCGGTCGTTGATCTGCTTGAAGTGATCGATGTCGAACATCACGAGCGACGCCTTGCCCGCAGCGCTCAGCGCCAGCGCCTTGGTCGCCAGTTCGTAGAAGTGGCGCCGATTCGGCACCTCGGTCAGCGTGTCGGTGTCGGCCAGGAAGCGCAGTTGCCGCTGCGACTCGAGCAGCCTGCGCCCGGTGCGCTCGTAGGTGAGCAGCAGCGCGAGGTAGACCATGGCGAGCGCCAGCATCAGCGTGACCAGCCCGCTGGCCAGCATCATGTCGTCTCCCGCCAGCCAGGGCACGCTGGCGAAATCCGCCTGCACGACGCGCATCGTCTGCACGGCCGCGGCGATGCACTGCGTCACCACCAGCGCGTTCAGCGCGGGGCTGCGCTGGAAACCGCGCAGCTTCGTCGTCAGCGCGGCGCTGTAGAGGTGGAGCACGCAGGAAGCGGCGCCGAATGCCTCGACCCGTATGTGCGCATTCGCGCCGCCGGCCCAGGTGGCGAGCCACAGCAGGTACGCGGCGGCAAATACCAGGCCGTCGGCCAGGGGCGGAACGGGCAGCGCGTGGCGTGGAAAGAACCTGCGCACGCCGGTGAGCGTGACGATCGGCCATTGCAGCAGCAGCAGGTTCGACAGCGGCAGCAAGGCAGGATGCGATTCACGCAGGACCTGCAGTGCCAATCCGAGCGTGCCGAGCCACTGTGCGGCGGTCCACCACCAGAAGCCGCGGTAGACACGCTGCGTGCGCCCGAACACCGTCATCAGCGCAGCCGACATCGCCATCATCGCGACCGAGACGTAGAGCAGTGTCGGCAGGTGCAGCATCATGTTGGCGTCCGCAGTGCGATTCTGAGGCGGTATCGACGTCCCGGGTTCCCCTGGGGGCCATGCGGATGAAACAATCGGTGTCCGGCGTT
Organism: uncultured bacterium; assembly: GCA_963802435.1. GTDB lineage: Bacteria > Pseudomonadota > Gammaproteobacteria > Burkholderiales > Burkholderiaceae_C > CAIKUF01. The sequence goes on from CAWDIT010000005.1 coordinate 208,389, forward strand.
GCCGAGGCGCCCGGCTCGCGGCGTTCCGGCACCTCCTTGCGGACAGGGACTGGTTCGCCGCTCGGCCACTCGCCGGCCGCTCGCGTATCCTAGCCGGCGATGAACCTGTTGCTCGATTCGTTCTGGCGTGCCGTGGCGTATTGCATGCACCCGCGGGTCATCGCGCTGTCGGTGCTGCCGCTGGCGCTGATGGTCGCTGCCGCACTCGGTCTCGGCTACTTCTTCTGGGATACGGCGCTCGACGCCGTGCGCGCCAGCATCGAGTCGTGGGCGCTCGCCTCGATGCTGATCGGCTGGTTGGAGAGCGTCGGACTGTCCGGCCTGAAGAGCGTGCTCGCGCCGCTGGTCGTGATCCTGATCGCGACGCCGGTGATCGTCGTCGTGTCGCTGCTGGTAGTCGCGCTGCTGATGTCGCCGTCGATCCTGAGCCTCGTGGCCGAGCGGCGCTTTCCGACGCTGGAGAAGAAGCGCGGTGGTTCGCTCGTCGGCGGGCTGTTCGCCTCGCTGTGGGCGACGCTCGCTGCGCTGGTCGTGATGCTGGTGTCGCTCCCGCTGTGGCTGGTGCCGCCGCTGGTGCTCGTGATTCCGCCGCTGATCTGGGGCTGGCTGACCTACCGCGTGATGAGCTACGACATGCTCGCCGACCACGCCAGCGGCGATGAGCGCCGGACCCTGCTGCACGAGAACCGCGCGGCGCTGCTCGGCATGGGCGTGCTGACCGGCTACCTTGGCGCCGCACCGAGCCTGCTCTGGGCCTCGGGCGTGCTGTTCGTCGCCATGGCACCGGTGCTGGTGCCGGTGGCGATCTGGGTCTACACGCTGGTGTTCGCGTTTTCGGCCCTGTGGTTCGCCCACTATCTGCTGGCCGCGCTGAGCTCGCTGCGCGCCGCGCAGTCGATGGCCGCGCCCCCTGCGCCACGCGTGCCACCGCCCGGCCTGCCCGGCATTGAATCGGCCGCACTGCCGCCCTGCTGAGCGAGCGGGCATGAATTTCGGCCTGATCATCATCGGCGACGAGATCCTGTCCGGCAAGCGCCAGGACAAGCACCTGCCGAAGGTGATCGAACTGCTTGCCGCGCGCGGACTGACGCTGTCCTGGGCGCGCTATGTTGGAGACGACCCTGCGCGCATCACGGCCGACCTCGTGCATGCCTTTGCCAGCGGCGACGCGGTGTTCTGCTGCGGGGGCATCGGCGCGACGCCGGACGACCACACCCGCGGCTGCGCGGCAGCAGCGCTCGGCGTGCCGCTGGCGCTGCATCCCGAGGCGCGCGAACTGATCATGGAACGGGTGCGCACGATGGCGGCAGAGCAAGGTCTGTCGACCGATCCGGGGCACCCCGACACCTTGCGCCGATTGGAGATGGGCGTGTTCCCGCAGGGCGCGCGGATCATCGCCAACCCCTTCAACAAGATCCCCGGTTTCTCTGTCGGCGACGTGCACTTCGTGCCCGGCTTTCCGGTCATGGCGCACCCGATGATCGAGTCCCTGCTCGACACCTGCTACGCCGACCTGCACGGACAGCATGCACGGGCCGAACGTTCGGTGATCGTCTTCGGCACGATGGAGGCGACGCTGACACCGCTGATGGTCGAGATCGAGGCGCGGTTCGATGGGGTCAAGGTGTTCAGCCTGCCGAGCGTCGACCACCCGCAATGGGGGCGCCACATCGAGCTCGGCGTGAAGGGCGATGGCGCGCTCGTCGAGGCCGCCTATGCAGATCTGATCGCCGGGCTGCACGCCTGCGGTGCCAGACTGGGCCCCGAAGTGGTGCGTCAAGCCTGACTCTGCTGCCTGCCTGGCCGAAGTGGCACCAGGACGGTGCTCTGCAGAGGGGTTGCGACGCACGCTTGGCGGGCCCTGCGCTGCCCTGTCGTGGGCATGGTTTCTGCTACATTCATTTGCGATTCCGGTGCTCCGGCCCGACGAGGTCAGGAGCCCCGCCTCAATCCCACCCCAACCCCCAGTGCCCTGCCAGGAGATTGCTTGATGGCCAAGACCGTTGCCGATGTGATGAAGATGGTGAAGGAAAACGAGATCAAGTTCGTCGATTTCCGCTTCACCGACACCCGTGGCAAGGAGCAGCACGTGACCGTGCCGGTGTCTCACTTCGATGAAGACAAGTTCGGTTCGGGCCATGCGTTCGACGGCTCGTCGATCGCCGGCTGGAAGGGCATCGAGGCTTCCGACATGCTGTTGATGCCGGACCCGAACACCGCCAACGTCGACCCGTTCTTCGAGGAGCCGACGCTGCTGCTCACCTGCGACGTGGTCGAGCCCAGCGACGGCAAGCCGTACGAACGCGACCCGCGTTCGCTGGCCAAGCGCGCCGAGGCCTACATGAAGGCCTCGGGCCTGGGCGACACCGCGTTCTTCGGCCCGGAACCCGAGTTCTTCGTGTTCGACAGCGTGCGCTGGGGCAACGACATGTCGGGCTGTTTCTCGAAGATCGAGTCGGAGGAGGGCGCCTGGAACACCGGCAAGGAGTACGAGCACGGCAACTCCGGCTACCGGCCGGCCGTCAAGGGCGGCTACTTCCCGACGCCGCCGGTCGACTCGTTCCAGGACATGCGCTCGGAAATGTGCCTGATCCTCGAATCGCTGGGCATTCCGGTCGAGGTGCATCACCATGAAGTGGCCAACGCCGGCCAGATGGAGATCGGCACCAAGTTCAGCACGCTGCTGCAGCGCGCCGATTGGGTGCAGTTGCAGAAGTACGTGATCCAGAACGTTGCCCACGCCTATGGCAAGACGGCCACCTTCATGCCCAAGCCCATCGTCGGCGACAACGGCTCGGGCATGCACGTCCACCAGTCGGTCTGGAAGGACGGCAAGAACCTGTTCGCCGGCGACGGCTACGCCGGCCTCAGCGAGTACGCGCTGTTCTACATCGGCGGCATCATCAAGCACGCGCGCGCGTTGAACGCGATCACGAACCCGGGAACGAACTCGTACAAGCGCCTCGTCCCTGGCTTCGAGGCGCCGGTGAAACTGGCCTACTCGTCGAAGAACCGTTCGGCGTCGATCCGCATTCCGCACGTCGCCAACCCGAAGGGTCGACGCGTCGAGGCGCGCTTCCCCGACCCGCTGATGAACCCCTACCTCGGCTTCGCCGCGCTGCTGATGGCCGGGCTCGATGGCGTCGAGAACAAGATCCACCCGGGCGAGGCAGCGAGCAAGGATCTGTACCACCTGCCGCCCGAGGAAGACGCGAAGATTCCGACCGTCTGCCACAGCCTGGACCAGGCCCTGGACTACCTCGACAAGGACCGCGCATTCCTGACCAAGGGCGGTGTCTTCACCGACGTCTACCTCGACGCTTACATCGAACTGAAGATGGCGGAAGTGACGCGTTTTCGCATGGCCACGCACCCGGTCGAGTTCGACATGTACTACAGCCTGTGATTCGTCTGCGTTGCGCGACAAGGGGGCGGTGCAAGCCGTCCCCTTTTCTTTGATGACTCGCTTTGCCTGGAGCACGCCGCGGAAGACCCCGCATTTCGCGCTCAGTTGACGGCGCACGATGCGCCACAATGCCGTCATGAATCTGTCCCGCACGTCGCTGCTCGCGCTGGCCGCCTGCGCCCTTCCATGGGCCGCCCTGGCGCAGCAGGGTGAAAGGACCGTCTACCGCTGCCCCGGCAACCCGGTGCTCTATACCGACGGATTGACCGCCCAGGAAGCCAAGGAGAAGGGCTGCCGCACGCTGGAGGGCAACGCGATCACCGTGATCCAGAGCCCGAGGCCGCGCACCGCGGCGCCCGCATCGGGGCCGCGGCCGCCCGAGGCCAAGGTCGAAGCGGCCGAGCAGCGTTCGCGCGACAGCGACGCGCGGCGGATCCTCGAGGCTGAACTGCGGCGAGACGAAGCGCAACTCGCAGCGATGCGCAAGGAGTACAACAACGGCGAACCGGAACGCCAGGGCAACGAGCGCAACTTCCAGAGGTACCTCGACCGCGTGGCCGAGATGAGAGCCGCCATCGCGCGCAAGGAAAGCGACGTCGCCGCCCTCAGGCGCGAGCTCGCCAAGCTGCCGCCGTGAGCCGGGACGGCGCCGACCGCACTCGCGTTCCCGTCGCCAGCGCCGCAGCCAGCGTCGCGCTGCATGCGTCCGCGACAGGCACCGCGGACGGCCCGGCGCAGCCCTATGCGGCGCTCGACCACCTGGCCACGATGGTGGCGGTGGTCCAGCCCGACGGCCGCTGCGTGTTCGTCAACGCTGCGTTCGAAAGCGTGCTCGGCCTGTCTCGACGCAGCGTGCTGCGCGGCTCGCTGTTCGAGTGGTTCGTCGACGCGCGGGTCGTCAGCGAGACGGTGGCTGCCGTGGCGCGCAACGACTTCGCGACCAGCCGCTTCGAGGGCCTGCTGCGTCGCCCCGGGCACGGCGAGGCGCTGCCGGTGCACGTGATCGTCAACCAGATGGACCGCGGTGCGGCCGTGGTGGTCGAACTGGTCGAGATCGAGCAGCAGACGCGCCAGGACCGCGAGGAACGCGCGCTCGACCAGGTGCGGGCCACCAAGGAGCTGATCCGCAATCTGGCGCACGAGATCAAGAATCCCCTCGGAGGCATCCGTGGCGCTGCGCAGTTGCTCGGCATGGAGGTCGGGGACAAGGCGCTGACCGAGTACACGCAGGTGATCATCCACGAGGCGGACCGCCTGCAGGCCCTGGTCGACCGTCTGCTCGCGCCACACCGCAGGCCGCACGTGGTGGGCGACGTGAACATCCACGAAGTCTGCGAACGCGTGCGCTCGTTGATCGTGGCCGAGTATCCCCAGGGTCTGCGGGTCGAGCGCGACTACGACGCCTCGATCCCGGAGTTCCGCGGCGACCGCGAGCAGCTGATCCAGGCCGTGCTCAACGTGGCGCAGAACGCCGCGCAGGCGCTGACCGAGCGCATCTCCGCGGGTGACGCTTGCCTGACGTTGCGCACGCGTGTCGCGCGCCAGGTGACGATCGGCAAGCATCGCTGGCGCCTGGCACTGGAATTGCATGTCGAGGACAACGGGCCGGGCGTCGCGGCGTCCGTCCGGGATCGCGTCTTCTATCCGCTGGTGTCGGGGCGCGAAGGCGGTTCGGGGCTGGGGCTGACGCTGGCCCAGAGCTTCGTCCAACAGCACGAGGGCACGGTGGAATTCGAGAGTGAGCCGGGCCGTACCATCTTCAAGATCGTGATTCCGCTGCCATGAACCTGTGGCAGCGACGCCTGGAGGCAGGCCAAGCATGAAACCGATCTGGATCGTTGACGACGACCACTCCATCCGCTTCGTGCTCGAGAAGGCGCTCGCGCGCGAGGGGCTCGCCGCGCGCAGCTTCACCAACGCGCGCGACGTGCTGGCGGCACTCGACGATGCGGCGCCGCAGGTGCTGGTGTCCGACATCCGCATGCCCGGCGGTTCGGGGATCGACCTGCTCGCGAAGGTGAAGGAGCGCCTGCCCGGCCTGCCGGTGATCGTCATGACGGCGTATTCGGACCTGGACAGTGCCGTCGCCTCGTTCCAGGGCGGTGCGTTCGACTATCTGCCCAAGCCCTTCGACGTGACCAGGGCGGTCGAGCTGATCCGCCGCGCGCTCGAGGAAAGCCTGCGCGAGGAAGTGGCCGATGCGTCGCAGGCGCAGATGCCGGAGATGCTCGGCCAGGCGCCGGCGATGCAGGATGTCTTTCGCGCCATCGGGCGCCTGAGCCAGAGCATCGTCACGGTGCTGATCACTGGCGAGAGCGGTACGGGCAAGGAACTCGTCGCCCATGCGCTGCACAAGCACAGTCCGCGTGCGAACGGGCCGTTCGTTGCCATCAACACCGCGGCGATTCCGAAGGACCTGCTCGAGAGCGAGCTGTTCGGCCACGAGCGCGGCGCCTTCACCGGCGCCCAGGCGACGCGCCGCGGGCGGTTCGAGCAGGCCGACGGCGGCAGCCTGTTCCTCGACGAGATCGGCGACATGCCGTTCGAGTTGCAGACGCGGCTGCTGCGCGTGCTGTCGGACGGCCAGTTCTACCGAGTCGGCGGGCACAACCCGCTGCGCGCCAACGTGCGCGTCATCGCTGCAACGCATCAGAATCTGGAGGCGCGCGTCAAGCAGGGCACATTTCGCGAGGACCTGTACCACCGCCTGAACGTGATCCGCCTGCGCCTGCCCGCGTTGCGCGAGCGCAGTGAGGACGTGCCGGCGCTGGCCCGCTTCTTTCTGCAGAAGAGTGCGCGCGAGCTGAACGTCGAGGCCAAGCGCATCACCGAGTCGGCTCTGCAGCGGCTGATGCAATTCGACTTTCCAGGCAATGTGCGACAGCTGGAAAACATCTGCCACTGGCTCACGGTGATGTCGCCGGCGCAGGTGATCGAGACCAAGGATCTTCCGCCCGAGTTGCAGGGGGTTGCCGGCGCGGTGCGCGGCGCCGCGGAACTGGCGGGCACCGCGACCGAGGAGCTGCCCGTACAGGAGGCCGTCGGCGCGGCGGCGCCGCTCGCCGTGGCCGCGGAGGGCGCAGCGGCCGTGTCGCCCTGGCTGATCGAACTGGAGCGCGAATCGCGCGGCTTGTTGCAGGCGGGTGTTCCCGACTTGTGGGACACGCTGACGCGCAGGTTCGAAGCCCAACTCATCCGCGCGGCGCTCGAGATCACCCGTGGTCGGCGCATCGAAGCGGCTCAGAAGCTCGGCATCGGGCGAAACACGATCACCCGCAAGATCCAGGACCTCGGGCTCGACTCCTGAGCGGCCGCAACCATCGCGACGTGCCCTTGGCCGGGCCTTGCAAGCCCGCTACGGCGACGCACTGCATGGGCCGCAGCCCGCATCGACGTTGACGAGTTCCGCCCGACCGACACCAAGGAGTTCGCCTATGCCCCGTTTGAGCGCACACGATTTCGATCCTGAAGTCATGCGGCTTTTCGACCACTACGTTCATGGCCGCATCGATCGAAGGAGCTTTCTCGAAGGCGCCTCCCGCTTCGCGACGAGGGGCATGACCGCCGCCATGCTGCTCGAGGCGCTGAATCCCAAGTTCGCGCTCGCCCAGCAGGTCAAGCCTGAGGATCCGCGGCTCACCGCACGCTACGTCGAGATCGATTCACTTGCGGGGTACGGCAAGGTTCGCGGCTACCTGGCGAAACCGAAGGATGCGCCCGCCAAGCTACCCGCGATCCTGGTCCTGCACGAGAACCGTGGACTCAACCCGCACATCGAGGATGTGACCCGGCGTCTGGCCCTCGAGAGCTTCGTGGCGTTCGCACCCGACGCCTTGTTCCCGCTCGGCGGCTATCCGGGCGACGAGGACAAGGCTCGCGCGGCCTTCGCCAGACTCGATCAGTCCAAGACGCGTGAGGACTTCGTTGCCGCCGCCGGGTGGCTGCGTGTGCAGCACGACGTGAGTGGTCGTGTCGGCGCCATCGGCTTCTGCTACGGCGGCACGATGGCCAATCTGCTGGCGGTGCGGCTTCCATGGCTCGCCGCCGCGGTTGCCTTCTATGGCGGCAGCCAACCTTCGGCATCCGACGCCGCGAAGATCAAGGCCGCCGTAATGATCCACAACGCCGAGAAGGACGAATGGGTCAATTCCGGGGCCGAGGCCTACGAAAGGGCGCTGAGAGCGGCAGGCGTACGCCACGAGGCCTACTCCTACCGCGGAACCCTGCACGGCTTCCATAACGACACCACGCCGCGCTACGACGAAGCGGCGGCCAAGCTTGCGTGGCAGCGCACGATCGGATTCTTCAGCAGTCAACTGCGTGGCTGACGGGCCGGCACGCCGCTGAGTCGTGCCGGCTGCGGCCTTCCGGTCGCCACGCACAGATCGCGCTGGACGAATCCCGGGCGGCGAGCATCGCCGCACTTCGCGTACGCCCACATCAGCATCACGGCGGGATCCGTTCATGACCTTGCCAGGGAGTTGGAGGCTCAGGCTGCGAGCACTCCGGTTTGCCCGGTGTGACGGTCGCGCGCGTCGTAGAGCAAACCGGGATTGAGTATCCCTGCGGGATCGACGACCGCCTTCGCAGCGGCCAGCATCTGGCGGAACAGGGCCGGCACCTCGGTCTCGTAGCCGCTGCGGTGGTCGCGGCCGACCGCGTGATGATGCGTCACGGTTCCGCCATGACCCACCACTGCAGCGTTTGCCGCGAGTTTGATTTCGCGCCACGCGGCCAGCGCACTGGCGACGCTTCCGCTCGGCGAACCCAGCGCCGCGATCGTGAAATACGGGGCGACGCCATCCGGGTAGGCGTGCGTCACGCGACAGGCGATGGCCGTCTCCTGCCCCGTCGTGCGGTGGATCGCGGCCTCGACATCCTGCTTCACGAGCCGATAGAAGTCTTCAAAGCGATCCCAGGTCACCGCCGTCTCGAAGGTGTCCATGATCATCCCCAGACCGACCGCCGGGTCGCGCCAGTACGGCATGCGGATGAATGCATCGCGCCAGGCTCCCGCTGCCCCACGCCGATGTTCCTGGCTGCTCTCCGACGCCATGGACTGCGCGACGGCGCTGGCGTCGTACTCTCCGCCATGGTCGCGCACCAGTTCGAGCGACCGGTCCATCCAGGCCTGCAGCGGGTGGTCGGCCGATTCGTAGCCCAGCACGAGGATCGCGCTGCGTCCATCGCCGACGCCCGAGAACACGGTTTCCATCGGGTCGAGCAGGCGGCAGTTGGTCGGGTTCAAGCCGGACTGCGCCAATGCCCGTACACAGCGCGCTGCCGCGAAGTAATCCGTGAAACGCACCGATGCCGACGCCCGGAAGCGCGGCCTGTCCTGCAGCCGCATCCAGGCCTCGGTGATCACGCCGAGCGTGCCCTCGCTGCCAAGCACCAGGCGGTCGGGCGCAGGGCCGGCCCCTGATCCGGGCAGGCGGCGCGTCTGCATCACCCCGGACGGCGTCACCATCCGCGTCGCTTCGACGAAGTCGTCGATGTGGGTGAGCCGGGTGGCGTAGTGGCCGCCGGCGCGGGTCGCGATCCAGCCGCCGAGCGTCGAGAACTCGAAGCTCTGCGGGAAGTGGCGCAGTGTCAGGCCATGCGGTCTCAGCTCGGCCTCGATCGCGGGCCCGAAGGCACCGGCCTGGATGCGCGCTGCGCGGCTCACGCGGTCGATCTCGAGCACGCGCCCGAGGCGTTCCATGTCGAGCGAGACCACGCCGGCAAAGCCGCCGCCGACTGCCGGCTCGACGCCCCCGCAGACGCTGGTGCCCCCGCCGAAGGGAATCACGGCGACGTTGCCGCGCGCGGCCCAGTCGAGGATGTCGCTCACGGCCTGCTCGTCGTCGGGGTAGGCGACCCAGTCGGGCGGGTTGGGCACGCTGCGAAGCCACATCCGGGCGCAGTCGGCGTAGCTCTTGCCGTAGGCGTGATTGAGCCGGTCATGGGGTGTCTGCGAGAACATCGGCGCCAGTGAGGCAGGCGGCACGACACGCGACGCGCGAAGGTCGAACTCGGCAACTTCGGGCGGCGCAAGGGCGACGAAGGTTCCGCCAAGCTGCTCGACCATGAACTTGACGGTCGCCTGCTCGCGGGCATCGAGCCTGGCATCGGCCGCTCCCCAGCCCCAATAGCGACGCGCCGGGCGCCGGGAAAGGCTTGGTGCCGTATCGTTCACTGCTGCTTCCGTCCTGCGATCAAGAGGAGTCAAGGTGGGTGCGCGTCGCGATCGACGCTGCGCGCAGGCTTCTGGTCAGGGATCGCACTCCGGGCTGAGCACGATTTCCTGTCCTGCATTCTGGAGCCGATCCTCGCAACCCGGCGATCGCGAAGGCCCGGCCGCGATGGCGATCAATCACCCGCGTGTCATGCGCTCACCGCCTCCAGATCGTCACCTTCCAGTTGTCGATGCCCTGTCCGACGGTCCCGGCAGATGATGCCGACGTGGCGTCGACACCGGTGGCCAAGCCCATGCGGATCAGCTCGCCCTGTGCCGAGAAGTCAGGGCAGACCTCGCCCGGGCCGCATGCCGGGCCATCTGCCTGCGTGAAGTCGTCCGCGCGCAGGGCAGGCACCACCAGGGAGTCCGTCCACGACGAGGATACGCACAGGGTGCGCCAGTCCCAGCCCTGGAACGTCGCGATGAACCTGCGGCCCCCTTGCTGAATCATCGGGATCGCGTAGGCGAACGCGCCCGTCGCGGAAGAAGTCAGCTTTACGCAGTTGAAGCTGAAATCCAAGGCACTGATCGCGCCCAGCGCCACGGGGTCGTAGGTCGAAGGCTGCGACTCGTGATACAGCCGCACCGACCCTTGCGGTACGTTGAAGACGTAGCTCATCGAAAGGAACCCGCCGGGAATGCCGCCCGAAGTCTCCCGGGACACGGTGAACGCGGGACCGTTCAGCGCCGGCGTGACCACGGCCGTGACCATCCAGTTCGCATCGACGAACTCGCTCTCCTGAACGACGAGGCCCGGTACGGACGAGACGGTCAGCGTGCCCGCGGATTGCGCCGAGCCGATGCTGTTGCTGGCGGTCAGCTGGAACGTGGCGCCATCGTCGGCCAGGTTGGCCGCGGGCAGCGTGTAGTCATGGGCGGTGGCACCCGGGATGTCGGTGCAGCCGTCGACGCCCATGTCCTGACGGCACCACTGCAGGGACGGCGCACTTCCTGTGCCGGGCGACACACTGGCCGTGAACGTCACCGACTCCCCCACTTGCACGGCCTGGCGCCTTGGCGACACGCTCACCGTCGGCGGGACAGGCACGTTGCCGATGCCGCATGTGTAGCAGAGCTCCGGGAACCCGATCGCGCCGCCACCACTACCCACGATGGCGGCAAGGCCGGCGGCGGCCACGGCGACGCCCGCCGCTCGCCTCCATCGACCCGGCCGCCCGGAACAGGATGGAACCTCGTCATGGAACATGGCACGCCTCCCATCGGTGGACAACATGCAGCACAGCGGCGGCGGCCAGCGCCCCGAGCGTCGCAGCGATCAGGTCGCCGACGTCGAAGCTGCCGCGCAGCAGATAGTCCGTCAGCGGCCGGGTCAGGGGGCCCTCGATTCCTGCCCCCTGCAGGCCGTCGGCGATCTGCGAGGCGACGCGCGGGACCTGCCCCACTTCGAAGGCCACGTTCACGGCCCACCACGCCGCGCAGGCGCCATAGCCAGGCCCGCTGCCCGGCGCTCGAAGTGCCGCGGCGAGCAGGCTGAACGCGAAGGGGTGGACGAAGCTCGGCAGGCACGGACCGAGGGCGCCGAAGACCGGGCCGGTGTCGAGCGATGCGATCGACGGGAACAGCATGGCGCGCGCCGCATCCCGATCGGTCATGTACACAAGCATGCCGACGGCCAGCGCAAAGCAGCCAATTGCCACGAGCAGAGCGGGCGCCGCCGACTGGCACGGCCTCGCCGGCGCGGCTTCGCCCGCGCAGCGGACCCGGTACACGGCGCCAACTCGAATTGTTCGCACAGTGCTTCAGTGCATCAGAGCAACCAGTCCCAGGACTGCGTCGTCGAAGACTCCATGACGCCGTCGTCGTTGGCGTCGAGGTCGAGCCGAACCGAGGCACTGGACACCGCGTTCAGCATCAGCGTGCCCGTCGCGCCCTTGATGCGCACCGTCCCCGCGCTCGGGTAGTCGTCCGCGTCGTTCAAGGTCATTGGCGCACCTGCCACCGTGTTCGCATCGACCTTGCCGCCGGCTGCCACCGAGTCTAGGCGGCCCGCGAAGGTGCTCGAGCTCTGCCCGGCCAGGGCGTCGTAGTTCTCGACCATCACGAAGCCATCCTGCAGCGTCACTGTGTCGCTGAAGGGGACGTGCGAAGTCACCGAGACGACGACCGGCCCCGCCGTCGCGAGCGTGATCTGCATCATCGTACTGTTCGGTGTCGACACGCCGACCATCACCGAACCGTTCACCGTCAGCGAGTGCCGCGGTGTCGAGTCCGCGTAATTCGCAAGATCCATCTGGAAGCTTGCCGACGCGGTGCCGATCTGAGTCACGGTGAGTCGAGCCGTGCCGTTCATCGTCTCGTCCGCACTGATCATGCAATTCGTGTAGACCATCGTCTCGACGTCGCCGACGCTGATCGTCTTGTCGCCGTCGCGGTCGTCGAAGCTCTCCGTAACCGTGCCACCGAAATCGCAGGGGGAGTCGGCACTTGACACAGCCAGCGCGTGCCTGCGGATACCGCTCGCGGTCGCCCCCTGCGCACGCACGGACTGCAGCAGCATTGACATCGGTGCGACGTGCCATCCGGCGGCCTGGGTGCGCCTGGCCGACAGCGGGATCATGCCGAAGCTGCCTCCAGTCGTCGGCAATGCCATCAGGCCGGCCGCGGTGAAGTGAGCCACGTTGTCGCGGTTGGCCGCCGTGATATCGATCAGTGTCGGAGGCGGCGGATTGTCGTCGCCACCGCCCCCTCCGCCGCAGCCAGGCATTGCGGCGCTCAGAGCGGCGATCACGGCGATCTGAGTCCTGCGCCAGGGCAATGACGGTCTTGCGCATGAGGGTTCTCCGCTTGTGAAGTAGGAAGCGCCAACATAGAGCATTGAAGAGGCGGCGGAGTGAGCCGGCTCAACCGGCCGAGTGATCGGCGCGCCAGGCCTTGCTGACATTGCGCTTCATCAATGGGGTTCGGCCAACGGTGATCGTCGTGCT
>CAWDIT010000006.1:0-265593 GCA_963802435.1 uncultured bacterium
GAAGCTCAGCTGACTTCAGAGCCATGAACCCTTCAACTGCCGTTCACCCAATCAGCTGCCACTGTGGGGCATTCAGAGGCGAGGTTCGCCATTCAGAGCGCGGCACGCGCGCGGTGTGCTACTGCCGCGACTGCCAAGCCTTTGCGCGTTTTCTAGGTTCTCCACCAGGCATGCTGGACTCGCTGAATGGCACAGACATCGTCGCCGTACGGCCACGTTTTGTGTCCATCACCGCAGGTCTCGAGAACCTCACGTGCATGTCGCTCTCCCCGAATGGCATTCTTCGCTGGTACACCACCTGCTGCAAGACACCGATAGGCAACACACCGCGGGACTTCAAGGTCTCCCACATTGGTCTCATACACAACTGCCTTGAGACAGGCGTCGCTTCCCTGGATGCGTCCTTCGGCCCGGTTCAAATGAGAGTCAATGGGCAAAGTGCGAAAGGGCAAGCTCCAGCAAACTCGCCGCTGACGTTTGGTTGGGCTATCGTGCGCTTTCTTGCGTCCATGGCCTGGACTCGGTTCACCGGGGGCTATAGGACCAATCCGTTCTTCAATGTCGCCTCTGGCCAGCCTGTCGTTCAGCCGCATGTGGTCAGCAAGGAAGAGCGCGCCGCATTGCGAGGTGACGCCTAACACCTCGGTCAACGCGAGGCCCAGCGGCAGTCCACCAGGCCCGGCTCCAGGCTTTGTTTATCATCCTTCCGCCGGGCCTGGCGGCCCACCGCCGGCCCCGCGTTACCTCGAACGTTAGAGCCCACGCCCACCTTCGCCGCAGGAGCGGACATGTTCACTACCTCGATTCGGTTCTTCGCTCTCTTGCTCACTTCGCTGCTAGTCGGCTCTATGTTTGGTGTTTGGTTGGGCTTCAATCCCGCTGCGCTGTCGCCGTCGGCCTTCGTTGAAATGCAACAAAACGCCATACGCGCCCTCAATGTTTCGCTGCCAGCGCTTGGGTTCGTCTGCATCGCCCTGATAGCTGTGCTCGCTTGGTTGACCAAGAACGACAGCACTGGTCGCTATCTGCTCGTCGCGGCGGCGGTCTGCCTCGCTGCGGCTGGTCTCATTACACGTTTCGGCAACCAGCCGATCAACGCCGTCGTCATGACTTGGACTCCCCAGTCCCCTGCAGCAAACTGGACGGAGCTTCGAGACACGTGGTGGCAACTTCATGTCTTCCGAACCCTGGCAGGTGTCACCGCATTGGCTCTTGCACTCCTGGCGTCGCTTCGCGGCCGTAAAACTTCCGCGTAGCGGGTTGGCCCTAACCACTCCATCGAGCGGACGTCCTCCAGTAAGCTGCGCTTGCTTCCGGGCGCCGCTCATGTCGAACGTTAGGCCTCACCCGAAGCATCGGCGCGGCTCAGCGTTAGCTACAGAAGTCACCACTCCCCATCGACATCGTGTTACGTACCTCATCCGAGACAGCGAAGATGAAACCTACAGCCTTCTTGGTTCTTGCTGCATGGCTCCTTTCAACGCTGGCAGTGGCGCAGACCACAGAGCTTTCCGCCGAGTACATTGCCACGCCACTTATCGAAGACGGTAGGCCAGTTCGCCTGGAACTACTCGTTCGCAAGCCAAAGGCCGCCGGACCACTTCCTACGGTTGTGTTCAATCACGGCTCGACCGGTCGCGGTGACAACCCAGAACTCTTTAAGCGCAGCTGGTCAAGTGACGCCGTTGCAAGCTACTTTGTTGAGCGTGGGTGGATGGTGATCTTTCCACAGCGCCGTGGTCGAGGTGGATCGGAAGGCAGATATGACGAAGGCTTCGAGCCAGATCGCAGTCGATACTCATGCGAGGTGGTTCACTCGCTGCCGGGCGTGGAGCGTGCGATTCAGGATCTTGACGCTGTAATGGCGCACGTGCTCGCGCGGTCGGACGTCGAGCAGAGCCGAATTCTGTTGGCAGGTCAATCGCGCGGCGGCATCCTTTCAATCGCCTATGCGGGCGAGCGGCCCAGCACCTTCATTGGTGTCGTCAACTTCGTTGGCGGCTGGATGGGAGATCGGTGCCCGAACGCAGTAGAGATCAACACGACAACATTCAAGCGGGGGGCAAAGTTCCCTCGGCCAACTCTCTGGCTCTACGGTGAGTCCGATCCCTTCTACGCCCTCTCGCACAGCAAGAACAACTTCGGAGCGTTCGTTGCAGCAGGCGGCAAGGGTCGCTTCGAGTCGTATTGGGTACCCGGCCAGAATACAGGACATGCGGTGCTCACGCATCCGCACCTGTGGACTGAAGATGTGACCAAGTATTTGGAGTCCATTGCGCTACCCAAGTGAGGCCTAACCCGCGGTTCCAGCCGACCTGCCTTCGGCAGGCGGCTGAACCGCAACGTTAGGCGCCACGAAACGCTGCCGCTTCGTCGGAGCACACTTGCCCTCGGGAAATCCGCATGAACCAACTGCCGCAGATGGCGTTCTCCCACATCGGCCTCTACGTCACCGACATGGCGAGCATGGTCAGCTTCTACACGGAGGTACTTGGTTTCTCGGTAACCGATCGAGCGCGCATTCGTGATAACGACGTGGTATTCCTCTCCCGAAGTCCGGACGAGCACCACCAGATAGTTCTGGTGCCGGGTCGCGCATCGCAAATCCCTTCTACCGTCAATCAAATCTCGTTCCGAGTCATAGCACTCGCTGAGTTGCGGCGGCTCCACGGACAGTTGGTGGGGTTGGGCGTCTCCGGCATCAATCCAACCAACCACGGGGGTTCGTGGTCCGTATATTTTCTCAGATCCAGAGGGAAACAGGATCGAGCTCCTTGCGCAGACTCCCTGGTACGTGCCCCCTATATCGGTCTCGCTTGACCTGTCCCTTTCCGATGCCGAGATTTACAGTCTTACTGAGGCTATGGTCGAAAAGACACCTGGCCATATGCTGCGAACCCGATGGCGGGAGCAGCTAGAGCGGCGGCTGAACGAGGACGGAACCATCGAGCGGCGGACTTCGCCATCTGACGCGCCAGCTCTTAGGTGAAGCGAGTAGACGTGACGCCTAACCCTCCATCGAGCGGACGTTCCAAAGGTCGCTTCGCGCGCTTTGGCCCGCCGCTCATGTCGTTAGACGCCACCGCTTCAACCTAGCAGGCCACAGTTTGTGAATCGATGGAACATCCCCGCCCGGCTCGAAGCGGAAGTTCTTGCCCGCGATCTTCAGTGCGTCTACTGTGGCGTCGCCTTTGCCGTCGGCGGTCATTCGCGGCGGCACCGCGCCTCGTGGGAGCACATCGTTAACAATGCGCTCATCATCACCCGCGAAAACATTGCACGCTGCTGCATGTCCTGCAATGCCAGCAAGGGCGCCAAAGACCTTGCGGCTTGGCTAGAGTCGAAGTACTGCAAGGACCGTCGCATCACGGCGCAGTCCGTGGCCGCAATCGTTCGTACAGCACTAGCCAACAACTCAAAGTCCCACGCTCCTGGCGTCCAACGTTAGGGGTTCACTCCAGGAGAGTGAGATGAAGATCGTAGCTGTCGTTGCACTTTTGCTGGGCGCCGTGGGCCTCCCGCTGCATGCCGCTGACGGGCAGGCCGCCGCGGAAGCGAAGGCTCCCGTCGCAATCGCTCGCACCGGCTTCACGCCTTCGCAGGCGAGGGAGTTCCGTGAACGCTATAGCTATGAGGAGGTGATCTCGGCGGGCGATGTCTCGCTGTTTCATTTTCTCAATCTCGGCATCTGGCTTCCGACAGCCATGGTCAGCAGGCAGGGCAAGGTCGTGGATCTCGCCACCGCGATTGATCCGAAGGCCGGTCAAACGCGCGTCGCAAACGCGACTGGAGGTGTCGATCTCGGCGCCTATCTCCGGTCTACCGCCTCCCGGGCGCAAGGCATGGTCGTCGCGCACAGGGGGCGCATCGTGTTCGAGGACTACCCGGGTATGCGCCCTTCCGACTTCCACGTTTGGATGTCGGTCGCCAAGACGACGGCATCGCTAGTCGTGCGCCTGCTCGCCGAGGAAGGCAAGGTCGACGTCGAAAAGCCGATCGACTCGTACATGCCGGCATTGCGCAACACGGAGTGGGCCGGCACACGTGTGATCGACGTGCTGGATATGGCGTCGGGCATGGACATCATCGAGAACCAGGCGGGTAGAGAGAATCCACGCTCGGTAATCACCCGCTACAACCTCGCTGCGTCGGGTGAAAAGAACGCCGATGGCGAGAAGGAGAGCCTGTTCGAGTTGATCCGTTCTGCAAAGCGGAGCGGCCCTGCGGGAAAGGCGTTCGATTACTCGTCAATAAACACGACGCTGCTGGCATTGCTTGCCGAAACCTTGGAGAACAAGCAATGGAGCGACATCTACCAGGAACGTGTGTGGTCGAAGATGACTGTCGAAGGCGACATGCAAGTCGCGATCGCACCGGACAGCACGCCGCTGCCGCATGGCTTGATCGCGTCACGCCTGCGTGATCTGGCGCGCTACGGCATGCTTTACACGCCGAGCTGGAACAAAGCCGCCCGCGAACGAATTGTCTCGCAGGCTTATGTGCGGCAGATCCAGGCAGGTGGACGCAAGGAGATATTTCTAAAGGGCGAACTCGGGAATCGCTTGACCACAGCGTTCTTCCCGGCCAGTCCGCCGTCGGCAAATCACTGGCAGTGGGACGCCGTATGGCCAGACGGCGACTTTTACAAGGGTGGCGTGTACGGCCAGGGCCTGTACGTTTCCCCAGACAAGGATCTCGTCATCGTCTGGTTCTCGACCGCCATGTCCAATGACCTGACGCAGTACGCACGCCAGATCGCGGTGAACACGCCAGCGTTGCGCTGAACGGCTTGAACAGGAGACGCCCCTAACGGGCGGTTCCAGTGGACCCGCTAGGCGGGCCGCTGAACCGAATCGTTAGGCCCCCGAGGAAACGCATTGCATTAGCAGAAATGATTCGCGGACTCGCCTCCTGCCTACTGCTCCTCGCAGTCACCGCGCTCTGCGCGGCACCCGCGCCGGTGGACGCCGCGGGGCCACGTATCGGCTTTCTGAGCCCTGGCACGCCCGAGAGTTCTGCGGTCTGGCTCGCGGGCCTACGCCAGGGCCTGCGCGAGCGCGGATACGTGGAGGGCACCAACATAACGATCGAGTCCCGGTTCGCCAATAACCAATTCGATCGCCTTCCCGATCTCGCGCGAGAACTGATCGCTCTGCCGGTCGATGTGCTGGTCACCTTCGTAACCCAGGCCACGATTGCTGCTAAGGACAATACGAAGACGATTCCGATCGTCATGGTCGGCGTTTCGGACCCGGTTGCATCGGGGCTCATCGCCAGCCTGTCACGTCCGGGTGGAAACGTCACAGGGACATCTGGAATGTTTTCGGAAGCGGCGGGCAAACGGCTGCAGCTTCTGAAAGAGGCGATCCCCAGCGTCCGGCGTGTCGCCGTTCTGTGGAATCCGGCCAATCGCGTGTTCCAGATGCAGCTGATCAAGGAGACCGAGGCTGCAGCTCGGGCGTTGGGCATCGAACTTCGAATGTTTGAGGCGAGCGACTCGGAGTCGATCGAGAGAGCGTTCGCCGCGATCTTCAAAGCGCGTGTTTCGGGGCTCAACGTACTCCCAGACCCGATCGTTGCTGCGCATGGGGCTCAAATCGCAGCGTTGGCGGCAAAGGCGCGTTTACCGTCCGTGAGCGCGAATAGCTCGTACGCTGAGGCCGGTGGCCTCATCGCCTACGGTCCAAGCTTCCCTGAGATGGCCCGCGGCGCAGGCGGCTACGTCGGGAAGATCTTGAAGGGTGCGAGACCCGCGGAACTTCCCGTCGAGCGCCCGACGAAATTCGAACTGATCATCAATATGAAGACAGCGAACCAAATTGGCATGACGATACCCCGGTCGCTGCAGCTCCGCGCAGACCGGGTGATTGAGTGAGGGGGCCTAACCCGACGTTCAACGCGGGCGTCCCGTGGGCAGCGCTTCGCGCCCGTCCGCGGGCCGCCGGTTACCTTACTCGTTGGGCCTCGCCATGAAGGCTTCATTGCTCCATCAACGCGCTCTTCCTTGCTGGAGCTTCTCTTGAGATACCTTCTCGGCGTGGGCGTTGTCGCGCTTCTTCAAGTTGGGTTCTCGATTGCGATCATCCTAGCCACACGCGGCGGTGGGTCGTTTGTCGGGCTTGGCGCAATGCTGCTGGCCGTCCTCGGCATCCCGATCACGGCGCTTGTCAACTTTCTGCACACTCGCGCCAACCGCAAAAGCCCAGGGTCGCCCTATGTTCTACGCTTGGTCCTCGTCTCCCTGCTTTTGCCGGCCGCGCAGTTGGCGCTCATGATTCTTGTCTCAGTCTTTCGGCTTTGAGCTTCATGGCCATCGTGCACGCGCGGCCCAACCCTTCGTTGCACCCAACGTTCGCCAACTGGCTTCGCCACCTGGCGCCCGCGGGTGAACTCGATTAGCCTTCACGGAGGATCGATGCTTCGGCAACATGGCGAGAAGCTGGCTGACGGGAAATGGTTTATACCGGCGGCGGAGCGGAACAAGAGCCCGATACTTGATGTCCTTGCGCGCGTTCTGCCCAGACAGGGCGTGGTGCTAGAAATCGCCAGCGGTACGGGACCCCGAGATGCATCAGACGCGCAAGGGCCAGCAGTGGCACTTCGGCATGAAGATGCACATCGGCGTGGACAGTCGCACGGGCCTGGCGCACAGCGCCGTGGTGACGGCGGCCAACGTACACGACAAGCACCCGTTGCCCGATCTGCTGCACGGAGCCGAGCAGCGCGTGTATGGCGACAGCGCCTATGCCAGCCAGAGGGCGTTGATCGAGGCCAAAGCGCCGCAGGCACGCGACTTCACCAACCAGCGTGTACGCAAGGGCGGCGAGATCGACGAGGCCGAACGCTCGAGGAATCGCAACAAGTCCAAGGTGCGAGCCCGCGTGGAGCACGTCTTCGCGGTGGTCAAGCGACTGTGGGGCTTCAACAAGGTGCGCTACCGCGGGTTGGCCAAGAACGCCACGCGCTCGTTCGTGGCTCTCGGGCTGGCCAACATCTATCTCGCGCGCCGACCCCTGTGGGCCACAGTCCGTCCATAGCGGACCAAAGGCGAGCCAATGGCTCGCGGCGAAGACCGAAAGAGGCCACCACTCGATGCAATCTGCATCGAAATCACGTTGGCGCCACCAAGATCGCTCCGAATCGAGCGCCGCGCTCGCCTCACCTACTGGATGGCTAGATCCGACGGCTTGATCAGCGTAGCCTTAGGCTGCGCACAACAATCCTGTGCAATATGACTGAGACAGATGTGAAGATGGAGCGAGAGCATCAGATGAGCGAGAACATCAGATGAGCGAGAAAGACGCGCAGTTCTGGGACAAGGCTGCGCGGAAATATGCCGCCTCCCCCATTGCCGACGAGGCCGGTTTCGAGAGGACATTGGCGCGCACGCGCGCGCTCATGGCTCCCAGCGCGCGGGCGCTGGAACTCGGCTGCGGCACAGGTACGGCGGCCCTGCGCCTTGCAGATGCCGCGGAGAGCTATCTGGCCACCGACATTTCCGCACGCATGATCGCTATCGGGCAGGAAAAGCTCGCAAGGGTTCACCGGAACGGGCTGAACCGCCAACTGAGTTTCCGTCAAGCAACCGCCGGCACATTGGCGCGTGAAAGCGCCCGCTTTGACGTTGTCCTCGGCTTCAACTATCTTCACCTCGCCGGAAACCTGCCCGCCGTGCTCGGCCATATCCAGACCCTGCTAGCGCCGGGCGGTCTCTTCATCTCCAAGACGCCCTGCGTCGGCGACATGAACCCGCTCATCCGCCTCGCCATCCCGCTTATGCGCCTTGTGGGCAAAGCGCCCAGCGTAACCACCTTTTCCGCCGCGTCACTTGAACGCGCCATCTGCGCCGCCGGTTTCGCAATTTTGGAGAACGAGCGTCATGGCTCGAAGAGAAGTGACTTCCGACCCTTCATCGTCGCCCGCGCCCTATGAGCGTGGACATCCATGTCGTTGGGCGAATGAAGACAAGAGCCTAACGATGCGCTGCAGCCGACGGCTTCGCCGCGGCTGAGCTCCGCGTTAGACCGCAGCCCGTGAGTACCCCAGTTCAACCCATCTTCTTGGTTCAAGAGACCGCCGATCCCTCGGAGGTTCGTGCAGTAGACGCAGGTCTTGACGCCTACAACTTGGCGCAGCCACGGCTTCGGGATGTTCGCAGCCTTCACGTCATTGCCAAACTCACCTCCGATCAAGTCATTGGGGGCGCTATCGGCCGAACATGGGGTTCGTGCTGCGAGTTGCTGCAGTTGTGGGTCCATGAGGCGCACCGCGGTCAAGGCTTTGGCACCGAGTTGATGCACCGCCTCGAGACCGAGGCTGAAGTTCGCGGGTGCTCCCTCGTATACCTGACAACCTATTCGTTCCAGGCTCCGACGTTCTACGACCAACTCGGCTACACGGTCGCCCTTGAGACCACGGGGTACACAGGCGGCATCACCATGTTCTGCATGCAAAAGAGGTTGCGGCAACAGTGAAGCCCCGGTCCAACCCTTTGGTCGAGCGAACGCCAGGCGCCATGAACACTCAGATCGTTCCGCTCGCTGAGTCCCACTTCGAAGACTTGCGGGAGGTGCTTGACTCTGTCGCGCGCGAGAAGCGCTTCCTGGCTCTGACCCAGGCGCCTCCGCGAGACGAGGCCTTTGCGTTCTACCGCAGCATCGTCGAGCACGATCATCCGCACTTCGTGGCGCTGCTCGACGAACAGGTTGTCGGATGGTGCGACATCCTTCCGACCCTTGGAGAGGCTCGCAAGCACTTGGGCCTTCTTGGCATTGGTCTGGCGCTTCCAGCAAGGCACCAAGGTCTCGGCGCTCGCCTCATGAGAGCAAGCATTGCCAAGGCGTGGGAGAAGGGGCTCACGCGCATAGAACTGACCGTCCGCACGGACAACCACAACGCGCGTGCGCTCTATGAGCGGATGGGCTTCGAGCACGAAGGACTCAAGCGCAAAGATCTTCTAGTGGACGGCCTGTACCACGACAGTCACGCCATGGCCCTGCTCCGCGAAACTGCCGCCCAGATTGCGTAGGCGTCACATGCACGGCCGTCCGACGAAGCGCACCGGCTCACTCGGCCTCATCGCCGTCTCGCTGCTCGCGGGCTGTGCCGCCACGACGTCGCTCACACTGACGCCATCGCCTCAGGCCGCACTTTGCCAACGCAGCCCAGAGCGCATTGCCGCGGTCGTGCTTTGGGGTACCAAGTGGCGAGTCGACCAGAAGGACGTCACAGACCGCGAGACCGCTGCATACCATGGCATCACGCGCTTCTTTCGGGAGTCGGAGTGCTTTGCCAGGGTAGAGATCCGTCGGCTTTCGTCATCTGCGGAACCGCTCGAGCAAGGGGCCACGACGGCCAATAGTTCTGCGGCCGATGTTGTACTCGTTGTCGTCGTGCGCGAGCTTGGTCCCATACTCAAGCTGGGTTCCTCGGCGGCGCTCGTCGAAGGCGGGACTGAAGTTGTCCTGGACTTCGCTGCGGTCCAGGCTCGAGCGGCAACCCCGACGCGGGCGTTCTCGGTGCGCTGGCAGAACGGTGGCCCCGGCGTCGTCAAGGGTATAGCTTCACTGCCAGCGGATATCGAGGCTACTCTCGCGGCGAGCCTGCAACCGGAGCCGAAGTGACGCCTAACTCGAGCGTAGGCACGCTCGGAACACGAATGCGGACCTTTCTGTCAACTGCGGCTATCTGCGCACTCGCGTCGTGTGCGATGGCGCCCATGGCGGCCGATCCCACTTCCGATGCGCCTGAGTCACGTACGACCCCAGCTGGCTTGACGAGCCTGCCGGCGTCCTACCCGGAGGCGCTTCGGAGCTGGCACCGCCCTGAAGACGTGAATGCCTGGATCGGAGCGCGTTTCGAATACGACTTCGACCGCGCGGTGAAGCTCTCCGAGACCCAGCGCGCGCGGGTGGATCGCGTCGAGATTCACAAGCCCGAACTGTTCTTCGCGCGGCCATCCGGCGTCTGCGTTGACTTGGCGCGGTTTGCCGTCGAGACCTTGCGCACGATCGCGCCTTCCTCGAAGCCCGCTTACCTGATGATCGAGTTCGATCCGCTGGTCATCTCTGGCAGCATGTTGCGTCGTCACTGGCTCGTCATGTTCGAGCGCGAGGAGAGGTTCTACTTCTTCGCGGACTCGAAGCGACCGGGCCACGTCGCAGGACCATACGCAACGATCCAGCAGTTCATCGATCAGTATGGCCCATACAGGGGGCGCCGCATCGTGTCGTATCGCAGTCTGGAGTCTTATGAACGCAAGCTCAAGAAGCAGGCGCCCAAGGCCACCCGCGAGGAACGCGTCGCTCACGTTGGTCAGGACGGACGGCCAACGCCGCGGTGCAGCTTGCGCTGTCTTGGCCAAGCTTCCTTCATTCATAGCGAGGCGGAACCAACATGATCGAGGGGTCTTGCCACTGCGGCGCGGTTCATTGGCAGCTCGACGGAGAACCCGCGGGAGCCACTGCGTGCAACTGCACGGTATGTCGTCGGTACGGTGTGCTTTGGGCCTATGACCACGAAGGTCACGGGATCAAGGTCTCTGGCACGACGCAGTCGTACATCCGCGGCAAGGCAATCGAGTTCCATTTCTGCCCCACATGCGGTTGTGTCGCCTTCTGGCGCGCACGGCAGATGGACAAGGACGGTCGCCGCCGTATCGCCGTGAACCTTCGCCTCGCCGAACCCGATGCCGTAGCGAGGATCCCTGTCGACCACTTCGACGGGCTCGACACGTTTGAAGACTTGCCGCGGGACGGCCGCTGTGTCGCTGACTACTGGTTCTAGTGCGAGGGCTCACGGCAGGGCTCTTCCATCGAGCCGTGCCGAGGCACTACCGATGACCAGGTATGAGCCCGTTCATCAACTCATTGAAAGGCGAATTGATCATGCCCACTGGCACCATCCGACTTCACCGCGTGCTCCGTGCCAATCCGGAGCGCGTCTATCGGGCGTTCCTGGACGCCGACGCAATGGCCAAATGGCTTCCGCCATACGGCTTCACGTGCAGGATTCACCACATGGATGCCCGAGTCGGCGGCACCTACAAGATGTCGTTCACGAACTTCACGACCGGCCACGGTCACTCCTTCGGCGGCGAGTATCGCGAGCTGGTGCCGTTCGAGAGACTCTGCTACACGGACAGGTTCGACGACCCGAGCTTGCCCGGTGAAATGCTGACGACCGTGACCTTGCAGCCAGTGTCGTGCGGAACCGAGCTCCACGTCGTGCAAGAGGGGCTGCCTGAGGCGATTCCGCTCGAGATGTGCTACCTGGGCTGGCAGGAGTCGCTCGCGCAACTTGCGAAGCTCGTCGAGCCCGAGATTCCGGGGTAACGAGGTGACGCCCAACCCTTTCATCGAGCAGACAGGCAAGTCGTGCGCAGCCGCCGTCATCCACCAGCCCACCGAAGGACCTGTCGTGCCAGAAGCGCCGATCACCTATCGCGGCACTGTCTATCCGTGGCACTGCGACCACGTCGGCCACATGAACGTCATGTGGTACGTGGGCAAGTTCGACGAGGCCACCTGGCAATTCTTCAACATGCTGGGCCTGTCGCCGAGCTACTTGCGCTCGGCGCAGCGCGGCATGGCCGCCGTCGATCAGCACATCACGTATCTTCGTGAGCTGCATGCGGGCGATGTCGTCACCATCCGGACCGCACTGCTGGGCATCAGCGAGAAGAGCATCCGCTTCGTTCACGAAATGGCAGACGACGAGAGCCTCGAGGTCGTGGCGCGAACGACGCTCAAGGGCGTGCACCTGGACACGCAGACACGCAAGTCCGTCGCGTTCGCCAAGGTCGTCTCGGCCAAGGCAGCGTCGATACTTGCCGACACCGGGCGTCCCTGAGCGTGCCGGTTGTCGAGGAGGCAACGATGGAGCACCCCTTTGCCGACCTGATCGGCCTTCGGTTCGAAGCGCTGAGCGCCGGGCACAGCCAGTGCACGCTCGACATTGGCGAGCGCCACCGCAACCCGAACGGCGTGGCGCACGGTGCCGTTCTGTACGCGATGGCCGATACCGGCATGGGCGCGGCGCTGTTCGCCACCTTGCAACCCGACGAGCGTTGCGCGACGATCCAGATCACGATGAACTACTTCAAGCCCGTCGCCGCCGGGCCCGTCACCTGCACGACCGAAGTGGTCAACCGCGGCAGGAGCGTCGCCCATCTCGAGTCGCGCCTCTTTGCGGCGGACGTCCTGGTGGCCACGGCCAACGGAAACTACGCCATCTTCACGCCAGGCGCTAGGGCGATCTGAGGGTTCCCATGGCGATCGAACTGGGCAAGGAGCAACGCACGCAGGCGGTCGGCTCGATCGAGCGCTACTTCCGGGAGAACATGGAAGAGCGTCTCGGCAACATCCAGGCCGCCGCGCTGCTCAACTTCTTCCTCGAGGAGATCGGCCCCAGCATCTACAACAAGGCGATCGCCGACGCGCAGGACCGGCTGCAGATGCGGGTCGGAGAGCTCGACATCGAGTGCCATGCCGACGAGTTCGGCTACTGGCGCAAGTTCGAGCGCAAGCGCCAGTCCTAGAAGCCGTAGCTCAGCGCCAGCACGCCCGTGACTGGCGTGCTCTGCATGACGATCGGGCTGTCGCGCGCGTCGCCCTGCAGCGATCTCACCGTCAGCGCGCCGGTGACGGACCATCGGGCGTCGATGAAGTAGGTGAGCGAACCGTTGACGCGCACGTCGCGAAACCCCGAACCTGCGCTGTAGGCCGCATGGCCGCTGGCCGCCGCCTGCTGCGGCGTGACGCCGAAGAAGGCCTGCATGTAGTCGCCGTTCACCCAGGTCGCGGCCACGCCGGCAGCGGCGCGCCACTGCGGCGCCAACTGCTTCGCATAACCGGCACCGAGGTCGACCTGCACGCCGTTGCGGTCGTTGCCGGCACCGTAGCGCAACGACGAAGTCAGGAACACTTCGGCCGTCGGGAAGTAGTTGAAGAAGAGGCCCGCCTCGGGTCGGGGCTCGATGTCGCCCATGCCGGTGAGCGCGCTGCTGCGGTCTTCCTGGCGGCCGAGGTCCGCAGTGACGCGCAACCCGAACTGCAGGTCCGGCCGCGACGGGAACTGGTAGCCGATGCCGTTGGACAGGCCCGCGAACCAGCCGTTCTTCCACTGGTAGTCGATGCTGGGCAGAACGAGGATGCGGCGCTCGTCGGATCCCAGGTACTCGGGCGACGCGATCACGACTGCCCCCACGATGCCCGCGGCGTCACCTTCCGGCACGCCGTACAGACGCACCGCATCGAAGGCCTGGGCCTGAGCCCACTGGCAGGCGGCGAGGAACGAGCATGCGAGCAGGGCTCTGCAAGTGAATGAGGCTTTCATGGATCCGGATGTCCTGGTGGCGTGCCGCGCGGCACGGGTCTGACGCCTTGGGGCAGCGGCAACTCCAGCCGCCACGCACACTGTAGCCGAGCTTTCGCGCGCGGCAGCCGTCACTCGCAGGGGCCGTGCTGCTTGCGAAACGCGCGCGGGTCCTGTGCCTGCGGGTCGGCGAACACGCCGCGCCGTGCCGTGCGGGCCTCGGCCTCCTGCCGCGCATACGGACCCGGTGCATGGCGGTAGCCCCGCGTCCAGGCATGGCCCTGCAACACCAGCCAGGCGCCGACGTCTTCGCCGTCGACATGCACCGTCGCGACGGCGCGCTGGAAGTCGTCGGTGGCGCGGGTGATGACCTGCACTCGCTTGTGCAGCACGCGTGCCGCGAGCGCCGCGCCGGCCTGCGCGCCGCCGCTCTGGCAGCGTTCGGGCGCGTCGATGCCCGCCAGGCGCAACCTGAACGGCTTCTCGCCCGCACCGTCGGGCCTGAGCCACAGCGTGTCGCCGTCGGTCACGTGGACGACGGTGCCGTCGATCACCAGCGAGCGCGCCCCGACCTGGCCGCAGGGCAGCGCCAGCAGCAGCGCGAGAGCGGCCGCGACGACGTCAAGGGCATTGCACGCTCGACAGCCGCGCCGCCTCATCGGTGCTAGATTCGCCGCCGGTCCACACCCTCGCAGGCTCACGAGAGCGCTGCCTCGAAAGGAAGAACGATGAGACATCGCGGGCTCCTCACGGCATGCATTTTCGCCGCTGTTCCCGCGATGGCCGCGGAACTCTCGGTACCGATGAACCTGGTCGATGCGAAGGGACCGGGCGCCTCGCTGGGCAGCATCCGGATCGTCGAGACGCCGTACGGATTGGTCATGGTTCCGTCGCTGACGGGATTGCGCCCGGGACTTCACGGCTTCCACGTCCACGAGAACGCTTCCTGCGCCTCGATCGAGAAGGAGGGAGTGATGGTTCCCGCGCTCGCCGCCGGGGGCCACCTCGATCCGCAGGGCACGAAACGCCATGGCGAGCCCTGGGGCGACGGGCACCTGGGCGACCTGCCGGCGCTCTATGTTGCCGACGACGGCACCGCAGGCAATCCGGTCCTGGCGCCGCGCCTCAAGCTCGCCGACGTCAGGAGCCGGTCGCTGATGATCCACGCCGGCGGCGACAACCACGCCGACCATCCCGTCCCACTGGGCGGCGGAGGCGCGAGGGTCGCTTGCGGAGTTGTCGGGGGCTGAGCGGCCGCGCCGGGCCGTTGGCGACAGCTCTGCAGGTTCTTCAATCTGCCGGCGTGGACTCGACTCACGCACTGACGATCCACCCCTCCAGCGGATCGAAGTCGGCCGGCAATCCGTACCCCGGCTGCCCGCTGGCCCAGCCGGCCTGCATCAGGCACAGCACGGCGTCGAGGCGGTCGCCGCTGGCGTCGGCAATGAGCGCGTCGCGCTGCGCGTGGCTCAGCTTCAGACGCAGTGCGAGGCGCGTGCGACCCTGCTCCAGCGCATCGATCAGGTCCTTGCGCGCGATCAGCCGTTCTGGCGTCTGCTTGCGCCGATCGTCGCTCTTGTACGAGCGAACGCCGAGCCGCTCGCGCGCCAGCAGGCCGGGGTAGCCCTCGAGCGCGACGCGTTCGGCGTCTCCGTCGTGCAGGCCGGGCAGGCGTAGCCCGGCGTCGATCAGCAATGGCACGCCGGCATGCAGCATCCAGGCGACCGGCGGGTTGACCCACTTCATCGACGGCGACGACCCGGCCGGGCCATCGGTGGCGCGATGCGCGAACTTCGCGCCCGCGGGCCGCGCATCGCAGAATGCCTTGAACGTGTCGCGAATCACCTTCCGGTCGAGCGCGGCGTAGTGGCGCATCAACGGCAGCCACTGCTCGGGCCAGCCAAGCGTTGTCACCAATTCGCGCGGCAGCCCGAACGGCAGGTCGAACACCGCCAACCACGGCCCTGGCGTGCGCAGCCACGCGGCGAAGCTGTCGATCGTGGCGTGCGACTCGATGCGCTCCAGCCGCACCACGGCGTGCTGCACGTGACCCAACGCCACGGTGATCGGCTTGGCGCGCGACGGCCGGCTGGTGAAGTCGATGCCGGCAATGGCGGGGAAGGCGAATACAGGGTCGTTCAAGTTCAAAGGCTACAGTGCGGGGACCCGACTCTACCGAGAAGCGCACATGACGGAAACGAAGGAAACGCCCAGCGCGGCCCCAGCCGTGACCTCCCCGGCCGTGCCGTTGAAGGAGCGCCTGGTGAGCACCGAGCACAAGCTCAGGCTCGCCAGGCGCACGCTCGAGTACACCGCCACCTGCGGCACGCTGGTGCTGCGCGAAGACGAGGCCGGCAAGGAAGGCCAGCGCAGCGCCGACAAGCCGCGCGCCGAACTCTTCTTCATCGCCTACACGTTGAACAGCGCGAAGGCCGACAAGCCGCGCCCGCTCACCTTCAGCTTCAACGGCGGGCCGGGTTCGAGCAGCGTGTGGCTGCACTTGGGGCTTCTCGGTCCGCAGCGCGTCGCCACCGACGAGATGGGCAACGCACCGCCGCCGCCGTATGCGCTGGTCGACAACGAGCACACGCTGCTGACCGAGAGCGACCTCGTGTTCATCGACCCCATCGGCACCGGCCACTCGCGCATGGCCGAGGGCGAGAAGGTGGCCGAGTTCCACGACTACCAGCGCGACCTCGACGCGGTGGGCGAGTTCATCCGCCTCTACCTGACGCGCTACGGGCGCTGGGCTTCGCCGAAGTACCTGATCGGCGAGAGTTATGGCACGACGCGCGCCGCCGGCCTCTCGCTGCACCTGCAGGAAAAGCACGACGTGTTCCTCAACGGCGTGATGCTGGTCTCGCTGGCGATCGACCTGCAGACGCTGTGCTTCGACCACGGCAACGAGCTGCCGTACGCACTCTTCCTGCCCACCTTTGCGGCGACGGCCTGGTACCACAAGGCGCTCGTGCCGGAACTGCAGAAGAAGCCGCTACGCGAGGTGATCGCGCAGGCCGAGGCGTTCGCGCTCGGCGAGTACAGCACGGCGCTGCTGCAGGGCTCGCGGCTCGACGCGCAGACGCGCGAACACATCGCCGGCCAGGTGGCGCGCTACTCGGGCCTGACCGCCGAGTACGTGCTGCGCAGCGACCTGCGCCTCGGCGAGTTCCGCTACTTCAAGGAACTGCTGCGCCACCGCGGACAGACCGTGGGGCGGCTGGATACGCGCTTCCTCGGCCTGGACCGCGACGACGCCGGCGAGAAGCCCGAAGACGACGCCGCGATGAGCAACCTGCTCGGCGCCTACGCGAGCGGCATCAACCGCCTGCTGAAGGACACCCTGAAGTACGACCGCGACGCGCCCTACGTGGTGCACGCGCCGATCTGGGACAAGTGGACCTGGAAGGACTTCGCCAACAAGTACGTCAACGTCGGCGCCAGCCTGCGCCGCGCGATGCACTCGAACGCGCACATGCGCGTCTACGTGGCCAGCGGCTACTACGACCTGGCCACGCCGCACGCGGCAGGCGACTACACGGTGAACCACCTCGGTCTGCGCGACGAACAGTGGAAGAAGATCGCCGTCAGCTACTTCGAGGCCGGGCACATGATGTACATCCACCAGCCTTCGTTGAAGAGGATGGCGGGGGAACTGCGGGCTTTCGTCGCAGCGGCGTGACCGCTCGGCAAGCCGGCCGACTCCCCCGGAGCCCGCGCACGGCGTTGCGCGGCGGGCCCCGAATGACGCCGCTGCGTGCGAACCCGCGCGCGCCGCTCAGTGCACGGTGACCCTCGTCACGCCCGGCTTGCCCGGCTCGAGCTTGGTCAGCTCGACCTTCAGCACGCCATTGCGGTAGGTGGCACGCGACTCGGCGTCCTTCACGGCCGCCGGCAGCGGCACCGTGCGCAGGAAACTGCCGTAGGCGCACTGCAGCACGCGCCAGCGGCCGTTCGTGTTCTCGCGCTCGAAGCGCTTCTCGCCGCGCACCACCAGTGCGTCGCCCCGCACCTGGATGTCGAAGTCGCTCTTGTTCATGCCCGGGGCTTCCAGCCGCACGACGATGCGCCTGTCGTCCTCGAACACGTCGCCGCCCAGCATCGCCCAGCTGGCGCTGGGGACGTAGCTGGCATCGTCCACTTCGTCGGCCGTGGGCAGGCTGGCCTTGTCGGCCGGCCGGTAGCGCGTCAGCGCCCCGGCAGTCGTCTGGCGCAGCCGATCCCAGCCTTCGGCCACCGAATCCCACAGCGCGCCGACGCCGTGGCGGATGTCGTCCAGTTTCATGGTCACTCTCCTTGCGGTTCGTGATCGGCAGCCCGTGCCTCAGGCCACCTGCACCGCGATGCGGCGCGGCTGGGCGTGCTCGGCCTTCGGGATGCGCACCTTCAGAACGCCCTGGCTGAGTTCGGCGCTCACCTTGTCGGGGTCGAGCTCGCGGCTGAGCGTGAAGGCGCGGCGGTAGTGCGTGCGCTGCACCTCGGCGTGGCTGGCCTGCATGTCTTGCGGCACGCTCAGCACCAGGTCGGCGTCTATGAGCAGCACGTCGCCTTCGACGCGCACGTTCAGCCGGTCGCGGGGCACGCCCGGCAGGTCGGCATGGACGGTGATGCCGGTGGTGTCTTCGATCACGTCCACCGGGGGCAGCAGCGCGGGTTCGTTGCGCGACTCGTCGTTGCTGGTCTGCGGCACAACTTGGTTGGTCATGGCTTCAACTCCTGCTGTTCATTGCACTTCGATGCGGCGCGGCTGCGCCGATTCGCGGCGCTGCACGCTCACGTGCAGCACGCCGTCACGGTAGTCGGCCTTGATGGCATCGGGATTGACGTCCTCGGGCAGGCTGACGACACGGCGAAAGTGCCCGTCGAAACGCTCGTTGACGTGCGCCGTCGCTTTACCGTCCCCGGGGCGCACAGTTGCCGCGCGCTCGCCTTCGATGGTCAGCAGCCCGCGTTCGAGGTTGACCTCGATGCGCGCAGGGTCCATGCCGGGCGCGAAGGCATAGACCTCCACCGACTTGGGCGTGCTGCCGACATTCAGCGCCGGGTAGCCGCGCGCGAAGCCGCGGATGCTGGGAGAGACGGTGTCGAAGGACTGCTGCAACTCACGCTGCAGGCGATCCACTTCCGCGAACAGGTCGCGGGGAAACAAGCTGCGAACCATGGTCTTCACCTCCTTGGGTTGGCGGGCCTCGCGCCGTCGAAGGCGCTTCGCCCTGGGCGGAACCAGATCTAGGGGCGGGGGCCGAGGCTTTCAAGAGGGCCCTGAAGCGGGACGGGCGGCAACAGCGCTCGACGCTCGGTCCGTCCGGGGTAGTGAACAATGCGGTTCGTCCGCCCCGGATTTCGGGCGGGACTTCCACCGGACCAAGGGGTCGGATTGATCAGCAGCATTCGCCGCTTCATCGCATCGGAGTCGGCCGCCGGCGTGTTGCTCGCCATCGCCGCCATCGTCGCGCTCGTCGTCAGCAATTCGCCGCTGGCGCCCGCCTACGAGCGCTTCGTGCAGTTGCGCGGCGAACTGCGCCTCGGCGGCGACTGGCTGGTGCTGTCCAAGCCCTTGCTGCTGTGGATCAACGACCTGTGGATGGCGGTGTTCTTCTTTCTCGTCGGCCTCGAGGTCAAGCGCGAGGTCCTGGCGGGCGAACTGGCGTCGCTGAAGCAGGCGTCGCTGCCTGCTGCGGCGGCGCTCGGGGGCATGATCCTGCCGGCGCTGATCTACGTCGCGCTGAACCACGCCGACCCGGTGGCGCTGCGCGGCTGGGCGATTCCGACGGCCACCGACATCGCGTTCGCGCTGGGCATCCTGATGCTGCTCGGCTCGCGCGTGCCGCCGTCGCTGAAGATCTTCCTGACGGCGGTGGCGATCATCGACGACCTCGGAGCAATCGTCGTGATCGCGCTGTTCTACACCGCGGATCTGTCGATGCCCATGCTGGTGGCGGCGGCACTGGGCGGTGCGCTGCTGTTCGTGCTGAACCGCTCGAGGGTGTCGAACATCGGCCCCTACGCGGTCATCGGGCTGGTGATCTGGGTCTGCGTCCTGAAGTCTGGCATTCACGCCACTTTGGCCGGCGCGGTCACCGCGATGGCGATCCCGCTGCGCGACAAACACGGCGGCTCTCCGCTCGAGACCGCCGAGCACGTGCTGCACCCCTGGGTCGCGTTCCTGGTGCTGCCGATGTTCGCGTTTGCGAATGCCGGTGTCTCTCTTCAAGGCGTGTCTGTGGGCACCCTGACACAAGGCATCCCGATGGGCATCGCGATCGGGCTCGTGCTCGGCAAGGCTGCCGGCGTGTTCGGCGGTTCATGGCTGCTGATGCGTTTTGGCGGCGCGAGCCTGCCGCTGGGTGCGAGCAGGCATCAGTTCTTCGGCGTGTGCGTACTCTGCGGGATCGGCTTCACGATGAGCCTGTTCATCGGCGGCCTGGCCTTCGAGGGCCAGGCCCCGTCGTACGAACTGCAGGTCAAGCTCGGTGTGCTCGGCGGCTCGCTGATCGCCGGCGTGCTGGGATCGGCACTGCTGCTGGCCTCGGGCCGCGGGCGTTGATGCGCCCGCGTGCGCTACGCTGCCTTGTCGCCATTTCTGCACGCGTGGCGCTGGTCGGGCCAGTAGCGCGCGTTGCAGCCGGGCCCACGGCTCAGACTCATTGACAAACCAAGGCACGTCGAATGAATCCTGTTCTTGTCGAGGTGCTGCGCGGCGGCCATGTCGAGTCGCGCCACGCCGGCGCGGTGGCGGTGCTCGACGCCGACGGCGGCGTGCTCGCCGCGATCGGCGACATCGATCGCCCGGTCTTTCCGCGCTCCGCCGTCAAGGTGCTGCAGGCGCTGCCGCTGGTGGCCAGCGGCGCCGCCGAACAGCTGAAGCTCGGCGATGCGGAGCTGGCGCTCGCCTGCGCCTCGCACCGCGGCGAACCCCTGCACGCGAGCACGGCCGCCGCGATGCTCGCCAAGGCCGGGCTGGCCAGCGACTGCCTGGAGTGCGGGACCCATTGGCCGTACGACGAGCAGGCTGCGCGCGACCTGGCGGCGCGCGGCGCGCAGCCTTCGGCGCTGCACAACAACTGCTCGGGCAAGCACTCCGGCTTTCTCTGCCTGGCCCGTGCTCTGGCCGGCCCGGGGGTGAACCTGCGCCAGTACGTCAAGGGCTACGTGCAGCCGGAGCACCCGGTGATGCGCGAAGTGACGGCCGCGCTCGAAGCCGCCACCGGCACCGACCTGCGCGGCGCAGCGCGCGGCATCGACGGTTGCTCGATACCGACCTTCGCGATACCGCTGCGCCGGCTCGCGCTCGCCTTCGCGCGCGTCGGCAGCGGCATGGGGCTGTCGCCGGACCATGCGCGAGCGGCGCTGCGGCTGCGCCAGGCCGTGGCGAAGGCACCGTTCATGGTCGCCGGCAGTGGCCGGATGGACACGCGCGTGATGGAGCGGTTCGGCGAGCGCGTCTTCATGAAGGTCGGCGCCGAGGGCATGTACTGCGCGGCGCTGCCCGAGCGCGGCCTCGGCGTCGCGATCAAGATCGACGACGGCAACAACGCGCGCGCCGCCGAGGTGGCGGTGGCGGCGGTGATCGAAGCCTGCCTGCCGCTGGCCGACGACGACGCCACGTTCATGCGCGGCTTCAGCGACTGCACGCTGCGCAACTGGCGGGGCATCGAAGTCGGCGCGCTGCGCGCCAGCGAGGCGCTGCGCGCCGGCCTCGCAGCTGCCTTCAGTCCTCGCTGCCGCCGATGAAGCGATACGCCATCGCGCCGAGCAGGGCGCCGGCGATCGGCGCCAGCCAGAACAGCCACAGCTGGCCGACCGCCCAGTCGCCCACGAACACCGCGACACCGGTGCTTCGTGCGGGATTCACCGATGTGTTCGTGACGGGAATGCTGATCAGGTGGATCAATGTCAGCGCCAGGCCGATCGCCACCGGTGCAAAGCCCGCCGGCGCACGCTTGTCGGTGGCGCCGAGGATGACGAGCAAGAAGAACATCGTCATCACGACCTCGGTCAGCAGCGCCGCGAGCAGCGAATAGCCGCCCGGGGAATGGGCGCCGTAGCCGTTGGACGCGAAGCCCTTTGACACGTCGAACCCCGGCCCGCCGGAGGCGATGATGTAGAGCACCGCGCCGGCAGCAATGGCTCCGAAGACCTGGGCGACGATGTAGGGTGCCAGCCTTGCCGCCGGGAAACGACCGCCAGCCCACAGGCCGATCGACACCGCCGGGTTCAGGTGACAACCCGAGATGTGACCGATCGCGAAAGCCATGGTCAGTACGGTCAGCCCGAACGCCAGCGAGACACCGACGAAGCCGATCCCCAGACCAGGGAACGCTGCAGCCAGAACCGCGCTGCCGCAGCCGCCGAGGACCAACCAGAACGTCCCGAGGAATTCCGCACCAAGTTGCTTCATTGCATTCTCCGTTGAAAGCTGGATTTGAAGGTTGAACGTGGCGGCGTCGGCCGCACGGTGATTTCAGGTGATGCCTTCCCACAGTGCCGCCATCGCCTGCGCGAAGCGGCCGGCGATCGCGTCCTGCGCCGCATGGCGACGTTCCCGCACGACGGCCTCGCCGGCGACGTAGACGTCGCGGATCGCATCGCCTGGACTCGAGAATACCAAGGCATCGAGCGAGTGCGAAGCCGGCACGCCGAGCAGGCTGGCGTCGCTCGTGTCGAGCACGAGGAAGTCGGCGCGGGCGCCGCACACGAGGCCCCAGTGCGCCAGGCCCGCCGGTGCGGCGCTGGCGGCGAGCGCGGCTTCGAAAAGCCGCGCCGCGCTGGCCGGCCGAACGCCCGGCTGCGCTGCGACGTTGCGTCGCCCGAGCGCGAGCCGCTGCCCGTACTCGAGCCAGCGCAGCTCTTCCGCCCAGCTGCGCGTGACCTGGCTGTCCGATCCGAGGCTCAGTGGCACGCCACCGGCCAGCCAGCCCGGCAGGTCGGTGAGACCGTCGCCGAGGTTGGCCTCGGTGCCCGGGCAGACCACCACCCCGGCACCGCTGCGCGCAACGGCCTCGATCTCCGCCGGCAAGGCGTGCGTCGCATGCACGAGCTGCCAGCGCTCATCGAGCAGGCCCTCGCGGGCCAGCCACTCGATGGGGCGCGCGCCGGTGGCGTGCATACAGGCTGCAACCTCCGCCGTCTGTTCCGCGACGTGGATGTGGATCGGGCCTTCGATGTCGTCGATCAGCCGGCGCAACTCGTGGATCGACGCAGGCGCCGCGGCGCGCAACGAATGGATCGCAACTCCCGCATTGACGTGCCGGCGGCCGCTGCGCCTGGCCGCGTGCTGCAGCGCGAGCACCGCAAGCGGCGTGGTGGCGAAGCGCCGCTGGTCGTCGCGCAGGGCAGGCTGCATCGAAGCCGGCGCGTTCGTAGAGCACCGGCAGCAGTGTGAGGCCGAGACCGGCGTCTTCAGCGGCGTCGGCCAGGGCCCACGAGAGCTGCATCGGATCGTTGTAGGGCGTCCCGTCGGGGCGGTGCTGCAGGTAATGGAACTCGCAGACCTGGGTGTAGCCGCCGCGCAGCAGTTCGACGTAGAGCTGCGCCGCGACCGCCCGCAGCTGCTCGGGCGTGATGCGCAGCGCGACGCCATACATGCGATCGCGCCACGACCAGAAGTCGTCATCGCCCTGCTCGCGCCGTTCGGCCAGGCCCGCCATCGCGCGCTGGAAGGCATGGCTGTGGGCGTCGACGAGGCCCGGCAGCACCGGTCCGGCGAGCACCTGCGCACCCGACGGCGCGAGCGCCACGTCGGCGCGGATCTCGGCCCAGCAGCCTTGCGCATCCACCCGCAGCAACACGTGCTCGCGCCAGCCACCGGCGAGCCAGGCGCGCGGCGCCCAGAACGATCGGGGGTCGGCCGGGTGCGTCATGCGGTGGCCTGCGGCGGTGCCAGCAAGACCTCGACGAGTCGACGCAACAGGGGCAGGACGGCGGCGGCGCGCGCGGGTTCGAATTCGAAGGGCGGCGCCTCTTCCATGTAGCAGCGCCAGCACATCTCGAGCTGCACCGCGTGCACGCCGTCGGCCGGCCGGCCGTACTTGCGCGTGATGTAACCGCCCTTGAAGCGGCCGTCGACGACATGAGTGAACTTCGTCTGCCCCGCCAGCACTGCGGTGAGTGCGTCGCGCAACCCGCCGCCGCAGCTGGCACCGCTCGCGGTGCCGAGGTTCAGGTCGGGCAGCCGGCCCGCGAACAGCCAGGGGAGTTCGGACTTGATGCTGTGCGCGTCGAACAGCACCGCCTGGCCGTGCACGTCCCGCAGGCGCGCCAACTCGGCGGCCAGCGCCTCGTGGTATGGCCGCCAGTACAGGCGCAGCCGGTGGGCGATCTCGACGTCGTCGGGCGCCTGCCCCTCGCGGTAGAGGGGCTCACCGGTGAAGGCGCGCGTCGGGCACAACTCGGTGTTGTTGCTGCCGGCGTACATCGGCGTGTTCTCCGGCGGGCGGTTCAGGTCGATGCAGTAGCGCGAGAAGCGCGGCACGAGCAGGCTGGCGCCCAACTCCTGCGCGAACGCGTAGAGCTTGTCCAGATGCCAGTCGGTGTCTTCCACGGCCAGCGCCTGCGGCCGCAGGCGCGCCGCAATGTCGTCGGGGATCAGCGTGCCCACGTGCGGCATGCTGATCAGCAGCGGTCTGGTGCCGCGATGCAGCGTGAAGACGTCTTGTTCGCTCATGTCAATCCTCTAACACGCTTCCCGCGACCCGCGCCACGTCGGGGATGGCCAATCTGCGGCAGACTGCTTTCGGCCCATTGCGGCCGTTCGCGGGTGTCCGCTTCCGGGTGGCTTCAGCGCGGCGCGGCAGGCGGTGCCCGCTCTGGCAGTTCGACGCGGGAGCGCCAGGCCGGGCTGGCGTGCTCTGCTCCGTGTCCCCCGGCGCCGGCCTTCGGCCGCCGCCTCCTCCTTTACCTGCGCAGAACACGCCAGCCCGTCCTGACGCTCTGTGGCATCGGTGCGCAGGCCGTGGTCGGCACGCTCGCGCACTGGGCCGATCGGCGGGCAACCGGTGCGCAGGAAAGGAGGCGACGCGCCGCAGGACGGCATCGAGGGAGCGGCGGCAGCCGGTCGCCCGCCGCCCTCGGCCACGCGCCGGCCGCGCTCGCCCAGCACGCTCCGAATGGCCGCAATGGGCCGAATGCCGTCGTTGGACCTTCGCAAGTTCGGACCGATGACACTTGGCGATGCTGCGCGGTGAGGATCATCCCGGGCGCTCCAGCGCCACCGACGACGACACGCAGGCACGGGTTGCTTCCGAACCAGTAGGCGAGTTCGTTCGGATGCTCGAGATCCCACACCGCGAAGTCGGCGCGCTGTCCCGCCGCCAGCGTGCCGCGGTCGGCCAGGCCCAGCGCACGTGCCCCGTGGATCGTGACGCCGCGCAGCGCCTCTTCGGGCGTCAGCCGAAACAGCGTGCACGCCATGTTGATCATCAGCAGCAGCGAGAGGGCCGGCGACGAGCCGGGGTTGTGGTCGCTCGCGATCGCGATCGGCACGCCGGCCGCACGCAGGGCGGCCACCGGCGGGAGCTTCGTCTCGCGCAGGAAGTAGAACGCGCCGGGCAGCAGCACCGCCACCGTGCCGGCACGCGCCATCGCCTGCACGCCGGCTTCGCTCAGGTACTCGAGGTGATCGCACGAGAGCGCGCCGTAGCTGGCCGCGAGTGCCGCACCGCCCTGGTCGCTGAGCTGCTCGGCGTGCAGCTTGACGGGCAGCTTCAGGCGCTGCGCAGCTTCGAACACGCGCCGCGTCTGCGCCGGCGTGAAAGCGATGCGCTCGCAGAACGCATCGACTGCATCGAGCAATCCCTGCGCTTGGAGGACGGGCAACCAGGTGCAGACGATATCGATGTAGTCGTCGGCACGACCTTCGAACTCGGGCGGCAAGGCATGTGCGCCGAGGAATGTCGTGCGCACGGTCAACGCGAGCTCGCTGCCGAGACGACGCGCCACGGCGAGGCAGCGCGCCTCGTCGTGCTGCGTCAGACCGTAGCCCGACTTCACTTCGAGCGTCGTCACGCCCTCGCGCATCAGCGCCCGTGCGCGCCGGCAGGCCGCTGCGAACAGTGCGTCGTCGCTCGCCGCACGCGTCGCGGTCACGGTCGCGCGGATGCCGCCGCCCGCGCGCGCGATCTCCTCGTAGCTCGCTCCTTGCAGCCGCAGTTCGAATTCGGCCGCGCGATGACCGCCGTAGACGAGGTGCGTATGGCAGTCCACCAGCCCCGGCGTGACGAGCGCGCCACCGAGGTCGTGCTCGGCCGCAGGCGCCAACGCCGAAGGCAGTGCCGCCTCGTCGCCCACCCACGCGATGCGCTCGCCTTCGGTGACGAGCGCGCCGCGCGCGACCCAACCCCAGGGCTCGCTGCCGGCAAGCGTCGCAAGCTTCGCATTGCGCCACAGCGTGCGATGCGGTGCGGTGGTCATGCGCCCTCCTCCCGGTCGACATCGGCGCCGATCCAGAACATCGGCGCCTCGGCGCCGCGCGCCAGCATCCGGCACGGCTCCGGGCCGAGGCCGCACAACAGCGTGTTCGCATCGAGATCGACGACCCGCCCCGCCGCACCGTGCCAGCGCGCCGCGGCCGTCGTGAAGCAGCCGCGCCACGGCCACGCTTCACGCCACAGGCACGCCGCTCGACGCCCGCCGCAAACAGCCGCGCGCACCGCCGCGAAGCATCAGGTTGAGGTCGCGCGTCGCTCCTTCGACGAGCCTGCATTCAGGAGCCTCGGCACCGTCGAAGCACAGCGGCTCGCTGCGCGGTGTGACGCGGCGTTCCCCATCGGCGAGCGTGAGAATCACGCCCGCGCCTTCGATCACCGCGAACCAGCGCTGCACACCGGGAAAGGCCGAGAAAGGTCCGTCGGCGGCGATGTCGGCCAGGCTCAGGCGAAAGCTCCAGTCGGGCCCGGCCGGCCAGGTCAGAAGTTCGCGCGTGCGTCCGCCACCGTTGCGCCAGGCCTTCGTTGCCACCTCGGCGGCGCGGACCGTGGTCGGCAGCCTCGCATCCAGTGCGGCGCGCCCGGAAGGCGCGGCGAGGCTCATGGCGCGAACTCCCCGTGCAGCACGTAGCGCGAACCCGGTTGCACCAGGCGTGCGAGGGTGATCACGGCGTCGCGCGTGAAGGTGCGCCGCACGACGACGAGACAGGGGTCGCGCACGCCGATGCCGAGCAGCGACGCCTCCTGCCGCGTCGGCAGCGCGGCCTCGATCGAGTACTGCGCGCGCCATAGCGCCGTCACCTGGAACAGGTAGTGCGTCGGCGTCGTCTGCGTGAAGTCGACCGCCAGATAGCCCGGCGCGCATGCCGGATTGACGTAGCGGTCCTCGCTCTGCAGCGGGACGCCCTCCTCCGAGTGCAGGATCAGCGTGTGAAAGACCGGCGCGCCCGGCTCGAGCCCGAGCTGCTGTGCCAGCGCGGCGGGCGCCGCCTCCTGGCGCGCGATCTGCACGCGCGCCTGGTGGCGGTGACCGCGTTCGGTGATCTCGTCGTGCAGATCGCGGATCGTCAGCGTCGAGGCCACGCGGTGCAACTGCGCCGCAAAGGTGCCGACACCCTGCTTCCGCTCGATCAGCCCCTCGGCCTGGAGCTCGCGCAGCGCGCGGTTGACGGTCATGCGGCTGACGCCGAAACGCGCCACCAGCTCGGCCTCGGACGGCATCAGCGCGCCGGGCGGGAAGCGCCCCTGGGCCAGCGCATCGAGCAGATGCTGCTTGACGCGGTGGTACGGCGGGGTAGCGGACTGGCGGGACGACCTCATGCGACGATCGTAGCCGGATCTGCTTGTCTAGACAAGTTGACGCCGCGCGAGAAGGCCAAGGGGAAACCATGACACAGACTCGCTTGACTCTGCTTGTCTAGACAAGTAGAGTTCAGCCACCGAGTGCTCCACGCCGTCGAGGCCGCCATGAACGATCTGTCCACCGTCCGCCACGTCGCGCGGCCCCACCCGGTGCGCGCCCCGCGCGGCACCGAGCTGAGTTGCAGGAACTGGCTCATCGAAGCGGCCTACCGCATGCTGCAGAACAACCTCGACCCCGAGGTGGCCGAGAACCCCGACGCGCTCGTCGTCTACGGCGGCATCGGCAAGGCGGCGCGCAACTGGGACTGCTACGAAGCGATCCTCGACGCGCTGCGCAAGCTCGGCGAGGACGAGACGCTGCTTATCCAGTCGGGCAAGCCGGTCGGCGTGTTCCGCACCCACGCCGACGCGCCGCGGGTGCTGATCGCCAATTCCAACCTGGTGCCCAAGTGGGCGACCTGGGAGCACTTCCACGAACTCGACCGCAAGGGCCTGATGATGTACGGCCAGATGACCGCCGGCTCGTGGATCTACATCGGCAGCCAGGGCATCGTGCAGGGCACCTACGAGACCTTCGTCGAGGCCGGGCGCCAGCATTACCCCGTGAGCCCCTCGCCCGCCGAGTACGGCGGTCGGTCCCCCGAGGGGACGGCGCCGGGCTTGGGGCGGCCCGGCGCTCCGGCGCACGGCGGCGAGTGGGAGGGGCGCTGGATCCTCACCGCTGGCCTCGGCGGCATGGGCGGCGCGCAGCCGCTGGCGGCCACATTCGCCGGCGCGTGTTCGCTCAACATCGAGTGCCAGCAGAGCCGCATCGACTTCCGCCTGCGCTCGCGCTACCTCGACGAGCAGGCCGCCGACCTCGACGACGCGCTCGAGCGCCTGGGCAAGTACACCGCCGAGAAGAAGGCAGTGTCGATCGGCCTGCTCGGCAACGCGGCCGAGATCCTGCCCGAGCTCGTCAGGCGCGCCCGGGCCGGCGGCATGAGGCCCGACCTCGTGACCGACCAGACCTCGGCGCACGACCTCGTCAACGGCTACCTGCCCGCCGGCTGGAGCGTCGACGCGTGGAAGTCGGCCCAGG
This sequence comes from uncultured bacterium, assembly GCA_963802435.1. Classification (GTDB taxonomy): domain Bacteria; phylum Pseudomonadota; class Gammaproteobacteria; order Burkholderiales; family Burkholderiaceae_C; genus CAIKUF01. The sequence continues at coordinate 28,180 of CAWDIT010000006.1, forward strand.
CCGACGCCTCGCAGCACGCCGCGCTGCGCGACGCCGCCGCGAAGAGCTGCGCCGTGCACGTGCAGGCGATGCTCGCGTTCCAGACGATGGGCATCCCGACCGTCGACTACGGCAACAACATCCGCCAGGTCGCGTTCGACGAAGGCGTGGCCAACGCGTTCGCCTTTCCAGGCTTCGTGCCCGCCTACGTGCGGCCGCTGTTCTGCCGCGGCAAGGGGCCGTTCCGCTGGGTGGCGCTCTCGGGCGACCCGGAGGACATCCGCAAGACCGACGCGAAGATGAAGGAGCTGTTCCCGGCAGACGCCCATCTGCACCGCTGGCTCGACATGGCGGCCGAGCGCATCGCGTTCCAGGGCCTGCCGGCGCGGATCTGCTGGATCGGCCTCGGCGAGCGGCACCGCGCCGGGCTCGCGTTCAACGAGATGGTGAAGAGCGGCGAGCTGAAGGCGCCGATCGTCATCGGCCGCGACCACCTCGATTCGGGCTCGGTTGCGTCGCCGAACCGCGAGACAGAGAGCATGCGCGACGGCAGCGACGCCGTGTCCGACTGGCCGCTGCTGAACGCGCTGCTCAACACCGCCGGCGGCGCGACCTGGGTTTCGCTGCACCACGGCGGCGGCGTCGGCATGGGCTATTCGCAGCACGCAGGCGTGGTCATCGTCTGCGACGGCACCAGTGCAGCAGCCAGGCGCATCGAGCGCGTGCTGTGGAACGACCCGGCGACCGGCGTGATGCGCCATGCCGATGCCGGCTACGACATCGCGGTGGCCTGCGCGCGCGAGCAGGGGTTGAACATGCCGATGGTGGCCGGCTGATGCTGACTCTCATCCGGGCATCCCTCTCGCTGCCGAACTGAAGGCGATCCACACCGGCGGCTGGCGCTGGCGGTCGACCCGCAGGCCCGCCAGGCGTGCGCGCCAGCGCCGCGCTCGTGCAGCGTGCCGCGCCGGGGACGTGCCGGTCTACGGCGTCAACACCGGCTTCGGCAAGCTCGCCATCGAGCGCATCAGCGAGAGCCGACCTGACCAGCTGCAGCTGAACCTGATCCGCTCGCACAGCGTCGGCGTCGGCGAGCCCTTGCGCGCCGCGGTGCTGCGCCTGATGCTGGCGCTCAAGGCCGCCAGCCTGGCGCGTGGCCATTCGGGTGTGCGCGAGGTGGTGATCGACACGCTGATCGCCGTGCACAACGCCGGCCTGGTGCCCTGGGTGCCGGCCAGGGCTCGGTCGGCGCGTCGGGCGACCTGGCGCCGCTGGCGCACATGACGCTGGCGCTGATCGGCGAGGGCGAGATGCTCGTCGACGGCCGGCGCCGTGCGGCGGCCAGGGTCTTGCGCGCGGCCGGCATCGCGCCGCTCGCGCTCGCCGCCAAGGAAGGCCTGGCGCTGATCAACGGCACCCAGACCTCGACCGCGCTGGCGCTGCACGCCCTGTTCAGCTTCGAGCCGGTGCTCGAATCGGCCCTCGTGATCGGCGCGCTCACGGTCGATGCCGCGCGCGGCAGCGACGGGCCGTTCGATGCGCGCATCCACGCCCTGCGCGGCCAGCCGGGCCAGATCGACGTGGCGAGCTATTACCGCGGCTGCTCGAAGGCAGCGCCATCCGGGCCAGCCACACCGACGGCGACGACCGCGTGCAGGACCCGTACTCGCTGCGCTGCCAGCCGCAGGTGGTGGGCGCCTGCCTCGACCAGTTGCGCCACGCCGCGCTGGTGCTCTGGCGCGAGGCGAATGCGGTGACCGACAACCCGCTCGTCTTTGCCGAAGATGCGCCGCGCCGGACCCAGCCCGGCCATGCCCCCGCGGCGGGCAGCATCCTTTCCGGCGGCAACTTCCACGCCGAGCCGGTGGCGCTGGCGGCCGACGCGATGGCGCTCGCGATTGCCGAGGTCGGCGCGATCGCCGAGCGGCGCATCGCGATGCTGATCGATGCCGGCGTCTCGCGCCTGCCGCCCTTCCTCACCGCCAACGCCGGGTTGAACAGCGGGTTCATGATCGCCCATGTCACCGCCGCGTCGCTGGCGAGCGAGAACAAGTCGCTCGCGCATCCAGCGAGCGTCGATTCGCTGCCGACCTCGGCCAACCAGGAAGACCATGTCTCGATGGCCACCTTCGCCGCGCGGCGCCTGCAGCCGATGATCCGCAACACCGCGCACATCCTGGGCATCGAATGGCTCGCCGCGGCGCAGGGCATCGAGTTCCTGCGCCCGTTGAAGAGTTCAGCCGGCGCTGAAACGGCGCATGCGCTGCTGCGTGCACAATGCCCGTCGATGGCGCACGACCGCTACCTGGCGCCAGACATCGAACGCGCCACCGCGCTCGTGACCGACGGCTCGCTGTCGCGCGTTCCGGTCGATGACGGCCTGCCGGCATTGTGGATACTCTCGACGTGATCATCTGCGACTGGCGCAGATGGCCGACCGCAAGGATCGCCGCATGAAACGACTCTTCTTCCCCCTCCTGTTGCTGCTTGCCGTACAAGTTGCCCCGGCTCAGGAGACAAACCGCATCCTGGTCGGCTTCGGGCCGGGCGGCACCCTCGACGTCCTGGGGCGCGCGGTCGCCCAGGTCCTGACCGAAGACACCAAGCAGACCGTGATCGTCGAGAACCAGGCCGGCGCCGGCAGCCTGATCGCCGCGCAGACGGTGGCCCGGGCCAAGCCAGACGGCCACACGCTGCTGCTGGCACCGGTGGTGGTGCCGGCCTTCATGCCACACATCTATCGCAATCTCACTTTCGACCCGTTGGCCGACCTGCTGCCGGTCGCCGAACTGGGCACCTTCAACTTCGCGCTGGTCGTCGGTGCCGCGGTGCCGGTGAAGAACCTCGCCGAGTGGCTGGCTTATGTCAAGGCCCACCCCGGCAAGACAGCGTTCGGCTCCTTCGGGGCCGGCACGCCGTCGCACTTCCTGGGCGTGATGCTCAACCGCGCGGCCGGCACCGACACGCTGCACGTGCCCTACAAGGGCGGTGCGCCGGCCATGCAGGCGCTGCTCTCGGGCGAGACGCAGGCCGCCTTCATGCTCACCGGCGGCATGACCATCGAGCAGTCGAAGGCCGGCAAGATCAAGGTGCTGGCGGTAACGGGCACCACTCGTTCGCCGTTGTTGCCGGCAGTGCCCACCTTCGCCGAAGCCGGGCTTGGCCTGAAGGAGATGGACAACGCCTCGCTGTGGTACGGCTTCTTCGCGCCCAAGGGCACGCCGGCGGCCGAAGTGGAGCGCCTGAACCGCGCGCTGCTGGCCACCTACCGTTCGCCCAAGGTGCGCGAAGCGCTGGAGCGGGAGGACATCGTGCCGAGCATCCTCAATGCCGCCGACTTCGCGCAGAAGGTGCAGCGCGACAACCGCAACTGGGGCGTCGTGATCCGCGCCACCGGCTTCACGCTCGACCAGTAGGCCGCAAGCGCATGGCCACGCCGACGATCAAGGTCTGCCTGCTCGGCACCGGCGGCCCGCGGCCGGACCCGCAGCGCAGCGGGCCGGCCACGCTGGTGACCGTCGGCGACGAGCCGGTGCTCTTCGACGCCGGGCGTGGCGTGGTGATACAGATGCTGCGCGCCGGCATACCCCTTCAGGCGCTGCGGCATGTGTTCGTCACGCACCATCACTTCGACCACATCGGCGACCTGTACGACGTGGGCCTGTCGAGCTGGTTCGCCGGGCGACGCGAGGCGCTGACGATCCACGGCCCGCCGGACACCAGGCGCCTGTTGCAGGCGCTGCTGACGCAGGTGTATGACAAGGACATCGAGTGGCGCAGCGAGGGCGAGCCGGTGCACGGCGGCTGGCCGCCGATGCTCGGCCACGATGTCGGGACCGGACTGGCGCATGATGCCGGGCCCTGGCGCGTCCACGCCGAGGCGGTGGTGCATGGCCACGGGCTGGACTTCTCGCCCGCCTTCCTGAAGCGCTGGAACTGCTACGGCTACCGCCTCGAGGCGCACGGCAAGGTGGTCGCGATCAGTGGCGACACCGTCGATTGCGGCGGCCTGCGCCGGCTGGCCCAGGGGGCCGACGTGCTGGTGCAGTGCTGCTACCTGGCCGGCGCCGAGATCACCTCGCCACATTTCGAACGCCTGGCCAAGTACACCCTGGCCTGCGGCGACACGGTCGGCCGCATCGCGGCCGAATGCGGCGTCAGGACGGTGGTGTTGACGCATCAACGCCCAAGGGCGGATGACGCCATGGTCGATGTGCTTCGGCGCGAGGTCGAGCGTGATTTTCGCGGGCGCGTGGTGGTGGCGTCCGACCTCGACGAAGTCGTGCTGGCCGATGACTGAGATCCGCGCAGGCGTCGGCTTCACACCGCCGGTGCGCCCGGCTCGCCCGCGTCGGCCCGTCGACGGCCATACCAAGAGTTCCCTACCCACAGCCAGGAGTCCTTAACCATGAATCGCCCCGCCCTCCGTTGCATCGCCGCCGCCGTGCTGGCGCTCAGCGCCAATCTTGTCCTCGCCCAGGAGACCAAAGTGGCGGTCGCCATCTCGGGCTGGACCGGCTTCGCCCCGCTGACGCTCGCCAAGGAGGCGGGGCTGTTCAAGAAGCACGGCCTGGATGTCTCGATCAAGAAGATCCCGCAGAAGGATCGCCACCTCGCGATCGCCTCCGGCGACGTGCAGTGCGCGGCGACGACGGTCGAGACCTGGATCGTCTGGAACGCCAACGGCGTGGCGACGACGCAGATCTTCCAGCTCGACAAGAGCTACGGCGCCGACGGCATGGTCGTCAAGCCGGGCATTGCGAAGATCGCCGACCTGAAAGGCAAGACCGTGGCCGCCAGCGCACCCGGCACCTCGCCCTACTTCGGTCTGGCCTGGTTCCTGAAGAAGAACGGACTGACGATCAAGGACGTGAAGGTCGTCAATCTCGAGCCGCAGGCCGCCGCCAACGCGATGATCGCCGGCACCGAGGGCGTCGACGCCGCGATGACCTACGAGCCCTACCTCGGCGCGGTGCGCGCCAAGCCCGAGGCCGCCAAGATCATCGCGACGACGCTCGACTACCCGATGGTGATGGACACATTCGGCTGCACGCCGAAGTTCCTGGCCGAGAACCCGGCGGCCGCGAAGGCACTGGCCGACGGCTACTTCGATGCGCTGGCGATGATCAAGTCCGACCCGAAGAAGAGCTTCGAGATCATGGGCGCCGACGTGAAGCAGACCGCAGAGGCCTTCGAGAAGAGCCAGGCCTACCTGCGCTGGCAGGACCGCGCCGCGAACCAGAAGTTCTTTGCTGGCGAGCACGCGGCGTTCAGCAAGGAAGCCGCCGAGCTGCTGCTCGAGGCCGGCATCATCAAGCAGGTGCCCGACATGTCGAAGCTCACGGATACGCGATTCATCAACTGAGCGCTCCAGTGCCGCGACTCAGTGCGCGGCGGCGCGTTGCGAAGGGAATTGCCGATCCTGCAGGTGCCGGACCTCTGGGAAGCCGTCGTCAAGGCGGCGCGCGGGGCGTTCGGGCCGGGATTGCAGGGTGACGGCGCAGACGAGACCAGCCGGCGACGATCGGCGTTCTGATCCTCGGCGTTGCTCAATCGGGCACCGCCCTTGCGGCGCATGATGGCTCGAGTGCTTCGCGTCGTCCCTCAGCCTCAGGTCAGCGCCAGCGCCAGCGCCGGAACCAGCGCGATCAGCACCAGCACCGCCAGCATCACGGCCACGTAGGGCAAGGTCCCCGCGAAGATGCTCTCGACGGAGACATTGGGATCGTTGAGCGTGCTCTTTACCGTGAACACCGAGATGCCGAAAGGCGGCGTGAGCAGGCCGATCTCCACCGCGATGACGGTGATGATGCCGAAGTGGGTCAGGTTGAAATTGAGTCCGGCAGCGATCGGCACGGCCACCGGCGTCATGATCAGCAGGATCGAGCTGGAGTCCAGGATCATGCCCAGCAGCAGCAGGATCACCACGTACAGGAACAGGAAGCCGTAAGGGCCGAGGCCCGCGTCCCGCACCAGTTCGCTGATGGCCGTGGGCACGCCGGCCACCGACAGCATGCGGCTGTAGAAGCCCGCGGCCACCAGCAGGATCAGGATGCCGACCGACACCGCGCCGGTTTCGGTGAGCACGCGCCACAGGCTGTCACCACCGAGCTTGCGCCGCAGGATGGCGATGACGAAGGCGCCGAAAGCACCCACGCCGCCGGCCTCGGTGGGCGTGAAGAACCCGGAGTACAGGCCCCCCAGGACCATCGCCACCAGCGCGGCAATCGGCACCAGCTTGCCGAGCATCTCGGTGGTGGTCAGCAGGCGCGTGGTGCTGCGCTCCACGGCCAGCCTGGCCTGGCGTTTGAGGTCGAACACCAGACCGGGCGTGAACCGGGCCATCAGCATGATCATGGCGGCGAAGACCGCCGCCATCACGAAGCCGGGAATGATGCCGGCGATGAACAGGGTGCCGATCGACTGTTCGGCCAGCACGCCGTAGATGATGAGCAGCAGGCTGGGCGGGATCATCATGCCCAGCACCGAACTGCCGGCCACGGTGCCGGCAGCGAAGCTGGCGCGGTAGCCGTGGCTCACCATCTCGGGCACGGCGACGCGGGTGAACACCGCCGCCGATGCGATGGACACGCCGGTGACGGCGGCGAACACGGTATTGGCCGCCACGGTGGCCACGCCCAGGCCACCGCGCAGGCGGCGCAGCAGGGTTTCGGCGACATCGAAGGTGTCCTTGCCGACGTTCGAGATCGAGACCAGCAGGCCCATCAGCACGAACAGTGGGATGGTGGCGAAGATGTAGTCGGCCACACCGTTGTAGGCCGAGAGGTACAGCAGCCGCATGGCCATGTCCATGTCTTGGCGGATGAGCCAGATGCCGGCAAAACCGACGGCGGTGAGGGCGACCGCGATGTGCAGACCGAACAACACGAGGAATACCAGGCCTCCGATCAGGAGCCCGCCCATGGCCAGTTCGCTCATGCGTGTGCTCCGGTGGAAGGTGGCTGGCGCAGCAGCGAAGGAATACAGGCCAGATAGGCCACGGCGGCGGCCACGGAGCCCAGCACGATGAGGGCGCGGAACGGCCAGGTGACCACGGTGAAGACGCCTTGCACGCCGAAGTATTCGTGGATCTTCATGGCTTCGGTGAGTTCGGGCCAGGCGATGAAGGCCAGGGCAAAGAACAGGAGTGCGCCGACGACGACGTTGAACACCTCCAGCACCTTCGCGGCGCCGGGCGAACGCCTGCCGATGATGCGCAGCAGGAAGTCGCTGCGGGTCATGCGGCCGGAGCAGACGGCGGCTGCCAGCTGCAGAAAGACGATGGAGGCCACCGAGCGGGCGGCGAATTCGGCCACACCGGTGATGGGCGCGTCAAAGAAGTTGCGGCCGAGCACGTCGGCCACGATCAGCAGCATCATGAGGAAGATCCACACCGTACCCACGGCGGCCAGCACATTGGCCACGCCCTGAAGCGGGTTGGTGAGGCCGGCGACCGCCGGGATCTCGCTGGCGAAATCGGGTTCGTTGTGCACAGGTCACCTGTGAAGCGGGGAAACTCACCACCCGGCCGCACTGAGCGCCGCCGGGTGGAAAGGGGCGGCGGGACGCCGATCAGCGGTTCTGCAGGTCCCAGTCGCGCAGGGGCTTCACGCCGCGGGCGCGCAGTTCGTCGAAGTAGGCCTTGAGCACCTGCTTGCCCGCGTCACCCGTGCCTTGCATCCAGGGCGCCACGATGTTGGGCAGGCTGTTGACCCACTTGGCCTTTTCGGCCTGCGGTAGATCGCTGATCTGCAGGCCGGCGGCCTTCATGGTGTCGAGCGCGGCGTTGGCCGTCTTGCTGACGTGCTTGCCATGGGCCACCGAGGTGGCCTTGCCGGCCGTGATCATCGCCTCCTGCACTTCCTTGGGGAGGCCGTCGAAGAACTTCTTGTTGGCCGCCACGCTTCCGAAGTACATGGCACCGATGTCCACCCGGGTGAGGTACTTGGCCACCTCGTACACGCGTGCCGGACCGATGCCGCTGGCAAACGACAGCGCGCCCTGCGTCACGCCGGTCTGGATGTTGGTGTAGTACGTGGTCAGCGCGCCGTCCACCGGCGTCGCGCCGGTATCCCGCAGCCAGTTGGCCGAGGTTCCGGGCGCGTTGATGCGCTTGTTCTTCAGGCTGTCGAGGTTGGCGACCGGGAAGTTGGCGTAGATGTCGTAGCTGTCGGTGATCAGCGAGGACAGCGGCACCATGTTTTGCGCCGCCCAGCTGTTGCGCAAGGCCGGCAAGGTGGCGTTGAGCTTGTCGAAGATCTCGATCAGCATCTCGTGGTTGGTTGTGGCGAACGGCGTGAAGTACGTGACGTTCTGCAGCGGCATCGCCGAGTTTTCCCACACCGTGCCGACCATGCCCACGTCCACGATGCCGTCGCGCACGGCGGTACGGGTGTCGGTGAACTTGTACAGCGTGCCGCCGTACGACTCGCGCCAGCGCACCTCGTACTTGGCGCCGCCTTCCTTGAGCAGGCGGTCCACCTCGGGCTGGAACACCTCCTTCATGGCATAGGCCCAGATGTTCGTCGTCGGGTGGCTGGAGCCGATGTTGACCGTGATGCGCTGCTGCGCCATCACGGGTCCGGCCGTCAGCGAGGCGCCCAGGGTGATGGCCCCGAGCAGCGTGAGTTTCTTCAATTTCATGTTGTCTCCTTTACTCTCGTTCAAAAGCGGCTGACGGGCAGCCGCACTGGGGATGCGCCGCCGCTGTCGCGCCGGCGCTGACTCGGTTCATCGCCGTGCTGGCTTCACCGGCGAAGCGCACTCTTCTTGCCTGCGGCCTTCTGCGCCACGACCGCTGGCGCCGCCGCTCCGCCGAAGAGATCGCGGCTTGCCAACAGGTACCCGCGCACTCGATCGCGGACCAGGACCTCCTCGTACACCATCGGGGCAGCCTCGACATACACGCCCTGGCCGTAGATCCATCGCCGCATGCTGACGTAGTACAGCCCGCCATGCAGGCCCATGAGCAATTCCATCTCTCGCTGCGTGGGCCTGGCCCGACTGCTCACCCCGCGAAAACGCCGCGTCTCGCGGATCAGGCGCGGGAATAGGCGCCTGCGCAGCATCAGGAAGAAGCGGTCCGTGATGGTGTGGTCCGTCAGGCCCGAGAACATCAGGATGCGCACGAATTCTCGCGTCAGCGTGATGTTCACGTACTCCGTGTAGAAGGCCGTGAGCTTGTCTTCCACGCTCGGCTGGGGGTCGTCGAGGAGTTCGTCCCACTCATCGCGCCAGCGGCCTTCGAAGACCTCGAGGTAGACGCGATCGACCAGCGCCTGCTTGGTGGGAAAGTAGTGGTACAGCAGGGCGTGCGTCACGCCGATGCTCTTGGCCAGGTCCCGCAACTGACCGTCGAAACCATGGACCGCGAAGAACTGGATGGCCCCGAGAAGAATCTGCCGTTCGCGTTCGGCGACGCCGAAGCGCCGCCGCGCCGGCGACGCATCGGCCGGCGCTTCATCAGTCTTTTCGGCGCTACCAGGGTTTGTTCGGATGCCCACGCTATTTACCAAAGGGTCAACTTATACCGATACTGTTGACCGGCTGGTAAACAAAAAATAGCAGTGAAAACCCGAGGACGACGCGCATGGAGTTGAGTGGAAGCATACTGATCGGCGCGCCGCGCACAACGGTCTGGGACGGCCTGAACGACGCCGAGATCCTGGTGCGCAGCATCCCGGGTTGCGAGAGCATGGAAGTGATCAGCCCCACCGAGCGCGCCGCACGCGTCATGGTCAAGGTGGGCCCGGTGCGCGCGCGCTTCACCGGCCATGTGCGCATGGAAGACATCCGTCCCGGCGAGGGCTGCACGCTGCACTTCGAGGGCTCCGGCGGCCCGGCCGGCATGGCCAAGGGCCATTCGGCCGTCAACCTGACCGACGAGGACGGGGGCACGCGACTGAACTACACGGTGCAGGCCTCGGTGGGCGGAAAGCTGGGCCAGGTCGGCGGGCGCATGATCGACGCCGCAGCCAAGCAGATGGCCGACCAGTTCTTCTCCGCCTTCGATGCGGCGGTGGGCGAGGCGGTGCCGGTGACCGAAGTCGAGCCCGCACCCGAAGCACCCCCCGAGCCGCAAGCGCCGGCGGTCTCGGCCGAGGCAGTCGCCGCTCCCTCCGCGGCGCCCGTTGCCGCGATGCCCGCCCCCCCCAGGGTGGTCCGCCCTCCGGCGCCGCCCACGCCCGCCCCCGTGGGCGAAGGCATCCGCATACTGTGGTTCGCCCTCGGCGCCCTGTCCACGGGCTTCGGCGCGTGGATCGCGTCACTCCTCAGCCGTTAAGGAGACACCCTTGAAAGCCGCCGCCTTCGACTACGTCAGACCCCGATCCATCGACCAGGTGATCTCGCTGCTGCACGAGCACGGCGACGACGCACGACTGCTGGCCGGCGGGCAGTCCCTGCTGGCCTCGCTCAACATGCGCCTGTCCGAGCCGAGGCTGCTGGTCGACATCGGCGGCCTGGACGCGCTGCGCGGCATCAGCGTGCAGGGTGGCACGTTGCGCATCGGCGCACTGACCACGCACACCGAGATCGCGCACAGCGCGCTGGTCGCGCAGCACGCGCCGCTGCTGTCGACGGCTGCGCCGCACATCGCCCACCGGGCCATCCGCAACGCCGGCACCTGGGGCGGCTCGATCGCCCACGCCGACGCCTCGGCGGAGTGGCCGGCCTGCCTGCTGGCGCTGGGCGGCACGGTCGTTGCGCAGGGCCCGAAGGGCGAGCGCCGCATCGCGGCCGACGACTTCTTCAAGGGCCTGTACGCCACCGCGCTCGAACCCGAAGAGGTTCTGGTGGCCGGCGAGCTTCCGCTGGCCACGCCCGGGAGCTGGTTCGCCTTCGACGAGCTCGCCCGTCGTCGCGGCGACTACGCCATCGTCGGCATGGCCATCACCGGCCGGCGCAGCGCCGGCATGCTGGCCGACACCCGCATCGTGCTCATGGGCGTGGATTCGACGCCGCTGCGCGCCCGCAAGACCGAGGTCCTGCTGAACGGCAAGGTCCCTGACGAAGCCCTCGTGGCGACGGCGGTCGCCAGCCTGCGAGCAGAGATCGACCCCTTGCCCGACCTGACCAACTCCCCCGAGACCAAGCGCCACCTGGCCGGCGTGCTGTTGCAGCGCCTGCTCAGCGGCGCCCGCGCCTGACAAAGGACTCTTCCCATGGCTGACCTGTACCCCATCCGCGTCACCGTCAACGGTGAGCTCCACCAGCGCAGCGTGGAGCCGCGCACGCACCTGGCCGATTTCCTGCGCGAGACCCTCGGCCTCAAGGGAAGCCACCTGGGCTGCGAGCACGGCGTCTGCGGCGCCTGCACCGTCGAGCTGAACGGGCGCACGGTTCGCGGCTGTCTCACGCTGGCCGTGCAGGCCGACGGCGGCACGGTCAACACCATCGAGGGCCTGAGCCGCGCCGGGGTCATCCGCGACCTGCAGGACGCCTTCGTGCAGCGCAACGCGCTGCAGTGCGGCTTCTGCACCTCGGGCATGTTGATGGCCGCCAAGGAACTGGTCGAGCAGCGGCCCGACGCCAACCGTGCCGAGGTGCGCGAATCGATTTCGGGCAACTACTGCCGCTGCACCGGCTACCACGCAATCGTCGACGCGATCTGCGACGTCCTGCAGCAGCGCAAGGCGGCCGCCGGCCGCGCGGAGGCCTCGGCATGAAGCGCGATCACATCGTCAACCTCGAGCCCGGCGTGGATCAACCCGCGCCGCTGACCCCCGTCACCGAGGATGCCCGCTACATCGGTGTCTCGGTGCCGCGAGGCGGCATCGAGCGCCTGACGCAGGGCCTGGGTCAGTTCGTCGACGACCTCGAACTGCCGCGCCTGGCGCACGTGGCCTTCTGGCGCAGCCCGGTGGCGCACATGCGCATCAGGAAGATCCACGCCGACGAGGCGCGCGCCGTGCCCGGCGTACTGCTGGTGGCCGACGGCCACGACGTCGCCAAGGTGTGCAAGCCCTGGGTGGCCGTGCTCGGCCACCTGGCGGGAATGAAGTCGGCCCCGCAGCACGCCCTGGCGGTGGACCGTGCCTGCTGGCAGGGCGAGCCCGTGGTGGCGGTCGTGGCCGAGACGCGCGCCCAGGCCGAAGACGCACTGCAGCTCATCTCGGTGGACTGGGAGGAGCTGCCGGCAGCCACCGACATGGAGACCGCGCTCGATCCGACCACGCCGCTGATCCATCCCGAACTGGGCGACAACCTGTGCTTCACGCGCAGCCTCGACGTCGGCGAGGTCGACAAGGCCTTTGCCGAGGCCGACGCGGTGGCCGAGGCCACCCTCGAGTTCGGCCGCCACACCGGCGTGACGCTGGAGCCGCGGGTACAGATCGCACACTGGAACCCTGCCGAGCGACGCCTCACCGTGTACCACTCGTTCCAGGCCCCGCACATGATGCAGGACCTGTACGGCCGCCAGTTCGACCTGCCGGCCAGCGCCATCCGCGTCGTCTGCAAGGATGTGGGCGGCTCTTTCGGCATCAAGGTGCACGCCTACCCCGACGACTTCGCCACCGTGGCGCTGTCCATCATGCTTGGACGGCCGGTGAAGTTCGTGGCCGACCGGCTCGAGAGCTTCACCAGCGACATCCACGCGCGCCATCACCGGGTGAAGGGCCGCATCGCGGTGAACCAGGACGGCGAGATCCTGGGCTTCGAGATCGACGATCTCACCGGCATCGGCCCGTACTCGGTGTTTCCGCGCACCAGCGCCATCGAGGGCAACCAGGTGGTCAACCTGGTGGGCGGCCCGTACAAGCACAAGCATTACCGCGCCAGGCTGAACGTGGTGTTCCAGAACAAGACGCCCACCTGCCAGTACCGCGGCGTGGGCCACCCGATCGCCTGCGCCGTCACCGAGGCGCTGGTGGACCTGGCGGCGCAGAAGATCGGCATGGACCCGCTGGAGATCCGCCAGCGCAACGTGATCCCCGACGATGCCTACCCCACGGCGGGCGCCTCCGGCATCAAGCTGGAGATCCTCTCGCACGAAGCCAGCCTGAGGAAGTTGCGCGAGCTGATGAACTACGACGCCTTGCGCGCCGAGCAGGCGGCGCTGCGCAGGCAGGGCATCCAGCGTGGCATCGGCTTCGCCACCGTGATCGAGCTCACCAACCCCAGCGCCGCGTTCTATGGCGTGGGCGGTGCACGCATCGCCTCGCAGGACGGCGCCACCGTGCGCCTGGACCCCGAGGGCGACATCACGGTGATGGTGGGCGTGGGCGAGCAGGGCCAGGGCACCGAGGGCATCTACCGCCAGATCGCGGCCGACGCCGTGGGCGTGGACATCGACAAGGTGCGCATCGTCACCGGCGACACCGACGTCACGCCCTACGGAGGCGGCACCTGGGCTTCGCGCGGCGCGGGCGTGGGCGGCGAGGCGGTGCTGCTCGCCGGACAGGCGCTGCGCGAGAACATCCTGAAGGTGGCGGCTGTCATCCTCAAGCGCGAGGCCGCCACGCTGACGGTGCGCCGCGGCCGCATCGTCGACGCGATCAGCGAGGACGAGTTGCTGCCCATGCACGAGCTCGGGCGCATCGTCTACTTCCGCTCCGACACGCTGCCGGCGACGTTCACGCCCGAGCTGATGGTCACGCGCCACTATGCGCAACGGGACTTCCCGTTCATCTTCACCAACGGCGTGCAGGCGTCCTATGTCGAGATCGATACCGACACCGGTTTCGTCAAGCTGCTCAAGCACTGGGCGGTGGAAGACTGCGGCCGCGTGCTCAACCCGATGCTGGTGAACGAGCAGATGCGGGGCGCCATCGTGCAGGGCATCGGCGGCGCGCTGCTCGAGGAGTGCCTGTACGACGACGCCGGCCTGATGATCAATGCCAACATGGCCGACTACCTGGTGCCGATGGCCGCCGAGATGCCCGACATCGAGGTGGCCCACGTGCAGACTCCCACGGCGAGCTCGAAGCTGGGCGCCAAGGGCGCGGGCGAGGCCGGCACGGCCGGTGCACCGGCGGCGGTGATGAACGCGATCAACGACGCGCTGGCGCCCTTCGGCACGCACGTGTTCTCGCAGCCGATCACGCCGCAGAAGGTGCTGCGCGCTCTGGGCAAGGTGAGCTGAGTCAGACCTTGGGACTGATTCGACGCTCGGCTGTGCTGCTCACGGCCCCTCGCCCCAACCCTCTCTCCCGCGTGCGGGCGAAAGGGAGCAAGGCGGCCGTTACCTCGCCCGCCTGCGGGAGGGGCCGGCGGTGAGGGCGCGGACGAGGACAGCGCGATGAAGCCGCTGACCCCGGTCGCCCCCGGCCCGCGGGCCGCACTCGGCGTGGCCTTCTTCGTCGCCTTCGTCGCGCTGTGGGCGGTGGCGACGCTGGGCGGCTTCGTCAGCAAGACCTTTCTCGCCGACCCGCTCACGATGCTCGCGAGCGGCTGGACGCTGCTGACGCAGATGGGCTTCGGCTGGGACATCGGCTGGACGGTCTGGCGCGTGCTCGGCGGCTTCGCGATCGCCGCCGTGCTCGCACTGCCGCTCGGCGTGCTGATGGGCGCGTACAAGCCGATCGAAGCCTTCTTCGAGCCCTTCGTCTCGTTCGCGCGCTACCTGCCGGCGAGCGCCTTCATCCCGCTGCTGATCCTGTGGGCCGGGATCGGCGAGGCGCAGAAGCTCGCGGTGATCTTCATCGGCAGCTTCTTCCAGCTCGTGCTGATGTTCGCGGTGACGGTGGGCAACACGCGACGCGACCTGGTGGAAGCGGCGTACACGCTGGGCGCATCGCACCGCAGCCTGGTCCGGCGGGTGCTGATCCCCGGCGCCGCCCCCGAGATCGCCGAGACGCTGCGCATGGTGCTCGGCTGGGCCTGGACCTACGTGATCGTCGCCGAGCTGATCGGCGCCTCGACCGGCATCGGCCACATGATCACCGACAGCCAGGCGCTGCTCGCGACCGACCAGATCATCTTCGGCATCATCGTGATCGGCCTGATCGGGCTCGTCAGCGACTTCGCTTTCAAGGCGATGAACCGGCGGCTGTTCCCCTGGGCGCAACTCGGACGATGAGCAACATCCTCAGCGTGCGAGGCGTCTCGCGCACCTTCGAAACCGAAGGTCAGGGCCCGACCGTCGCGCTGCAGGCGACCGACCTCGAAGCAGCCGAGAACGACTTCGTCACCATCCTCGGCCCGTCGGGCTGCGGCAAGAGCACGCTGCTGCGCATCGTCGCGGGGCTCGACCATCCGAGTTCGGGCGAAGTGCTGCTCGACGGCCAGCGCATCACCGGTCCAGGCCCCGACCGCGGCATGGTGTTCCAGAGCTACACGCTGTTCCCCTGGCTGACGGTGCTCGACAACGTGTGCTTCGGCCTGCGCGAGCGCGGCCTGCCGCGCAGCGAGCAGCTGGAGGTCGCCAGCGGCTTCCTGTCGAAGGTGGGCCTGACGGGCTTTGCGAGCCACTACCCGAAGCAGCTCTCGGGCGGCATGCAGCAGCGCACCGCGCTCGCGCGCGCTCTGGCCAACAACCCGCGCATGCTGCTGATGGACGAGCCCTTCGGCGCGCTCGATCACCAGACGCGCGAGCTGATGCAGGAGCTGCTGCTCGGCATCTGGGAGGCCGAGAAGAAGACCGTGCTCTTCGTGACCCACGACATCGACGAAGCGATCTTCATGGCCAGCCGCGTCGTCGTGATGAGCGCACGGCCGGGCCGCATCAAGACCGACCGCGAAGTGCCGCTGCCGCACCCGCGGCACTATTCGGTGAAGACGACGCCGCTGTTTGCCGAACTGAAGGCCGACCTGACCGAGCAGGTGCGGGCGGAGGTGCTCGCAGCGCAGGCAGCGACGGCGTAGGGGGCGGCGCGATTCGTCAGTCGGCGGGCGCTGCCTGCTCGGAACGCCTCACGAGCAGCAAAGGTGTCTCGCACGTCGCCGCCACGCGCCATGCCGCCGAGCCCAGGAACGCCGCCGTCAGTGCGCCACGTCCATGCGAGCCCATGACCAGGATGTCCAGCCCTTCGGTTCGCGCAATGCGGGCGATCGCTTCGCCCGGTTGGCCGACGATGCGCTGTTCCTTCACGGCGAGGTGCATCTCCTCGAACTTGCGCTTCACGGGTTCGAGAACCTGATCGAACGCGGCACTGTCCAGCGGCGCCACTTCCACTTCGTCGGAGGGTGGCGCCGAGGTGTTGCCAGACAGTGGCAAGGCGCTCTCGGCGGGGTCACGCACATGGATCAGAGTGACCACCGGTCGGGAGCCCCACAGCGGGCGATGGTTCAGCACGTAGTCCGACGCCGCGGTGCCGTACTCGCTGCCATCGAGCGCGATGCCGACCCGCAGCGACGCGCGGCTGGGCGCCTTGTGCGTGCGCAGTGCCAGCACCGGCACGGTGGAGTTGGCGAGTACCTTCTGCGTCACGGATCCGAAGACCAAGCCTTTCAGCGCGGTGTGCCCGTGTGATCCCATCACGATCAGGTCGACCGGGTGCCGCTCGACCCAGTCGGTGATTTCCACCGCAGCGCTGCCGACCCGGGAGTGCCATGCCGGATCCAGCCCGCCCTGTTGGAGCATCAAGACGGCCGGCTTCAGCACCTTGCGCGATTCGGACTCGTACCACGATCGAGCCCACTCGGCTCCCACTGCCCGCCCGGCGCGGGGCGGGATCGGCGTCTGCACGTTCAGCAGGTCGATCTCGGGGCGGTTGACGTCCTTGAAAGGGCGCGCGGCGATGAACGCAAGCGCGGCGTTGCTGCAGGGGCTGCCATCGACTGGAATCAGGATGTTCATCGTCTTCCTTTCAATCTCGTTCATTCGGGCCGACACGCGCGGGCGGCACAGCAAAGGCATGCGATCCCGCAGCATCGCAGCACGGTCCGGCGCACGAGCCGTTCGACCGCGGATATCGACAGGCTGGATCGCGAAGGTGCGAGTTCCGTCGACCATCCATCATGCCCCTCGACTCCGACGCAGTCGGGCGAACAGCTTGCGCAGCTCTTCCGTCCACAGCACCAGGCTCGCCACGGCGACGATGGGCAGCAGGTCGGCCGGCGCGATCGGCACGGTGTGGAACAGGTCGTTCAGCGGCGGCCAGTACAGCACGGCCGCTTGCAGCACGACGCTCAGCGACAGCCCGCCCAGCAGCCAGCGGTTGCGCAGGATGCCGAAGCGCAGTGCCGAGCGCGTTGCCGACTGGCAGTTCAGCACGTTGAACCACTGGCACACCGCCAGTACGGTGAATGTCTCGGTACGCACCAGGTCGTACGAAGTGCCAACCTCCTGGCGACAGACGAACCATCCGAAGGTCGAGAGCGCGATCACCGGCGTCATCAGCGCCACGCGCCACAGCATTTCGGCGCTGAGCAGCCGGTCGTGGCGCGGCACCGGCGCGCGTTTCATTTCGTCGCCATCGGGCGGGTCCATCACGAGGTTCACCGTGACCGTACCCTCAGTGACGATGTTGATCCACAGGATCTGCACGGCGGCCAGCGGCAACTGAAATCCGCCCACCAGCGCCAGCAGCAGCACCAGCACCTCGGCCATCGAGGTGGCAAACAGGTACAGGATCACCTTCTTCAGATTGGCGTAGACGACGCGGCCCTGTTCGACGGCGCCGACGATGGTGGCGAAGTTGTCGTCGGTGATGACGATCTTGGCCGCGCTCTTCGCCACCTCGGTGCCGGTGATGCCCATCGCCACGCCGACGTCGGCACGCGCCAGGGCCGGCGCGTCGTTGACGCCGTCGCCGGTCATCGCCACGACGTCGCCGCGCGCCTGCAGTGCTTCGACGATGCGCAGCTTCTGCGCCGGGTGCACGCGCGCGAAGACAGCGATGCGGCCCAGCCCTTCGAGCAGTTCGGCCTCGTTCATGCGCTCGAGCTCGGCGCCGTCCACCGCGCGATCACCATCGCGGGCGATGCCGAGTTCGCGCGCGATGGCCAGGCCGGTCAGCTTGTGGTCACCGGTGACCATGATCGGGCGGATGCCGGCGGCACGGCATTCGGCGACGGCCACCTTGACCTCCTCGCGCGGCGGGTCGATCTGGCCGATCAGCCCGAACAGCGTGGCACGGCCGGCCAGGGCATCGAAGCCGTCGGCTGCGGTCAGTGGATCGTCCTCGACGCTGGCGACGGCGAGCACCCGCAGCGCCTGGCTTGCCATGCCTTCGGCGGCGTCGCGGGCCGCGTGCAGCGTCACCTGGCCGTCCGCCACGCACAAGCGCAACACAGCTTCCGGTGCCCCCTTGATGAACACGCGGCGCGGCGCCGCCGGGCCAGCGTGGCGCGTCGCCATCATCTTGGTGTCGGAGTCGAAAGGCAGTTCGGTCTCGCGCCCGCACTGCTGCCGAAGGGCGCGGACATCGATGCCGGCCTTGCCGGCGGCGACGAGCAGGGCGGCCTCGGTCGGGTCACCGAGCACGGTCCATTGATCGACGTCGTCGTGCGGAGGCACCAGTTCGGCGTCGTTGCAGAGCACGGCGGCCTGCAGCAGCGCGGTGACCGCAGCGTCCGCGGCGTCCAGCGGAGTCCCGGATTCCGACAGCGCACCTTGCGGCGCGTACCCCACGCCCGAGACGGCGATTTCCCGCCCACCGGGCAGCCACAAGGCGCTGACGGTCATCTCGTTGCGCGTCAGCGTGCCGGTCTTGTCGCTGCAAATCACGGTGGTCGAGCCCAGCGTCTCCACGGCGGAGAGTCGGCGGATGATCGCGCCGCGACCGGCCATGCGCTGCATGCCGACCGCCAGCGCGATCGTCATCGCCACCGGCAGGCCCTCGGGCACCATCGAGACCATCTGGCTGATCGCCACCATCAGCACGTCGGCCAACGGCAAGCCACGGAACAGGCCGAGCGCGACCACGACGACAAACAGCACCAGCGCACCAGCCACCAGGTAGCGGCCGAACTGCGTGATGCGCAGCTCCAACGGCGTCTTCGGCTCCTCCGCGCCTTCGGTCATGCGCGCGATGCCGCCGACCTCGGTGTGCGTGCCAGTGGCCGTGACGACGGCGCGCGCCCGCCCGGCCGTGATGTAGGTGCCCGAGAACACCATGTTGCGGCGGTCGGCCAGGCCGGTCGCCTCGGGCATGGCTGCGATGTTCTTGGACACCGGCACCGATTCGCCCGTCAGTGCCGCTTCGGCCACCTGCAGTTGGGCCTCCTCGATCAGGCGCGCGTCGGCGCCGACAGCGTCACCTGCCGCCAGCAGCAGCAGGTCGCCGGGAACCAGTTCGCGTGCGGCAATTGACCGCTCGTGGCCGTCGCGCAGCACCCGCACCTGCAGCGCAGAGAGCCGGCGCAACGCTGCCATCGAGCGCTCCGCACGCCCTTCCTGGTAGGCGCCGATCAGGGCGTTCGCCAGCACCACGGCGATGATCACCAACGAGTCGCCAAAGTGGCCCATGCCTGCGGACAACGCCGCTGCGACGAACAGGATGTAGATCAGAGGGCTCTTGAACTGGCGCAAGAACACCAGGAAGACGGAGCGCTTCGGCGGCTCGGGCAACGCGTTCGGTCCGTGCTCGGCGTTGCGCTGCGCCACGGCCGATGACGACAGGCCGGCCGTCGCGTCGCCGCCCAGGCGCTGGATGGCAGCGCTTGCGTCGAGAGCGTGCCAGGGAAGGTTCGTGGTCATGAGGCCTCCAAGCTAGAGCGCTTCCGCCGCCGTCATGAAGACGAAGCCCGCGTAGGCAGCAAGCAAGACCAGGCCGCGACGGCGTGGGATCGTGCCGCCACGCGACATGAGCAGCAGCACCGTGATCACGCCAAACACCACAGCGACCGCCAGTTCGTCGAGCGGCGTGCGGATAGGTTGAATGGTGGCTGCGACGCCGACGACGGCCAGCCCGTTGAACAGATTGCTGCCGAGCAACGTGCCCAGCCCGACATCGTCGTGACCGCGCAGGCGCGCCATCAAGACGGTCACCAGTTCGGGCAGAGAGGTGCCCACGGCGACCAATGTGGCGCCGATCACATAGGGGTGCACGCCCAGCGCGGCGGCGATGCCGGAGGCTCCACCGACAAACAGCCGCCCGGCGAGGATCAGCGTCGCCAGCCCGACGAGCAGAAACAGCCAGGCGCGCTCGGCGCCGACCGGCGGGTCGGTGTTGACCGGCGAATCCCGGCGATGGGCGCTCGCCTGCCTTGCCACGAGGGTCATCCAGATTGCGAATAGCGCAAGCAGCAGCACACCCTCGAGCCGAGACAGCGTGCCGTCCAGCGCCAGAATCAAGGTGAGGAGGGGCACGACGAGTGCCAGCAAGAAGTCGCGCCTGAACTCGTCGAAGCGCGCGGCCAGGGGCCCGAACAGCAGCGCGGTGCCGAGGATCAGGCCGAGGTTGACCACGTTGCTGCCGAGCGCGTCCCCGAGGCCGATTCCCGGCTTGCCGGAAAGCGCCGCCAGGCTCGACACCACCATCTCGGGGCTGGACGTGGCGAAGGCAGCCACGGTCGTCGCCACCAGCAGCTTGGGCAGGCGCAGCCACTCCGCCACGCCGAGCACACCCCTGAGGAACGTCGCCCCACCCACGGCGGCCACGGGAATGGCGGCGAGCAGCACGAGCAGGTTCATCGTGTAGAGCGGCATCGTCGTCCTAAGTGTGCCGCGGTGCGAGGCGGCGACATCGCCTCGAACTGCGTCGCGAGAAGCAAGCTTGCACCAACAGTGGCGATCGGCAGGTGACGCAGATCAGCCCGTAAACCCATCCGTGACCGTGGCAACCTTGCGCCAGCGCCGGACCGACGCACCGGACCTGCGGCGCCGCATCCGTGCCGCGCCTTGCGTTGCCTCAAGCGCCGCGCCAGTCCGCGGCCCAGAATCGGCGGCAGGAGCCCCAGCCCGCATGCCCGCTGCCGACATCGTCTTTCGCGCGCGCGAACTCACCAAGGTCTACCGCACTGGTGAAGTCGAGGTCGTCGCGCTGCGCGACGTTTCGCTCGAGATCGCACGCGGCGAATTCGTCGTGCTGCTCGGGCCGTCGGGCAGCGGCAAGAGCACGCTGCTGAACATCCTCGGTGGGCTCGACGTGCCGACGAGCGGCGAGGTCAGTTTCGCCGACCATCGGCTGACCGGCGCGAGCGAGGCGGACCTGACGCGCTATCGGCGCGAGCACGTCGGCTTCGTCTTCCAGTTCTACAACCTGATCCCGAGCCTGACGGTGCGCGAGAACATCGCGCTCGTCACCGACATCGCCCCGCATCCGATGGCGATCGACGAGGCGATCGGGCTCGTCGGCCTGACGCCGCGCAGGGACCACTTCCCGGCGCAGCTCTCCGGCGGCGAGCAGCAGCGCGTGGCCATCGCGCGCGCCATCGTCAAGAGGCCCGAGGTGCTGCTCTGCGACGAACCGACCGGCGCGCTCGACTACGCCACCGGCAAGCTCGTGCTCGAGGTGATCGAGAGAATCAATCGCGACCTCGGCACGACGGCCGTCGTGATCACGCACAACGCGGCGATCGCCGGCATGGCCGACCGCGTCATCTACCTCGGCGACGGACGCATCGTGCGAATCGAGCGCAACGAGCACAAGCTCGCACCCTCCGAGTTGAGCTGGTGAACCGATGAAAGCCCTGGACCGCAAGCTCCTGCGCGACCTGAGGCTGATGTGGAGCCAGGCGCTGACGATCGCGCTCGTCGTGGCCAGCGGCATCGGCGGCTTCATCACGACGCTGTCGGCGGTCGACTCGCTCGCGCTCGCGCGCGACCGCTTCTATGCACAGGGGCGCTTCGCCGACGTCTTCGCCAGCGTCAAGCGCGCGCCCGACGCGCTCGCCGAAACGCTGCGCTCGGTGCCCGGCGTGGCCGACGTGCAGACGACCACCGAGGAACTGGTGCGCATCGAGATCGAGGGCGTGTCGGACCCGATCGTCGGCCAGCTGATCGGCATCGACCGCCGACGTCCGCTGCGCATGAACCTGCTCACGCTGCGCAGCGGTCACGCCGAAGACCCGTCGATGTCGCCCGGCCGCGTGGGGCCCGACGGCGCGCTACCGGTCTGGGTCTCGGAATCGTTCGCCATCGCGCGCGGCCTGAAGCCCGGCGCGCAACTGTCGGCGCTGGTCAACGGCAAGCGACGCACACTCGTGATGGCCGGTGTCGCGCTGTCGCCCGAGTACATCTTCGCCGGCCTGTGGGGCATGCCCGACCAACGCGGCTTCGGCGTGTTCTGGGTCGACCACGAGGCGCTGGCCGCCGCCTACGACATGGAGGGCGCCTTCAACCGGGTGGCGATCAAGCTCGCTCCGGGGGCCGACGAGCGCGCGGTGATCGATGCGCTGCAGCGCGAACTCGCGCGCTACGGCGGGCGCGAAGCCATCGCCCGCACCGACCAGACCTCGCACGCAATGCTCGACAACGAGATCAAGGAGCAGCGCGTGCTCGGCACCGTGCTGCCGTCGATCTTCCTCGGCGTCGCGGCGTTCCTGCTCAACGTCGTCGTCTCGCGGCTCGTCGCGACGCAGCGCGAGCAGATCGCCGCGCTGAAGGCCCTCGGCTACCCGAACCGCTCGATCGCGGCGCATTACCTGAAGATGGTGCTGGCCATCGTCGCGCTGGGCTTCGTGCTCGGCCTCGCCCTCGGCGATGCGCTCGGCGCGATGTTCGCGCGGCTCTACACCGAATTCTTCCGCTTCCCCGACTTCGAGCACCGCATCGCGCCCTGGCTCGTCGTCGTCGCGCTGCTGATCGCCGTCGCCACCGCGGTTCTCGGCACGCTCAATGCCATCGGCGCCACGGTGCGTCTGGCGCCGGCCGAGGCGATGCGCCCGCCGGCGCCCGGACGCTACCGGCGCACGCTGCTCGAGCGCCTGGGCATCGCGCGCATCCCGACCTCGCTGCGCATGATCCTGCGCAACATGGAGCGCCGGCCGCTGCGCACGGGGCTGTCGATCGGCGGCGTCGCGGCCGCGGTGGCGATCGTGATCATGGGCAACTTCTTCCGCGACGCGATCGAGTTCATCGTCGACACGCAATTCAGGCTCGTGATGCACAACGACGTGGCGGTGTGGACCTTCGAGGTCGTGCCCGACCGCGCACGCGAGGAACTGCTGCGCCTGCCCGGCGTGAAGGCGGCCGAATCGAACCGCTTCGTGCCGGTCACGCTCGTCAATGGCCACCGGCGCGAGCGCAGCCAGCTCCGTGGCTACGAGGCCGTGCCCGAGCTCTACCGCATCATCGACGTCGACAAGCGCGAGACGCTGCCCTCGGGCGAGGGTGTCGTGCTCACCGACCGCCTCGCCACCAAGCTCGGCCTGCGCGTGGGCGACACCGTGCAGGCCGAGGTGCTCGAAGGGCGGCCGCGAACGCTGCAACTGACGGTGGAGGCGACGGTGCGCGAGATGATGGGGCTGAACGCCTACATGAACCGCCCGGCGCTGAACCGCGCGCTCGGCGAGAGCGACCTGTCGAGCGGCTTCATGCTCTCGATCGAGCCCGGTTCCGAGCCCGCGCTGCTCGCCGCCACGCGGCTGATGCCGCGCGTCGCCGGCGCTTTCAGCAAGGCGACGATGTTGCGCAACATGGAAGAGATCAGCGCGCGCAACATCCGCATCATGAGTACCGTGCTGACGCTGTTCGCGAGCGTGATCGCGATCGGTGTGGTCTACAACAACGCGCGCATCGCGCTGGCCGAGCGCACCTGGGAGCTGGCGAGCCTGCGCGTGCTCGGCTTCACGCGTGCCGAAGTATCGGCCTTGCTGCTCGGCGAGATGGCGATCTCGATCGCGCTGGCGCTACCGCTCGGCATGGTGCTCGGCTTCGGGCTCGTGCACCTGATCACCGGCCTCCTGAAGAGCGACCAGTTCTTCTTTCCGGTCGTGATCCTGCCGCGCACCTACGCCTGGGCGGCGATCTGCGTCGTCGCGGCGGGTGTGGCGAGCGCGCTCGTCGTGCGCAGGCGGATCGACCGACTCGACATGGTGGCCGCACTCAAGACGAGGGAATGAACGATGCAACGCAAGACGCTCCTGATCACCGCCGCGGGCGGCTTGGCGCTTGCCGCGCTGCTCGCCTGGGCCTTCGCGCCGCGCCCGGTGGAGGTCGAACTGGCCGAGGCCAGCGTCGGCCGCTTCGAGACCACGATCGCCGAAGACGCGCGCACGCGGCTGCGCGAGCGCTTCGTCGTCTCGGCGCCGCTGGCCGGCCGACTGCAGCGCATCACACTGCGCGAGGGTGACCCGGTCGCGGACGGCGCCGTGGTGGCCACGCTGATGCCGGTGCTGAGCCCGATGCTCGACGAGCGCACGCTGCGCGAACAGCAGGCGCGCATCGGCGCGGCGGAGGCCGGGCTGAAGCGCGCCGCGACGCGCATCGAAGCGGCGAAGGTCGCGCTCGAGCAGGCGCGCAACGACCTTCGCCGCACTGAACAGCTCGCGCAGCAGGGCTTCGTCGCGCCGACGAAGATCGACGCCGACCGCCTCGCCGCGCAGGCGGCGCAGAAGGAACTCGACACTGCCGTCGACGGCGAACACGTGGCCCGCCACGAGCTCGAGCAGACGCGGGCGGCGCTCAGCGCGGTGCGCGGCGCGACGGGCGGCATGGGCGGCGGTGCGAAGGACGGCGCCGCCTTCGCGCTACGGGCGCCGGCGGCCGGCAGGGTGTTGAAGGTGCACACCACGAGCGAGGCCACGGTCGCGCTCGGCACGCCACTGGTCGAGATCGGCGACACCGCGAAGATGGAGGTCGTCGCCGAACTGCTGACCACCGACGCGCTGCTCGCCCGCCCGGGCAGCATCGTGCGCATCGAACGGTGGGGCGGCCCGACGGTGCTTGAAGGCCGGGTGAGGCTCGTCGAGCCGGCGGCGTTCACGAAGGTGTCGGCGCTCGGCGTCGAGGAGCAGCGCGTCAACGTGCTGGTCGACATCGCGAGCCCGCCGGCCGAATGGGCCGCGCTCGGCGACGGCTACCGCGTCGGGGTGCGCATCGTCACGCGCAGCGAGGACGCGGTGCTGCGCGTGCCGGTCAGCGCGGTGTTCCCGCTGCGCGCCGAAGACGGCACGGGCCCGCCGGGCACGGCGGTATTCGTCTTCGACCAGGGTCGTGCGCGGCTGCAGCCGGTGACGATCGGCGCGCGAAACGGCAGCGAGGCCTGGGTGCAGAAGGGTCTGTCCGCCGGAACGAAGGTGATCGTCTACCCGCCGGCAGCGGTGGTCGACGGTGCGAGGGTCAGTGCGCGCGAGGACTAGGGTCTGTTCACACTACTGGAAAGGCCCTAGGTTCTGTCTGGCTCCCGAAAAGCTCGGCCGCGTGATTCGCGGTGCGCAGTCAGAGGGCAGCGTCCTTCTCGGCCCCGCTCGCATCGCGCTTGGCGATCTCGCGCAGATGATGGTAGACAGTGTTGCGCGAAATCGCCAGATTGCGGGCGGTATGGCTCACGTTGCCGCCGGACCGATGGAACTCCCGCGCGACCTCCTCGGCCACCTTCTCTCGCAACAACGATCCGACCGCCCGGTTGCCTGTCCTTGGAACCACCGGCAGCCAGACGACGACCTGATCCAGATCGATATGCCCATCGGAAGAAGCCAGAAGAGCCCGCGTCAGGACAGCGCGCAATTCGCGGAAGTTACCCGGCCAGTCATGCAACGACAGTCGAGCCACGGCCTGGTCTGAAATGGTCGCGGCCGGATCGATGCGCGCCAACGTGAAGCGCAACGCCGCCGCGAAGTCGCTGCGCGCTCGCAGCGGCGGAAGCACGGCCTTGATCGTGTCGAGTCTGTAGAGCAGATCCGATCGAAAGCGCCTGGCAGTGACGTCGGCCGCAAGATCGGCGTTGGTCGCCGCCAGTATCTGCACGTCGACAACGCGACCCCCGCGGCCGCCCACCGTGCGAACCAGTCGATCATCGAGGAAGCGCAACAGCGTTGCCTGCAGTTGCGGCACCAGCGCCCCGATCTCGTCCAGCAGCAGGGTGCCCCCGTCGGCACTGACGATCAGGCCTTCGGTGCCGTCCTTGCGTCCTCCGGTAAAGGCGCCAGCGGCGTAGCCGAACAGTTCCGCCTCGAAGAGGTTTTCCGGCATCGCGGCGCAGTTGATCGCGACGAGTTCGCCCTTGCGACCGCTGACCTCGTGCGCGTAGCGCGCAAGCATTTCCTTGCCGCTGCCGGTCTCGCCCTGGATCAGGATCGGCGCATTCACCCGAACCGCAGCGGCCACCAGGGCAAGCGTCTCGCGAACGCCGTCATCCTCGGCCACGAAATCGGGTTCGTGCAGGACCCTCGCTCGGGTCGGCGCAACCTCGCGCGGCTTGAGCTGGGCGTGAACTCGACGCACGACCGGCGAACCGCGGTTGATCCAGGCGACGGCGTGCATGCTCCCCAACGCATCGCGAAGGAAAGTCTGGTGGTTCACGTGCACGCGCTCGAGCAGCCTGTCGAACGGCTCGTTGAATAGCTCGTCGAAGTGCGATCCGGGCACCGCCGAAAGACCTGCGAGGATGCTCGCTGCGCGCGGGTTGAGCGCGCTGATCTGGCCTGCCCCGTCGATCGCGATCATGCCGGCGCTGATGGTGCCGAGGAACTCTGCCCTTGGATGGATCGCCAGGATCATCTGCGCGTTCATCTGATGGGCGAACAAGCCGTTCTCGATGTGCGTCGCCGCCATCTTCACGAGAGCGAGCGTGTGACTCTGACGGGAGACACAGTCGGAGGAGGCGTCCAGCATGCCCACGAGTTCACCCGCTGCGCCACGGATCGGCGCCGCGGTGCAGCAGACCTGTCCGTAGCAGGAGAAGAAGTGCTCCGGCCCGTGGATGATGATGGGTCGCCCGGTGACGATCGCGGTACCGAGCGCGTTGGTTCCGCACACTTCCTCGGACCATTTGCTTCCGGGGATGATGCGCCGGCCCGCGTCACTGTCGCCGAATTGGCTATCGGACACCGATTCGAGGACCGTGCCTTCGGCGTCTGCAAAGGCGATCAGGAAGTTCGAGCCGGCGATCTGATGGTAGAGAGTTTCGATCTCGGCGAGCGCCAGGTGATGGACATGTCCGATGCGTTCACGCCGGCGCCTGAGCTCACCCTCGCCGATCACCACCTTCTGCGGCGCTCCCTGCGGATCGAGCCCGGCATCCAGGCAGCGCGACCAGCTCGACGAGATCTCTGCATCCAGGAAATCCTCTGCCGCAATGCCGCGGCGCTCGAGTACGAGTCGAGCACGTACCAAACGTTCGGCGTTCGGCAGCAACGGTCTACCCTCCTCGAAGCTTGCGCAGGAAGCCTATGGGCTGTCCAGGGCCGCGCAGCGAAATTCTATGTTGTTCGCGATCGCTTGACATCTGTTCATATTCTGAGCAGTCCGTGCAGGCGATTGCTCAGTTCGGGCGCAGGCGGCGAGCCACAGGCAGAACCCCAAGACAGGTCGCGTGCAGGTGTGCGGGAACGATGTGTGCCGATGGCACGAATCTTGAACGTAGCTGGCCATCCATCCATCACGAGAAGGAAGATCAGCCATGAAAGCAGCCGTACTGCATGCCTATGACACCACGCTGACGCAGAAGCAGTTCGTCAGCTACGAAACGGTTCCCGATCCCGTGATCGAAAAGCCCACCGACGTCGTCGTGCGCATCGGCGGCGCCGGCGTCTGTCGCACCGACCTGCACATCGTCGAAGGGCTGTGGCGCGAGAAGGCCGACGTCACGTTGCCCTACATCATGGGCCACGAGAACGCCGGCTGGGTCGAGGCCATCGGATCGGCCGTCACCGGATTCAAGCCGGGTGACCCCGTGATCTGCCACCCGCTGGTGACGAGTGGGCACTGCCTCGCGTGCCGCCGCGGCAACGACATGCACGCCGTCGACAGCCGCTTTCCTGGCATCAATGCGAACGGCGGCTATGCCGAGTTCCTGCTCTCCGGCGAGCGCGCACTGATCAAGCTGCCGAAGGGGCTGGCGCCGAAGGACGTCGCTCCCTATACCGATGCCGGTCTGACCGCCTACCGCGCAGCCAAGAAGGCATCGCGCCACCTGCTACCCGGACAGTACGCGGTGGTGATCGGCGTCGGCGGCCTGGGCCACATCGGCATTCAGGTGCTGAAGGCGCTCTGCGCTGCCGAGATCATCGCCATCGATCGTTCCGACCTGGCCCTCACGCTGGCGCGGGAGTCGGGCGCCCATCACGTCGTCAAGGCCGATGGCAAGGAGGTGGAAGAGGTGCTCGCGCTGACCAACGGCAACGGCGCCGAAGCAGTGATCGATTTCGTCGCCGAAGGTGACGCCGTGGCCAAGGGCCTCGCGATGACGCGCAACGATGGCTACTACTACATCGTCGGCTACGGCGGCAAGGTCGACATTCCGACCATCGACATGATCACGTCCGAGAAGACGATCGTCGGCAACCTGGTCGGCACCTATGCCGAACTCGTCGAGCTGATGGCGCTCGCCGACCGCGGAATCGTCAAGCTGGCAACGCGCGAGTATCGGCTCGCCGATGCCAACCAGGCGCTTCACGACCTTCACGCCGGCAAGATCAAGGGACGCGCCGTCCTCATTCCCTGACTGCCAACCCAACCCCGTCCCGTCAAGTCGCCCCATCACAAAGAGGAACACACCATGAAATTGCTCAAGTACACGCTGCTCGCCAGCACGGTCGCGGTCACCTTTGGCAGCACGCTTGCCTCGGCCCAGGACTTCAAGAAGTACGGCATCGACAAGGATGTGCCCGGCCTGTGCTCGTATGACTCGATCTCCAAGAAGAACTTCAAGGGTCGCACGCTGAGCATCATCACGCACGCGGTGCCGGTGATGGGCGAGCCGACGGCCCTGCACGCCAAGCAGTTCGAGGAACTGACGGGCGCCAAGGTCAACGTCGTGCACGTGCCGTTCGGCGACCTGTTCCAGCGCATCATGATCCCCTTCCAGACCGGGCAGAGCGCCTACGACGTGCTGTTCTACGGATCGCACTGGATCGGCGACTTCCAGGCCTACCTGGAACCGGTGCCAGCAGCCTATTTCAATGCGCCCGGCATGAAGGACGTGACGCTCAACTACCGCGGCGTGGCGACGTGGGGCGACAAGATGATCCAGTATCCGGTCGACGGCGACCGGCATTACCTGAAGTATCGCAAGGACGTGCTCGACAACCCCGAGAACCAGAAGAAGTTCAAGGAGAAGACCGGACGCGACCTCACGGTGCCCAAGACCTGGGAAGAGTACGACGAAGTTGCGAGCTTCTTCAACAACTGGGACTGGGCCGGCGACGGCAAGCCGCACTTCGGCTCCGCCGAGGTCACGAAGCGCGACGACCTGATGTTCTCGGCCTTCATCAGCCGGGCGGCGGCGTACGCGAAGAACCCGAATGTCAAGGGCGGATTCTTCTTCGACCTGAAGACCATGGAACCGCTGATCAACACCCCGGGCTTCGTCAAGGGGCTCGAGATGTTCGTCAAGGCGAAGCGCTACTTCCCGCCGGGCGGTGACAGCTTCGGCCTGGGTGACGAGATCTTCTCGTTCGGCGGTGGCCAGACGCTGATGAGCTACTCCTGGGACGATGCCTTCATCCAGGCGATGGAAGAGAAGAGTTCGATCCGCAACAAGGTCGGCGCTGCGCCCCTGCCGGGCAGCCGTGAAGTCTGGAACCGCAACACCAAGAAGTGGGACAAGTTCGCCGA
Source organism: uncultured bacterium (assembly GCA_963802435.1). GTDB lineage: Bacteria > Pseudomonadota > Gammaproteobacteria > Burkholderiales > Burkholderiaceae_C > CAIKUF01. The sequence goes on from CAWDIT010000006.1 coordinate 57,704, forward strand.
GCCGAGCACGGCGCCCTACATCACCTGGGGCTGGACATCGGCAGTAGCCAAGGCGTCGAAGAACAAGGACATGGCCTTCGACTACCTGTGCTTCTTCAGCAACGAGGCGAACGCCCTGCATGACCTGCAGATCGGCCGCTTCGGCGTCAATCCGTATCGCAACGCGCACTTCGAGGTCGGCTTCTGGACCGACAAGCTGGGTTGGGACAAGACCGTGGCCACGCAATACGTGAATACGCTGTCCGGCATGGACAAGAGCAAGAATCGCGTCTTCGACCTGCGCGTGCCGGGTGTCAACCAGTTCATGACTTCGATGGCCGCGGGTGTCTCGGAAGCGATGGCCGGACAGAAGACGCCCCAGCAGGCGCTCGACGAGGTGGCGAAGCAGTGGACGCAGATCGTCGACCGCATCGGCAAGGACAAGGTGCGCGCCGCCTACGCCAACGTGGTTGCGCTGGAAGACAACAAGTAGCCGGCTGGCCAGGGGGTAGGTGCAAGAAGAACCGGTCCGAGCGAGGAGCTGGATTTGTCCGTCGATCGCGGCAAGCTAGTGTTCATTCTGCCGGGGCTGATCGTGCTCGTCGCGATCATCCTCTTCCCCCTGTTGTTCACGATCCGGGTGAGCTTCTCCGGCTGGGACGTCGCCCAGCCGGGGCTCGACTGGATCGGCGTCGCGAACTACCTGCGCCTGGTCGAGGACAGGCGCTTCTGGGAGTCGTTCGCGCGACTGGCGATGATGGCCATCGGCTCGGTGGCGCTGGAGTACCTGCTCGGATTCGGCCTGGCACTTCTGGTCTGGCGCGACGTTCGCGCAGGGCGTTTTCTTCGCGTCCTGTTCCTGATCCCGATGATGACCACGCCGGTGATCATGGCCGTGATCTGGCGCACGGTGTTCCACGAGTCTCTCGGACCGGCGAACGATCTGCTGAGGCTGTTCGGAATCGCGTCGCTGCCGTGGCTGTCCGAGGCCGGGCTGGCGATGACGAGCGTCATCATCGTCGAGGTCTGGCAGTGGACGCCGTTCCTCTTCCTGATGCTGCTCGCCGGGCTGCTGTCTCTGCCTCGAGAGCCCTTTCTTGCGGCCGCCATCGACGGTGCGGGACCGATCCGGACCTTCCTGCGCGTGACCTTCCCGATGCTTGCGCCGATCTCGATCGGCGCCATCGTGATCCGGCTGATAGAAGCGTCCAAGATCATGGACACGGTCTACGTGATCACCTCCGGCGGACCGGGAACAGCGACGGAAACGTCGAGCTACTACATCTTCATTCGCGGCCTGCGTGACTTCCAGATCGGTTACGCGGCGGCGCTGTCTTTCACGTACCTCGTCGTCATGGCGATTTCGCTCACGATCATCGCCAAGGTCCTGGCCAAGGCGATGCTCGTCAAGGACGGCTCGGCATGAGCGGCCTGTACCGCACACTCAAGTACGCCGCGATCCTGCTCTGGTCGGCCTTCGTGATCGCTCCGTTCCTGTGGGCGCTGACCACGTCGTTCAAGACCGCCAATGGCATCACCTCGGGGCCGACCTACATTCCCTGGCTGCAGTACGAACCCTCGCTCGAGGGCTGGCGTGTCCTGTTTCGAAGCGGCGGCGGTGGCATCCAGATCGGCGGCCCGTATCTGTCGAGCCTCGTCGTGACGATCAGCGCCAGCCTGATCAGCCTGGTGCTCGGCACGCTCGCAGCCTACGGCCTGTCGCGATTCACCTACCGGGCCGGGTTCGTGAAGAACGCCGACATCACCTTCTTCTTCATCTCGCAGCGCATCATGCCGCCCGTCGTGCTCGCGATACCGTTCTTCCTGATGCTGCAATTCCTCGGTCTGCTCGACACGGAGCTCGGACTCATCATCGTCTACATCGCGCTGCTGATGCCCATTGCGGTGTGGGTGATGGTGGACTTCTTCAACACCGTTCCGCGCGAGCTCGACGAGAGTGCCATGCTCGACGGCTGCGGACCGTTCGAGGCGTTCTGGCGGGTGATCCTGCCGAACTCGAAGCCGGGCCTGATCGTGGCGGGTCTGTTCTGCCTGATCTTCGGCTGGAACGACTTCTTCTTCGCGTTCACGCTCACCTTCACCCAGACGCAGTTGTTGCCGGTGGCGATCGTGTCCCTGAACTCTTCGGTCACGCCCTGGTGGAGCCTGTCGGCCGCGGCGCTCGTCTCGGTCGGGCCGCTGGTGGCGGTCGCCTTCCTGCTGGAGAGTTACCTGTCGCGCGGCAATCTTGCCGGCGCCGTCAGGTAGGGCGGCGCCGATGTCGCTGGTCGCGACCGCACTGACGCGACGCTTCGAAGGCGTCGCGCATCTCGACGGCGTGTCCTGTGCGCTCGAGCGCGGCCGCTTCTACGTGATCGTCGGACCGACGATGTCGGGCAAGACCTCGCTGCTGCACGCGCTCGCCGGCCTCAGTGCCCTCGACGCAGGCACGGTCGTGCTGGATGGCAAGGATCTTGCGGACGTTCCGGTGTGGGCACGCAGCGCGTCGATGGTCTATCAGCAGTTCATCAACTATCCGCACCTCTCGGTCTTCGAGAACATCGCGTTCCCGCTGCGCCGGCGACGCGTGGAGCGCGCGGAACTCGAGCGCAGGGTGCGCGCGATGGCCGAGACGGTCGGCTTGACGCCGCTGCTGGAGCGCCTGCCGGGCGCGCTTTCCGGCGGGCAGCAGCAGCGCGTGGCCCTCGCCCGCTCGCTGGTCAAGGGATCGGATCTCCTGCTCCTGGACGAACCGCTGGTCAACCTCGACTACAAGCTGCGCGAGCAGCTGCGCGAGGAGTTTCTCAACATCTTCAGCGCGCAGGGCCGCTCGATCGTCGTCTACACGACGGCCGACCCCAACGAGGCCCTTCTGTTCGATGCCGAGGTGCTCGTGATGCACGAAGGGCGGCTGCTGCAGACAGGCTCGGCAAAGAGCGTGTACGCACGCCCGGTAACGACCACCGTGGCCCGGATCTTCAGTGATCCGCCGATGAACCTGCTTCCCGGTTCGCTCGACGACGCCGAACTGCGCCTCGCCGGCGATGTGCGGCTGCCGCGGCCGCGGCATCTGGGAGCCCTGGCGGCCGGGCGGTACATGTTCGGCGTCCATCCCGGCGATGTCGGTCTCGATCCCTCCGGCGTCGCCGCGGAAGTCGAACTGGCCGAGATCAGCGGTTCCGAGACCTTCCTGCATGTGCGCCGCGCGGAGATGCGCCTGGTCGCCCATCTCTCGGGCATCCACAGCCATGCCTTCGGAGCGAACGTGATGATTGCGCTGGATGGCGACAAGATCTTCGCATTCACAGCCGAGGGCGATCTCGCAGCCGCTCCGGTTTCGGAAGGCTGAAGGGCAGCAATGGCGAGAATCGACCTCGAGCAGCTCGCTCACAGCTACGACAGCGCCGGCGCGCCGGCCAACTACGCGCTGAGCCCGTTCACCCATACCTGGGAGGACGGTGAGACCTATGCGCTTCTCGGTCCCTCGGGATGCGGCAAGACGACGCTGCTCAACATCATGTCCGGCATCGTGCGGCCGAGCGAAGGGCGGGTCCGCTTCGACGGCATCGACGTCACCGAACTGCCGACCGCGCGGCGCAACATCGCCCAGGTGTTCCAGTTCCCGGTGATCTACCGGACGATGACGGTGTTCGAGAACCTCGCGTTCCCGCTGCGTTGTCGGCGCCTGCCGCAGCATGAGATCCGGGAACGCGTCGGCGAAGTCGCCGAGTTGCTCAACCTCAGCAGCCATCTCCAACGTTCCGCGCTGCACCTCAGTGCCGATGCAAAGCAGCTGATTTCACTGGGGCGCGGGCTGGTGCGCAACGATGTCGCGGCGATCCTGCTCGACGAGCCGCTGACGGTCATCGATCCGCAGCTGAAGTTCGAGTTGCGGCGCAAGCTCAAGGAGGTGAACCGGCGCTACCGGCTCACGCTCATCTACGTGACCCATGATCAGACCGAGGCCATGACGCTGGCCAACAAGGTGGTCGTCATGAACCAGGGACGGGTGGTTCAGATCGGCACCCCGCAGGAGTTGTTCGAACGGCCAGAGGACGCCTTCGTCGGCTACTTCATCGGCTCGCCGTCGATGAACATGCTCCAGTGCGAGCCCGCCGAAGGCGGCGTCAACGTGGGCAACGCGCACATCGCCTTTGCAGGTACCGATCGGGCTGCGATCAAGACCGGGGCAAGACTCGCCTTCGGTGTGCGACCGGAGTACGTCGCCCTGACGGACACACCCGCGGCGGATGCGATTCCTGCCGTCCTCGTGGACTTGAAGTCGGTCGGTGCCTTCCGCATCGCCACGCTCGACATCGGCGGCCAGCGGCTGAAGGCGAAGCTGCGCGCCGACGCGCCGATTCCGGTCGACCCCCTGTTCGTCAGATTCGCCGCCGGCCGGCGCCTTCTCTACGCCGACGACCGCCTCGTGGCAGTGGCCTGATCAGGCGTTCTTCTGGCGGTATGCCGCCCTCTCGAAGGCTTCATAGGTCGACATGAAGCGCGGCTCGACGAACGGGAGCGACTGCGTCATCAGCAGGCCGGCGACGTCGGCCTTGGGGTCGAACCAGAAGTGGCTGTTCAGAACGCCGGCCCATCCCTGTGATCCGGCGTGGCGCATTCCCGGCGCGTCCTCCTCGAGGCGCATGAAGGCCAAGCTGTGCGACTTGCGCCGGCCGGGGAAGAACTCGGCGTCGGCGGTGATCGCCGGGACGGCTGTCTTCAAGCACGGGATCGGCGTGCTGCCGATCTGATTGGCGAGCATCGACGCGATCCCGGCCTCGCTCAGGATGCGTGCACCGTCGAGCACGCCCTTGTTCAGGACCATCCGCAGGAAGCGCATGTAGTCGGGCGCCGTCGAATACAGCGCATGGCCCATGCCATAAAACTCGGGGTGCGACGGCGGCGCCAGCGCATAGTCGGCGAACTTGCCGTCCTCGCCGCGCATGCTCACGGAGGCGAGCCGCGGGGCCATGTGCTCCTCCACCTCGAACCTCGTGTCCGGCATCTGCAGCGGATCGAAGATCTCCTCCCGGCAGAAGCGATCGATGCGGCGGCCGTCGACCTTTTCCACGACCTGACCGAGCCAGTCGATGCCGGGACCGTAATCCCAGCGCTCGCCCGGCTCGAACTGCAACGGGTACTTCAACGACGCGCGCAGTCCCGACAGGACGCTCCGCAATCCGGTCGCCTCCATGTAGCGCGGCATGTCCGGGTTCCAGAACTCATACACCAGGCCCGAGGTGTGCGTGGCCAGATGCCGGACCGTCGCCTTGATTCGCGGCGCCCTGAGCTTCGGACCGTCGGGGCCGAAGCCCTCCAGAATCTTCAGTTCGCCGAACTCGGGCAGGATGCTCTCTACCGTCGCCTCCGGGCTGAGCTTGCCGCGATCCACCAGGATCATCGCAGCGGTGCTCCCGATCGCCTTCGTCATCGAGAAGATGCGAAAGACGGTGTCGACCGTGGCGGCCTGCCCCGGGCTGCGCTCGCCCGCCGCCCCCGACCAGGTCATGCCAGCGGCACTGCCCGTCATGGCGACCAGAAAGGGCACGCTCTGATTCGAAACGGCTTCGCCGATGACCTTGTCGAGTTCTGACATCAATGCCTCCACATGTTTCGCCGTCACGCATTCAGCCCCAGGTCACGCGATCGCGCCCGGCCTCTTTCGCTGCGTACAGGGCTCCATCGGCGCGCGCGATGAAGCTCTGCGCGTCGTCGCCAGGCTGCAGCGCGGTCACGCCCGCCGAGATCGTCACGCTCAGGACGACGCTCTGCGTGCGACGGTCACGCACCCGCATCGCCTTGACGCGCTCGCGGCAGGACTCGGCCAGCGCGATCGCAGCGGTCTGGGTGCAGTGCGGCAGCAGAAGCGCAAACTCCTCGCCGCCGTAGCGTGCCAGGCAGTGCGTCGGATCCTGCACGCCGCTGCCCAGCGCCTCGGCCACGCCCTGCAGGACCCGATCACCCATCACGTGGCCGCAGGTGTCGTTCACCGCCTTGAAACGGTCGATGTCGAACATCACCAGGCAGTGCGAACTGCCGGGCACGGGCGCCTGGTCGAGCATCTCCTTCAGCTTGCCGTCGAAACCCCTGCGATTGACGACGCGCGTCAGCGGATCGACCAGCGCTTCGTCGCGCGCCCGGTCCAGGTCACTGCGCAGACGGTCGATCTCCTGCCGGCTGGCAACGACCTGTCGCTGCAACGCCGCGGCCGAGTCCTTCATCTCGGCGGTCTCCGCCAGCGTCTGACTGAGCGCCGACCCGATCTTCCCGGCCTCCTGGCCGCGCAGGGTCTGCGTCAACTCGCTGAGCTGCTCACTGAACAGGCCGGCCTTCAGGCCGGTGTGGGCCGCGCTCTCCGCCATGCTCGACATCACGCGCTGCAGTTCGGCACTGGCGCGCTGCATGGCCTGCTCGTCGACTGCACCGACGTGATCACGGTACAGGCGGGCGATCGTCTCGTCGCCGAGCCGGGGTTCGGCGAGCAGGCGCTGTTCGATCGCGCGCGTCAGCTCGGCATTGATTCCCGCCGCGTGTTCGTACCAGACCGCGAACGTCAACGGGTTGAAGGCGGCATCGTGCTGTCCCATGAACGCAAGTGCCGTCCGCAGCACCTCGGCGCTTCGCTCCCTGGACTGCTTGTACCGCGTGGCGTCTGTCTTCACCGTGCCAATGTTACCCGCAGCGGCAGGCGGTCAATAACGCCCAGCCGCCCCCGCCACGCGAAGATACAGCCGCGCGCACCAGGCTATGAACCCGCGCCGCAGGAAGCGTCTGGGCCCACTGCCGACGCTGTCCTCGGTCACCTCGACCGAGTTCGCCAGCGCGATCTCGATCTCCTGGCGCAGGCTGGCAGCAAACGCGCGGTCGCGCACGACGACGTTGGCCTCGTGGTTCAGCAGCAGAGACAGCGGGTCGATGTTGGAGCTGCCGACGGTCGCCCAGTCGTCGTCGATCACCGCCACCTTGGCATGCAGGAATGCCGCGGTGTACTCGTGGATCTGCACGCCGTAGGCGAGCAGTTCGTCACACATCGCGTACGCGGCGAGCTCGGCCATGCGGTAGTCCCAGCGCCCCTGCAGCAGCAGGCGCACGCGCACGCCGCGCCGCGTGGCTTCGCGCAGCGCGCGGCGGATCGGGCGGTCGGGGTAGAAGTAGGCCGACGCGATGTCGATGCGGTGGCGCGCCTGGCGGATCGCCTCGACGTAGCTGCGCTCGATGCTGCGACGCTGGCGCAGGTTGTCGCGCACCAGGAAGGCTGCGCGCACCGGCCGCAGGTCGGCGTCGGCCACCTCGGGCAGCGGGCCGCTCGAGCGCAGCCGGTCGAGCAGCCGCTTCGCGCGTGCCAGTGGCTCCGCACTGCTGGCCAGGGCCAGCACCTCCTCGCGCCAGGCCTTGCCGAGCGAGGCGCGTGTCCACATCGCGCGGGCGGTGCGCTGCACGGCAGGCGCCAGCGGCCCGCGCACGCGCACCGCGAAGTCCAGCCGCGGCAGTTCGCTCCAGCCGTGGTTCAGGTCGAAGTGATCGTCGATCAGGTTGATGCCGCCGACGAAGGCCACCTCGGCGTCGACCACACAAAGCTTGTGGTGCAGGCGACGCAACTGCCCCGGCTGCAGCCAGTTCCACCAGCGGTGCAACGGACGGAACAGCGCCACGTGCGCGCCGGCGGCGAGCAATTCGTCCTGCAGCGCGGGCCAGGTGTTGTCCACGCCGAACCCGTCGACCACCACGCTGACCATCAACCCGCGCCGGGCAGCGCCGGCGAGCGCAGTCGCCACGGTCCGCGCGGCAGGGTCGTCGTGGAAGATGTAGCTGGCGAGCCAGACCTCGTGGCGTGCCTCGCCGATGGCCTGGCACATCGCGGGGAACAAATCGACGCCTCCGCGCAGCAGCGTCACCTCATTGCCGCCGGTGTAGATGGGCAGGCCATGCAGCGCCGAGCCAGCCTGCGCTTCACCGGCTTCGGGTACTGCGAGCGCACCCGGCGCATCACCGAGGCGTGCATCCTCGGGGCGGCCCTGCGGGATCATTGGTGAACCGCCGGCACTTCGTGCCGTCCCGCCAAGGGTGAGCAGTCGCCCTGCGGGCAGTGGCTCAAGCCAGCTCCAGTTCCGCCAGCAGCGGCAGGTGGTCGGACATGCGCGACCACGTTGGACCGCGCGGCACGACCAGCGCGCGGCACTCGAAGCCTCGGGTATAGATGCGGTCGAGCGAGAACACCGGCACGCGTGACGGAAAGGTGCGCGGCGGCGCGGCGCCAGGGGTCTGCAGCGCGGCGCGCGTAAGGCCGATCTCGCCCATCGGCGCGTCGAGCCTCTCGCCCCAGTCGTTGAAGTCACCGGCCAGCACCAAGGGCTCGTGGGGCGGCACCTCGGCGGCGATGAACGCAGCGATGCGCTCGACCTGTCGCACCCTGCCGGCGTGCATCAGCCCGAGGTGGGCGACGATGGCATGGACGGCGAGGCCGTTCCACTGCACAGGCACGTGCAGCAGCCCGCGCTGTTCGAAGCGATGGTCAGACACGTCGTGGTGGCCGATGTCCCCGAGCGGCCAGCGCGACAACAGCGCGTTGCCGTGTTCGCCTTGACGCGTGACCGCGTTCGTCCGGTACGCCACTTCGTAGCCTTCCGGCGCCAGGAACTCGGCCTGCGGCTCGTCGGGCCAGCCGAACGAGGTGCGCTGGAAGCGGCGCGCCTCGCGGTGGTGAAAGTTGCGCACTTCCTGCAGGAACACGAGGTCGGCGTCGAGCGCCTCGACGCCCAGGCCGAGGTTGTGGATCTCCAGGCGCTTCCTCGGTCCGACGCCGCGCACGCCCTTGTGAATGTTGTACGTGGCGACGCGCAACAGATGGCTGGGGTGCAGGGTGGAACGCATGGCGGTCAGGTGAACCGGGGCAATTGCAGTATCGCCTCCGCGTTCGACGGCGAGAAGCAGCGATCGGCTGCCTCGCGCCACGGCAGCCACTGGTGGCGCACGTGTTCGCGCGGTGCCAACGCGATGGCGATGTCGCGCGGGACGGTGAGGCCGAGGACGTGCTCCGTGTTCTGCGTCACGCCCGGCGCGTAACGGTGGCGCCAGTGCGGGTAGATCTCATAGACATTGACGAGACCCCAGTCGACCAGGTTGGAGAAGGGGACGCTCGAAGGCCCCTCCCCCTCGAGGGGGAGGGTTCGGGGCGGGGGGGAGCCCAGGACACCCGGAGGGATCGCCGTCAGGCGTATCCCGGTTTCCTCTTCGACTTCGCGAAGGGCGGTCTCGATCGCTGTCTCGTCCGCGCGGTCCTTCGAACCGGTCACGCTCTGCCAGTAGCCGGGATGGTCGGCGCGCTCGATCAGCAGCACGTCGAGCTCGGGCGAGTGGATCACCACGAGCACCGACTGCGGGATCTTGTAGCGCTTCGCCCCGCTCATTCTGACCGGATTGCTATCAGGCCGCCGCCTGCGGATTCCTCAACCGGATGTGCAGCTCGCGCAATTGCTTCTCGTCGACCGGGCTCGGGGCCTGCGTCAGCAGGCACTGCGCGCGCTGCGTCTTCGGGAAGGCGATCACGTCGCGCAGCGACTCGGCGCCCGTCATCAGCATCACGAAGCGGTCGAGTCCGATCGCGATGCCGCCGTGCGGCGGGGCGCCGTACTGCAGCGCGTCGAGCAGGAAGCCGAACTTGGCTTCGGCCTCTTCGCTACCGATGTTGAGCGCGCGAAAGACCTTGCTCTGCACGTCTTCGCGATGGATCCGCACCGACCCGCCACCGAGCTCGATGCCGTTCAACACGACGTCGTAGGCCTTGGCGATGCAGCGGCCGGGGTCGGTCGCCAGCCAGTCTTCGTGGCCCGCTTTCGGCGACGTGAACGGGTGATGCACCGCGTTCCAGCGCTTCGCCGCGTCGTCGTACTCGAACATCGGAAAGTCGATCACCCACAGCGGCTCCCATTCGCCCTGCACCAGACCGTGCGCCTTGCCGAAGTCGCTGTGGCCAACCTTCACCCGCAAGGCGCCCATCGCGTCGTTGACGATGCTCGCCTTGTCGGCGCCGAAGAACAGCACGTCGCCGCTCTGCGCGCCGGTGCGCCTGACGATCTCGGCGAGGGCGGCGTCGTGCAGGTTCTTCACCACCGGCGACTGCAGCCCCTCGCGGCCCTTGGCGGCGTCGTTGACCTTGATCCACGCCAGCCCCTTGGCACCGTAGATCTTGACGAACTCGCCGTAGGCGTCGATCTCGCCGCGGCTGATCTCGGCACCGCCCGGTACGCGCAGCGCCACCACGCGCCCGCCGGGTGTGGTCGCCGGGCCCGAGAAGACCTTGAAGTCGACGTCGGTCATCACGTCGGTGAGCTCGGTCAGTTCGAGCTTGACGCGCAGGTCCGGCTTGTCCGAACCGAAGCGCGCCATCGCGTCCGCGTACACCATCACCGGGAACGGCGGCAGCTCGACGCCGATCGCGTGCTTGAACGTGCTGCGGATCATGCCCTCGAACATCGCGCGGATCTCTTCTTCGGCGAGGAACGAAGTCTCGATGTCGATCTGCGTGAACTCGGGCTGGCGGTCGGCGCGCAGGTCTTCGTCGCGGAAGCACTTGACGATCTGGTAGTAGCGGTCGAAGCCGGCCATCATCAGCAACTGCTTGAAGAGTTGCGGCGACTGGGGCAGCGCGTAGAACTGGCCCTCGTGCACGCGGCTCGGCACCAGGTAGTCACGCGCGCCCTCCGGCGTGCTCTTGGTGAGCATCGGCGTCTCGATATCGATGAAGCCATTGGCGTCGAGGAACTTGCGCACCTCCATCGCGACGCGGTAGCGCAGCATCATGTTGCGCTGCATCTGCGGGCGGCGCAGGTCGAGCACGCGATGCGTCAGCCGTGTCGTTTCCGACAGGCCTTCGTCGTCCATCTGGAACGGCGGCGTCAGGCTCGGGTTGAGGACCTCGATCTCGTGGCACAGCACCTCGACGCTGCCACTCGTGATGTTGGCGTTGACCGTGCCTTCGGGACGCGCGCGCACGCGGCCTTCGATCTTCAGGCAAAACTCGTTGCGCACGCCCTCGGCCACCTTGAACATCTGTTCGCGGTCGGGGTCGCACACCACCTGCACCAGGCCCTCGCGATCGCGCAGGTCGATGAAGATCACGCCGCCGTGGTCGCGGCGCCGGTGCGCCCATCCCATCAGCGTCACGTCGTGTCCGAGCAGCGTTTCGCTGACCAGGCCGCAGTAGGTAGTTCTCATGCAATCACTCCGTTTCGAGAATTCTGGATCGGCAGCCGGCCTGCGCCAGGTCGTTCGCGCGTACCGCAGGCGCCGGGGACGGACAAGCTGCTCATTCGGCACGCGGCAGGTTCGGCACGCCGCCTTTGACCGCGGGGCCCTCGGGGCCGACCACCCCCATGGAAATCACGTACTTCAATGCTTCGTCCACGCTCATCCGCAGATGCACCACCTCGGCGCGCGGCAACATCAGGAAGAAGCCCGAGGTCGGGTTGGGCGTCGTCGGCACGTACACGCTGACATGGTCGCTGCCGATGTGCTGCACCACCTCGCCGCTCGGCCGCCCGGTGACGAAGGCGATCGTCCAGGCGCCCTGGCGCGGGTACTGAACCAGCACCGCCTCGCGAAACGCCTGGCCGCTGCTGGAGAACAGCGTGTCCGAGACCTGCTTGACCGAGTTGTAGATCGACTTGACGATCGGGATCTTGTTGAGCACTCGGTTGCCCTGGCGCAGCCACCACTGGCCGAACATGTTGGCCGCGAAGGCGCCGGTCAGCAGCAGCGCGGCCAGCAGGACCACAACGCCGAGCCCAGGCACATGGCGCAGCACCTCGATCGGCGCATGGGCGCTACTCGGGAGCAGTGCCTGGGTCGCGCTCAGCACACCGCCGAACACGCCGTCGAGCACTCCGAGCACTGCCTGCAGCACCCAGATCGTGACGGTGAGCGGCAGCCAGACCAGCAGCCCGGTGATCAGGTACTTCTTCACGTCAAGCCGCATCTGCGGGCGGTGTCACTGCGCGGCCGGCGCCGCGCCGCTGGCGGCGCCTGCCGGGCTGGCGGCGCTGCTCGACGCCGTGCTGGCCTCGGGCTTCGCCGTTACCGCGGCAGACGGCGGCGGCTCCGCACCCGGCTTGGTGGCGGGCTCGGCAGACCCGGCCGGCTTCGTCGCATCGGGTTGGGCCGCGTCGGGCTTGGCCGCAGGCGCGCCGCCCTTGAAATCGGTCACGTACCAGCCCGAGCCCTTGAGCTGGAATCCTGCGGCGGTGAGCTGCTTGCGAAACGATTCCGCGCCGCAGGACGGGCAGGTCGTGAGCAGCGGGTCGGAGAGCTTCTGCAGCACATCCTTCGCGTGCCCGCACGACGCGCAGCGGTAGGCATAGATCGGCATGGCTAAGCCCTTGATTCGAAAAGAAAAACCCTGAATTATACGAGGGCCCGCGAGGATCGTGAGGGGCGCCCTAGAATCTTTGCGGAGATTCGACCCCGCCGACGCGTCCGGACAGGAAGCGGGCCTGTCGCGCCGCAGTCCGGGAAACAGCTTCAAAGCAGACTGACTTGGTCTCGAGTCATATCGCATCCAGAGGAGAAGACCGTGAATTGCATTGCCCTTCGTCGTGCCCTTGCCGTCGCCGGCACCGCGCTGCTGGTCGTGACGGTCGCTGCCGGCACGGCGCTCGCTGCGCCCCCCGCGGCACCGGAAGCCAAGGTCTTGAACATCTACAACTGGTCCGACTACATCGCCGAGGACACGATCAAGAACTTCGAGCGAGAGACCGGCATCAAGGTCAACTACGACAACTACGACAACAACGAAATCCTGCACGCCAAGCTGGTCGCGGGCAAGACGGGCTACGACATCGTCGTGCCCGGGGCGCACTTCGCGAAGCAGCAGATCGAGGGTGGGCTGTTCCGCAAGCTCGACCGTTCCTTGCTGACGAACTGGGGGAATCTCGACCCGGCGATCCTCGAGCAGATGGCGAAGGTCGATCCGGGCAACCAGTACCTGGTCGACTGGCTGTGGGGCTATGTCACCGTCGGCATCAACGTCGACAAGGTCAAGAAGGCGCTCGGCGATCTGCCGATGCCGCAGAACCCCTGGTCGCTGCTGTTCGACCCCAAGTACGCCGCCAGGCTGAAAGCCTGCGGCGTGAACTTCCTCGACTCCGCCTCCGAGGTGCTGCCGGTGGCGATGCTCTACGTCGGCAAGCCCGGTTTCAGCCGCACTGCCGCCGACTACTCGGCTGCCGGCGCGATGCTCAAGAAGGTGCGCCCCTACGTCACGCGGTTCTCGTCGTCAGGCTACATCGACGAGCTGGCCGGTGGCTCGCTGTGCGCGGTGATGGGCTACTCCGGCGACATCAATATCGCGCGGGCGCGCGCGCTGCAGGCGAAGAACGGCCAGGTGATCGAGGCGCTGGTGCCCGCCAGCGGCGCCACGCTCTTCTTCGACTCGATGGCCATCCCGGCAGATGCGCCGCACCCGACGAATGCGCACCTGTTCATCAACTACATCCTCCGACCCGAGGTGCATGCGTCGCTGACGAACAAGGTCTTCTATGCCAACCCGAACCGCGCGTCGCTGAAGTTCGTCGCCAAGGATGTCGCCGCCAACAAGTCGATCTTTCTCGGCGCGCAGGACCTGGCCAGGATGACGGCCCCCGACAGCCTGCCGCAGGACATCCGGCGCGTGCAGACGCGCATCTTCACGAGCTTCAAGGCGGGTGGCTGAGCAGCACCGTCGCCCGGCCGCGTGACTACCAGCGCAGGCGCAGCCAGGCCTGCATCGTCAGCAGCCCGAGCACGAATCCGATCGCCACGTACCCGATTCTCTGCAGTAGCCGGTTGGTGCTGCGCTGTTCGGCGAGCAGGGCCTCGATCAAACGGGGCTCCGACCGCGACTGGCTCTGCAGCGCCTGGTGAACGAGGCGCGGCAGCTCGGGAATCATCTGCACATAGCGCGGCGCTTCGCGCTGAAGTCTCTCGACGAAACCGCTCCAGCCGACCTGGTCGTGCATCCAGCGCTCGAGGAAGGGCTTGGCCGTGTTCCAGAGGTCGAGTTCGGGGTCGAGCTCGCGTCCCAGACCCTCTATGTTGAGCAGCGTCTTCTGCAGCAGCACGAGCTGCGGCTGGATCTCGACGTTGAAGCGGCGCGACGTCTGGAACAGTCGAAGCAGCACGTTGCCGAGCGAGATGTCCTTCAGCGGGCGGTCGAAGTGCGGCTCGCAGACGGCGCGGATCGCGCCTTCGAGCTCCTCGACGCGCGTCCCCGGCGGCACCCAGCCCGATTCGACATGCAGCTCGGCGACACGCTTGTAATCGCGGCGGAAGAAGGCGATGAAGTTCTGGGCGAGGTATTCCTTGTCGACCTCGGTCAGCGTGCCGACGATGCCGAAGTCGAGCGCGATGTAGCGCCCGAACGTCTCCGGCGCCAGGCTGACCTGGATGTTGCCGGGGTGCATGTCGGCGTGGAAGAATCCGTCGCGGAAGACCTGGGTGAAGAAGATCGTCACGCCATCGCGGGCGAGCTTCTTGATGTCGACGCCGGCCTCGCGCAGGCGCTGCCGCTGGCTGATCGGAACGCCGTGCATGCGCTCCATCACGATCACGCCGCTGGTGCAGAGGTCCCACACCATCTCGGGCACGAGCACCAGGTTGAGCCCCTGCATGTTGCGCCGCAGCTGCGCTGCATTCGCCGCCTCGCGCACGAGGTCGAGTTCGTCGTGCAGGTAGTTGTCGAATTCGGCCACCACTTCGCGCGGCTTGAGTCGCTTGCCGTCGACGCTCAGCCGCTCGACCCAGCGCGCCAGCGTCCGCAGCAGCGACAGGTCGTCCTCGATCGCCTCGAGCATGCCCGGGCGCAGCACCTTCACCGCGACCTCGCGCCCGCTCGTCAGCACGGCGAAGTGGACCTGTGCGATCGACGCGCTGGCCACCGGCTCCGCCTCGAACTGCGAGAACAGCGCCTCGATCGGGTGGCCGAACGCCTGCTCAACGAGCCGTCGCGCCTGGGCCGCGGGAAACGGCGGCACGCGGTCCTGCAGGCGCGCGAGTTCGTCGGCAATGTCGGCCGGCAGCAGGTCGCGGCGGGTCGAGAGCACCTGACCGAACTTGACGAAGATCGGCCCGAGCTGCTCGAGCGCCGTGCGCAGGCGCTGCCCGCGCGGCGCGCCGAGGCGCCGCCCGATCGTCATCATGCGCACCAGCGTGCGGACCCAGCGCTGGCGAAACCCCGACAGCGCCAGTTCGTCCAGCCCGAAGCGCAGGACCGTGAAAACGATGAAGACGAGGCGCGCGAAATGCCTCATCGCGGGCCGGACCCCGGCTCGCCGGCGCGCACCGCCCAGCGCGAGAGCGCGCGCACGGTCTCGCGCAGGCCGCTCGCGAGCCGCCTGCCGACGCGGGCGATCTCGTGCGCCGGCGCCTCGCCGACAAGGCGTGCCAGGTCTTCCTGCACGTCCCAGCGCAGGTTGTCCAACAACCAGCTCAGATCGGCGGCGAACTGGGCGTCGCCCTGGATGTCGACACTCGGCCTCTCGCCGGCCGTCCACTGCGCCACCGCCAGCGCCGGGTTCGAGGCATCCAGCCGCAGACGCAGGTCGGGGCTCGCCGGCAGCTCGGTCCCGCACCATTCGAGCAGGCCCGCCGGAGTGACGCGAAAGGCGAGTTCGGGCAGCGCCGGCAACAGCGCCGGCCAGCCATCGAGCTGCAGTTGCAGGCTGCGCCCGCCGTGCGCGCGAAGGCGCTCGGTGGCCGCCGGCTCGGCGGCGAGCACGTGGTTGAGCAACAGGGTCAGGCGCTCGGCAAGCGCCACCTGCAGGCCGGCAGTCAATGTGCGGAACATGCACGGATTGTAGGCACCGGCATCGCCCCCGCCCCCGCTGTCGCGGGCGTGGGCAGCGCCCCCGATGAGAGAATCCTCGAGGGGTTTCGACCCGCTCCGTGACCATCGAACTGCGACGCGCATGCCCACCATCCTGCTGACCGGGGCCACCGGATACATCGGATCGCACACCTGGCTTGCGCTGCTTGCCGCGGGCTACGGCGTGGTCGGCATCGACAACTTCTCGAACAGTTCGCCCGAAGTGCTGGCTCGGCTGCGCCGGCTTGCCGGCAGCGAGCCATCGTTCGAGCGCGTCGACGTCTGCGATGCGTCTGCCGTGCAGCGCGTCTTCGCTTCTCATGACTTCGATGCCGTCGTGCATTTCGCCGCCTTCAAGGCCGTAGCGGAGAGCAGCAGCCAGGCGCTCGCGTACTACGCGAACAATCTGGGCGGGTTGATGACGGTCTGCCAGGCCATGCAGCGCCATGCCTGCAAGGCCTTCGTATTCAGTTCCAGCGCCACCGTCTACGGGCGCCCGCAGCGCCTGCCGATTCGCGAAGATGCGGCGCTGTCCGCGACCAACCCCTATGGCTCGACCAAGCTGATGGGCGAGACGATCCTGCGCGACCTGCAGGCCGCCGACCCGGACTGGACGATCGCCAGCCTGCGCTACTTCAACCCGGTCGGCGCCCACGAAAGCGGCCTGATCGGCGAGGACCCGCGCGGAACGCCGAACAACCTGATGCCCTACGTGGCCCAGGTCGCCGTCGGGCGGCGACCCCATCTGCTGGTCTACGGCAACGACTACGCCACGCCCGACGGCACCGGCGTGCGCGACTACATCCACGTGACCGACCTGGCCGAAGGCCATGTCGCCGCGCTGCGTCACCTGCTCGATGCGCGCGACTCGATCACCGTCAACCTCGGCACCGGCCAGGGCCACAGCGTGCTCGACGTGGTGCGCGCCTACGAGCAGGCGAGCGGACGCACACGTGCCCTACGTGTTCGCCCCGCGCCGGCCGGGCGACATCGACGCCTGCTATGCCGACCCCGCGCTGGCCCGCGCTCGGCTGGGCTGGACAGCACGACACGACCTGCAGCGCATGTGCGAGGACAGCTGGCGCTGGCAGGCGAACAACCCCCGAGGATTCGAAGAATGAGCATTCCCGTGCAACCGGTGGTGATGGCGGGCGGCTCGGGCACCCGCCTGTGGCCGCTGTCGCGGTCGGGCTATCCGAAGCAGTTTCTCGTGCTGTCGGGCAACACCAGCCTCCTGCAACAGGCGGTGCAGCGCATGACGGCACTGACCGCCAGTGGGCTCGATGTCGCCGCCCCGCTGATCGTCGGCAACGAGGAGCACCGCTTCCTCATCCTCGACCAGCTGCGCGAACTGAAGATCGAACCGAAGGCCGTGCTGCTCGAGCCGGTCGGTCGCAATACCGCGCCTGCGCTGACGCTGGCCGCGCTGCAGGCGATGGCCGAAGGCGGCGATCCGGTGCTGGTGATGGCGCCGGCCGATCAGACCGTCACCGATCTGCCCGCGTTCACCACCACGCTGCGCCGCGCGGTGCAACTGGCCGCCGAGGCGGGCCGCATCGTGATCCTCGGCATCACGCCCGACCGCGCGGAGACCGGCTTCGGCTATGTCCAGGCGGCCGCCGGGGGCGGCGATGCGCCAGCGGTGGCGCGCTTCGTGGAGAAGCCCGACGCCGAGACCGCGCGCCGCTATCTCGCCGAAGGCGGCTACTACTGGAATGGCGGCATGTTCGTGCTGCGGGCGTCGGTCTGGCTCGCGGCGCTGAAGCGCTTTCGGCCCGACATCGATGCCGCGACCCGCGCCGCCTTCGACAAGCGCAGCACCGACAGCCTCTTCGTGCGCCCGGGCCAGGCCGAGTTCGCCGCCATCCCGGCCGAATCGATCGACTACGCGGTGATGGAAAAGTGCGCCGGAACCCTGGCCGACACCGGCATCGACCTGCGCATGCTGCCGCTGGCGGCAGGCTGGAACGATCTCGGCGCCTGGGACGCGGTGTGGCAGGTGGCAGCAAAGGATCCGCAGGGCAACGCCGCCATCGGCGACGTGCTGTTCAGCGACAGCCACGACTCGCTGGTGCACGCCACGAGCCGCCTCGTCAGCGTGGTCGGACTGCACGACGTGGTGGTCGTCGAGACGTCCGATGCGGTGCTCGTCAGCGACCGCGCGAGCAGTCAGGACGTGAAGAAGATCGTCGGCGCGCTCGGCAGCGCGCAGCGCGGCGAGCACGAACTGCACCGCAAGGTCCACCGGCCCTGGGGCTGGTACGACAGCATCGACCACGGCGCGCGCTTTCAGGTCAAGCGCATCATGGTCAAGCCCGGTGCCAGCCTGAGCCTGCAGAAGCATCACCACCGTGCCGAGCACTGGGTCGTCGTCAGCGGCACCGCCGAGGTGACCAACGGCGACAAGGTGATCCTGCTCGCCGAGAACCAGAGCACCTACATCCCGCTCGGCCGCATGCACCGCCTGGCCAACCCGGGCAAGGTGCCGCTGGAAATCATCGAGGTGCAGTCTGGCAGCTACCTGGGCGAGGACGACATCGTCCGCTACGACGACAGCTACGGACGGGGCTGACGAACCGCCTGCAGCCTCAGCACTTGATACCGACGTGCAGCGCCACCACCCCGGCGCTCAGGTTGTGCACGTCGACATGGCCGAACCCGGCCTCCTTCAGCATCGCCTTGAGCGCCGCCTGGTCGGGGTGAACGCGGATCGATTCGGCGAGGTAGCGATAGCTCTCGGCGTCACCGGTGACGAGCTTGCCGATCAGCGGCAGCACCTTGAAGGAGTACCAGTCGTAGGGCTTTGCCAGCGGCGCGGCGACCTTCGAGAACTCGAGCACGAGCAGGCGCCCTCCCGGGCGCAACACGCGTTGCATCTCGGCCAGAGCGCGGTCCTTGTGCGTCATGTTGCGCAGGCCGAAGGCGACGCTCACCACGTCGAAACTGTCGGCCGCGAACGGCAGGGCCTCGCCGTCGCACAGCGTAATCGGCAGCACCAGGCCCTCGTCGATCAGGCGGTCGCGGCCACGCTCGAGCATCGCCTCGTTGATGTCGGTCAGCACGACCATGCCGCGGCTGCCCACCTTGCGCGCGAAGGCGCGCGCCAGGTCGCCCGTGCCACCGGCGATGTCGAGCACGCGGTCGCCCTCGCGCAGCGCTGCCACGGCCACGGTGTAGGCCTTCCAGGCGCGGTGCAGGCCGAGCGACATCAGGTCGTTCATCAGGTCGTAGCGCGACGCGACGGAATCGAACACCCCGCGCACGCGGCTGACCTTCTCGCGCACCTTCACGGTCTCGAAGCCGAAATGTGTTTCGCTCATCGCCATGGCTCGCGGTTCAGTGCTGGTGGCCGCAGGCGCCGCCGGCAGCCGCCACCGCCATCGGCGCATCGCGACTCATGCCGGCCGCGGCCAGCCGCTCCTCGTACTGCTTCCACAGCGCCGCCTGCTGCGTGCCGAGGAAGTAGAGGTAGTCCCACGAGTAGATGCCCGTGTCGTGCCCGTCCGAGAACGAGGGCTGCACGGCGTAGTTGCCGACCGGTTCGAGGCCGAGCAGCCCGACCTCGCGCTTGCCGGTCTGCAGCACCTCCTGCCCGGGCCCATGGCCCTGCACTTCGGCCGACGGCGAATAGATGCGCATCAGCTCGAACGGCAGGCGAAACGTTGCGCCATCGGCAAAGGCGACTTCGAGCACGCGGGATTGCTGGTGGACGGTGAGGGCCGTCGGTTGCGGGGTGGAGGTCGTGAGGCCGGCCATGGCTGCGGGTTCACCTTTCGAGTCGAGGACGCAGAGTGTAGTGCGTCATGCATTCAACGCGGCGCGGACCGCGAGGTCGAGTCGCTCCAGTGGAACGGCGAGCCGCGCCAAGGCCGGCGGCTCGACGGTGCGCGCGGCGGCGGCCCAGACGGCTTGCGGAAAGTGGCTGTCCCAGTCGAAGCGAGCGATCACGTGCCAATGCAGGTGCGGCACCATGTTGCCGAGCGACGCGAGGTTGACCTTGGTCGGATGCAGTTGCTCGCGCAGCACACGCTCGACACGCACGACCACTTCCATGCATTCGGCGCGCTCGTCCGGCGAGAGGTCGCTGAACTCGGCCACGTGGGCATTCCAGATCACGCGGTAAGTGGCCGGAAAGGAAGCATCGTCGACCCTGACGACGCGCCATCGCGGCGAGTCCGCGACCCTTACGCCGCCGCTGCCGCGGCACAACTCGCACTCGTTCAGGCCGGAACGAAGCACCTGCGCAGCTGTGCAGAGAAGGCCTGAGCTTGAGTCGCCTACTCTGCGCAATTTCATAGGCGCTTCGATTCGGCGACTCATACGAGCACCCGCTCGATGCCGCCGGCGTTGGCGCGCGCCACGTAGTCGGGCATCCAGTCGGGTCCGAGGATCCGGTTGGCCATCTCGACCACGATGTAGTCGGCCTCGAGCAGGCCGTTGGCCAGGTCGCCGCTGAAGCGGCTCAGGCCCTGCAGGCAGCTCGGGCACGAGGTGAGGATCTTGATCGGGACCCTGCCGGCCGCTGGGCCTTCGTCGGCGCCCTTCATCAACGCCCTCAGCGCCACTTCGTCCTGGCGCAGGACCTCCTCCTTGCGGAAGCGGACCTGCGTCGAGATGTCGGGCCTCGTCACGCCCAGCGTGCCGCTCTCGCCGCAACAGCGCTTGCTCTCGATCACGTTCGGCCCGACCAGCGCCTTCACCGTCTTCATCGGCTCCTGCAGCTTCATCGGGCTGTGGCAGGGGTCGTGGTAGAGGTACCCGCCATTGGCACCCAGCGTGATGCCCTTGGCCAGAAGGTATTCGTGGATGTCGACGATGCGGCAACCGGGGAAGATCTTGTCGAACTGGTAGTCCAGCAGCTGGTCGTAGCAGGTGCCGCAACTCACCACCACGGTCTTGATGTCGAGGTAGTTCAGCGTGTTGGCGACCCGGTGGAACAGCACCCGGTTGTCGGTGATGATCTTCTCGGCCTTGTCGAACTGGCCCGAGCCGCGCTGCGGGTAGCCGCAGCACAGGTAGCCGGGCGGCAGCACGGTCTGCACGCCGGCGTGCCAGAGCATCGCCTGCGTCGCCAGCCCTACCTGGGAGAACAGCCGCTCCGAGCCGCAGCCTGGAAAGTAGAACACCGCCTCGGTGTCGGCGTTGGTGGACTTCGGGTCGCGGATGATCGGAACGTAGTTCCTGTCCTCGATGTCGAGCAATGCTCGCGCGGTCTTCGTCGGCAACCCGCCGGGCAGCTTCTTGTTGATGAAGTGGATCACCTGCGCCTTCAGCGGTGCCGTGCCCACGCTGGCTGGCGGCGCGGCAGTCTGCCTGCTGGCCATGCCGCGCAGCAGGTCGTTGGCCAGCCGCTGCAGCTTGAAGCCGACGCCGACCATCGCCGAGCGCAGCAGCTTGATCGTCTCGGGGTTGGTGGCGTTGAGCATCGCCATCGCTGCCGCGTTGCCCGGTCGAAAGCTCTTCCGGCCCATCTTGCGCAGCAGGTTGCGCATGGCCATCGACACGTCGCCGAAGTCGATGTTCACCGGGCACGGGCTGAGGCACTTGTGACAGACGGTGCAGTGGTCGGCCACGTCCTCGAATTCCTGCCAGTGCTTGATGCTCACGCCGCGGCGCGTCTGCTCTTCGTAGAGAAACGCCTCGATGAGCAGCGAGGTCGCGAGGATCTTGTTGCGCGGGCTGTACAGCAGGTTGGCGCGCGGCACATGCGTCGCGCAGACCGGCTTGCACTTGCCGCAGCGCAGGCAATCCTTCACCGAGTCGGCGATCGCGCCGATGTCGCTCTGCCGCATGATCAGCGACTCGTGGCCCATCAGGCCGAAGCTCGGCGTGTAGGCATTGGTCAGGTCCGCGGGCAGGCCCGGCGCGCGAAGGAGCTTGCCCTTGTTGAAGCGGCCTTCGGGGTCGACGCGTCCCTTATAGGCCGTGAAGTCGGCGATCTCTCCGTCGCTCAGGAACTCGAGCTTGGTGATGCCGATGCCGTGCTCGCCCGAGATCACGCCGTCGAGCGAGCGCGCCAGCGCCATGATGCGAACCACCGCCTCGTGCGCCGTCTGCAGCATCTCGTAGTTGTCGCTGTTGACGGGGATGTTGGTATGCACGTTGCCGTCGCCGGCATGCATGTGCAGCGCCACCCAGACACGCCCGTGCAGCACCTCCTTGTGGATGGCCGCGCAGGCTTCGGCGATCGCCGACAGCGCGGAACCGGCGAAGATAGCCTGCAGCGGCGCCTGCAGCTGCGTCTTCCAGGAGGCTCTCAGGCTGTGGTCCTGCAATTGTGCGAAGAAGGTGCGACCCGAATCGGCGTCGGTCCGGTCCAGGTCGGCCAGCCAGTGCCGCCACATCGCGCCCACGTCGCGCAGCAGAGCCAACGCCTGCTGCACACGGTCTTCGAGCAGTTCGACCGGTGCAGTCCCGCCCGCGTCGTCGCTCTTGCCGAGCGGCAGCTGGCCCTTGAGAAGGAAAGTTTCCAGCGCAGCGACGAGCGCCAGCTTGTTGCGCAGGCTGAGCTCGATGTTCAGGCGCTCGATGCCCTCCGTGTACTCGCCCATGCGCTGCAGCGGAATCACCACGTCCTCGTTGATCTTGAAGGCGTTGGTGTGCCTGCTGATCGCCGCGGTGCGCTTGCGATCGAGCCAGAACCTCTTGCGCGCCTCGGGCGCGATCGCCGTGAAGCCTTCGCCGCCGCGGCTGTTGGCGATGCGCACGACTTCCGACGTCGCGCGCGCCACGGCATCGGCGTCGTCGCCGACGATGTCGCCGAACAGCGCCATCTTCGGCAGCGCCCCGCGCTTGCTCTTGGTCGTGTAGTCGACGGCCTTCAGGTAGCGGTCGTCGAGGTGCTCCAGCCCGGCCAGCAGCACCGGCGACGGGCCCTCCGCGTCGGTGTTCGCACGGCCCTGGCCGAGCGAGAACAGGTAGTCCTTGATCTCGACGATGCTCGGCACCGCGTCCTTCGGGTTGCCGAAGAACTCGAGGCAGACCGTGCGCACGTGCGCCGGCATGCGGTGCACCACCCAGCGCGCGCTGGTGATGATGCCGTCGCAACCTTCCTTCTGGATTCCCGGCAGTCCGGCCAGGAACTTGTCGGTCACGTCCTTGCCGAGACCCTGTTTGCGGAAGGTGCGCCCGGGGATGTCCAGGCGTTCGGTGCGGATCGGCCGCGTCCAGTCGATCGCGCGACGCTCGGTGTCGAAATAGCGCAACTCGAAGCTCGCCACCTCGACGTCGTGGATCTTGCCGAGGTTCTGGTTCAGGCGGATCACCTCCAGCCACTGCGCGTCGGGCGTCACCATGCGCCAGGACGCCAGGTTGTCGAGTGCGGTTCCCCACAGCACCGCCTTCTTGCCGCCGGCGTTCATCGCCACGTTGCCGCCGACGCAGCTTGCCTCGGCCGACGTGGGATCGACGGCGAACACGAAGCCCGCCCTCTCGGCGGCATCGGCGACGCGCTGGGTGACGACGCCGGCTTCGGTCCAGACCGTCGCGACCGGCTTCGCCAGCCCGGGCAGCAGAACGTGCTCGACCTCGGTCATCGCTTCCAGCTTCTCGGTGTTGATCACCGCGCTCTGCCAGACGAGCGGAATGGCGCCACCGGTGTACCCGGTGCCGCCCCCGCGCGGGATGATCGTCAGGCCGAGTTCGATGCAGGCCTTGACCAGCCCCGCCACTTCGGCTTCGCTGTCCGGCGTCAGCACGACGAACGGGTACTCGACGCGCCAGTCGGTGGCGTCGGTCACGTGCGAGACGCGCGAGAGGCCGTCGAACTTGATGTTGTCGCGCGCCGTCACACGGCGCAGCACCCGCGTGGCGCGGCGTCGCAACTCGGCAACCTCGTCGAACTGCGCGGCGAAGGCCCGGACCGTCCGGCCGGCTGCGTCGAGCAGCTGGCCGACGATGGCGTCGCGTTCGGCATCGTGCTCTGGCGTGCGCCGCGCCTGCACCTCGCCGAGCCGGTGGTGCAGCGCCTCGATCAGCAGCCGGCGCCGACGCGGACTGTCGAGCAGGTCGTCCTGCAGGTACGGGTTGCGCTGCACGACCCAGATGTCGCCCAGCACCTCGTAGAGCATGCGCGCAGAGCGTCCGGTCTGGCGCTCGCTGCGCAGCCGGTCGAGCATCTCCCAGGCCGGCCTGCCGAGCAGGCGGATCGCGATCTCGCGATCGGAGAACGAGGTGTAGTTGTACGGAATCTCGCGCAGCCGCGGGGCTGGCCCAGATTCACGTTCGCCGCTGTGCGCGGCGACGATCGGGTTCAGCGGAAGCGGTGCGTTCATCGGCTCCAGGAGTGGGCATCCTCCTGTGTCTGCGCGTGGGAGGCCATGCTACCGCAGCGCAGCATCGCTGCTTGACCTTGAACAAACTGCCAGTTCGGTTTGCGGGGTTATCCCCGTTGCCGTGCCCGGCCTTCCATGACAGAAACGGCCTTGTCACAAAGTGGCCGCAAACTTCCATGCCACTCCTGTTTAATCATCGGTCCATTTCGGAGTTCTCATGAAACTGAAGCTTCTAGCCCTTCCGGCCGCCGCGCTGGCCGTTTCGTTCACGTTGCCGGCCCATGCGCAGACCGAGATCCAGTGGTGGCATTCGATGACCGCGGTCAACAACGAGTGGGTGAACGACCTGGCCAAGGAGTTCAACGCCAGCCAGAAGGACTACAAGATCGTGCCGACCTTCAAGGGCAGCTACGACGAATCGATGACCGCGGCGGTGGCCGCCTTCCGTTCCGGCAACGCGCCGCACATCCTGCAGGTCTTCGAGGTCGGCACGGCCACCATGATGGCGAGCAAGGGCGTGATCATGCCCGTGGGCCAGATGATGAAGGACGCCGGCTTCAAGTTCGACCCCACGGCCTACGTGCCAGCGGTCGCCGGCTACTACACGGCGCCCAACGGGCAGATGCTGAGCTTCCCGTTCAACAGCTCGACCACCGTCTTCTACATCAACAAGGATGCCTTCAAGGCTGCCGGCATCGACGCCTCGAAGCCGCCGACCACCTGGCCCGAGGTCGCGCTCGCCGCTGCCAAGCTCAAGGCCTCGGGCCACAAGTGCCCGCTCACGATCGCCTGGCAGGGATGGACGCAGCTCGAGAGTTTCTCGACCTGGCACAACGTGGAAATGGCCACCAAGCGCAATGGCCTGGGCGGGATGGACGCGCGGCTGGTGCTGAACTCGCCACTGCACACGCGGCACATCGAGAACCTGGGCAACATGGCCAAGCAAGGCCTGTTCGTCTACAAGGGCCGCGGCAACGTGCCCGAGGCGACATTCGTCTCCGGTGAGTGCGCGATGATCACCACCTCCTCGGGCTTCTACGGAAACGTCAAGCGCAATGCCAAGTTCGACTTCGCGCTGGCGACTCTGCCCTACTACCCCGACGTTCCGGGCGCGCCGCAGAACACTGTCATCGGCGGCGCCAGCCTGTGGGTCACGTCGGGCAAGAAGCCCGCCGAATACAAGGGCGTGGCCACCTTCTTCAATTTCCTTTCGAACCCGGAAGTGCAGTCGGCCAGCCACAAGCGCACCGGCTACCTGCCGATCACCATGGCCGCCTTCGCCCTCACCGAGAAGTCGGGCTTCTACAAGGCGAACCCCGGCACCGACACCGCGGTCAACCAGATGATCCGCAAGACGACCGACAAGTCGCGCGGTATCCGCCTGGGCAACTATGTACAGATCCGCGCCGTCGAGGACGAGGAACTGGAGCAGGTCTGGGGGGGCAAGAAGACGGCCAAGGAAGCGCTGGACAGCATCGTCAAGCGCGGCAACGAGCTGCTCGAGCGCTTCGAGAAGGCTAACAAGCGCTGAAGCCCTTGTCAGCCTGCGGCAGGGCCGATGGCCCTGCCGTGTGGCCGAAATGACGGCACCCCTCCCTGCCCCTCCCCGCCGTGCGGGGAGGGTCTAGCCAGAGTAACGATCCTTGGCTGTCGAGAAACGCGTCCGCTTCAAGAGCTGGTGGCTGCCGTGGGTGCTGGTCGCACCGCAGATGGCCGTCGTGCTCGTGTTCTTCTTCTGGCCTGCCGGCCAGGCCATCTACCAGAGCGTGATGCTCGAAGACGCCTTCGGCACCTCGACTCAGTTCGTGGGCGCAGAGAACTTCACGCGGCTCTTCGCCGACGACACCTACCTGGCCTCGTTCAGGACCACGGCGCTGTTCTCGGTGCTGGTGGCCGGCACGGGCCTCACGGTGTCGCTGCTGCTGGCAGTGATGGCCGACCGCGTGGTCAAGGGTGGCCCGCTCTACAAGACCTTCCTGATCCTGCCGTATGCGGTGGCGCCGGCGGTGGCCGGAGTGCTGTGGCTGTTCCTGTTCGCGCCCTCGGTCGGCGTGGTGAGCTTCGCGCTGCGCCGTCTGGGCTTCGAGTGGAACCACCTGCTCAACGGCAACCATGCGATGACGCTGATCGTGCTTGGCCGCCGTGTGGAAGCAGATCTCGTACAACTTCCTGTTCTTCCTCGCCGGTTTGCAGTCCATCCCCAGGAGCCTGATCGAGGCAGCGGCGATCGACGGCGCCGGCCCCTGGCACCGTTTCTGGACCGTGCAGTTTCCGCTGCTGTCGCCGACCACCTTCTTCCTGCTCGTCATCAACATCATCTACGCGTTCTTCGAGACCTTCGCCATCGTCGATGCCGCCACCCAGGGCGGCCCTGGCAAGGACACTGCCATCCTCGTCTACAAGGTCTATTTCGACGGCTTCAAGGCGCTCGACCTGGGCAGTTCGGCGGCGCAATCGGTGGTGCTGATGGCGATCGTCATTGCGCTCACCGTGATGCAGTTCCGCTACGTCGAGAAGAAGGTGCAGTACTGATGATGGCCCCCCAGCTCACTTCGTTCGCGGCCCCCCAAGGGGGCGTGTTCCGGTCCGGGAAACCCGGACCCGGAACGCCCCCCCAGCTCACTGTGTCCGGGACGCAGAAATGATCGAGAACCGCCCCGTCGCGCGCGCACTCTCGCACCTCGTGCTCGTGCTGGGCGTGCTGATCGTCGCCTTTCCGATCTACCTCACCTTCATCGCTTCCACCCACACGGCACGGGAGATCGCGCAGCAGGCGCCGATGTCGCTGCTGCCGGGCGACAACATCGTGCCGAGCTACACGCTGGCGCTCTTCGGCGGCCAGACCGACAACGGCGCGCGCACGCCGCCGGTGGCTCCCATGCTGTGGATCAGCCTGGTGACCGCCCTGGTCATCTCCATCGGCAAGATCGCCATCAGCCTGCTCAGCGCATTCGCGGTGGTCTATTTCCGCTTCCCGCTGCGCAACATGGTGTTCTGGATGATCTTCGTGACGCTGATGCTGCCGGTGGAGGTGCGCATCCTGCCGACCTACAAGGTGGTGTCCGACCTCGGCATGCTCAACAGCTACGCCGGTCTGACCGTGCCACTGATCGCCTCGGCAACGGCCACCTTCCTGTTCCGCCAGTTCTTCCTGACCGTGCCCGACGAACTGGTGGAGGCCGCTCGCATCGACGGCGCGGGCCCGATGCGATTCTTCTGGGACGTGCTGCTGCCGCTGTCGCGGACCTCGATTGCGGCGCTGTTCGTGATCCAGTTCATCTACGGCTGGAACCAGTACCTGTGGCCGCTGCTGGTGACCACCAGCGAAGACATGGCGCCCATCGTGATGGGCATCAAACGCATGATTTCCGGGGGCGGCGACGCAGCCATCGACTGGAATGTCGTCATGGCCACCGCCATACTGGCGATGCTGCCGCCGGCGGCGGTGGTCATCCTCATGCAGCGCTGGTTCGTCAAGGGCCTCGTGGACACCGAAAAGTAGAGCCGACCAAGACATGGGTGCCATCTCACTGCGCAACGTCGAAAAGACCTACGGCCGCGGACCGGCCGGCGTCAAGGTCATCCACGGCGTCAGCGCCGAGATCGCGGACGGCGAGTTCGTCGTCATCGTCGGACCGAGCGGTTGCGGCAAGAGCACGCTGCTGCGCATGGTGGCCGGGTTGGAGGAGATCACCGGCGGCGAGATCGACATCGGTGGTCGCGTGGTCAATCGGCTCGAGCCGGCCGAGCGCGACATCGCGATGGTCTTCCAGAACTACGCGCTCTACCCGCACATGAGCGTCTACGACAACATGGCCTATGGCCTGAAGATCGCCAAGCTGCCCAAGGCCGAGATCGAGGTACGGGTGCAGAAGGCGGCCAAGATCCTGGAACTGGGCGCGTACCTGCAACGCAAGCCGCGCGAACTCTCCGGCGGCCAGCGCCAGCGGGTGGCGATGGGCCGCGCCATCGTGCGCCAGCCGTCTGTCTTCCTCTTCGACGAGCCACTGTCCAACCTGGACGCCAAGCTGCGCGCACAGACCCGGCTGGAGATCCAGAAGCTGCACCATGAGTTGAGCATCACGTCGCTCTTCGTCACCCACGACCAGGTCGAGGCGATGACCCTGGCGCAGCGGATGATCGTGATGAACAGCGGCCGCATGGAGCAGATCGGCACGCCCGAAGAGGTCTACGCACGGCCGGCCACCACCTTCGTCGCCGGCTTCATCGGCTCGCCGCCGATGAACCTGCTGCGCGGCGTGGCCGACGGCGCCCGCTTCACCACCGGCGGCCAGGCACTGCCGCTGCCGCAGGCGGCGCCGCGCGACGGCGAACTGATCCTCGGCCTGCGCCCGGAGCATGCGCTCTGGGGCGGCAGCGGAACCGACGGCTGGCAGTTGCAGGTCGACGTGGTGGAAATGCTCGGCGCCGAGCGGTTGGTGTACTGCCGCCTGGGCGAGACGCTCTTCACCGTGCGCATCGACGGATTGCTGCCACCGCCACGGAAAGGCGACGTGCTGCCGCTGCAGGTCGCAGCGGAACGACTGCACTGGTTCGACGCCAAGACGCTGGCCCGCGTCGCGTCATGAACGACTGGCCGTACCCGCTGTGGATCGCCCACCGCGGCGCAGGCAAGCTGGCGCCGGAGAACACGCTGGCCGCGTTGCGTGCCGGCGCGCGCCACGGCTATCGCGCCTTCGAGTGCGACGTCAAGCTCAGCGCCGACGGCGTGCCGTTCCTGCTCCACGACGACACGTTGCAGCGCACGACCCCGGTGCGAGGCATTGCCGGCGAGCGCCCCTGGAGCGAGTTGTCGCGCCTCGACGCCGGGGGCTGGCACAGCCGCACCTTTGCCGGCGAGCCGATTGCGAGCCTGGAAGCGATAGCCGGCTTCGTGCTGCGCAACGGCTTCGCCCTCAACATCGAACTAAAGCCCACGCCGGGGCAGGAGGATGAGACCGGCCGCGTCGTCGCAAAGGCAGCGGCGCGGCACTGGACGGGTCGCTCCCCACCGCCGCTGCTGAGTTCGTTCGAAGCTGCATCGCTCGCCGCGGCGCGTCAGGCGGCCCCTGAACTGCCCCGTGCGTTGCTGCTCGACGCCTTGTCGCCCGACTGGTTCGGGCTCGCGATCTCGCTGGGCTGTGCCGCGGTCGTGACGGCCTATCCGTTGATGGACAGCGCGGTGATCGCCCGGCTGCACGGTGCGGGCCTTCGCGCGCTGTGCTACACGGTGAACGATCCGGCCGAGGCCCGGCGACTCCTCGGCCTGGGCATCGACGGCATCATCACCGACGCGGTCGATGGCTTCTCTCCCGGCGGGGCGCACGAGGGCGTGCTCGACTGATACGGTCTCGCATTCAATTGCTTGGATCAGGGCGCCCGCTTCTTCGGTAGTTTGGCGCGCGCGCCAGCCGTCCTGACGCTCTGCACCACCGCCGCTGTACCGCCGCGCACGCAAGATTGCCCCGCTGCTTCCTGGCCGAGGGTG
The DNA here is from genome assembly GCA_963802435.1 of uncultured bacterium. GTDB lineage: Bacteria > Pseudomonadota > Gammaproteobacteria > Burkholderiales > Burkholderiaceae_C > CAIKUF01. The sequence continues at coordinate 87,282 of CAWDIT010000006.1, forward strand.
GCGGGTGACCGGCTGCCGCAGGTAAAGGAGGAGACGCCAGCCGTCAGGCTGGCGTCGGGGGACACGGAGGCAGCCGGTCACCCGCCGCCCTCGGCCTCGCTCAGGCCTTGATGTCGATACGGGTCGGATCAAGGCGTCTTGTCGCACCGATCTCAACGAGCCCAAGGCCACCCCGATTCCTTGCTGCTTGAACGCGAAGTTGCATCAAACCGTGTCGGGCGCTGGGCGCACGGTCGCCTCTGCGCCCAGCCAGTCGTCGGGCAACTCGGGCCTCGGCAGTGCGCGCACGTTGCGGATCACCGGGTGACGCCAGGCGACGAGTGCGAGCAGGAGCGCCGCGCCGCCGGCGAAGGCAAGCGACGCGCGCAGCCCGTAGTGCTCGCCCAGCCAGCCGCCGATCAGCGCGCCGGGCCCGGCGGGTAGCAGGATCAGCCAGCGCATCGTGCTCGTCATGCGGCCGAGCATCGGCTCGGGCGTGACCGCCTGGCGCAGCGCCAGGAAGTTGATGAAGATGAGCACGGCCCCGAACGAGAAGCACAGCAGCATCGACGCGAACAGCGCCACGCCCCAGGCATTGGCCGGCGCCACCGACACCGCCAGCCAACCCAGGCCGCAGACCGCGATGCCGAGCACGAGGCAGGGGCCCGGGCCCAGGCGCCTGGAGATGCGATGCCCGAACAGACTCGACAGCACGGTGCCCGCGCCCATGCCGACGTAGCTGAGGCCGACCGCCTGCTCCGACAACCCGAGCGTGCGCGTGGCGAACAGGATCTGCACGACGAGCGCCGCGTTGTGGCACATCTGCCAGCCGCCCACCGTCGCGGCGAGCGACACGAGCAAGCGCTGGCTGCGCACGAAGCGCACGCCGGCCCTGAGGTCGCGCCAGAAGTGCGCGTCGGACCGCTGCAGACGCTGCTCGTTGACGCGGATGCCGCGCAGGATGGCGGCCGAGACGAGCAGCAGCAGCGCATCGGCGAGCAGGGCCAGCGGCGCGCCGAACGCCTTGATCAGCGCGCCCGCCAGACCGGGACCGGCGACCTCGGCGCCCGAGCTCGCCAGCGCGTTCTTCGCATGCGCCTCGACCAGCCGCTCGCGCGCGACCACCTGCGTCAGCACGATCTGCGCCGCCGTGCCGGCCGTCGTGTAGACCGTGCCGATCACGAAGCCCACGACGTACATCCAGGTCATGCCGAGCCAGCCCATCGCCCAGGCGAGCGGCACGCTCGCCACGACGACAGCGAGGCAGGTCTCGCCAACCACGTAGACCGGCAGCTTGCGCACACGGTCGAGCCACACGCCCGAGGGCAGCGAGAACAGCACGAACGGCACGATCTCGGTGAAGGTCAGCAGGCCCATCTGCGTCGGCGTGGCGTGCAGCAGCACCGCGGCGGTGAGCGGCAGCGCGAGCATCGTGACCTGCCCGCCGAACGAGCTGATCAGGATCGACGTCCAGAGGCGCCGGTAGGTCGCGTCGCGCAGAAGGTCGCCTGCGGGCACGCGCAGGCGGCGGCGCAGCGCGGTCGGCACGACTTGCCACAGGAAGGTCCCCAACGGGACCAGCAACAGGCTCAGGGTCTTGCTCACAACGGTCTCCCTGGTCGCCAGGTCCCGATAGGTTCCTGGCTCACCGCCGGCTTCGTGGGCCTCGGCGATCTTCAACAACAACGGCAGCGAAGGATGGATTCCGGGCCTTCCGCTGCACTCACAGCGGCGACCGGCGTGCGGTTGGCTGGGAGGGCTAGTTCGGTACCGGCAGGCCGCTGAAGCGGGTGCCTGCTCGGTGGGAGGCCGGCGAACCGACCGCCGGCAGCGGCACCACCCGTGTGCCGATGCGCAGCCCACCGCGCAGGGCGGCGTGCAGGCAGATCGGTTGACGTGGTTTCATGCGCTGCTCTCCAGAATCGAGGGCACGATGCTAGCAGCCGGACCTTTCGCAGCTCAAGTGCAGCCAACCCTCACCGTGGCGCGCAACCCACGGATTGCGCCACGACCGCCGGGTCATCGGAGCGTCAGCACGCTCGGGCCCCGAACGCTCAGGACCGGTAGTCGGCGTTGATGCTCACGTAGTCGTGGCTCAGGTCACAGGTCCACACGGTCGCCTGCTCGTCGCCGCGGCCCAGCTCGACGCGCACCGTGATCTCGCTCTGCTTCATCACGCGCTGGCCGTCTTCCTCCCGGTAGGCCGGGTTGCGTCCGCCCTGCACGGCAACCAGCACGTCGTCGAGGTACAAGTCGATCAGCGTCTGGTCGAGGTCGACGATTCCGGCATAGCCGACTGCAGCGAGGATGCGACCGAGGTTCGGGTCGCTGGCGAAGAAGGCCGTCTTGACGAGCGGCGAGTGGGCGATCGCGTAGGCGACCTGGCGACATTCGGCCTCGTTGCGCCCGCCGTTCACCTGCAGCGTGATGAACTTGGTCGCACCCTCGCCGTCGCGCACGATGGCCTGCGCGAGCTGCTCGGCCACTGCGATCACTGTGTCGCGCAGCAGGGCGCCGTCGGCGCTGTCGAACTGCGAGATCGGCGCATTGCCGGCCGCACCGCTGGCGATCAGCACGAACGAGTCGTTGGTCGAGGTGTCGCCGTCTATCGTGATGCGGTTGAACGAGCGGTCGGCCGCCTCCTTCACCAGCGCACGAAGCAGCGCCGGCTCGACGGCCGCGTCGGTCGCCACGAAGCCGAGCATCGTCGCCATGTTCGGCCGGATCATTCCGGCGCCCTTGCTGATGCCGGTGACGGTGACGCTGCGGCCATCGATGCGAACCCGGCGCGACGCGGCCTTGGGCACGGTGTCGGTGGTCATGATCGCCTCGGCTGCCTGCGCCCAATGGTCCTCGCCCAGATCGGCCAGCGCGGCCGGAAGGCCGGCCGTGATGCGGTCGACCGGCAGCGACTCCATGATCACGCCGGTAGAGAACGGCAGCACCTGCTCCGCGGCCAGGCCGAGATGCCGCGCCAGCGCCGCGCAGCACGCCGCGGCGCGCGCCAGGCCGTCCTCACCGGTGCCGGCGTTCGCGTTGCCGGTGTTGACGAGCAGCGCGCGAATGCCCGCTCCGCCCGCCAGGTGCCTGCGGCACAGCTGCACCGGCGCGGCGCAGAAGCGGTTCTGCGTGAACACCGCGGCCACCTGGGATCCCTCGGCGAGCGCGATGACGGTCAGGTCGCGTCGGCCCGCCTTGCGCACGCCGGCCATGGCGATGCCGAGCTGCACGCCGGGTACCGGGTAGAGGTCTTGCGGGTTCGGAGCGGAGAGATTGACGGCCATGGTGCGCGACTCGAGGGGCGGACGGAGTCGGGATTGTAGGAACTCGTGCTCCCGTCGCCGGGGCATCGGCCTGGCGGTGGCGGGCAGGCGCTGCGCCGTCAGTCGAGTGCTGCCCGCGCCAGCGGATACGCCCTCGCCATCCACAGGTACATCGCTGCCCCCGCCAGCAGCGCGCCGGCGGCGATCTGGAGCGACAGGGCGAAGCTCTCGCCCTGCCCGGCGCTCCGCTTCAGCAGCATCGCCACCATCGGCGGGCCGACGATCTGCCCGATCCCGTACAGGGCCGTGAGCAGACCCATCGCACTGGCCACCATCGCCGGGCGCAGGCGCCGCGCCTCGCGCATCGCGAAGAACGTGATGGCGGTGAATGGCAGGCCGAGGAGCAGGCTTCCGGCGGCAAAGCCGGGCAGGGTCGGGCTCCACACGCCGACGAGGATGCCGAGCGCCTGGACGATGTAGCAGGCGGCGAGCAGCAGGCGCAGATCGCCGTCGAGGCGCAGGCGGGTGGCGAGCAGTGCCCCGGCGATCACGCCCGACCCGAAGATCGGCCAGAACAGGTCGAGCCAGGTCGATCCCGGCAGGGCCTGGCGCGCAATCACCGGCAGGAAGGTTGCGCTGACGATGTAGCCGAAGCCCGCGAGGCCATAGGCGAGCGCCATGAAAGCGATCTCGCCTCGACCGGGCTTGGCGGCAGCGCCGCCGGCCCCCGGGGAGCTGGCGGCGGGGGCGCCGGGCCGAGGCAATTCGCCGCATCGAAGACGCGCCAGACGGCGGCGGCCAGCAACGCCGCCAGCACGCCGAAGACCAGCCAGCCCGTCGATGCGCGCCAGTGCCACGACACCATGCCGCTGGCGAAGACTCCGCTGACGACGATGCCCACCCCCGGCCCGGTGTACATCACGCCGCCGAGCGCCGTGGCACGCTGCCCCGCCAGCTGTGCAAGGCACCAGCCCGAGGTGAACACGAACACCACCGCGCTCGCGACGCCCGCCGCGAAGCGCAGCGTGGGCCACAGCGCGGCCACCGGCAGCGCCATGGCCAGCGTCAGCAGCACGGTGGCGGCGAGGCCCGCGCGCACCAGCGTCGGCGCGTTGAGCGCCGGCAGGATCCGAGCGCGTGCCCAGATCCAGGGCTGGAAGGTGCACAGCAGGGCTCCGACCAGGTAGCCCATGTAGTTCGCGCTGGCGAGCCAGCTCGCCGCCTGCAGGTCGATCACGCGATCGTCGAGCATCATCGGCAGCAACGGGGTGAAGGCGAAGCGCCCGATACCCATCGCCACCGCCAGCGAAACGGCGCCGGCCAGCGCCACTGCCCACCCACTCCTCGCAGAACCTGCCTGCTCGCCACCGACTGCCTGAATCATCCGAAGCTCTCTTGCCCGCGCCGACGCCACCGTCGCTTCACCTGCCGCCGATGCTAGCGGCTCGATCGGCCCTGCGATGAAGGCTCGAGCGGCGTACCGCTACGATAGGAACGAGAACCGAAATGAAGCCAGACAGGAACCAGGGCGGACTCGTCTATTCCACCGACGGCGGAACGATGTGCCCCGCCTGCCGCAAGCCCGTGGCCCAGTGCGCCTGCGGGCGGGCGAAGGCCGCTGGCGCCGCGGACGGCATCGTGCGCGTCTCGCGGGAAACAAAGGGCCGGGCCGGCAAGGGCGTCACCTTGCTCAAGGGGCTCGCGCTGGACCCCGCCGCGCTGACGGCGCTTGCCAGGCGGCTCAAGACGGCCTGTGGTGCGGGAGGCACGGTGAGGGACGGCGTGATCGAACTCCAGGGCGATCACCGTGAGGCCGTCATCGAACACCTGCGCCAACAGGGCTGGCCCGCGAAGCGCTCCGGGGGTTGACGACCTCGCGGATCGGTGGCGGTGCCTGCGCCGGCTGTCCTGGCTTCTATGGCCCCTGCTCTTGAAAGCCGACCCGTCACCCCTATAATCTGGTTTGCTAGCACTCGCACAGTTTGAGTGCTAACAATCATCGGCGGCACATCGGCGTCGACGCGGGTCGAACGTTCTGCTTCGCAGGCTCTCGCCCGTTCACCACCAAGCTCGTTGTCAGAAATGAAGGAGATCCAATGAAACTTCGTCCTTTGCACGATCGCGTGATCGTCAAGCGCCTGGAACAGGAAACCAAGACCGCCTCGGGCATCGTCATTCCCGACAACGCCGCCGAGAAGCCCGACCAGGGTGAAGTGCTGGCCGTCGGCCCGGGCAAGCGCAATGAGAAGACCGGCGACTTCATCGCCCCGAACATCAAGGTCGGCGACCGCGTGCTGTTCGGCAAGTACAGCGGCCAGACCGTCAAGGTCGATGGCGATGAACTGCTCGTCATGCGCGAAGAGGACCTCTTCGCCGTTGTCGAGAAATAAAGCTACTGCGCGCCACGCTGGCGTCGTTGGGCGGTGCTCGCAATCCTCACGTACCCAAGTACGTTCCGGTTGCTGCGCTCCGTCCGCCTAGCCAGCCCGTCGCTCGCTACGCTTTCTTTCCCGACAACTGAGCGGTGAAGGGAAGCGCCCATCCAATCCACGGAATTTCGGAGAAACAAAATGGCAGCAAAAGACGTTATCTTCGGCGCGGACGCGCGTCATCGCATGGTCGAGGGTGTCAACATCCTGGCCAACGCAGTCAAGGTCACGCTCGGCCCCAAGGGTCGCAACGTGGTGCTCGAGCGCAGCTACGGCGCCCCCACCGTCACCAAGGACGGTGTGTCGGTGGCCAAGGAAGTGGAGCTCAAGGACAAGCTTCAGAACATGGGCGCGCAGATGGTCAAGGAAGTCGCTTCCAAGACCAGCGACATCGCCGGTGACGGCACGACCACGGCCACCGTGCTGGCGCAAGCGATCGTGCGCGAGGGCATGAAGTACGTGGCCGCCGGCATGAACCCGATGGACCTGAAGCGCGGCATCGACAAGGCCGTCACGGCGCTGGTCGAGCAGTTGAAGAAGGCCTCGAAGCCGACCACCACGAGCAAGGAAATCGGCCAGGTCGGTGCGATCTCGGCGAACGCCGACGAGTCGATCGGCAAGATCATCGCCGACGCGATGGACAAGGTCGGCAAGGAAGGCGTGATCACCGTCGAAGACGGCAAGAGCCTGGACAACGAGCTCGAAGTCGTCGAAGGCATGCAGTTCGATCGCGGCTACCTGTCGCCGTACTTCATCAACAATCCCGACAAGCAGAGCGCGATTCTCGACAACCCGTTCGTGCTGGTCTACGACAAGAAGATCAGCAACATCCGCGACCTGTTGCCGACGCTGGAGCAGGTGGCCAAGTCGGGCCGTCCGTTGCTCGTCATCGCCGAGGAAGTCGAAGGCGAAGCGCTGGCCACGCTGGTGGTCAACACGATCCGCGGCATCCTGAAGGTCGTCGCCGTCAAGGCCCCGGGCTTCGGTGACCGCCGCAAGGCCATGCTCGAAGACATCGCCATCCTGACCGGCGGCAAGGTCATCGCCGAAGAGGTTGGCCTGACGCTCGAGAAGGTCACGCTGGCCGATCTGGGCCAGGCCAAGCGCGTCGAAGTCGGCAAGGAAAACACCACCATCATCGACGGCAACGGTGCCGCCGCCGACATCGAGGCGCGTGTCAAGCAAGTGCGCGTGCAGATCGAGGAAGCGACCAGCGACTACGACCGCGAGAAGCTGCAGGAGCGCGTGGCCAAGCTGGCCGGCGGCGTGGCGCTGATCAAGGTCGGTGCCGCCACCGAAGTCGAGATGAAGGAGAAGAAGGCCCGCGTCGAGGATGCGCTGCACGCGACCCGTGCCGCCGTCGAAGAAGGCATCGTCGCCGGTGGTGGCGTCGCACTGCTGCGTGCCAAGCAGGCTGCGGGCAAGATCAAGGGAGAGAACCACGACCAGGAAGCCGGCATCAAGATCGTGCTGCGCGCCATCGAAGAGCCGATCCGCATCATCGTGCAGAACGCTGGTGACGAGCCGAGCGTGGTCGTCAACGCCGTTCTCGCCGGCAAGGGCAACTACGGCTACAACGCGCAGAACGGCGAGTACGGCGACATGATCGAGATGGGCATCCTCGACCCGACCAAGGTGACCCGCACGGCGCTGCAGAACGCCGCATCGGTCGCCGCGCTGATGCTCACGACCGAGTGCATGGTCTCCGAAGCACCGAAGGACGAGTCGGGTGCCGGCGGCATGCCCGGCGGCATGGGCGGTATGGGTGGTATGGGCGGCATGGGCGGCATGGACATGTGATGTCCGACCGGGCCTCGCGGCCCGGTGTCCGCCAGACAGACCAGGGGGCCGCAGCGATGCGGCCCCTTTTTTTTGTCTGCGGCCGGCGCTGCGCGCCTTGACTTCGCATTGCGAAGTGAGCCTTCGACGCAACGCGCCTTCGGCCCGTTGTGTCTGCGATCGGGCCGCCGTCAGTTGCGCAGTGCCGCCTCGATCTCGCGTGCCACCAGTGCCGGCTGCTCGTGCACGATCCAGTGCGTCGCGTCGGGCACGCGCACCAGGCGCATCTTCGGCACGTAGGCCTCGAGTCCGTCGAGCAGCGCGGGCAGCAGGGCCACGTCGCCTTCGCCCCAGATCACCAGCGTCGGCATCTGCACGGTGACGAACTCGGGGGGGAACCGCAGCGTCATCAGCGACTCGTCGCCAGGCGCTGGCGGGCGCAACGGCGACGCGCGGTAGTAGTTGAGCCCCCCTTGCAAGCCGGCGCTCCAGACGGCTCGATACTGCGCCCTGACGGCGTCGGTGAGCCAGCCGCCGCCCGACGGTGCTTGCGCAGGGCGCGTCGTCAGGAACGGCCACAGACGCGCAAAGTCGTTCGCCGCGAGCAGCGCCGCCGCGTCGGGGCGACACAGGAAGTTCATGTAGGCGCTGGCCGCCTGCTGCGCCGGCGAGTGCTGCAGTTCGCGCAGGAACGTGGCCGGGTGCGGCGAATTGACGATCACCAGGCGCTGGAGCAGTGCACGCCGCTGCACCGCGAAGTTCCAGGCCACGGCGCCACCCCAGTCGTGGGCGACAAGCGCCGCGAGCGGCGCGTCGGCGGCGCGGCCGGCAACGCGGTTGCAGTGCGCCGTCAGCGCCTCGATGTCGGCCATCAGGTGTCTGGCGCGGTAAGCCTCGACCTCGGCCGGCGCACTCGATCGCTCGAAGCCCCGCATGTTGGGCGCCACGCAACGGTAGCGGCCCGCGAAATGCAGCAGCAGTTCGTCCCACACGAAGGCAGCCTCCGGGAAGCCGTGGAGGAAGACCAGCAGCGGTGCGTCGGTCTCGCCGGCAGCGCGGCACGACAGCGTGATGCCGTGCGGCAAGACGGCGGCAAAGGTCTCGATCATCGGCGCTGGCCGTGCGCCCAGCCGTGCAGCGCAAGCGCCGCATCCTCGATGCCGGTCTTCTTCAGCGCCGAGAAGAGCGTGACGCCGATATCGGCCTGATCGGTGCCGAACTCGCCGAGCAGGGCCTGCATCGCGGCCAGTGCCGCAACGGCCTCGTTGCGGCTCAGCTTGTCGGCCTTCGTCAGCAGCACGAGCAGCTTGACTTCGCCGCACCCTATGCGTTGCGCCATGAAGCTCATCAGCTGGCGGTCGAGGTCGGTCGCGCCGAGGCGCGAATCGATCATCAGCACCACGCCGCTCAGGCTGCGCCGCAGCTCGAGATAGTCGGCCATCACCTGCTGCCAGCGCAGCTTGGCACCGCGCGCCACGGCCGCGTAACCGTAGCCCGGCAGGTCGACAAACAGCGCGTCGGGTGCGTCCTTCGGTCCGAGCTCGAAGAGGTTGAGGTGCTGCGTGCGACCCGGCGTCTTCGAGGCGAACGCGAGGCGCCTCTGCTGGGCCAGCACGTTGATCGCAGTCGACTTGCCGGCGTTCGAACGACCGACGAAGGCAATCTCGGGCAGCTCGGTGGCAGGCAGTTCCGCGAGCTGGCTGGCCGTGGTCAGGAAGCGCGCGGTGTGCGTCCAAGCCAGAGCGGCCTGTGCGGGTGAAACTTCGCTGCGAGTCGCAGGCGGCGGGCGCTGGCCGGCAGCCGAGGCGGGTTTGTTCTTGTCGGTCATCGCGTGGCGCCAAAGCCCTCATTGTAAAATCGCGGGCCCTCGCCGCTCCGGAACACCACGAAATGAAGCCTTCCACCCCCCTGCTGCCGCGCCTGCTGGCGATCGCAATGGCCTGTGCCGCGGCTTCGTCTCCTGCGTTCGGCAGTGAGGCAAAGGCAGTCGCGAAGCCGGACCTGGCTCGCGGGCAGGAGATCGCGACGAAGGTCTGCGCGGCCTGCCATGTCGCCGATGGCTCGCGTGGCATCCCGGTGAACCCGATCCTGCAGGGGCAGTTCCAGGAGTATCTCGTCAAGCAGCTGACCGAGTTCAAGACCGGCAAGCGCGACAACGCGATCATGAAGGGAATGGCTTCAACGCTGAGCGACACCGACATGCGGGACGTGGCCGCGTTCTACGCCTCGAAGAAGGCGGTGACGGGCACCGCGAAGGAAAGGGATCTGCTGGCGCTTGGCGAGAAGATCTACCGCGGCGGCATCGCCGACCGGCAGATTCCAGCCTGCGCCGGATGCCATACCCCGAACGGCGCAGGCATTCCGGCGCAGTACCCCCGCCTGTCGGGCCAGAACTTCGAGTACGCCTCGGCGCAGCTGATCGCCTTTCGCGCCGGCACTCGCACGAACGGCCCGGTGATGAACGGCGTCGCCGCGAAGATGAACGATCGCGAGATCAAGGCAGTGGCCGACTACATCGCCGGATTGCGCTGACCCGCGCGCACTCATCTCCCCTGCGCCGGGCCGGTCTTGCACCGGCCCGTTCTCGTTGCGCGAGTCGACACTCGACAATTCCGCCATCGAGCTCGACCGCGGCGGGCGGCCGATGAATCGGCCGGCCGCTGGAACCAATTCGTGAATTCGGGCTCGTTGTAGGAACCGCGCTGTCCGCAGGCGACACTGCTTCAAGCCAACCGATTGCCAGCCCCATGCCCTTCAGTCCCGACCTCGGATTCACGCACCGCAACAGCTCCGAGATCACGCCGCGTGCCGTCTACGCGCAGCGACGCGAGTTGCTGAAGGTGCTCGGCACCGGCGTCGCCGGCGCCGCACTGGCCGGCTGGGCGCAGCGCGATGCGCTCGCCCAGGCGGTACAGCCGGGCAAGGGGACCGCACTGTCCGCAGTGCGCAGCACCGTGCCGGGAGCGATCGTGATGGACAAGCCGACCCGCCTTGCCGACATCACGAGCTACAACAACTTCTACGAGTTCGGCACCGGCAAGGCCGACCCCGCCCAGAACGCGCACACGTTGCAGACCCGGCCCTGGAGCGTCGCTGTCGAAGGAGAAGTGAAGAAGCCCAAGGTGTACGACATCGAGGAACTGCTCAGGCTCGCCCCGCAGGAGGAGCGCATCTACCGCTTGCGCTGCGTCGAGGGCTGGTCGATGGTGGTGCCGTGGATCGGTTACTCGCTGTCCGAACTGATCCGGCGTGTCGAACCCACGGGCAACGCGAAGTACGTCGAGTTCGTGACCCTGGCCGACGGCAAGCAGATGCCCGGGGTGCGTTCGCGCGTGCTCGACTGGCCCTATGTCGAGGGGCTGCGCATGGACGAGGCGATGAACCCGCTCGCGCTGCTCGCCTTCGGCCTCTACGGCGAGGTGCTGGCGAACCAGAATGGCGCACCGGTGCGCATGGTCGTGCCCTGGAAGTACGGCTTCAAGAGCGGCAAGTCCATCGTCAGGATCCGCTTCGTCGAGAAGCAGCCCGCCACGAGCTGGGAGAAGGCGGCGCCGAATGAGTACGGCTTCTATTCGAACGTCAACCCGGGCGTCGATCACCCGCGCTGGAGCCAGGCGACAGAGCGCCGCATCGGCGAGGACGGCCTGTTCGCCAGGAAGCGCCAGACCCTGATGTTCAACGGCTACGAGGCACAGGTCGGGCAGATGTATGCCGGCATGGACCTGAAGAAGTTCTATTGAACCGCGCCGGTTCCAGCACAGCAGGCCGCAGCGCGGCGGTCGCCGGCAGCGGGGTCCCGATGCAGCGACTGCTGCTGCGGCCGGCCGCGAAGGCAGTGTTGTTCACCGCCTGCCTGCTGCCCTTCGCCTGGCTGTTCTACGCCGCGTGGGCCGACCGCCTCGGACCCAATCCCGCCGAGACGCTGATCCGCAACACCGGCGACTGGGTGCTTCGATTCCTCTGCCTCACGCTGGGCGTCACTCCGCTGCGCCAACTGAGCGGCTGGCATGCGCTGGCGCGCTTTCGTCGCATGCTCGGGCTCTTCAGCTTCTTCTACCTCTTGCTGCACTTCCTGTCGTATGCATGGCTCGACATGGGCTTCGACGTTCAAGCCATCGTGCGCGACATTCCGAAGCGCCCGTTCGCCCTCGTCGGCTTCGCCGCGTTCCTGCTGATGCTGCCGCTGGCAGCGACGTCGTTCAATCGAGCCATCAAGGCCCTCGGCGCGGCGCGCTGGCAGGCGCTGCACCGCCTCGTCTACGCCATCGTGGTGCTCGGCTTGCTGCACTTCTTCTGGATGCGTTCGGCAAAGCACGACCTCGGCGAGGTGGCGGTCTACGCCGTGATCGTCGCGCTGTTGCTCGGATGGCGCCTGGGCAAGGCCTGGATCGCCCGGCGCGCGCACTGACGCAGGTCAAGCCGGGGCGCCGCGGAGGTCTGGACGCCTCCGCGCGCGGGTGGGAAGATGGGATTCATGAGCGGCAGGTGGCTTGACCCCGGTCGCGGTGAGTTCCGTTCACGTCAAGGAAGGAAGTCCGGCCATGTCCACGAACCCAGGCATCTACATCGTCCCGACCGATCGCTGGTACATCGAGCGTACCGTGTGGCTGATCGCCGGCTGCGTGCTCGTCGTCGCGACGGCCCTGGCGCTGCTGGTCCACCCGCTCGCGGTGCTCTTCGTCGTGGTGGCCTCCGTCGCCTCGATCGTCGTGTCGCTCACGGGCTTCTGCATGGTCGGCAGCGTGCTGTCGCAGTTCGGCTTCTCGGCGCGGCTGGCGCGCCCCGGATGGAGACCCGGCAAGCTGTACTTCATGCAGACGGACCGCTGGTATCTCGAGCGCTACATCTACCTCGTCGTCGGGATCAACCTGACCATCGGCTCGATCCTGTCGCTGGTTCACAGCCCGTGGTGGCTCGCGTTCACCGGATTCGTCGGTGGCGCGATGTTCTGGTTCGCAGGAACCGGCTTCTGCATCATGGCCAACGGCCTGTACCGGCTCGGGGCGGAGCCGCGTCTGGTTCCCCGGCGTGACCCCCCTGCTGCAACCGACGCGTCGCCGAACCAGCCTGTCGCGGCTTGAGGGAATCGCGCGCGAGACGCCCAGTTCGCAGGTCAGGCGTCGAGCCGGTCGCGCTAGCGTCGATCAGGCGCGACGTTCGAGCCGCGCCTTGAGGAAGCCGCTCGCCGCGTAGCGTGTCACGCGCGCGTAGTAGCGCTCGGCGAGGCGCTGCACCATCGCGCTGTAGGCGTCCATCAGTTCGGGTCGAATGCTGAAGTGGTCGTAGTTGACGACCACGTTCACGCGCCTCCCCAGCGGCTCGGCGCAACGCGCCACCTCGGTCTCGATTTCCTCGATGTCCTGCACGCCCTCGACCGCCAGGCCCTCGAAGTTGATGAACAGCATGTTGTTGCGCGGGTCGTAGTCGATCCGCTCGGCAAGCGGCAGCATCAGCATGCGCTCGCGCAGGTTCATCGTCGCGTCGGCGAACAGGCTCGCCTCCATCAGCTTCAGATCCGTGGCGATCGCCGGCGTGAATTCCATCTGCGCCAGGACCTGGCGTTCGAGGTCGATCCCGGGCGCGATCTCGATCAACTCGAGGCCCCCCGCGTCGGCCAGGCGGAACACGCAGCGCTCGGTCACGTAGAGCACACGCCGGCCCTTCTTGCGCGCCCGCTCTCCGCTGAACGTGCGGTGTTCGACCGCACGCACGAACTTCCTCTGCGTGCCTTCGCCGACGATGTGCACCTGGCCGCCGTCGATCCGTACCTGCAGGTCGCCGGCAGTGAACGTGCCGACGAACACGACCACGCGCGCCGACTGGCTGATGTTGATGAAGCCGCCCGCCCCGGCCAGCCGCGGCCCGAACTTGCTGACGTTGAGGTTGCCCTCGGCGTCGGCCTGCGCCAGGCCGAGCACCGCGACGTCGAGCCCGCCACCGTCGTAGAAATCGAACTGGCTCGGCTGGTCGATGATCGCCTGCGTGTTCACCGCCGCACCGAAGTTCAGGCCGCTGGCCGGGATGCCGCCGATCACGCCCGGCTCGGCGGTCAGCGTCAGCAGGTCGATCACTTCTTCCTCGGCCGCCACGTCTGCCACGCCCTCGGGCATGCCGATGCCCAGGTTCACCACCGCGTTGCGTTTGAGTTCGAGTGCGGCGCGGCGCGCGATCACCTTGCGCACGCCCATCGGCATCGGCGCCAGCGTGTTCACGGGCACGCGTATCTCGCCCGCAAAGGCGGCGCTGTACTGCGTGACGAAGGTCTGCATGTGGTGCTCGGGCTTCGCGGCCAGCACCACGCAGTCGACCAGCACGCCGGGGATCTTCACCTGCCGCGGGTTCAGCGAACCGCGCTCGGCGAGGCGCTCGACCTGCGCGATGACGATGCCGCCGCTGTTGTGCGCGGCCATCGCGATGGCGAGCGCTTCGAGCGTCAACGCCTCGCGCTCCATCGTCAGGTTGCCGTCGGCGTCGGCGGTGGTCGCGCGGATGATGCCCACCTGGATCGGGAAGGCCTTGTAGAAGAGCACCTCCTCGCCGTCGATCTCCATCAGCCGCACCAGATCTTCATGTGTCGCCGCATTGACCTTGCCGCCGCCGTGGCGCGGGTCGACGAAGGTGCCCAGGCCGATAGGGCTGAGCGTGCCCGGCTTGCCGGCCGCGATGTCGCGGAACAGGTGCGAGATCACGCCCTGCGGCAGGTTGTAGGCCTCGATCTCGCCAGCCACGGCGAGCGCCTGCAGCTTGGGCACGAGCCCCCAGTGCCCGCCAACGACGCGCTTGACGAGACCGGCGTGGCCGAAGTGGTTCAACCCGCGTTCCTTGCCGTCGCCCTGGCCAGCGGCGTACACGAGCGTCAACTGGCGCGGCGAGCCGGCGCCCGTCTCGGCCTGCGTCGCGAGGAAGCGCTCTTCGAGCGCCACCGCGATGCCTTCGGCGAAGCCGATGCCGACGAAGCCGCCGGTGGCGACGGTGTCGCCGTCGTGGATCAGCCGCACTGCTTCGGCAGCGTCGACGATCTTGTTCGGCCGCGCCGGGTTCGACGCGCCGATCTTGGGCGAGTTGAGGTGCATGCTCGGTCTCCTGCGGCATCCGGCGGCAGTCTACGTCTTGCCGGCGTCGGCCGGTCGGTGCCGGCCTTGACAGCGATGCTGATGTACATACACTGTCCATGTCCATTGTCGATCGAGCAGGAGTTGAGCCATGGCAATCGCCGTCGAACGCATCGTGGTCCAGGCCACGGCCCAGGAGAAGAAGGCGATCGTCGCCAAGGCGAAGCAAGCTCGGCCTGCCGATCTCCGAACTGATGCGCCGCGGCGCCACGGCCTACCAGTCGGCCGAGGCCGACGAGGCGTTGGGAACGCTCGCCGACGCCGCCAAGGTCGCGGCCGACCGCGCTTCGGCGTCGATCGACGACACGCTGACGTTCATCGAGGCCAGCAACCGGCGAATCGCGGCGATGGAACGCAAGGCGGCGACGCAGGTCGTTGCCGTGGCCAGCGGTCGTCCCCGGGCCGGCACCCGAAAGGCTGCCTGATGAGCGTGACCGACCGTGTCTGGGGAGCGCTGACTTCGATGATCAAGCTCGAGGACCGCGTGGTCCGCCAGAACGAGGCACTCAAGTCGCAGCAGACCAAGATCGAGAACCTGACCGAACGCGTGATCCGCCTCGAGGCGCAACTCGAACTGCTGACCGGCGCGGCGCTGCTGAAGCGCCTGCCGCGGGAGTAGAGGTTCCGGTCAGCGACGCGCCAGCACCGGCGCCAGGGCCACGCCGGTATGGCTGCCGGCCGCGACCACCTGCTCCGGTGTCCCGGCCTCGACAGCGCTCAGGCCGCTTGCAGCGCCTACCCATCGGCTGGCGTGGCACCGGCGCGGCCAGCCCCGGCACGAACTCCAGCGGCGACATCACCAGGCGCGCAGTGCCGTCATGGCGTAGTGGGTGACGGCCGGCTGGCCGGCCCCAAACCGGACTCGAGAATGATCTCGGCCAGCACGTCCTCGTTGCGATGGCCCATCACATGGACGCCGGCAACGCCCTCGATCCGGGCCAGGGCCCGGATGGTCTCGATGCACACACGCTTGCCTTCGAGCCGCTGATCCGGCGCGCCGCCAATGCGCTCGAGCAGGCTGGGCGGCACGTGCACGCCGGGCACGTGCGCGGCCATCCACGCCAGTGCCTTGGCGCTGCCCAGCGTGCCGACGCCGACGATGAGCCTGGCGCGGCGGTGCAGTTCGCGCTGTCGCACCTCCTGCATGAAGTCCTCGAACATCGCTACGTCGAAGCAGAACTGGGTCTGGATGAACCGGGCGCCGGCGACGATCTTCTTTTCCAGATTGGCCACCCGATCGCGATAGGGCGGCACGAAGGGATTGGCCGTGGCGCCGATGAACAGATCCGGCGGCGTTTGCAGCTTGCGGCCCGAGGCGAACTGACCCTGGTCGCACATGCCGCGGGCGATGTGCAGCAGCGAGACGGCATCCAGGTCGAACACCGGCTTGGCCTGCGGGTGGTCGCCCTGGCTGACGTCGTCGCCGGTGAGGCACAGGATGTTCTGCACGCCCAGGGCGGCGGCCCCGAGGATGTCGCCCTGGATCGCGATCCGGTTGCGGTCGCGACAGGTGATCTGGTAGACCGCGGGGTAGCCGTTGGCCACCAGGATGGCCGAGGCGGCGACGCTGGACATGTGGCAGTTGCCGCCCGCGCCGTCGGTGACGTTGATGGCGTCGACCAGGCCGCCGAAGCGGGCGGCGCGTTGCAGCAGGGCCTGCGGGTCGGCCGAGTCCGGCGGGCCCACCTCGACCGTGACCACGAAGTCACCTGAACGGCACGCTCTCTCGAACGAACCGAGCCGCGCTTCGGGCGTCACGCGTTCGCCAACCGGTGGCTGGAACGCCGCTTCCGGATGGCCCTCGATCACCCGGATCCAGGTGGAGCGGCCTGCATTGCGCGCATCGATGGCGGCCAATAGCGGCGTCGGATGGGCCTGGTGGTCGGCGGCGATGCGCTTGGTGCCCTCGGTGGCTTCGAGCCAGACGCAGCGCATCTGCGGATCGACTTCGCAATTTCCGTCGGCACGCACTCCGCCGCAAGGGCCGTTGCGCATCTCCTTGGGACAGTTCATCGGGCAGGCCATGCCGGTGGCCGAAAGCACGCACTGGCCGCACTCGCGGCAGTCGAACATGAAGCCCTTGGCCGCGCGCTCGATCGGTTGCAGCGCGGCTTCGGCCCGGCGGCTGCCCAGCCATCGCACCAGCGGAGCCAGCATCGGCGCGAGCCTCGAGAAGAACACATACAAGCGGCGCAAGCCGCGTGCATGTCGAACGGACCAGAGTCGAACGGTGTACATGGAACGCCTGGATTCAGGTTCCCGCGGTCGGCAACGGACTGCCCAGCCCAGACGCCCAGACGCGCTGCGGCCGGCGCAGCGCCCGTACATCGTCGAACGGGGACGCTGCCAGCTGCACTGCCTCGAATGCCCCACCCACGGCCAGCAGCGGTTGCGGATCGCCGAAGTGCCGCCGTGGCTCGGTGGTGGCGGCGCGCAGCACCGCGGTCAACGGCAGACCGGCTTCGACAAAGCGTTCGATCTCGTCGAACAGCGCCACGCCATGTTCGACACCCATGCTGCCGGCATCGGTGCCCGCCAGCAGGCGAACGCCCATCTGGTGGGCCAGGAGCAGGTGTTCGGCGTGGGCATCGAGGATGCGGCGCAGATGACCCACGGTCCGGGCCGACCAGCCGGCCGCCTCGGGACGGGCCCACTGGAAATGCACCGGGCAGAAGGTCGGTGTCCAGGCCAGGTCCCGGTCGCGCATCAGCGCCAGCGTGGCGCGATCCATGAAGAAGCCGTGCTCGATCGAGTCGACCCCGGCGCCCGCCGCCACCGCGAGGCCCTTGAGCCCGCTGCAATGGGCCATCACCTTGCGGCCTGCGGCGTGCGCGGTCTCGACCACGCAGCGCGCCTCGGCGAGCGTGAACTGCGGCTCGTCGGTCACGGCCCCGGCGTCGAAGTCGATGATGCCGGTGAGGATCAGCTTGATCTCGTCGTTGGCGCGAGCCAGGTCACGCACCGAGCTGCGAATGCTGTCGTCGTCGCCGACATCGGTGGCCATGAAGGCGCCGTAGCGTTTGGCGCGCTTGACGCCCAGTCCCACCGAGCGTACTTGGGCGAGTCCGCTGCCGGGCGAACGCGCTTCGTCCCGCAGGCGGTGGTTGATGCCGTAGCGGTCGCCACCGTCGCGCACCCGGGTGACGCCGTTGGCCAGCGCCAGCGCCGCGCTGCGGCGCGCGGTGTCGGTCAACGCTTCGAGCGGCTGCTTCAGGTGCTCCGAGCGCAGCTTGGAGTCGGTCGATGCGCCGTCCAGGAACAGGTGAACGTGAGCGTCCACCAGCCCCGGCATCAGGAACGCGCCGCGCTCGACGGTCCAACCCTCCGCGACCAGGGCATCGGCGTGGTCGCCGGCGGTCACGCTCGCCAGCCGGCCATCCACCACCGTCATCGTGCTGCGGCCGGGGTGCCGCTGTTCGCCGTCGAACCATTCGTCGACGACCAGGGCGAATGCGTTGGCCGGGTTCATGCCTTGTACAGCTTGCGCACGGCGCGCAGGGCGTTGCTGCCAGTCTGTTCCAGGAAATTCTGGTACGCCTTCAGCACATAGTTGTCTTCGGGCAGCGGGGCGTATCCGCGCCAGGGCGTGCCCAGCACGGTGTCGAAACCGTAGGGCACGGCCAGCGTGAGGAAGGCGTTTTCCAGCTGGTGCTTCAGGTCCGAGCCGTCGGCCGCCTTGGGCGGCAATTGCTGGCCGATGTTGGACAGCCCGCCCATCATGTGCAGGCCCTTCAGCTGCGGATCGCCGCCGATCCGCTTGACCGCCTCCAGGGTCCCCCGGTTCAGGCCTTCGGTGTCGGCGATGATCGCCGAGACCGACAGGTCGATGATGATGTCGTCCAGCGCCATGCCGTGGTCGTGCCGCAGACGCAGCGCCGCGCGTTTGGCCGTGCTGGCGATGTCGTCGGCGCTCTTGTTGTTCTTGGCCACGCCGTCCTCGACCCGCTCGGAGGCCATCACGATGACCTTGAACGGGCGCTGCCGGTACAGGCGCATCGCGTCCCAGCGGTGCTCGGTGATCGAGTTGACGATGGGCAGGGAACCGCCGGCGCGCCCCCGGTCGTAGGTCTGCAGGCACAGCTCATGGGCTTGCACGCTGGGCACGTCGAACGACAGCGGCAACGTCACCACGGCCTGGATCGCCCGGATCGCTTCTACGAGGAAGACCGGGTCGGTCAGCGCACGGGCGCCGATGTTGACGTTGAGATAGGACGCACCGGCCTCGGCCTGCCGGATCGCGAGGGCCTGGATGCCCGGCAGATCCGAGTTGTCGAACAGCGCCTTCGTGCTCTTGAAGCCCGGGTTGATGCGCTCGCCGATGATGGTGATGTGAAAGCCCTGGGACGCGGTCACGGTGTATCTCTCATGGGGGTGTTGAAGCCGATGTGCTGCAGGAAAGTCTTCTGGAACCCGGCCAGGGTGCTGAGCTCGACATAGCGGCAGCGCGCGGCGAGTTCGCCGGCTTCCGCGCGCGCGCGGGCCGAGGCCAGCATCCGCTGCACGCCCAGACCCGCGGCGTTGCCGACCTGGACAAAGCGCTCCGGCGCCAGCGCCGGGAACAGGCCGGTGGCTATCCCGCTGCGGACGTCGAGGTAAGCGCCGAAAGCGCCGGCGATGATGAACCGGTCGATCTCGCCCGCCTGCAACCCGGCCTGGCGCAGCAACAGTTCGACGCCGGTACGGATCGCGGACTTGGCCAGTTGCACCGCGCGCACGTCGTCCTGGCTGAAACTCACGGCCTCGGCCAGCCGGGCCATCCGCTTGCCGTCAGGCTCGCTCACCGCGGGATGGCGTGCGTTGAGCCGGCCGCGGTCATCGACCATCCCCGCGCGGTGCAGCGTGGCCATGACGTCCAGAACCCCCGAGCCGCACAAACCGATGGGTGTCTGCTTGCCGATCACCTTGAGCGTGAGCGAGCCATCCGCCGCCAGGTCCACGCGCTCGATGGCGCCTTCGGCCGCGCGCATGCCGCAGGAGATGTGGCCACCCTCCAGGGCCGGGCCCGAGGGGCAGGAGGCACTGAAGATCTGCCCCTGGTGAATCAGCGAGATCTCGGTGTTGGTGCCTATGTCCATGAGCAGGCTCGCCCGGTCGCCGTCCCACAGTTCCCGGGTGGCCAGCAAGGCGGCGACATGATCGCCGCCGACAAAGCCGCCCACGCCGGGCGCGAAATGGACATAAGCGCCCGGGCAGACTGCCAGGCCGAGCTCGCGCGCCTTGACATCCATTCCCTGGCGCACCGCCGCCACGAAGGGCGCGCGACCGAGCTGGAACACCGGCAGGCCCAGCAGCAAGTGCTGCATCGCCGTGTTGCCGCAGACCGCCACGTCGACGATGTCCGCGGCTGCGCTGTCCACGGCCTGGCACAGGTCATTGGCCAGCGCCGTGATGGCGGTGATCGCGGCTTCGCGCAGTTCGTCGCCGCCGGGCTGGACCACGGCATGGTTGACCCGGCTGATCACGTCGGCGCCCCAACCCACCTGTGGGTTCTCGATGGCCAGGCTGGCCATCTGCCGGCCGCTTTGCAGGTCGATCAGGAAAGCCGCCACGTTGGTGGTGCCGAGGTCTACCGCGAGGCCGAGGGTCGCGCTGCCGGGAGCGGCCACTGCGATCAGTTCGTCCTGCCGCAGGCGCGCGCTCAGCGACCACGCATTGGCGCGCAGAACGCCCGGGAGTTGCCGCAGCGCCTCCAGATCCAGGCGCAGTTCCTGGCGTGCCAGGGCACGGCCAAGTCGCTCGCCATCGCTGGCCGGGTCGGCCAGGCTGGCCGGCTCCAGCCGCAGGTCCACGCTCCTCACCATCGGATCGAGGGGCAGCAGGTCCGTGTTGGCGCTGTCCGCCACATCGGCGCGCACCACTGCGGCCAGTGACCGCGGCGCGACCTCGACCGTGCAGTCCGACAGGGCGCGCAGCTGGCAGGCGCGTCGCCATTGCTTGCGCCCGGCGCGCGTCTCGTCGATCGGAGCGGCCACGGCCTGCCCGATCTGCTCGACATTGCCATCGACGACCAGGACCGAGCAGGTGCCGCAGGTGCCGCGGCCGCCGCAGGCGCCGACGATCCGCACACCGTTGCGCCGCGCGCTCTGCAACAGGGTGTCCCCGGCCTGTACGGTAATGGCCTGTTCCAGGTGTGCGAAGTGCAGTTGGTGGCCCGGCGGGGCATCGACAACGCGCGGATTCCGGGTCATGGTGGGCGAGCCTTCCTGAACCGGCCGTTGGCCCTGAATCAGGCCGTCGCCGCTGCCGCCAGCGCGCGCGAACGCACACCGCATCTGGCGCGCGAGTTGCAGGTGTCGCAGCGCGACCAGGCGCTGGCAGGCAGGTCGACGCCCACGCCCAGCACCATGGACGTGGATTTCAGCGGGTGCATCTGGAAGGACGCGCCCAACCGGATGCCGATGCGGTCGGCGCAGGCCAGGCGCAGCACGGCACCCTGGGCTTCCAGTGCCAGCCCGGGATCGCCGGCGCGCAACTCGCCGCTCATGGACAGGCTGCGCCGGCCGACCTCGGCCTGCATGCGATCCTGGGCGCGGCGCGAGATATCGAAAAGCAACTCGTTGCCCAGTTCGTCCAGCGCCATGGCGAGCGAGGCGCGGCGCTGTGCAAACAATTCGCTGACGCGCCGCTCCAGTGCAGGGCCCAGGGTGCACACGCCGCAGGCCAGGGCAGTCAGGTCGCCCGACGCCGGCAGCAGCCAGGGCGCCTCCAGCGACTCGCCGCCCGCCTGCAGCAGTGGCGCAGGCGGGGCCTGCAGCGGCACGATGCGGTAGCTGTAAGCCGCGTTGACCAGGGCTTCGTCGCGCGCCATCGCCAGGGCCTGCGCGCGCAGGCGATCGCGCGCCGGTGATGGCCGCCCATTCAGCGGCGCCGTCCGCGCCTGGCGCAGGATGTCGAAGCCGCGGGCAACTGCCATCGCTTCAGCCCGCGTATTTGCGCGCCGCGTCGAACATGGCCCGCACGTTCGCCACCGGGGTTTCGTCGGGGATGCCGAATGCGCAGTCGAGGATCAGCTTGCCACCTTTGTGGAAGACGTTCTCGGCCAGGTGCTTCACGGCTGCATCCACTTCGTGCGGCTGACCCGTGGTCATCATCGAAGGCGACAGATTGCCGCGCAGGGCCACCACGTCACCCAGGACCTCGAAGGCCTTGACCATGTCGGTGCGTTCGAACCAGTAGATGCACTTGCCGGCCGGCACGTCCTTGATGATCTCCAGCCGCTTGGTGCAGTCGGCCTCCCACAGCGGCATCGGGATCAGCCCCGCGTCGATCAACCCGATCAGCATCTTGCGAAACGACGGCCACCAGAATTCCCGGAACTGCTTGTCCGACATGAAGGCGTCGGGCGCCCAGTGGATCGGGATGAACACGATCGGGTTGCCCGAACCCTTGGCGTTGGCGACCGTCATGCGCAGCAGGAAGATCGCCGCCTTGTCCAGCATCTGCAGCAGCTTGTCCCGGTTGCGGTAGATGTCGGTCATCATGCCGCGAGCGCCCCGAAAGTAGTCGGCGATGAAGTCGTAAGGCGACACGGCAGCCGAGCCGTTGGTCAACGGATAGCCGAGTTGCGTCATGCGGTCGGTGAACGCCACGTGGTGCTGCATGAAGCGATGCGCTTCTTCGGCAGCCTTGATGACCTTTTCCAGGGATTCGCGCACGCGCGGCTTGGCGAAACTGCGGATGCCGGCGACCAGCCGGAAATAATGCAGTCCCGGAAAGATCGGCAGATCCTCGAAACCCTCGAAGGCGCTGGCCACCCTGGGCAGATAGGTGTGCAGGTAATAGCCGGTGGGGTCGAACAGGAAGTCGTCGTATTCGTCGGCCTTCATGTACTCGCGGTCGAGGTACTGGAAGGGCTGGTTGTCACCTACGCCGTGTCCGGGCCATTGCAGTTGCTTGTAGCCCAGCGCTTCCATCGTGGGCCCCGAGGTGGTCGACAGGAGCAGGGTGCTGTAGATGTCCGGGTCGAATTCGAGCACCGCGCGCTCGGCGATCTGCTTGGTCAGATCGTAGTCGTACATCAGGTCCCGGCAACTGACCCCGGCATACTTGCCCATCCAGAAAGTTGCGTACAGGGCCACCGGCATGCGGTCGGGCTGCTTCAGTGCGACGCAATCCATGATGCGCTGCCAGCGCGCGTCGTAGGCGGCCTTGGCGACGGCGGTCTGCTCCGGCGGCGCGTTCACGCTGCCGCCCCCATCCAGTTCTTGCACAGGTTCACCGCCTCGACGGCGTTGACGCCGAAGGCATCGGCGCCGGTGTAGGCGCGCACGGTCTCGTCGATCTGGCCGCCGCCGATCATGATCTTCAGGCCGTCGCGCCGGCCTTCGCGCTCGATCGAGGCAATGGTTTCCTTCATCGAGTCGAACGCCAGTGTGAGGAAACCGGACAGGCCGACCACATCCGGCTTGAACTCGTCGATCGCGCCGAGGAAGCTGGCTATCGGCACATCGATGCCGATGTCCTTCACCTCGAAGCCGTTGATGTCGAGCATGAAGCTGACGATGTTCTTGCCGATGTCGTGCAGGTCACCGTGCACCGTGCCGATCAGCACCTTGCCGAGCTTCTTGCTTTGCTCGCCGGGCTTGGCCCGGATCAGGGGCTTGGCTATGGCGCCAATGGTTTCCAGCATCTCGCCAGCCAGCACCAGTTCGGGCAGGAAGTACTCGCCGGCCTCGAACCGCTTGCCGACGATGTCCATCGCCGCGCGGCACAGTTCGAGAACCCGCACCGGGTCCTTGCCTTCGTCGAGCAGCATGCGCTTGGCCGACGCCAGCGCGTCGTCCTCGTTCATGTCGGCCATCCATTCGACGAGTTGGCGCTCTTCGTCGTTCCAGTCGCTCATGGGCTTGTCTCCTAAGGGCATTGGATCCAGGCTTGGGTCGGGGACTGATCCTCGTCGGGCTCCGGAAGCCATTCGAGTGAATTTCACGGTAGCCCCAATTGGTTGGTATGTCAACCAACTGCGGTCAAGCGCTTGCGCTGGCGCGTCTAGTGGTTAACCCGAGCCGCGCCGCAAGGCCGACGCGTCACTCAGTCTCGGCCTCGGCGGCGCGGGAGCGTCGTCGTGCGACGGCTTTCGGAAAACGCTGCGCGACATAGCGCGCGGTGGCCGTTTCGACGGCCGGCAGGTTCTTGTGCAGGCGCTGGAGCAGGCAGATCAAGGTGTCGAGCTCTGCCGGAGACAGCACTTCGACGAAAGCGCGCTCGCGCTCCAGCGCGATGCCGATCATCTGGTCGTGCAGCTTGCGACCTTTGGCCGTGAGTCTGGCGATGCGCAGCCGCCCGTCGGCGTCGTCGAGCGCCATCGTGATCAGTCCCCGGGCCTGCATGCGCTTGAAGCAGCGGCTGACCGAGCCCTTGTCCATGCCGATGATGCTCGAGACCCGTTGCGCCGAAATCGAATTCTCGATCGCCAGCAGCATCAGGCAGCGCCAGGTTTCGATTCCGACATCGAACACGCTGAGGTAGTGCTGCGACGCGCCGCGCATGAGCTTGCTGGCAATCCAGTTCAGGAACGCCGGCAGGTAGCGCTCGAGGTCTTCGATGCTCGAGATCTCTCGCCGGGGCGATGCGGCCCGGGAAGGCGGACGAGCCGATAGGGTGACCAAGGTTCATTGGGCATGGACTGTCGGGTCGGGCGTTTGCGGGCGGTCATGCGGCGATCTTGTACAGGCAACCAGTTGGCCTGCAACCAATAGTGGCCGCACCTGCCGCGTCGCCGTGTGGAGAGGCGCAGGCTCGAGCGCAACTTCGTTGGCATGTCCTGGTCCGAGGCGCGCGAGAAGCTGACGAACTGTCAGCGCTCGCTGCGGCGGGAAGGATCAGCGAGCACTGACTGCCGAGAAGACGCGGGGCACCGGCAGACTGAACGTGTCCCCGACGCGTTATCCCATTCGCGCCGGAAGCCAGAGCGCGATGATGGGGAAGCTGATCAGGATGACCAGTCGCAGGATGTCGGTCGCGACGAAGGGGGAGACGCCGCGGAAGATCGTGCTGAAGCTCGCCTCGGGAACCACGCTCTTGATGACGAACACGTTCATGCCCACCGGCGGCGTGATCAGGCCGAGCTCGACGGTCATCACGATGACGATGCCGAACCAGATCGGGTCGAATCCGAGTTGCGTCACGATCGGAAAGATGATCGGCACGGTGAGGATGATCATGGCCATCGCGTCCATCAGGCAGCCCAGCACCAGGTACATCAGCAGGATCAGCACCAGCACGCCGTAGGGCCCGAGGCCGAGGCCGGTGAGGAAGCCCGCGAGCTTCTGCGGCGTCTGCGTGACCGTAAGGAAATAGCCGAACATCAGCGCACCGATGAGCACCGTGAAGACGGCCGCCGCCGTGCGCGTGGCCGACAACAGCGCTTCCTTGATCTTGGCACGATCGAGCTTGCCGCGCACCAGTCCCAGGATGAAGGCGCCGCTGGCGCCGACTCCGCCGGCTTCGGTGGGCGTGAAGAAACCGCCGTACAGGCCGCCGATGACGAACAGGAACAGCACCAGCGGGGCCCAGACGTTCTTCAGGTCGGCCAGCCGCTCCTTCCAGGGCCTGAGCGCGCCGCGCGGCAGCCAGCCAGGGCGCACCCGCACGACGATCATGATGGTCAGCACGTACATCAGCATCGCCAGCATGCCCGGCACGATGCCGGCCATGAACAGCTTTCCGATGTCCTGCTGGGTCAGGATGGCGTAAACCGCCAGCACGGTGGAGGGCGGCAGCATCGCGCCCAGCGTGCCGCCGGCGGCAATGACGCCGGTCGAGAACGACTGCGGATAGCCGAACCGCCGCATCTCCGGATACGCCACGCCCGCGAAGGTGGCCGCGGTGGCCACCGACGAACCGCAGATCGCGGCGAAACCGCCGCACGCCAGCACCGTCGCGACGCCGAGGCCGCCGCGCAGATGGCCGATCATCGAGTTGGCGGCCTTGAACAATTCGCGGCTGACGCCGGAGACCGACACCAGCGCGCCCATCAGCATGAACATGGGGATGACGCCGAAGGTGTAGTCGGTGACCGTGCGCATCGAGGTCAGACCGACCAGCTTCAGGGCCGGGCCGGCCCCGGCGATCCAGCTGTAGCCGGTGATCC
This sequence comes from uncultured bacterium, assembly GCA_963802435.1. Classification (GTDB taxonomy): domain Bacteria; phylum Pseudomonadota; class Gammaproteobacteria; order Burkholderiales; family Burkholderiaceae_C; genus CAIKUF01. The sequence continues at coordinate 112,936 of CAWDIT010000006.1, forward strand.
CGACCAGCCCCATCGCCATTCCCACCGGCACGCGCAGCAGCATCAGCAAGAACAGCACGAGAAAGCCGATGACCGCGATGATGTCAGTGTTCAAGGGGAGCTTTCCCGCTTTCGTCGAGCGGATCGTCGAAATGGGCGTCGTGCAGCGCGTCGGGATTGAACACGAGCCGCCAGGTCCGCACCGCGATCAGGACGACGGCGCACACGTCCCCGACCCAGGCGACCGCATAGAACGGCCAGGTGGCGATGTTCAGGTCGTAGGTCAGCACGTGATCCACGTACGTCAACCGCACCTTGTCGAACAGCATGACGGTCTGCACGGCGACCACGAACAGCAGCACGAGGGTTGCGAATACGTCGATGGCGCGCTTCTGCCGCGGCCCGGCCGCTCCCCACAGCAGGTCGACCGTGATGTGTCCGCCACGGTAGCTGGTGGCGGCGATGCCCCAGAAGATCAGGATGCCCAGCAGCATGCGGCCGAAATCGTAGTAGTCCGGGATCGACGTGCTGAAGAACTTGCGCAGCAGCACGTTGACGAAGATGTTGAGCGCGACGATGCCCACGAACAGCGCGGCCAGCCATTCGATGGTGTTGATGAACCCGTCGGCGAAGCTCTTCTGCCTCATTGTCTGGGCGTGTCGAGCCGGCTGCCGGCCTGCGAATCCAGGCTCGGCCCCGGCACTCAGGCGCGACTACAGCGCTGCCTTGTACTTGACCAGGCTCGCCTTGAGCGAATCCATCACGGCCTTCGGGTCCTGTCCCGCCTTCTTCACGCCCTCGGCCCATTGCGCTTCGCCGGGGGCCACGGCCTGGCGCCATGCATTGATCTGGTCGGGGGTGAGCTTGTAGACCTCGTGGCCCGCCTCGGCCGCGAGCTTTGCGTGGCCGCCGTACTCGAAGTCGGCCCAGGGGCTGGCGACCTTCTCCGCCCACTCGGTGGTGCAGTGGTCGTCGATCACCTTCTTCTGGCCGGCCGACATGCTTTCGTACTTGGCCTTGTTCATGGCCCACACGAACGGCGTGACGTACAACGGCACGTCCATGTGGTACTTGACCACCTTGTCGATGCCGAACAGCACGATCGAGCCCCAGGGGAAGGTGATGGCGTCGGCCACGCCGCGCTCGAGCATGTCGCGCGCTTCCGGCGCGGAGGACTGCACGTTGGTGCCGCCCAGCGAGGTGACCATCTGGCCGATGGTGCTGGTCGCCGGCCGGATCTTCATGCCCTTGATGTCGGCGGGCGAGGTGATCTTCTTGCGCGCGTGGAAGGTGCCGGGATCGTGGACGAAGGCGAAGCAGACCTTCACATCCTTCATTTCCTGGGCCGCGTACTGCGTGTACCAGGCGTCGATGGCGGCGGTGCCGCCCTTGGCGTTGGCGAACAGGAAGGGCAGCGAGGCGCCCGCCATGATCGGAAAGCGCCCCGGCTGGTACCCGGGGTTGACATACGCGAAGTCGGCGATGCCATCGCGCGCCATGTCGTAGTGGTCGAAGGCCTTTCCCAGCTGCTCGGACGGGAACAACGTTGCCGTGATGGTGCCACCCGACGCCTTCTTGATGTCGTCGGCCCAGGCCTGCAGGCTTGGATTGAGCGGATGCTGGGCCGGCACCCAACTCGACATCTTGAGCTGGACCGGCTTGTCCTGGGCCTGGGCGATGCCCGCGCCGAACGCCAGCGCGGCGGCCACGGCGGCTGCCGTGCGCACGAAGGGGAATGGGATGTTTTTCATATGTCTCCTCGGTGGGGTGGTCAACGGGTCACTGTTTATAAGAATTCCGGCGCGGGGACCATCAGGCCTTTCCTGGGGCCGAGGGCCGCCGCACGAACCGGATCGGCTGCTCCTTCAGCGGCCGGGGTGGCGCGCCATGCAGCGCCAGCGTCGTGTCGAGCGCCTTGCCGGCGTCGTCGGCCAGCGCCGCCTCGCGCGCCGCGGCGATGGCCAAAGCGGCGGCCACAGGGTCGCTGCCGCGCGCCAGGTGGTCCAGCACATGCAGCAGGTTCTCCTTGCCGCGCTCGTTGGTGGCGCCGTAGCCCTTGATCAATCGGCCGCACAGGGCGACCTCGTGACCGAGCCGCCAGTCGCGCCCGCTGCCGTCGACGACAGAGTCCAGCCATTTCATGAGCATCGCCTGCTCGTCGGCATAGCGGCTGCCGCGCGCGCGCAGCCGCTTCAGGCCGGCCAGGGCGCGCAGCGCGACCATGCCGAACACGGAGTGCGTTGGTACCTTCAGCGGCAGAGCCCATGGCGTCTTGCCCGCGAGCACCCGCCTGCGGTCCCAGCGCAGCACGCGCTGGGCCAGCGCCACCGGCAACAGCGCCGCAAATTCGGCGGCGCCGGGCTTGAAGTGATCGTAGATGCGCAACAGGTCGTCGTCGCCGGCCTTCACTTCGCCCTTCACGCGCTGCCAGCGGCTGGCCCGGCTCTTGAGGTCGGCCACCCGCACGATGTCGTCGAACGCCATCCACAGCGCCAGCCAGCGCGCCACCTCGCGGGTGATGGCGAAAGCATGGATCGACTGCGGGTCGCAGTCGCGCTCGGCTTCCAGCACCGCGCGCATGCGCTGCAGGTACAGGTCGCCGTAGGAGCGGTCCTGGTACTCCAGCATGCGGGCGTGGCCCAGGGCCAGCATGTCGTGCACGGCGGGCGGGAACTCGGCGGCCAGGTCTGGCGGCAGGGGCGCGCCCTTCTTGCGCAGTTCGGCTTCGCTCTCTGGGGCAGCGACCTTCCCCGCCGCAGTCAGCACCTGTGCAGAGTCCGCCCCGCGCTGCACGATCTCGAACGCCCGCGCGAAGCCGCGCAGGCTGGCTTCGGCGGACTTGCCGCCGCCGGCGCGCACCACGTTCTCATAGTGCTCGCGCGCAAAGGGAAGGAGCCCGCTACCGGCGATGGCGCCGAGCATGATGGCGCTGACCACCGTGCCGGTCTGCTGCGCCTCACCCGCCATGTCGAACACATGGTGCCCGCGGCTGAACGCTCGCACCACTTTCAGCAGGTCGGTGCTGTCGGCGCGGCCGTCGGCCAGTTGCATACGCTCCTGCGTGGTGAAGACGCGGCTGGAAGAGCTGATGACCAGCGTGCGGTCCGGCGTGCTCATGCCGTTGGCGATCTGCCGCGTGGTTTCCAGCAACTCCGACGAGACCATCGCATCCAGTGCGCCGGGGACCGGATTCAGGCTGAACACCGGTTGGCGGCCCTGCAATAGCGCCAGCGCGAGCGGGAACACTTCCAGGTAATAGGTGGTGGCGCCGGTGCGCTGGGCCACGCCGGGAATCGACGTGCTTTGCGCGGCGAAGCCGGCCTGACGCGCGATGTCGACCAGCCATTGGGTCAACACACCGCCGCCTTCGCCACCGAGCGCGCAGATGAGGAGGGTGATCGGTTTCATGTTTGCAGTGCCCGCACGAACGTCGCGCGCATCCTGGCGATGAGCCTCTCATGCCACTTGGGGTTCTGGATCACCTCGGCCCGGTAGAAACTGGGGCACAGCATCGCCGCCTGCGCGTTTTCGCCGCACAGGCCGCAGCCGACGCAGCCTTCGATCACGGTGGCCACCGGATCGACTTTCAGCGGATCAGGGTTGTCTTTCAGCGTCAGCGTCGGGCAGCCCGACAAGCGGATGCAGGCATGGTCGCCGTTGCACACATCCTCGTCGACGCCGTACTTCACCCGCAGCACGCGCTTGCCGCCCTTGAGCAGGCTGGCGATCCAGGGCTTGATCCGGCGTTGCCTTTCAAGCTGGCATTCGCCTTCCGCGATGATCACCTTCAGGCCATTGAATTCGCTGGTGAACGCCTCCTTCAGCGTGGTGCGCATCTTGTCCACGTCGTAGGTGTGCACGGTGCGCAACCACTGCACGCCCAGCCCCTGCAGCGTGGATTCGATGCGGGTGTTGGTATGGGTCAGGCTTTGCATCCCGCCGTCGGCCATTTCGCGGGACGCGGAGTCCGGCGTGGAGATCAGGTTCTGGGTTCCGGTGGCCGACGAATAGCCGTTCTTGAAGATCAGCAGCACTGCGTCGTCGTGATTGAAGAGGGCACTCTGCACGCCGGTCAACAGGCCGTTGTGCCAGAAGCCGCCGTCGCCCATGATCGCCAGGGTGCGCCGCTGCATCATCGGCGAGACCCCGGCGCGGCTGGCCAGGCTCATGCCGTAGCCCAGGATCGAGTGGCCCATTGCGAACGGCTCGAAGGTGCCGAAGGAGTGGCAGCCGATGTCGGCGGCGATGTGCACTGCCCCGATGTCCTGCTGTGCCAGCTTGAGCGCCGAGAACACCGGCCGCTCGGGACAGCCGATGCAAAAGCTGGGCGGACGGATCGGCAGCGGTTGCGCAAGTTGCGCCGCGACGGCGGCCCGCCGCTCGCGGTTGCCGGCGAGCCAGCGCTTGGCCGACTCGATGGCAGGGCCCGGCAGGTAGCGGGCGGCGAATTGCGTCAAGCCCTGGGTCAGCACTTCGACGCTGTACTCGCCGGCCGCGGGCAACAGGTCCTTGCCGTGCAGCCGGGTCTGGATATCGCGCCGGCGCAGGAGGGTGGCGATCTCCTGCTCGATGTACTCGGGCTGGCCTTCCTCGACCACCAGCACTGCGCGCTGGCCGGCGCAGAACGCCGCGATCTGCTCGGGCACCAGCGGGCAGGTGACGTTGAGCACCAGCAGCGGGATGTCGCTGGCGCCGAACGCGTCGGCGAGATCGAGTTGCTGCAAGCTGCGGGCGAGCGCGTTGTACAGGCCGCCCTGGACGATGATTCCCAGATCATTGTGCTTGCCAGGCATCAGCTCGTTGAGCTGGTTGTCCACGATGTAGCGCCGCGCTGCCGGAATTCGCTCCTCGCCCTTGAGCTTCTCCTGGCGAAAGGTAACGGGCGGGTGCGAGAGCTTGGCGTAGTCGAACGCGGCGGGGCCTTCCATCAGCGCCCGGGTAGAGATCGCCGGCGACCGGTTGTCCCTGGCCTCGAAGCTGCCGCGCACGTGGCAGGCGCGGATGCGCAACTCCAGGATGCACGGCATGTTGGAGGCCTCGGAGAGGCGAAAGCCTTCCTCGACCATGTGCACCATCACGCCCAGGTCGGGCCGCGGATCGAGCAGGCACATCGTCGACTTGAGCGCGTAGGCGTGCGTGCGCTCCTGGATCACCGAGGCGCCCTCGCCATAGTCCTCGCCGACCACGATCAGCGCGCCGCCCTTGACGCCTGGGGACGACAGGTTGGACAGCGCGTCCGACGCCACGTTGGTGCCGACTATCGACTTCCAGGTGACGGCGCCGCGCAGCGGATAGTGGATCGACGCGCCCAGCATTGCGGCGGCCGATGCCTCGTTGGCACAGGCTTCCACATGCACGCCCAGCTCGTCCATGTAGGGCTTGGCCTGCACCATCACGTCGAGCAGATGCGAAACCGGTGCGCCCTGGTAGCCGCCGACATAGGCCACGCCTGACTGAAGGAGGGCCTTCGTGATCGCGAGGATGCCTTCGCCGTGAAAGGTCTGGCCGGCGCGCAGGCGCAGCAATTCGATTTCGTGACTGAATGACACTTCCATGCCGCAGTGTAGGGGGGGTGCGGCGCTTGGGTTGACAGCGCTCGGGCTGACCGGGGCAGTGTCGGGCCCGCGGCCTCGTGCAGCGTGGTCGCCGACGTCAGCGCGCGCCAGGCGGTTGCGGTGGCAGTCTGGTTCCGGCCCTGATCCCGCGCCCCCGAAGCAACGCCGTCACGCCACGCGCCAGACATCGAGCAGCACGCGCTGCCGCTCGCGTTGCCCGGCGGCCAGCGCCATCACCTTGTTCAAGTGCAGCCACGAAGGATGGCCAGTGGTGAACCGCATCAGCGTGCGAAAGAAGTACTCGTCGCTCCCGACCGGCTCACCACGCGCCAGGCGCGCCATCACCTCGGCCGGGCCGTGCCGCATGCCGTCGCTCTGCACTTCGATCAACGCGCCGTCGGGCTCGCTGCGGATCACGTAGTGCGCGCTGATGTCGGTCACGCCATCGGCCCGCTGCACCTGCCAGTCGACGCCGCCCTCGACGAGGCTGCCGTTGAGTTCCGGCCCGGTGACGGTGCCGCCCCCCAGCGGCACGTAGCGCCGCTCGCCGTGCTTGGCCGGCCCGCCGAGCGAAACCAGGCTACCGACCTCGCAGACGACACGCGTCATGAACACCAGGCTTGGCGTTTGCAGGTTCAACATTCGCGTTCCTCCATGGGCTTCAGGCGCCTATCATCCGGCGCGCAACCAGAGCCCGGCGTCATCCCAGAAGATGACCGCCCAGGCCGATTGGCACCCGGCTGCCCACACGCCTGCAACGGAGACAAGCCCCATGAACACCTGGCCCGCCCTGCCCCTTGCCGCCAAGCCCTCGACTCTGCAACGCTGCATGGTCGGCTTGATCGGCTCGGTCGGCTGCGGCGACTTTGCCGAACAGGCGCTGAAAGCTCTGAATGGCGCGCTCGCCGCGGCTTCCTGGTCGGTCTATCAGCGCTTCATCGACAGGGAACCCGTCATGCACCTGTCGGCCAGCTACGGCGTCGCCGACACCACGGGGGCGTGTTTTGCCGCCTACCGCGACGGCGGCCTGTACCGGCGCGACCGGATCCTCGACGCCGTGCGCACGCCGGTTGGCGTTGCCGTCATGCTGCGCATGCACGCCTCGCAGGCGCCCAATGCCGAACATCGCGAGGCCATCTACCGCCGCCACGGGGTGGTCGAGCGGTTGTCGGTGGCCGAGCGCCGGGCCGACGGCTCGTTGCTGGCGGTGAACCTCTACCACCACCAACATCAGGGCCGCTTCGGCGAAGGTGAAATGGCCAACTTCGCCGAACTCGCGCCGCAGCTGCTCGCCGGCGTGAGCCGGCACCTCGAACTTCGCGCCTGCGCGCCAGCCAGCCCGCGCGCGGCCCTGCTGGTGCGCTGCGCCAGGCTCACCGCGCGCGAACTCGACGTGCTCGAACGCCTGCTCAAGGGGATGAGCTATGACGGCATTGCGGCCGACATCGGGCTTTCGCTGGCCACCGTGAAGACCTATCGCGCGCGGGCCTTCGAGCGCCTGGGCATCCACTTCAAGAGCGAGCTGTTCGCGGCCTTCCTGCCTTCGTAGCCGCACACCGCGTCGCAATCGCCCTCAGGGGCGCCTACCTCTGGGGGCCAACTTCCAGGTGCCTGCCTTGCGGTGACTGCCTCCCCGGCGCCTGGCTAGCGCCGCGCCAGCACCGGCGCCAGGGCCACGCCGGTATGGCTGCCGGCGGCGACCACCTGCTCCGGTGTCCCGGCTGCGACGATGCGTCCGCCCGCTTCGCCGCCTTCCGGCCCGAGGTCGATCACCCAGTCGGCCTCGGCGATCACGTCCAGGTCGTGCTCGATGACGATCACGCTGTGCCCGCCGTCGACCAGTCGGTGCAACACCCTGACGAGCTTCTCGACGTCGGCCATGTGCAGGCCGACCGTTGGTTCGTCGAGCACGTACAGCGTGTGCGGCGGCTTGCGGCCTCTGCGGGTCACGTCGTCGCGAACCTTGACCAGTTCGCTGACGAGCTTGATGCGCTGCGCCTCGCCGCCGCTCAGGGTCGGTGAGGCCTGGCCGAGCGTCAGGTAGCCGAGGCCCACGTCCTTCATCAGCTGCAGCGGGTGGGCGACGTGGGGCATCGCAGCGAAGAACTCGACCGCCTCGTCGACCTCCATCTTCAGCACGTCGCCGATGCTGCGCCCCCTCCAGCTCACGGCCAGTGTCTCTGCATTGAAGCGCTGGCCGTGGCAGGTGTCGCAAGGCACCTTCACATCGGGCAGGAAACTCATCGCGATCGTGCGCAGGCCCTGGCCTTCGCAATCGGGACAGCGGCCGGCCGCAGCGCCGCCGGTATTGAAGCTGAAGCGCCCCGGCCCGTAGCCGCGGGCACGCGCCTCCAGCGTCTCGGCAAAGAGCTTGCGGATCGTGTCCCAGAAGCCGATGTAAGTGGCCGGGCAGGAGCGCGGCGTCTTGCCGATCGGCGTCTGGTCGACTTCGAGCACGCGCTCGATCGCCTCGAAGCCGCTCACGCCCGCGCAGCCTGTCCAGGCCGGGTGTTCGCCCGCGGCGAGCCTGTCGCGCCCGGCCTTCGTCGCGCGCAGCGCCACGGCGGCGTGCACATTGGCGAACAGCACGTCGCGCGCCAGCGTGCTCTTGCCCGAGCCGCTAACGCCGGTGACCGCAACCAGGCGGGCAATCGGCACGCTCACGTCGACGTGCTGCAGGTTGTGCAGGTTCGCCCCGTGAAGCCGCAGCATCGGCGTGTCGGCGGCGACGGAGCGCCTCGCCTGCAACGGATGCAGCGGCGGGTGCGCGAGCAGGCGCCCGGTCAGCGACTCGGGGTGCCGCGCCAGGTCGGCCACCGTGCCTTCGGCGACCAGGCGGCCGCCGCGCTTGCCGGCGCCGGGGCCGATGTCGATGATGTGGTCGGCACGGCGGATGGTGTCCTCGTCGTGCTCGACGACAACCAGCGTGTTGCCCTTGTCGCTGAGCGATTTCAGCGCGCCGAGCAGGACCTGGTTGTCGCGCGGATGCAGGCCGATCGTCGGCTCGTCGAGCACGTAGCACACGCCCTGCAGGTTGCTGCCGAGCTGGGCCGCGAGGCGGATGCGCTGCGCTTCGCCGCCGCTGAGCGTGGGTGCCGCGCGGTCCAGCGTCAGGTAGCCGAGGCCCACTTCCTGCAGGAACTCGAGCCGGTTGCGGATCTCGGTGATGACGTCGCGCGCGATACCGGTCTCGCGCACGGTCAGCGCGCCTTCGAGCTGCAAGGTGCGGATCCAGGCACCGGCGTCGCCGACCGATTCCGATGCGATCGCGCTGATCGCCCGTCCGTCGAAGGTGACCGAGCGCGAACTCGCGTTCAGCCGCGTGCCCTGGCACTCCGGGCAAGGCGCGTCCGACTACGCCCTCGACCTCCATTTCCTCGGAAGGGAAGCTCTGCTCGCGGCCCTTGTCGTCGTCGCTGCGGGTCGAATCGTCGTAGGCCTTGCGCTGCTCGCGCGTCAGCGCCAGGCCGGTGCCGACGCAGCTCTTGCACCAGCCATGCTTGCTGTTGTAGCTGAACATGCGGGGGTCGAGCTCGGCGTAGCTCGTGCCGCAGGTCGGACAGGCGCGCTTGGTGGAGAACACCTTCACGCTGCCGATGCCGACTGTCGATGCCGCAACGTCCATCGCGACCGCGAGCCCGTCCAGCGGTGCGAGCAGGTGCATCACGCCCTTGCCGAGTGCCAGCGCCCTCGTCAGGAGCTCGCGCAGTTCGGGCTCGTGGTCGGCGCTGACGACGATGTCGCCCACCGGCAGCTCCAGCGTGTGTTCCTTGAAGCGGTCCAACCGCGGCCAGGGGTCGAGCTTCAGGAACTCGCCGTCGACGCGCAGATGCGTGTGGCCACGGGCCTTCGCCCACTTCGCGAGGTCGGTGTAGACGCCCTTGCGGCTGACCACCAGCGGCGCGAGCAGGCCGACGTGCTCGCCCCTGTGGTCGCGCAGCAGCTGTGCGGCGATGCTCTCGGCGCTCTGCGGGCGCACCGGCGTGCCGTCCTTGATGCAATGCTGCACGCCGAGCTTCACGTAGAGCAGGCGCAGGAAGTGCCAGACCTCGGTCGTCGTCGCCACCGTGCTCTTGCGCCCGCCGCGCGACAGGCGCTGCTCGATCGCGACGGTCGGCGGGATGCCGTAGACCGCATCGACCTCGGGCCTTCCGGCCGGTTGCACGATGCTGCGCGCGTAGGCGTTCAGCGATTCGAGATAGCGCCGCTGGCCTTCGTTGAACAGGATGTCGAACGCGAGCGTGCTCTTGCCAGAACCGCTGACGCCGGTAATGACGCTGAACTTTCCGCGCGGGATGGACACGTCCAGCGACTTCAGGTTGTGTTCGCGCGCATTGACGATGCGGATCGATTCGTCAGCCTCGCGGCGGCGCTTCAACGCGCTTTGCAGCGGAAGTCCCTCTTCGGCGCGATCGCCGTGCAGCGAATGCTCGTAGTCGCGCAGCGCCTTGCCGGTGTGCGACGTGCCGTGCGCCTTCACGTCGTCGGGCGGGCCGAAACAGACAAGTTCACCACCGGCCTCGCCGCCCTCGGGCCCGAGATCGACGATCCAGTCGGCGGCGCGGATCACGTCGAGGTTGTGCTCGATCACGATCAGCGAATGCCCGGCGTTCAGCAGCTTGCGCAACGCGCGCATCAGCTTGGCAATGTCGTCGAAATGCAGGCCGGTCGTCGGTTCGTCGAACAGGAACAGCCTTCCCTTCCTCGCCAAGCTCTGCCGCGATGCCGTGCTCTCCTGCGCCGTCTCGGCCAGGAAGCCGGCGAGCTTGAGGCGCTGCGCCTCGCCGCCGGAGAGCGTCGGCACCGGCTGGCCGAGCTTCACGTATTCGAGCCCGACATCGACGATCGGCTGCAGCACGCGAAGCACCTCGCGGTCGTCGCGGAACAACTGCACCGCTTCGCTGACGGTGAGGTCCAACACGTCGGACACGCTCAGGTCACGCAGCACGTCACCGGGCAGCCTGCGGTCGATCTTCACGTCGAGGATCTCGGCGCGGTAGCGGCGGCCGTCGCAGTCCGGGCAGCGCAGGTAGACGTCGCTGAGGAACTGCATCTCGACGTGTTCGAAGCCCGAGCCGCCGCAGGTCGCGCAGCGGCCGTCGCCGGCGTTGAAGCTGAACATGCCGGCGCCGTAGCCGCGCTGCAGCGCGAGCGGCGCCTGCGCGAAGAGCTTGCGGATCTCGTCGAAGGCGCCGACATAGCTCGCCGGGTTGGAACGCGCCGTCTTGCCGATCGGCGACTGGTCGACGAACACCGCATCGGTCAGCCAGTCGGCGCCGAGCAGCGCGTCGTGCGCGCCGGGCGTCTCGGTCGGCTTGCCGAAGTGGCGCGCCAGCGCGGGATACAGCAGGTCCTGCATCAGCGTCGACTTGCCCGAGCCCGACACACCGGTCACGCAGACCAGCCGCTGGAGCGGGAACTCGACCGTGATGTCCTTCAGGTTGTGCTCGCGCGCACCCTGCACGATCAGCCGCGGCGTGCTGCCATCGACCAGGCGCCGCAGGCCGATGCCGACCTGCTTGCGCGCGCCCAGGTAATCGCCGGTCAGTGTGTCGGCATTGCGCGCCGCGTCGGGCGTGCCGTCGAACACGATCCGCCCGCCGCGCTCGCCCGGGCCCGGGCCCATGTCGATCAGGCGATCCGCGGCGAGCATCACCGCCGGGTCGTGCTCGACGACGACCAGTGTGTTGCCGGCGTCGCGCAGGCGATGCATCGCCTCGACGATGCGACCCATGTCGCGCGGGTGCAGGCCGATGCTCGGCTCGTCGAGCACGAACATCGTGTTGACGAGCGAGGTGCCGAGCGCCGTCGTCAGGTTGATGCGCTGCACCTCGCCGCCGCTCAGCGTGCGGCTCTGGCGGTCGAGCGTCAGGTAGCCGATGCCGACGTCGCACAGGTATTTCAGCCGCGTCCGGATCTCGTCGAGCAGGTGACGCAACGCTTCGCGGTGCGCCCCCTGCGGGACAGGCAAGGATCCACCCCCTCCCGCACCCTCCCCCGTCGAGGGCGAGGGCCCAAATGCAACGTCGAAGAAGCGCCGCAGGCGATCGATCGGCAACTGCATCAGGTCGTGCATCGACAAGCCCGGCATGGCCTCGAGCTGCGCGCGCGACCACGGCACGCCAACCGGCAGCAGCCGGCCTCCCGGCGGCATCGCGAGATCGGCGTCGTCCTTCGAGCCGAGCCGCCATAGCAGCGCCTCGAGCTTCAGTCGCGCGCCGCCACAGGCCGGGCAGGTCGTGTAGCTGCGGTACTTCGACAGCAGCACGCGGATGTGCATCTTGTAGGCTTTGCTCTCCAGGTAGCCGAAGAAGCGCCTGATGCCGTACCACTGCTTGTTCCAGTTGCCCTTCCAGTTCGGCGAGCCTTCGATGACCCAGTCGCGCTGGCCCTGCGTGAGCTGGCTCCACGCGGTGTCGCGGGGAATGCCGGCCTCGCCGGCGTACTGCAGCAGGTCGGCCTGGATCTCCTTCCAGGCCGGCGTCTGGATCGTCCTGATCGCGCCGTTGCGCAGCGTCCTGCGCGGGTCGGGAATGACGAGCCCCCAGTCGACCCCGATCACGCGGCCGAAACCGCGGCAGGTCTCGCAGGCGCCGACGGCCGAATTGAACGAGAACAGCGCCGGTTGCGGATCGGCGTAGCGCAAGTCGCTTTCGGGGCAGTGCAGGCCAGTCGAGAAGCGCCAGAGCAAAGGATCGACGCCCTCTTCACCCAGCACATATACGTTGACGCGTCCGCTCCCGCGCTTGAGCGCCACCTCGATCGCCTCGATCACGCGCGCCTTCTCGCTGCCCTGCACGCGGAAGCGATCGGCCACCACGTCGAGCAGCTTTCGCGGGCCGGTCGGCGATGCCACTTCGCGCTCGGCCTGCACGCGGGTGAAGCCGCTCGCGCTCAACCACTGCGTCACCTCGTCGGCGGACGTCTTGGCCGGCAACTCGACCGGGAACGTCACGACCACGCGAGGATCCCCTGCCGCCGCGCTGCGCGCTATCAGCTCCGCATGGATCGACTCCGGCGTGTCGTGCCGCACCGCCCGCGCGGTCTGGCGGTCGAACAGCTGTGCCGCCCGCGCGTAGAGCAGTTTCAGGTGGTCGTTCAGCTCGGTCATCGTGCCGACCGTGCTGCGGCTCGAGCGGACCGGGTTCGTCTGGTCGATCGCGATTGCCGGCGGCACGCCGTCGACGCGGTCCACCGCCGGTCGGTCCATGCGGTCGAGGAACTGCCGCGCGTAGGCGCTGAAGGTCTCGACGTAGCGCCGCTGGCCCTCGGCATAGAGCGTGTCGAACACCAGGCTCGACTTGCCCGATCCGCTCGGCCCGGTGACGACCGTCATCTCGCCGGTGCGAATGTCGAGATCGAGGTTCTTGAGATTGTGCTGGCGCGCGCCGCGGATGCGGATGACACCGGACATGGGGCGCTTCCTGGAGGCGAAAGCGGAAGATTCTAGGCCTCCGATCCGATCGGCGGCGCCAGCGGCGGGGGCCTGGTCAGTTCGTCAAGCCAGTCCGGGCTTCGAAAGCGAGGACGGCTGGAACCAGCCGCACAGCAGAGGCATGAAGACCAGCGCCGCGACCGTCCAATCGATCGACGCCGACCAAAGCGTCTGACTGGCGAAGTGCGCCCCCTGCATTACCCGTACGAGGCTGAACAGCAGCCCCGTCGCGATGCCGACCGCCAGACCCGACCAGCGCCAGGACGGACGCCCTGCCGCCCAGCCTGCGAAGTACAGCGACAGCATGGCGTAGCCTGCGCCGGCGTGACCGCTGGGCACGCAGCGACCCCCCTGGCCGTGCGCCACAAAGAATGGCCCGCCGAGGTCGGCAGCGTAGGCTATGGTTCCACCGTAGATCGCGAGGTCGTGCGGACAGTGCGCCGCCGCAAAGTACTTCAGTTGATCGACGATCATCGGGCCGAGCACCATCGAAACCCCGAGACAAAGCAGGACGACCCGCCGCGGCCGAAGGTGCTCGACGAACTGCCCTGCAACCGCCCCGGCGAAGGCCGCTGCGCCGACGATGAACGGAATGCCGCGGGCGGCCTCGTGGCCCAGCAAGTTCAGCCACGCGGACTCGCGCGAGCCGAACACGTTCTGCGCGGAATCGAAGAACAGGTTCGAAATCCTCACGTCTAGCGCTGAATGGCGCAGCGTCCACGCCGCGACGGCAAGCAGTGCCAGCACGAGCAGCAGATGGCCGGCAATGAATGCCGGGCTTTCCGGGGCTCGCCGCGGGACCACGCCTTCGTCAGCGAGGGGAGTAGGCTTTATCGAAGTGACCAGCGCGCCAGTACGTTTGCGCCCCTGCGGCGGCGGGTCGGCTAGCCGCGGCGCGGACCTGGTCGACGGTCTTCGCTGCCTGACCGTCGATCGCCACAACCGACGCCGGTGTCAGGGTCGACCCGCCGCTGCAACGCCGGCCGTGCCGGCGCGTGCGCGACGGGTGCGGTCACGTTGCAGCAACACCGTCACGAGCAGCACCGCCGCGGCCGATCCCGCAAGCATGGGTGACGCCGTGAGCGTCTGAGCCAGGCCATCGACGACCTCGACGCTCACCTGCTGGACATAGTCGACCAGCGAGATCACATCGGTGGTGCGTATGCTCTGCACATCCTCGAGCCGAACATGAAAGTCCCGCCAACCGCCGCGAAAGCGAAGCTTTGCAAAGACGCCGTCGGCCACGGCAACGAGCGACAGGACGCCCAGCGGCCGCAGCAGCTGCTCGAGCAAGTGGCCGCGTTCGGCCGCGGGCGCGGCCTCGAAGACCTCGCCCACGAGTTGCGGGACCGTGGCGTCGATCGACTGGCAACCCGATGCATTCGAAACGACGCCCGATGGAGTGGCGTGAGGATTCATGGTGGGCATTCCTTCCAGGTTGGACATCGGCGCCGATGCGAGAGGCCGATCTTCTGCGCGCCACTGGCGCGGCGCTGTGTCCGAACTGCAATTGATTTGTTGCATCTGACATCAACGGTCGCGCCGCGCTGCAGCGCACGGGCAGGGTCGTGCGCCGTCAGTGAAGTAGACCTGCCAGCTCGCGCGCGAGTTCGGCGCGCTGCAAGGGCTTGGCGAGCACGCGGTTCACCCCGGCTGCAGCGGCCCGCGAGGCCAGCAGCGCACCGCCATAGCCACTGATCAGCAACACCGGCAGCTGCGGCGCGAACTGCCGGATCGCCTCGGTCAGCTCGGTGCCGCTGAGCACCGGCATGAGCTCGTCGGTGATGACTGCGGCGAATCGCCGCGGGTCGTCGCGCAGCGCCCTCAGTGCCAGGGTCGAGTCGCTGTAGCCGACGGGGTCGTACCCCAGGCCGCGGAGCAACTCTTCGGCCAATGCCACCAACGTGGGGTCGTCGTCGACGACCAGCAGCGCCTGTCCAGCGCCGCCTGGCGAGATCGGCGCCGCGGGCGCCGCCGAGTCGGTTGCGTCGGCACATTCCGGAAAGTACAGGGTGAAGCGGGCGCCGTGCCCCGGTGTGCTTCGCACGTCGATTGCTCCGCCGAGCTCGGACACGACCCCGTGCACCACTGCAAGCCCCAGCCCGGTGCCGGACTGCGCGCCGCGGGTGGTGAAGAAGGGTTCGAACAGGTGATCCATCACCTCGGGCGTGATGCCACCGCCCTCGTCCGACACGGTAAGCGCCACGTAGTCCCCGGCCCCCAGCGGGCTGTGCGACAGCACGCGTGCTGCTGCAACGTGCAGACGATCGAGCTGGACGCTGAGCATGCCGCCACCGGGCATCGCCTGCATGGCGTTGGTGCACAGGTTCATCACCGCTTCGAACACCTGTGTCGGGTCGCCGCGCAGCCGGGCTCCGCGGGCCTCGAAGCGGCGCTCGAGCACCACGCCCGGCCGCAAGGACGCCGACAACAGCGTCAGCACTTCCTCGACGACGGGCTCCAGTTCGAAAACCGTCGATGCGCGCGCGCCGCCGCGGCTGAAGGCGAGTATGCGGTCCACCAACGCCTTGCCACGCAATGCAGCCTGCAGCACCTTGTGCAGGTGGCGCGCCTGGGCGCTGCCCGGCGGCGCCGCGTCCTGCGCCATCTCGCCGAAGCCGACGATGGCCGCGAGCACGTTGTTGAAGTCATGCGCCACGCCACCGGCCAGCGTGCCCAGCGACTCGAGCTTGCCGGTTCGTGCAAGCTGTGCCTGCAGCGCGCGCTGGGCCTCGCTGCGCCGGCGCTCGGCGCGCTGCACCATGTGGACGGACAGCGCCATGATCGCGAGCAGGATGGCGAGCGTTGCGACAGTCAGCAGCGCGGCCTCGCGCCAGCCGCCGAGCATTGCTGCCACATTCCGCGTGAACACGACCTTGAGGCCGTAGCGTTCGACGCCCTGCAGGCTGACCAGTTGCTCGCTGCAGTCACGGAAGCGGAGCCGTTCCATGCTCGGCTGGCTGGCCAGCCGCTTCGCGAGGGCCGGCTCGTCGTTCGATGGCATGTCGACGATCTCGCCGGCCAGGCGTGCGCCGTCGCTGCGATAGACCGCCATTCGGGCATCGGCTGCCGGCAGCGCCGCAGTGAAGGCACCGAGCAGCGCAGTCGCCGGCAGCGCGGCCAGGATCCAGCCGCCGCCACTGCCTGGCGCGACATCGAAGCGCAATGCCAGCGCCACCAACACCTCGTTCGCACCCGGATCGGTGAACGGACGGCTCACCGCGATGGTGGCGTCAGATAGCCCCTCCAGCGAGGGCCAGAACGAAGTCAAGTCGGGGGCAGGCGTCGCATCGGACGCCGCCAGGACGCGGCCGTCGCGATCGGCCAGCCAGAGGACTCTCACCAGCGGCATCAATTCGGCACGTGTCCGCAGCGCCGGCCTGGCCTGGACGCCAGACAGCGGAAGTCGGGCGTCGAGCAGTTCCTCACGAACGGCAAGAAGGCCCTCCTCGGCTCCGCGCAGGCCGCGATCGATCTCGCCGGTCAGGGCCATGGACAGCAAGCCCAGCTCGCGCTTCTGGGCGCTCAGCGCATCGCGGCGAAGATGCCATAGGGCCAGTGCCGCGACGGCTGACAATGCCAGCCACAGTGCCAGCGCGATCAGCCATGGACGGAACCCTGCACCGGACCGCCGTGGCGAGCCTGGATCCATGCGCTACGATTCCCTGCAGCCTGCGCCAGCAGCCATCGGCAGATGCGGACGCGACATCGCTGTCACCTTGCCTGTCTTCATGACCATCGCCACCGCTCCGCACATCCTCGTCGTCGACGACGATGCCAGTATCCGCGATCTGGTGGCCGAGTACCTGGGCAAAAACGACATGCGCGTCAGCGCCGCAGCCTCCGGGCGCGAGATGTTCGAGTTGATCGACCATGAAGCGATCGACCTCGTGCTGCTCGACCTCAAGCTGCCCGGCGAGGACGGCATGCAACTGGCGCGGGCGCTGCGCGAGCGGGCGACCTTGCCGATCGTCCTGCTGACGGGCCGCAGCGAGGAGGCCGACCGCGTGATGGGGCTGGAGCTCGGCGCCGACGATTACGTCACCAAGCCGTTCAGCCCGCGCGAGTTGCTGGCGCGGGTGCGCGCCGTGCTGCGTCGCTACCAGGTTCAGGCCACGCTGCCCGAGCGCGACAACACGCGGCGGGCCTTCCGCTTCGCAGGCTGGGAGCTGAACCTGCGCACGAGGCGGCTGGTATCGCCCGCAGGCGCCGCGGTCGATCTGTCGAACGGCGAATTCAGCCTGCTCGGCGCGCTGTGCCGGGCGCCGCAGCGCGTGCTGACGCGCGACCAGCTGCTGTCGATGTCGCGCCTGCACGAAGCCGAGGTCTACGACCGGACCATCGACGTGCAGATCCGCCGCCTGCGGCTCAAGATCGAGGCCGATCCGGCCAACCCCGCGCTGATCGTCACCGAGCGCGGCGCGGGCTACCGGCTGGCCAGCGAAGTCGAAGCCCTGTACTGAGAGCGACGGGGCCTTTGTTGCATTTGAAATGTGCGCCTCGCCGAAAACCGCCGTCCCACTGTCTGCCCGCGACCGCGCTGGCGCGTTGTGCAGGCCAGCGCGGCGATGGCCGCGCCGACTCAAGTGACTCGGAGTACCTGCGAGTCAAACACGATGGAGTTTCAAATGACCACGACCAAGACCCTGTTGATCGCCGCGACACTGACTGCTGCCGCATCGCTCGGCTTCGCCAAGGCGCCCCCGGCGCCACAGTCGGAAGCCACCACGGTGGCGTCTGCCGCCGCCAATACGCCTGCAGACGCTGCCGCGAAGCCGGCGCATGCGAAGACGCATCACAAGAGCGCGGCGAAGCACACCACGAAGGCTTCGAAGACCGCCACGCCGGCGACGTCGGCAACGTCGGCAACGATCAAGTAGGCCACCCGGTGCACGCCGGCGCCCGGCCGCCGGCGTGTCGGCCTCGCTGGTTCCTCTGGGCAGCGAATGCCTCAGCGGCAGCGTG
This sequence comes from uncultured bacterium, assembly GCA_963802435.1. Lineage (GTDB taxonomy): Bacteria > Pseudomonadota > Gammaproteobacteria > Burkholderiales > Burkholderiaceae_C > CAIKUF01. The sequence goes on from CAWDIT010000006.1 coordinate 130,870, forward strand.
AGGCCTTTTGCCTGTGCATCGCCGCATCGGCTCGCGGCATTCCGAGCACGGACGCCTAGCTTCCCGGCCCGGCAGCCAGGAAGCGCTCGACCAGCGCCAGCTGATCCGGCACGTTGAGCGCCGGCGCGTGGCCGCAGCCGGCGATCGTCACCACCACGGCGCGCGGCCCGCGCTGGCGCATCGCTTCGGCGGTGTCGGCGAGCAGCAGGTCGGAACTCTCGCCGCGCAGGCACAGCACCGGAATGTCGAGGCCGTCCCATTCGGCCCAGCGCTCGTAGTCGTCCGGGTGGCTTTCGAACTGCTGCACCATCGCCGGGTCGTAGTGCGGCGTCACGCGGCCGTCGGGCAGGCGCCGGACCGAGGTCTCGGTGAGGCGCCGCCACTGGGCATCGGTCAGGAAGCCGAACGGCTTGTAGACGCTGCGGAAATACTGCTCGAGTTCGCTCACGGTCGCGAAGGCCGCCGGGCTGCCGGCATAGGTGCGGATGCGCGCAATCGCAGCCTCGGCGAGTTGCGGACCGTTGTCGTTCAGGACGAGCCGCGAGATGCGGCCGCGCAGCAGCGTGGCCGCTGCCACCATGCCGATCGAGCCGCCCATCGAGGTGCCGAGCCACTGCACGCGCTCGATGCCGAGCTGGTTCAGCAGCGACTGCGCCAGGCGGACGTAGAACTCGAGGCAGTACTCGCGCACCGGATCCGGGCTCCATTCGCTGAGGCCGCGCCCGATCGTGTCGGGGCAGATCACCCGAAAGCGCGTCGAGAGATGCTCTGCCAGATCGTCCATGTCGCGGCAGGTGCGGGCCAGGCCGTGCCAGGCGATCACCGTCTCGGCATGGCCGCGCCCCACTCGGTGTAGTGGATCTCGCGCCCTTCGCAGCGCAGGTAGTGCGAGCTGAAACTCATCGCGAGCCCCCATCTGCCGGTCGGCCCATCGCGCGCAGCCGCCCCACGACACCGGTCGGGAAGTGGTAGACCGAGAGCACGAACAGGATGCCCAGCCAGAGCAGCCAGCGGTCCGGCGAGACGAGCGCGCCGAGCAGCGGCACGCCGTCGAGCGCGCCCCCGGTCGAGGACAAGAGCTTCATCAGATCCTGCAGGTAACTCTGCGCGAGCATGAACAGCACGCTGCCGACGACCGCGCCGTAGATCGTGCCCATGCCACCGATCACGACGATCAGCAGCACGTCGAGCATGACCTCGAAGGCGAGCGAGGTGTCGGGCCCGTTGTAGCGCAGCCAGAGCGCGAGCAGACAGCCGGCGAGCGTCGCGAACAGGGCCGACAGCACCGAAGCGAGCGTGCGATAGACGACCGTGCGGTAGCCGATCGCCTCGGCGCGGAAGTCGTTCTCGCGGATCGCCTGCAGCACGCGGCCGAACGGCGAGTTGACGATGCGCAGCATGGTCAGCACCAGCAGCAGCGTCGCACCGAACAGCAGGTAGTAGGTCAGGAAACGGCCGTCGACGGATGCCCCCAGCAAGGGCTCGGCCAGGTACTGCGTGCCGGGCTGCAGCGCCTCGGGCACCTTGAAGGTCAGGCCATCCTCGCCGCCCGTGAAGTCGCTCAGTTGCGACGCCAGCGTGAGGAACGCCGAGGCGACGGCGAGCGTGATCATCGCGAAGAAGATCGCCTTCACGCGCAGGCTCGCCAGGCCGATCAGCAGCGACAGCAGCAGCGACACGACGAGCGCGGCGGCAACACCGGTCGCGACGGCACTCCAACCCGCGCCCAGCCGCGTGCATGCGATCGCGACGCCATAGGCGCCGATGCCGAAGAACATCGTGTGCGCGAAGCTGACGATGCCGGTGTAGCCGAGCAGCAGGTCGAAGCTCGCCACGAGGACGATGAAGACCAGGATCTTCGCGCTGACGTTGAGCGCCTTCGTTCCCGGGAAGATGAACGGAGTCAGCGCCAGGCCGAGCACGATCGCGATCAGCAGCAGCGCCAGCCAGCGGCTGCGCGGCATGTCGTGGGAGAGCAGGCGGTTCAGCATCTCGATTCCGCTATCGGTTCGCGACCGGGTACAGCCCCTGCGGCCGCCAGAGCAGCACGGCGACCATCAGCCCGATGGTGGAGAACGTCGCCACCGTCGGCGCCAGGAAGCCGGTGTAGTTGGCCATCAATCCGACGAGCAGCGCGCCGACGAAGCAACCCAGGGTGGAGCCGAGCCCGCCGATGATGATGACGATGAAGATCAGGATGTTGACCTGCGCGCCCATCTGCGGCACCACGCTCTGCTGGTACAGGCCCCACAGCGTGCCGCCGAGCCCGGCCAGAGCGGAGCCGGCGACGAACACGCCGACGAAGAGACGGCGGATACGGTAGCCGAGGCTCTCCACCATCTCGCGGTCCTGCACGCCGGCGCGGATCAGCAGGCCGATCTTCGTGCGGTTCAGCGTGAACAGCATCGCCAGCAGCACCGCGGCGCCGAGCACCACCGCGACGAGGCGGAACTTCTCCACTGCCGCGTCGCCGAAGATCAGCGAGCCGCGCAGAGCCATCGGAAGCGGCAGCGGAATCTGCGCCGGGCCCCAGACGACCTTGATCAGTTCCTCGCCGATGATCATGCCGCCCATCGTGATCAGGATCTGCTTCAGGTGCTGTCCGTAGACCGGTCGCACCAGCACGCGTTCGAATGCCCAGCCGACCGCACCGGCGATGGCCATCGCCACCAGCATCGCCGGGAAGATCGCGGCCAGGTTTCGCCACAGGCTCTCGCTCGCAGTCCAGTCGGCCATCAGGCCGAGCATGCTGGTCGCGACGAAAGCGCCGAGAGCGATGAACACGCCGTGCCCGAAATTGAGCACGTCCATCAGGCCGAACACCAGGGTCAGGCCGGAAGCGATGATGAAGATGATCATCCCCATCGCCAGGCCGGCCACGGTGAGCGTGAGCCAGGTCGACGACGAACCGATGAAGGGCGCGGCCAGCAGCGCGAGCGCCGGCAGCAGCGCCAGCGGCACGAAGTCGAAGCCGGCCTTGGGGAGCGCGGCCTGCGGCTCCAGGTCCGCCTGCGCGGACCGGGACAGGCCGGGCGCGGGCCGCGTCTCGCGGCCTGCGGCCGGCGGTGGGGTTCGGGAAGCACTCACTGGTGCACCCCCAACGCCAGCCCCAGCAGGCGCTGCTGCAAGGCCTCGTCGTCGGCCAGCTCGGCCATCGCGCCACGGTGCACGACACGGCCGTCGTCCATCACCGCAACGCCGTCGCCGAGCGCCCGGGCCATGCCGAAGTTCTGCTCCACCAGCAACACCGTGGTCTGCGTCGCCTTGAGCTCGCGCAGCACCGCGATCAGGTTGCCGACGATGACCGGCGCCAGGCCCTTGCTCGGCTCGTCGATCAGCAGCAGGCGCCGCGGCTCGACCATCGCGCGGGCGATCGCGAGCATCTGCTTCTGACCGCCGGAGAGCTTGCCTGCCGGATGGAGCCACAGCTTCTTCAAGGCCGGGAACATCGTGAACAGCCATTCGAGCCGTTGGGTGTCGATGTCGTCCACCGTGCGCGCGCCGCGCGCGGCCAGCAGCAGGTTCTCGCGCACCGTCAGGTCGCTGAAGATGCCCATGCTCTCGGGCACGTAGGCGATGCCGAGCTGCGCGATGTCGGGCGTCGCCAGCTGGCGGTGCGTCCCTCCGATCGGCTCGCCGTCGAACGTCACGCTGCCGCTGGACGCCGCCCACAGGCCCATGATCGTGCGCAGCGTGGTCGTCTTGCCGGCGCCGTTGCGGCCGAGCAGCATCGTCACCTGGCCGGCGGGCACGTCGAGGTCCACGCCGTGAAGGATGTGGTAGGCGCCGATGTGCGTGTGCACGCCGTCGAGCTTGAGCAATGGCTCGGTCATTCGTGCACCCAACGCATGTCGTGCGGTCCCGCCAAGCGGGAGCATTCGCCCTTGGGACGGCTCTGCGGGCTCACGCCGGCCCCACGTCGCGGCTTGCAAGCCGCTCCAACTCGCCAGGCTCGCGCCAGTCCGCAGGGACTGGCGCAAGTCCGGGCTCGTCCTCGGCTGCCATGCCGAGATAGGCTTGCTGAACGATGGGCGAGGCGATCACCGCCGCCGGCTCTCCATCGGCTACCAGTTGCCCGTTGTGCAGCACGATGATGCGGTCGGCGAGCTCGCGCACCACGTCCATCTTGTGCTCGACGAGCAGGATGGTCTTGTCGCGCTGCGCCTTCAGCGCGCGGATCAGGTCGAGGATGACGGGCACGTCACCCGTGCTCATGCCGGCGGTCGGCTCGTCGAACATGTACACGCTCGGGTCGAGCGCCATCAGCATCGCGACCTCGAGCTTGCGCTGGTCGCCGTGCGGCAGGCTGCTCGCCGTGGCGGTGGCGCGATCCTGGAGCTTCACGCGTTCGAGCAGTTCCTGCGCCCGGGCCAGCGTGTCGCGATGACTCAGCCACACCGACCAGAGGTTCAACCCTTCCTTGCGCTGCGACTGCACGGCCAGGCGCACGTTTTCCAGCACCGACAGGTTGGGGAAGAGCTGCGTCAGCTGGAACGCGCGGCCGAGGCCACGGTGCGTCCGCGCCGGCGCGGCCTCGTTGGTGATGTCGACGCCATCCAGGCGCACCGTGCCTTCGCTCGCGCGCAGCTGGCCCGAGATGAGGTTGAAGTAGGTTGTCTTGCCGGCCCCGTTGGGCCCGACGATCGCCGTCAGCGTGCCCGGCGCGAAGGCGCACGACACGTGGTCGACAGCCACGTGGCCGCCGAAGCGGATGGTGAGATCCTGGGTTTCGAGCACGCCGCTACTCCGCCCGGCCTGCGGCCGGGCTTGGTCAATCTGGCTGGAGCCCCCTCGCGGAGGGGGCTGGGGGAGCGAAACGTCCCGCGCGCAGCGCTGACGCGCCTGCGGCGCGTCAGCGCTTGTTGCGAATCGGAACGGCCATCTCTTCGGGCTTGATCTCGTGCACCAGTTCGGGCACGCCCCAGGCGAACGCCGGATCGACCTTGATCTTGAAGTGGTACATGCTCTGCATCGCCTGGTGGTCTTCGACGCGGAATGTCATCTTGCCCTTGGGCGTCTCGAAGCTCATGCCTTCCATCGCCTTGATCAGCGTGTCGGTCGCGGTGTTGCCCTTGGTCTTCTTGAGCGCATCGACGACAGCGATCGCCGCCACCATGCCACCGGCGGTGAAGAAGTCTGGCGGCGCCTTGAACTGCTTGTAGTGGTTGGCCACCAGCCACTCGTTGACCGGATTCTTGGGAATGCCGAAGTAGTAGTACGTGGCGCCTTCCATGCCCGGGAACTGCTTGTAGGCAACCATTGCCGGCAGGATGTTGCCGCCGGTCGCGATCTCGATGTTGTAGCGCTTCAGGTCGAGGTCGGCGATCTTGAACGGGTTGCCGGCGCCGGCCCAGATGATCCAGATGACCTTGCGTCCGGGCAGGTCCTTCAGCTTGTCGATCAGGCGTTGCGCGCCGGCGGTGAAGTCGGTGGTGGCGGTCGGCAGGTACTCCTCGTGGACGATCTTGGCGGTCTTGATCGACTCCTTGAACGCCTTCACGCCGTCGCGGCCGAAAGCGTAGTCCTGCGCCAGTGTGGCGATCGAGACGCCGGCCTTGTCGAGCGCCACCGCGTTGCTGATCGCGTCCTGCGAACTGTTGCGGCCGGTGCGGAAGATGTACTTGTTCCACTTGTCGCCGGTGATCGAATCGGCCACCGCCGGCTCGACGAGCAGGATCTTCTTGTATTCCTCGGCCACCGGCAGCATCGCCAGCGCGACACCCGACGAAGTGGGTCCGACCGCGATGTCGGCCTTGTCGTCGCTGTAGGCCGTGGCCAGCAGGCTCTTGCCCACGTCGGGCTTGCCCTGGTCGTCCTTTTCGATCACGACGAGCTTCTTGCCGGCAACCATCATCGTGCCGCCAGTCGCGTAATCGAGCCCCATGTTGAAACCCGTCGTGGTCTGCTTGCCGTAGGCCTCGAGCGGACCCGTCAGGCTGTGGACGTGAGCGATCCTGATTTCCTTGGACTGAGCCCATGCGCCGCTGCCCAGCAGGGTGGCAGCGGCGGCGGCGCACAGAGTGGCGGCGGTCAAGAGTTTGTTCATTCAGTGTCTCCTGTGTGAGTCCCGCGCATCCGTCGCGCGGGACAGCGTCAACAGGGATTGCAAGAGCCGTGCCCGGATCGCCACGGCTCAGCGCAACCCCCTGGGCAGCGGCCAGTTCCTTGGGTTGGATCCGCGCGGGCATGCGTTCCGGCACCGACTCTGGTGGCTTCTGCGCAGCAGTTGAGTGTCCGATCTTAGGACAGTTCGTCTGAAATCAGGATCTTGTATGTCTTGTAGTCATACATTGCATGATAACTGGACACTATGGTACCCTGAGTCCGAGCGAAGCCAGCTTCTCGTACAGCGTCGCGCGCGAGATGCCCAGCAAGCGCGACGCGGCCAGCTTGTTGCCGCTGGTGCGCGCAAGCGCCTCGCGAATGCTGCGCGCCTCGAGATCGGCGATGGCCATCGGCAGGGGCCTGAAGGCATCTGCGCTCGGTCGCGGCTGCTCCGCCTCCGGCCCCGCCCTCAGCGCCCGCCCGTCGCGTGCCGCCTCCGGGACCGCCGGGTGCCCTTCGCCGCCCAGCGTGAAATGCGCCGCCGTCAGCACCAGGTCGTCGGTCATCAGCGTCGCCTGCTCGAGCACGTTGCGCAGTTCGCGCACGTTGCCTGGCCAGGGCTGGGCGGCCAGGTGATCGAGCGCGTCGGCGCTCAGGCTCTTGTGCGGCAGACCGCTGCGGCGCGCGATGTCGTCGGCAAGCGCCTCGGCCAATGCCTCGAGATCGTCGAGCCTCTCGCGCAGCGTCGGCACGCGGATCGGAAGCACGTTGAGTCGGTAGTAGAGGTCCGCCCGAAAGCTTCCCGCCGCGACCATCGCCTGCAGGTCGCGGCTCGTCGCGGCGATGATGCGCACGTCGATGCGCTGCACCTTGTTGCTGCCGAGCGGTTCGACCTCCTGCTCCTGCAGCACGCGCAGCAGCTTGACCTGCAAGGCGAGCGGCATGTCGCCGATCTCGTCGAGGAACAGCGTGCCGCTGTCGGCCAGCTTGAACTTGCCGTCGCGGCCCTTGCGCTCGGCGCCCGTATAGGCGCCGGGAGCGACGCCGAAGAACTCGGCTTCGAGCAGCGTGTCGGGCACCGCGCCGATATTGACGCCGATGAAGGGTCGCGCCGCGCGCGCGCTGGCGGCGTGGATGCCGTGCGCGAGAAGTTCCTTGCCGGTGCCGGTCTCGCCGAGCAGCAGCACCGTGCTGTCGGCCTGTGCCGCGCGGCGAGCCTGGCGCTTGACTTCCATTGCCGCCTCGCTGGCGCCGATGAAGCTCGCGATCGTGTACTTCGGCCGCCTCTGCGCGGCGAGCTGCGAGCGCGCCGCGTCGAGCTCGTGCTGCAGGCGGCCGAACTTGCCGATCAGCGGCTGCATCGTCGTCTCGGGATGGTCGAGCAGCACCAGCCCGATCGCGCCGATCACCTCGCCCCGCGCGTCGCGCAGGGGCAGCCGGCTGACGAGAAAGGTGCCCGCCTGGTTGGTCAGCAGGTCGACGAGGATCGCCTGCCCGCTGTCGATCACCTGGGCCATCAGCGAGTTCGGCACGACCTCTTCGACGCGGCGGCCGACGAACTCGCTCTCCGCGCGGCCGAGCGCGGGCAGGAAGCGCTTGTAGCCCTCGCTGATCCAGACCACGCGATGCTCGCGATCGACCACCATCATGCCCATCGCCGAGCGCGCGAAGCTGTCGAACATGCTGCGCGCGGCGAGCTCGAGCATGCCGTCGGCGTCGGCAGGCAGGGTGATCGCAGGGGCGCGGGGCACGGCGGCGGACGACTCGGCGGGACCGGCCGTCGGGAAGCTTGCTTTCGGCTGCACAGTGGGGCGGACTTTACGCCGGCCGGGGGGCCGGGCCCGGCGCAGCCTTCCCGTCCACCCGCCGAGCGTGAATCGGGCAACCTGTCATCATCATGTCCGGGGCCGCAGGCCTCGACACCGGACAACTCCATTGCAGGGGGTAGACATGAGTGCAATCGACAACCCGCAGGCGCTGATCAGCGCCGAATTCGAGCAATGCCTGGCACTCCAGCGTGCTGCTTACGCGGCGGACCCGATGCCGAGCCATGCGCAACGCGTGGCCGACCTGAAGACGCTGGCGCGCATGCTCAAGGAGAACCGTACCGAGCTCGTCGCCGCGATCAACCGCGACTACGGCAACCGGTCTGAATTCGAGACGCTGTTCACCGAGTTCTTCGTCGTGCTCGAAGGCATCCGCGACGCCGTCAGGCACCTGAAGGGCTGGATGAAACCGAGTCGCCGCAGGGTCGACATGATGATCTATCCGCTGGCCAGGAACCGCCTCATTCCGCAGCCGCTGGGCGTCGTCGGCGTGATCGTGCCGTGGAACTTCCCGCTCAACCTGTCGTTCGCGCCGCTCACCGCGATCTTCGCGGCGGGCAATCGGGCGATGGTCAAGATGTCGGAGAACTCGAGCCACTTGGCACGGCTGCTGGCGTCGCTCGGCCCGAAGTACTTTCCGCTCGACAAGCTGGCGTTCTTCGAGGACGCCGGCGGCCGCGGGCCGGCCTTCAGCGCGCTGCCGTTCGACCATCTGCTGTTCACCGGCTCGGGCCAGACGGGCCGCGCCGTGATGGCCAGCGCGGCACGCAACCTGACGCCAGTGACCCTCGAACTCGGCGGCAAGTCGCCGGCCGTGGTCGGCGCGGACTTCCCGATCAAGACCGCGGCCGAGCGCGTGATGTGGCTGAAGCTGCTCAACGCCGGACAGATCTGCACCAACATCGACTATCTGTTCCTGCCCGAAGGGCGCAGCGACGAATTCGTCGCTCATGCGAAACGCCTCGTGGCACAGCGCTATCCCGACATCAACGGTCCCGACTACACCTCGATCATCGACGAGCGCTCGCACCGGCGCCTGCAGGACGCGCTGGAGGACGCCCGCGCAAAAGGCGCGACACTGGTCAACCTGGCCCCCGGCCAGACCCCCGACCGCGCGCTGCGCAAGTTTCCGCCGCACCTGGTGCTCGACGTCAGCGACGACATGGAACTGATGAAGCGCGAGATCTTCGGCCCCATCCTGCCGATCAAGACCTATCGAGACCCCGAGGAGGTCGTTCGCTACGTCAGCGCGCGCGACCGGCCACTGGCGATCTATCCGTTCACCCACGACCGCGCGCAGCAGGACCTCTACATCAACCGTGTCATGTCGGGCGGGGTGTCGGTCAACGAGGGCATCCTGCACGTGGCGCAGCACGACCTGCCCTTCGGCGGCGTCGGCGCCAGCGGCATGGGCCACTACCACGGCCACGAGGGCTTCGTCACGTTCTCGAAACTGCGGCCGGTGTTCTACCAGGCGCCGTTCTCGGTGATCCAGATGATGTTCCAGCCGCCCTACGGGGAGCGTGCCAGGACGATCATGAACCTGCTGATCAGGTTCAAGGGCTAGGAGCGCGCTGCAATCGCCGCCTGCGCTGCAGGCGGCGCGCGTTCACCTGCTCAGCCGCACTGGCCGACGTAGCCGCACGCGGTGCAGAAGTCGCAGCCGTCGCGATGGATCAGCGTCGCGTTGCCGCATTCCGGGCAGCGGCTGCCGGCGAGTTCCTGGCTCGCGGCGCTCTTGGTCGGCGATTCGAGCACGCCCATCTCGCGCAGCGGGAAGCCCTCTTCGTTGAGCACGCCGAGCATCGCGTAGCGGTGGATCAGCAACCGCGCCACGTAGGCCACGGTCGACGGCCAGAGCTGCTGGCGGCGCTGCCCGTTGGGCAGGCCCGGCACGAAGGCCATGAAGTGGCCCAGCGGCTCGGCGTAATTGAGCAGCTTGCGCAGCTTCATGCCGATCCAGGCCGGGTCGATCACCCGCATGTCCAGCGAGAGCAGCCGTGCCAGGCCATCGAGCGCGCGCGGGTAGTTGCCCGAGAAGCCCAGCGCACACGGCCGTGTCACTGCGCTGCCGTCGGGCCCGGGCAGCGTGACTTCCTTCAGCGTCAGCGTCAGCGACTCGCCTGCGGCCGGATTGTCGACGTCGGCCGACCAGGCGAGCGTGCCCGACGGGCCGGTGCGTGGCTCCTCGCGGCTGAACATCGCATCGAGCACCGGCGTCGGCCCGCCAGCTGCAAGCGCGCCGAGCTGCTCGCAGCGCCAGCGGATCACCGCTGCGGTCGCCGCCACCACGCCCGGGAACAGGCGCTTCTCGCCATGCGGCGGGAACGGCATCTCGAAGGCCCTCTCCTCGGCCACCGTGGCCAGCGCGTCGAGCTTGAGCTTGAGCCACGCGGCGTCCTTGGTGCGCAGGTCCATCGACAGCGTCTTGGCCATCGCCCCCAGGCCGCGCGGCTGTTCTGCACCGTTGACCCAGACCTCGAACGGCTGTGCCCGGCCGCCGGGCACGGCGTCGTCGGCCGGCAGTTCGCCGACGAACAGCCCGAAGTCGCCGAACGGGTGCACGATCATGTACGTCCACGCCGCGTTGCCCACCGGCAGCACGGGCCGGCCCGGCCAGCGCAGCGACGCGAGCACCGGGGCCGGCAGGCGGTCGAGCGCCAGGCGCTGGTTCGCATCGAGCGCCGTCAGCGGCGCCGGCTGCGCCTCGACGCTCAGCACCGAGCCGAGCACCGCGTTCGGCCGGTAAGTGGCCAAGCCCTTCAGACCCGCTTCCCAGGCCTTCAGGTACAGGCCCTTGAAGTCTTCGAACGGGTAGTCGGCCGGCACGTTGACGGTCTTCGAGATCGCGGTGTCGATGAACGGCGCCACGGCGGCCACCATCTCGGCATGCGCCTGCGCGCTCATCTCGAGCGCGGTCACGAACGCCGCAGTGAGCGGCGCATCGGCGCCCTTCAGGTGCCGGTACAGACGCCAGGCGTGGTCCTCGACCGCGTACTCCTTGAAGGTGCCGTCGCCCTCGCGTTTCTTGCGCTTGTAGCTCCACGAGAACGCCGGCTCGATGCCGTTGCTCGCGTTGTCGGCAAAGGCCAGGCTGATCGTGCCGGTGGGCGCAATGCTCAGCAGATGCGAGTTGCGCAGCCCGTGCGCGCGGATGCGGTCCTTCAGCGGCTGCGGCAGACGCGACGCGAAGTTGCCGCCGCTCAGGTACAGGTCGGCATTGAAGAGCGGGAACGCGCCGCGCTCCTTCGCCAGCTCGACCGACGCGTCGTAGGCGGCGTCGCGCATCGTCTCGGCGATCTTCCCCGCCATCGCGCGCGCCGGCGGGCTGTCGTAGCGCAGGCCGAGCATCACCAGCGCATCGCCGAGGCCGGTGAAGCCGAGGCCGACGCGGCGCTTGTTCTGCGCCTCGGCGTGCTGCTGCGGCAGCGGCCAGACGGTGACGTCGAGCACGTTGTCGAGCATGCGCACCGCGACCCGTGCCACCTCGGTGAACGCGGCGGTGTCGAAGCTCGCCTCGTCCGCGAAGGGCGCGCGCACGAAGCGCGTCAGGTCGATCGAGCCGAGGCAGCAGCAGCCATAGGCGGGGAGCGGCTGTTCACCGCACGGATTCGTGCAGGCGATCGTCTCGCAGTAGCCGAGATTGTTGTCGGCATTGATGCGGTCGAGGAACAGAACGCCCGGTTCGGCGTGGTCGTAGGTGGACTGCATGATCTGCTGCCACAGCGCCTGCGCCGGCAACTTGCGGTAGACCCACATCCCGTCGGCGCGCTGGTAGGCGCCCCCGGCCTTCTGCCCCGGGCCGGGTTCGGCGCGGTGCACCAGTTCGACGTCGCCCTCGGCGAGCACGGCCTTCATGAAAGCGTCGGTGACGCCGACCGAGATGTTGAAGTTGCGCAGGTCGCCACTGTCCTTCGCGTGGATGAACTCCTCCACGTCGGGGTGGTCGCAGCGCAGCACCCCCATCTGCGCGCCACGCCGGCTGCCGGCGCTCTCCACCGTCTCGCACGAACGGTCGAACACGCGCATGTAGCTCACCGGCCCGGAAGCGTTCGACTGCGTGCTGCCGACCCAGGCTCCGCTCGGGCGGATGCGCGAGAAGTCGTAGCCCACACCGCCGCCGCGGCGCATCGTCTCGGCGGCCTCGGTCAGCGCGGTGTAGATGCCGGGGTGGCCGTCTTCGATGCTGGCGATCGAATCGCCCACCGGTTGCACGAAGCAGTTGATCAACGTCGCGCTGAGCGCCGTGCCGGCGGCCGAGCTGATGCGCCCGGCGGGCACGAAGCCGCGCTGCTGCGCGTCGAGGAAGCGCGCCTCCCATTGCGCGCGTTGTTCCGGCGCCTCGGCCTGCGCGAGAGCGCGCGCGACGCGGCGGCGGATGTCGTCGGCGCTGCGCTCTTCGCCCTTGGCGTACTTCTCCAGCAGCACCTCTTCGGTGATGAGCTGCGCCGGCAAGCTGACCAGCTCTTGAGACGGGGCGCGGGTTCGCGTGTGTGTCATGGATTCGATCTCCTTCGTTGCCGCAAACGGTACGCAGTCGGCAGTGGATTGTTCTTGATGTCGCGCATGAATCGGAGCACAGGGGCAACTATGCAACAGCTGGCTTCAGGGTCCGTGAACCACCTAATTGCACTCCAGCGCGAGTGGGATTCATCGCTTCTGAGGCTTCAGCCCGGCATCGACAGGCGTTTCACCGCATTGACAAAGCGCTCGAGCGTGGACGACTGGGCGCCCGGTGCCAGGCGGATGTCGAGCAACTGGAATCGCCCACGCGTCGCCTGCGCCCGCTGCAACGCCGAGCGCAGTTCGGCGCGCGTGCGCACGAGGTGCCCGTCGCCGCCCATGCCGGCTGCCATCGAGGCGAAATCCCAGGTTCCAAGGTCATTGAAACGCGCGCCGGGTTCGAAGGCACGAAGCATTTCCCAGCCCGCATTGTTGAACACGAGCACGATCGGGTCCCAGCCGTAGCGCTGCGCATTGCCGAGTTCCCAGCCCGTCATCTGGAACGCCCCGTCGCCCACCAGGACCAGCGGACGCTTCCCGGTGGCGGCCTGCAAGCCGAGTCCGGCCGGAACGCCGTAGCCCATGGTGGCGTAGTAGCCGGGCGCGATCAGCGCCGTCGGGTCCATGTCCATCGCGGTGAACAGGCAATCGCCGACGTCGCACGCCAGGGGCAGTGGCCCGTGCTCGCGCATCAGGTCGTTCACCGCCGCGGCGATGTCCTGCGGGCGAACCGGCGAATCGTCGGCGACCAGCGGTTCCGTCGAGACGGTGGCGGGCGCGGCGACGGACCGACGCGGGTTCGACGCGGCCGGCAGCTTGTCGAGCAGCCGGTCGACCAGTGCCGCCAGCGGCACGTCCAGATAGTGGTGGTGGCCCATCACCACGCGGCCGCCGAGTGCCTGGATCGCGTGGCGCAGGTCGATGCGCTGCGCAGACACCGCGAAATTGGTGTCCGACACGATCACGCCGAGCAGCAACAGGCCGTCCGAGCCTTCGACTTCGGCGCTGAGATCGGGGTCGCCGGCCAGGCCGAGGTAGGTGCCGCGCAGCGGCGCATCGGTGTCGGACAGCAGCCCACGGCCCATGAAGCTCGTCACCACCGGAATCGCCAGGCGCCGGGCCAGTTCGGCCACGCGGGACTCGAGCCCGTAGCGTCGCACCTCGACGCCGACCATCAGCACCGGGCGGAGCGCGCGTCTCAGCCTCTGCAACAGTTCCTCGGCGCAGGCGTCCAGTGCGTCGGCGTCGGGCGACGGCGGCGCGTCGAGCGGCACCGCGCCGCAGGACTGGCCCGGCATGTCGCGCGGGATCTCCAGGTAGACCGGACGCGACAGGCGCAGCGCCGTGTCGAGCACGCGCGCGATCTGCTGCGGTGCCTTCTGTGTGTCGTCGAGCCGGGCGCGATCGGCCGTGATCTCGCTGAACACGCGCCACTGGGAATCGAGGGTCTTGACCTGGTGGTGCAACAGATACCCGCTCGCCGCCTCGTGCGCCGCCGGCGCGCCCGAGAGGATGACCAGCGGCACGCGCTCGGCATAAGCGCTGGCCACCGCGTTGACGATGTTGAGCGCGCCGGCGCCGTAGGTCACCGCCGCGACGCCGAGGCCACCTCTGGCGCGCGCGGCCGCGTCGGCGGCGAAGCCGACCGCGGGCTCGTGCGAGAAGCTGTAGAGCGGCAACACGGCGCAGCGCTCGATCTCGCGGAACAAGGGCAGCGCAAAGTCGCCGGGAATGCCGAACACCTCGGTCGCGCCGCGCTGTCGCAGCGCCTGCAGCAGCCGTTCGGCCAGGGTTGCCATGGTGGGCGGCGCTGTTTCGAGGGCTGCGCGCCTGAGGCGCTCAACGCCACAGCGGCCCGATGGCGTCGAGCGTGTTCTTCAGCACCAGGCCCATCTCGGTATCGCCCTCCATCACGAGGGCGCGCTCGAAGAACAGGCGGTCGGCGTCGTCCTCTCCACGCAGCAGCCGCAGGTAGCTCGCCGCCGGCGCGACGATGCGCAGTGCGGTTTCGCTGCGTGAGGGCGCCACGCGAAAGCCACCCGCCTCGAGCTGCAAGCGCACGCGCAGGCCGAGGTCGCTGATCGCGACCTCGACCGTGCGATGGCTGAGCCCCGCGCGAGCATCCGCTGGCAGGCGCGGCAGCAGCACGCGGTCGAGCACGCGGGCGAGGACGAACGAGGGCGGCTGCACCGGCAGGCGCTCGACGATGCGACGCAGCCGGATGGCGGCCCCGGTGAGCCAGGGCGGCACGGCGAAGGTTCCAAGGTGCGCCTGCGTTGAACGGTTCATGCGGCCACCTCCAGTGCTGTGTTGGTTGTTCGTTCCGCCGTTCTGTCGGTGGCCCGGCCGCATTGCGCTGGTCGATCCCCGTGAACGGGGGCCCTCGCCCTTCGCTTCATGCGTCCCTCCATTCCAGACCCGGGCGGCGGTGGGCAAAGCCGTTGCTCAGTCCGCCGACGGACACTGTGTCTTCGATGGCGCGCAACGCCTCGTCAGCGCTCGCACCGTGATTGATCACGCGATCGCAATGCGCGATCACTTCGAGGAAGCCGTGCGAACAAGGTGACAGCCGCAATCGCGACACGCCCGCGGCGCGCAGCGCTGCACCTTCGCCGAGCAGGCACTGCGTCGCGGCCGACTGCGTCTGGGTGCCGTTGAGCACCAGGAAGGGCTGGCCTTCGCTGCTGGCCAGCAGCAGGCCGTCGGCGTCGCCGAGGCAGCGGAATTCGCACTCGTCCTTGCTCAGGCGATGATGGCGCGCGGTGAAGCAGCGCGCCGAGAACGCCAAGGGCAGGCGGCCGAAGGCGAACAGCTCGGTTGCCATCGGCTGGCCGCTGGTGGTGCGCACCGGGTCGGCGGGGGGATTTGCCAGGCCGATCGCTTCGAGTGGCAGATCGACCGGCGCGACCCAGCGCACCGCGCCCAGCACGGCGTGTTCGAGCAACGCAGGACGGTTGTAGATGTTGAGGTGCGGACCGAGCACGAAGGCCGCGCCACCGGCCAGGCACTGCAGCGCCGACGCGTCACCCGCCTCGACCATGAAGTCGCGCTGCTCGGCGAGGCGGCGCAGCAGCCGCAGGTCGGCCTCCGACTCGACCAGCGTCTGCGTCGCCAGCACGACCTCCTTGCCCTCGGATGCGAGGTCGCGCGCGAGGTCCAGCCAGTCCTCGAGCCTGAGTTCGCGTCGCCGCGCGCAGACGGTCTCGCCGAGCACCACCGTGTCGGCGGCCGACTCGGCGACGCCGGCGTAGAACTCGATCAGCGCCTGGCGAGGCCAGTGGTAGAGCACCGGGCCAACGGTGAGCGCAATTCGCACGCTGGCGTCCGCCGGGCCGCTCCCAAGGGCGCCGAGATCCCCCTCGGGGGGGCGCGAGCGAAGCGAGCTTGGGGGCCCCATCATCGCCACGAGCGGTTGTAGACGCCCAGGGTCTGCTGCTGCCCCTCGGCGAAGCGCGCCAGCGTGGCCGTCCACGCCGGCTGCACACTGAAGCGCTGCCCTGTCGCGCATGCCTGGTCGATCGCTGCACGCCAGACGCGCGTGACCTGTTCGACATAGGCCGGACTGCGCTGGCGCCCCTCGATCTTGATGGCTTTGACGCCGAGTTCGATCAGCTCGGGCAGGATCGCCAGCGTGTTCAGGCTGGTCGGTTCCTCGATCGCGTAGTCGCGCTGGCCGCGCACGTCGAAGCGGCCCTTGCACAGCGTCGGGTAGCCGCGCGGCTCGTCGGGGGCATAGCGGTCGATCAGCACACCGTTCAGCCGCGCCTCGACGCCGGCCGCGGTGTCCAGCCAGCGTACGGCCGAAGGCGGCGAGCAGACGCCCGCCGTGTTCGGCGACTGGCCGGTGACATAGGCCGACAGCGCGCAGCGCCCCTCGACCATCACGCACAGGCTGCCGAAGCCGAACACCTCGATGTCGACGCTCGCGTGGCGAACCACGTGCCCGACCTGCGACATCGTCAGCACGCGCGGCAGCACCGCGCGCTGGATGCCATAGCGCTGACGGTAGAACTCGATCGCCTCGTGGCTGGTGGCCGAGGCCTGGACGGACAGGTGCAGCCGCAGGCGCGGGTGGTGGTCGCGGCAGTAGGCCATCACCGCGGTGTCGGCGACGATCAGCGCGTCGGCGCCGAGCGACACGGCGGTGTCGACGGCACGGTACCAGGGGCTGGCGTCGCGCGCATCGGCGAACGTGTTCAGCGCCATCAGCACCTTGGCGCCGCGCGCATGCGCATAGGCCACGCCGTCGCGCACCTGGGCATCGTCGAAGTTGAGGCCGGCGAAGTTGCGTGCGTTGGTGGCGTCCTTCAGTCCCAGATAGACTGCGTCCGCCCCTGCGTCCACCGCGAGCTGCAACGCGCGCAGCGAACCGGCCGGGCAGACGAGCTCCGGCTTGCGCACCGGCGGCGAGCCGGGGTCGGTAGTCATGGGGGGGATGGTTGCAAGGCCGCAGGTGCGGCGAGGACCTCGATTTTAGAGCCAACGTGGCGCCAGCCAGACTTCTGCGGCATCGGTGCCTGCCTCGGTTGCGCCCGGCCGCGGGTGGCCCGCTGGCTACAATGCGCGCCCTGCCCTGCAGTGAGCCACCCATGCCCCACCGTCTTGCCGTGCTGCCGCAGTACGTGCTGCCCAAGCAAGCGCTGACATCGCTGGCCGGGGCCATCGCCGCGGCGCGCGGCGGTGCGGCAACCACGGGTCTGATCCGCTGGTTCGTGCGCAGGTACGGCGTCGACATGGGCGAGGCTGCCGAGCCCGACATCGCGAGCTACCCGACCTTCAACGAGTTCTTCACGCGCGCGCTGAAACAGGGTGCCCGCCCGTTGGCCGAGGCCGACCTCGTCTGCCCGGTGGACGGCGCGATCAGCCAGTTCGGCAACATCGAGCGCGATCAGGTCTTCCAGGCCAAGGGCCACCGCTTCTCGACCACGGCGCTGGTCGGCGGCGATGCGGCGCTCGCCGCGCCGTTCGACGACGGCCACTTCGCGACGCTCTACCTGAGCCCGCGGGACTATCACCGCATCCACATGCCCTGCGACGGCCGGCTGTTGCGCATGGTCCACGTGCCGGGCGAGCTGTTTTCGGTCAACCCGACCACGGCGCGCGGCGTGCCGGGCCTGTTCGCGCGCAACGAACGCGTCGTGTGCCTGTTCGAGTCGTTGCGCGGTCCGTTCGTGCTGGTGTTGGTGGGCGCAACCATCGTCGGCAGCATGGCCACCGTGTGGCACGGGGTCGTCAACCCGCCGCGCTTGTCTCACGTGCGAGAGTGGCATTACGCCGACCGGGACCTGCGCCTGAAGCAGGGCGACGAGATGGGCCGATTCCTGCTCGGCTCGACCGTGGTGTTGCTGTTCCCGAAGGGCGGACTTCAGTTCAACCCGGCCTGGGCGCCCGGGAGCACCATCCGGCTCGGCGAGGCGATGGCGAGTTTCGAGGCTGGCTGAAGGTGGTGTCGCCGGCGAGCGCGCGAGCCGACGCAAGACCTGCCGCCGCGGCACGCGTTATCGTGCGACCCGTGCCTGTTCCAGATCTCGGGGAGAAACCATGTACTACACCGTGACCAGCAGCAAGACCTTCGAACAGGCTTCGACCGACCTCGACGCCGCCGTGAAGCGGAACGGCTTTGGCGTGCTCCACGTGCACGACCTCGGCGCCACGCTGCGCAGCAAGGGCATCGCCTTCGAGAACGAGTGCCGGGTGTTCGAGGTC
Organism: uncultured bacterium; assembly: GCA_963802435.1. Lineage (GTDB taxonomy): Bacteria > Pseudomonadota > Gammaproteobacteria > Burkholderiales > Burkholderiaceae_C > CAIKUF01. The sequence continues at coordinate 148,950 of CAWDIT010000006.1, forward strand.
TGCAACCCGGGCCAGGCAGCGAAGGTGCTTTCGACCGACATGCGGCTGAACATGGCCTTGCCCTGTCGCATCTCGGTCTACACCGACAGAGGGCGGACGCACATCGGGCTGATCAGGCCGCTACCGATGCTGGCCTCTCTGTCCGCCGATCCCGCGCTGGCGCAGGTGGCGGCGGAAGTCGAGGACAAGACGATCCGGATGGTCGACGAAGCGGTTTGACGCGATCGCCTTCGGCTACAGCGGTACTTCGAAGCGCTTCCCACGGACCGAGAACACGGCGGCCTTCGTCCCGATCTGTTCGAGCTGCAGTTCGGGAGCGAGCGGGCTGCCCTCGCGGTAGACCTGCCCGTTGACGATCAGCATGCGGCTTGCCGGCTGCGGTGAGTACACCGAGCCCCCGATCACCATCGCCGGCACCTGGCGCCGCAGATCGTCCGGCAGTTCGGCCAGCAGCGGCACGCGCTCGGCCGGCTGCGGCGCCGCGGGCTTCCGCGCCGCCGTGGCCGCGGCGGGCGTAGTCGCCTGCGGCTTGGCGCGCGCCCGCGGCACCGGCTTTCGCGCGGACGTCGCTGCGGCCTCCGGCGTCGGCGTTGGCATGGCCCTCGGCACTGGACTTTGCCGAGGGCGTCTGCGCCGAAGTCTGCATCGGTGCTGGCGTGGGCGTTGCCACCGGAGCCGGTGCCGGCAGCGGAGTCGATGCGATCGCCGGTGCGCCCTGCGGCAACGTCGACACCGCGGGCGGTGGGCCGGCTACCGCGACCGGAGGCTGCGCAGGCGCCGCCGCGAGCACCGGCGGCGCATCGCGCGTGGTAGACCGCCAGGCCAGCAAGGCTCCAAGGAGGAGCACCGCACCGACAGCCGGCCACAGCCAGAGCCTTCCCTGCCCCGGCGCTGCGGCTTCGTCTGCTCCGGCGAGCGCGAGCGGCTGCGCGTTCAGGTCGGGCACGGCACCACGTTCGCGTTCGGCGTCGGACTTTCTCAGCGCTTCGAGGATGTAGGACATCGCTGGTTCACTTCCCGGCTGGCCGTTGTGCCGCGACCGCGGCGGAGGACTGACGCGACGCCTCGAGGGCGACCGAGAGGGCGCCGAACAGCGCAGCGCCGAGCACGAGACCGAGCGCCAGCGCTGCAGGCAGGCGCCAGCGCGCCGTCAGCGGCCAGGGCCAGCGTCGGCCGCGCCTGCCCGGCCCCAGCACCTCGGCCGCTGCCTTGTCGACGATGCGCTGGTCCACGCTCGCCTTGCCGGTGGCGTAGGCACCGAGCAGGGCGCGATCGCACAGCAGGTTGATTCGCCGCGGAATGCCGCCCGCCAGGGTGTGGATGCGCTGCACCGCCTGCGCGTCGAAAGGCACCGCGCGGCTCAACCCCGCCTTGGCGAGGCGGTGGTGGATGTATTGCGCCGTCTCGCGCGCGCTCAGCGCATCGAGGTGATAGCGCGCGATCACCCGCTGCGCGAGCTGCTCCAGCTCGGGGCGCGCGAGCAGCTCGCGCAGTTCGGGTTGGCCGATCAGGATGATCTGCAGCAGCTTGCGCTCGTTCGTTTCCAGGTTCGTCAGCAGGCGCAGCTGCTCCAGCACGTCGACCGAGAGCATCTGCGCCTCGTCGACGACGAGCACGTTGTTCTGGCCGAGCGCGTGGCTGCGCAGCAGGAACGCGTTCAGCGCGTCGACGTGGTCCTTCACGGTTCGCGCACCGGTCCCCGCAGGCTCGCGCGGAATCCGGAAATCCTCGCAGATCGAGCCGAGCAGCTCGAGGGCCGTCTGCTTCGGATTGAAGATGTAGGCCACGTTGCAGCGTCGCGGCACCTGCTCCAGAAAGCAGCGGCACACCGTCGTCTTGCCGGCGCCGATCTCGCCGGTGAGCAGCACGAAGCCGCCACCGCCGCGCACGCCGTAGAGCAGGTGCGCCAGCGCTTCGCGATGGCGCGCGCTCATGAACAGGTAGCGCGGATCCGGCGCGATCGAGAACGGCTCCCGCTGCAAGCCGAAGAACTGCTGATACATCGTGTGGAGGATATTACGGATCGCGGCGCCGTCCGTCGGCCACGAACCCTGCGTTCAGAGCCGCCGGGAAGAGGCCATGCCGAGCATGTCGGCCCCCAGGGCCTCGGCCACCTCGATGCCATCGACCGCGGCCGACATGATGCCGCCCGCATAGCCCGCGCCCTCTCCCGCCGGGTACAGCCCGCCCACGTTGACGCTCTGCAAGTTGCGCCCGCGGGTGATGCGCAGCGGCGACGACGTGCGCGTCTCCACGCCGGTGAGCACGGCGTCCGCCATCGCGAAGCCCGCGATCTGCCGCTCGAACGCGGGCAAGGCCTCGCGGATGGCTTCCAGCGCATAGTCGGGCAGGCTGCCGTGGCCCGGTTCGGCCAGGTCGGTGAGCCGCACCCCCGGCTGGTACGAAGGCAGCACGGCGCCCAGGTTGCGCGAGCGCTGGCCCTTGATGAAGTCGCCGACGAGCTGCGCCGGAGCCCGGTAGCCGCCTCCGCCGAGTTCGAACGCGCGCGACTCCCAGATGCGCTGGAAGGCCACGCCGTCGAGCGGGTCCACCACCGCGCCGGCACCCGCCTGCCGGCGGTAGTCCTGCGGCGCGATGCCGACCACCAGGCCGGCATTGGCGTTGCGCTCGTTGCGCGAATACTGGCTCATGCCGTTGGTCACGACGCAGCCCGGCTCAGACGTCGCCGCCACCACGGTGCCGCCGGGGCACATGCAGAAGCTGTAGACCGAGCGCCCGTTGCGCGCGTGGTGCACGAGCTTGTAGTCTGCCGCGCCGAGGATCGGGTTGCCTGCGTTCGGTCCGAAGCGCGCCTTGTCGATCACGCTCTGCGGGTGCTCGATGCGAAAACCGATGGAGAACGGCTTGGCCTCCATCGTGACGCCACGCCGCTGCAGCATCGCGAAGGTGTCGCGCGCGCTGTGACCGAGCGCGAGCACGACATGGTCGGCACGCACCTGCTCGCCATCGGCCAGGGTGACGCCACGCACGTGTCCGTCTTCGACAGCGAAGTCGACGACCTGCTGGCGAAAGCGGATCTCGCCGCCGAGCGCCACGATATCTGCACGCATCTTCTCGACCATGCCGACGAGGCGGAACGTGCCGATGTGCGGCTTCGCGACGAAGAGGATTTCCTCTGGCGCGCCGGCCTTGACGAACTCGTTCAGCACCTTGCGCGTCAGGTGCCGTGGGTCGCTGATCTGGGTCCACAGCTTGCCGTCTGAAAACGTGCCCGCGCCGCCTTCGCCGAACTGGACGTTCGACTCCGCGTCGAGCACGCCCTGGCGCCACAAGCCCCAGGTGTCCCTGGTGCGCTGGCGCACTTCCTTGCCGCGCTCCAGCACCAGCGGACGCAAGCCCATCTGCGCCAGGATCAGCGCGGCAAAGATGCCGCAGGGCCCGAAGCCGACGACCACCGGGCGCGCGCGCGGCGTGGCGTGGAAGTCGGCCGGCGCGTGGCCGATGAAGCGGTAGCGCGTGTCGGGCGTCGGGCGAATGTGCGCGTCGCCCTCGAAGCGCGAGAGCAGCGCCTGTTCGTCGACCCCGTCGGCCAGTTCGCAGTCGACCGTGTACGAGAGCACCACCGCACTCTTCTTGCGCGCATCCCAGGCGCGCCGGAAGACCGTGAAACCGCGCAGATCGGCGTCACGCAGGCCCAGCCGCGCCACGATGGCGGCGCGCAGCGCGGCCTCGGCATGGGCCAGCGGCAGTCGAAGCTCGGTGATTCTCAGCATCGGTGCGCAAGCGGGCGCTGACCCCATGCAGGCGCCGCGACCGGCCAGGGGCCGGTCGGGTCAGCCCGCGCGCGCGGTTCGCCTGCGAGCGATCTCGCGCTGCCTCAACCGCCCTTCTTCGGCCGCTTGCCCGGGTTCTTCTTGCTGCGGGTGTGCGAACCGCGCTCGAGGCTGCGCTTCTGGCCCTTGCGGATCGTCACCGTCACGCCTGCCGGCGCGGGGGGCCTCGGCGTGGCAAGGCGGTCGGCTTCGGTCTTGATCTTGTTGCCCATGAATGGCTCCGATGGTTTGGCTAGCCCGCGATTAGGCCACAACGCCAGTTCGTGGCACTCCCCCGGGAATTCGCGACGGGCGAGGGTCGGAGCCAGCAGCGCCCGAGCTCAGCGCAGGTGCCGATCGAGAAAGCCCAGCGTCCTCGTCCAGGCCAGCGCCGCGGCGTCGGCGTTGTACTCCGTGATCGGCAGCCGATGGGCGCCGACCTGCGTTTCGTTGGCGAAGGCGTGCATGGCGTCGTAGCGGTGAAACTCGAAGGCCACCTTGGCGTCGCGAAGCTTCTCTTCGAGCTTGTCGACCGTCGCGATCGGGAACGCCGCATCGCGCATCGCGAAGTGCCCCATCAGCGGCGCCTTGATACGGCTCGGATCGATGTACTCGAGCGGCGGAACGCCGTACCAGACGACGCCGGCGTCGACCTCGGGAACGTTGACCATGGCCAGCAGCGTCAGCGCACCCCCCATGCAGTAGCCCGTCACGCCGACCTTTGCGCAGCGCGCCTTCAGGACCTGCACGGCGCCGCGAACGTCCTGCCCGGCGGCGTCGCCGAAATTCAGGGCCGTCATCAGGTGCTCGGCCTCGGCCGCCTCGACGGTCGACTTGCCGCGGTACAGATCGGGCACCAGCGCCACGTAGCCTGCCGCGGCGAAGCGGTCGGCCACGCCGCGGATCTGGTCGTTCAGGCCCCACCACTCCTGGATGATCACCAGGCCCGGCGCACCGGCTGCGGCGGCGGGTTCGGCAAGATAGCCCTGCACACCTTGCCCGTCGGGGCGCTGGAACTCAACTGTCTTTCCCATGCCGTTCTCCTCTCGCTTCAGAAGCACTCAAACCCGTCGAGGCGGCACGCCGGCCGGCGCCATGAGTCCAGCGGCCGACAGCCACGCCTGCGCACGTCGCGCGCTGCGCCACACCCACCAGCCAAGGCGCATCAGCCGCCAGGCGCGGCGCGGGCGCATGACGAGCACCACCACCACGCCGCCGACGAACCACTCGCGGTGGCGAACGATCCAGCGCGCCCCCGCATTCACGCGATCGGCCACTGCCAGCGGCCTCTCGAGCAGCACCGACTGTTCCGCCATCGAGGCACGCAATGCTGCGCTGCGCGCCAGCAACCGCTGCCTGCGCAGCGCCAGGTCGGCTTCTGGCGACGAACTCACGGCGAACGTCGTTCGACACCCTCGCCCGGCGCCACGGCGGAACGGTCCTGAACCAGCTCGGCCACGCTGGCGGCAAACGCACCCGGGGGCGTCTGCAGCCGTGCCTGCGCATGGCGCAGCACCAGCGCGCCACCCGCCAGGAAGAGCACTGTCAGCGCGCCGAGCGCATGCAGGCGATAGCCCTCGCCGACCAACAACACCACGAAGCCCGCGAACAGTGCCAGCCCCAAGACGAGCAGGAGCACTCCCAGCGCCGCCCAGACCAGTCCGGCGAGGATGCGAAGCTTCTGCTCCTCGAGCTCGTTGCCGAGCAACTCGAGCCGGACCTGCGCCAGCTCGAGCGCGGTGGCGATCAGGCGCCGCAGCGAGACGAACAGGCCACTGCCCGGCGGCCCGGGTCGCCCTTCAGTCATGGCCGCCGTGCTGCCAGCCGGGAGATCAACGGCGGCCGATCAGCAGCCCCACGAGCAGACCAAAACCGGCAGCGACGCCGATCGAGCGCCAGGGGTTCTCATGCACGTAGTCGTCGGCGGCGCGCCCAGCCGCCCTGGCCTTGGCGATCGCGGCGTCCTGCGCCTGGGCCAGGCTGTCGCGTGCGCGCGCCAGGCTGGCCTGCACCTTGGCCCGCAACTCGGCGGCGCCCTCACCGGCCTGACCGGCCGTCGTGCGCAGCAACTCTTCCGCATCGGCAACCACCAGTCGAAGGTCAGCCATCAGCTTGTCGGTCTGGGCAGTGGTCAAGTCGTTCATCGTGAACCTCCGTGTGATTTGAGTGACAGCGAGTCGACACGATACACCGCCATCGGTGCAGCCGCATGCGTTCCATCAACGCAGGCGGGGTTGACTAGGGCCTGTTCACACTACTGGAAGGGCCGCGAAGGGCCGGCCGCACGGGCACGTCAGGTCGCGCCGGCGGCGCCCTGCGGCGCGGTGAGCAGCCACTCCATCAACTCGCGCACGCTGCGGATCTGGCTGCCGAACGGCAGCGCGCCGACACCGCGGAAGAACAGACCCCTCTTCACGTCGCCGCGCAGCGCCGCCGCCAGGTGGGTGTCGATGCAGAACTGGCCCCATCCACTGGTGCCGTCGCGCAGACCGCACTGCGCCAGGCAGTCGAAGGCCAAGGTGCAGCGCGGCTTGACTTCCGCGATCCGCATCAGCCGCGCCTCGGACTTCAGGTAGCTGCGCAGCCACGGCGTGGCCACCGCGCGCGCCGGCAGGCCGGCCACGCTGGTGAACTCGACCATGTCCGAGTCCTTCGCCTCGGCCAGTACCTGCTTGAAATTGGGGTGCGCGTCGCACTCGACGGTGACGGCAAACGGCGTGCCGAGCTGCACCGCTGCCGCGCCCAGCGCCTGCAGCCGTGCGATGTCGGCGTGGCTGCGTACGCCGCCGGCGGCGATCAGCGGGATCTCGCGCTCGATGCCGGCCGCGCGCAGGAACGCCAGGGACTGCGGAATCACGTTCTCGAACTCGAAGCGCGCGTCGCGCAGGTCTGCGACCTTCGCCGCACCCAGGTGGCCGCCGGCGAGCCGCGGGTGCTCGATCACGATCGCGTCGGGCAGGCGCTTCTTGCGCTCCCACTTCTTCACGACGAGCGCGACGCCCCGCGCGTCGGCCAGGATGGGCACGAGCAGCGCCCGGGGGTGGTCCTTCGCCAGGTCCGGCAGGTCCAGCGGCAGCCCCGCGCCGACCACGACGGCGTCGATGCCGCACTCGAGCGCCTTCGTCACCGACGGCGCGTACTCGCACACCGCACGCATCACGTTGATCGCGAGCAGCCCGCGGCCGCGGGCGAGTTCGCGCGCCGCGGCGATTTCGCGGGCCAGCGCCTCGAGGTTGGCGGCATTGACGATGGCCTTGGTCGCGTCGTTCTGGCCGGCGTCGAGCGAGCGCTGCAGCAGGTCGGGGTGGAGACGACGCAGGTCGATGGAACTGATCGTCCCGACGCCGCCGAGCGCTGCCACGCTGCCTGCAAGGCGGTGCGCCGAGATGCCCACGCCCATGCCGCCCTGCACGATGGGCAACAGCGTGCGACCGCCCAGACGCAGCGGCTTCAACCCGCCATGCGCCAGCGTCATCGCGAAATCGGGATCGATGTGGGGATTGGCGACGCTCGCAGACATGGCACGCCGCGCCACGCGCAGCACCGAAGTGACAGACCCGTCACGCTAACCGCATGCTGTCGACGTGGTCTTGATGAAGATCAATCTCCGACCTCGGCCCCGCGCGTACCCGCTCCCCTGCCCGACAGGGTTTTGACTCACACGTCGACGCGGTGGTCGAGCGGCCAGCGCTTCGAGAGTTCGATCAGCACGTTGAGGTCGGCACCCGGCGCGTCGTAGCGCCAGACGGCGGCGGCGGTGCGCAGTTTGCCCAGGCGCGCGGGGCGAATGCCGACCGCACCGACCGCCAATTCGCGCGCGGCCACCGCTTCGGCCTCGTCGTGGGTCTCGGGGTCGTCGGCGAAGAACAGCCAGTGGCGGATGAACTGGTCCTGCAGGCGCACGAGTTCATGGCACAGCGTCTCCGGCAGTGGCGGCGGGTGCGGCAATGGCAGGTCGCCGTCAGGCGTAACCTCGACCCAGGGGCCGTACATGTCGTCCTGCACCGAACGCAGCAGGCTCGTGCGCACCGACGAGTAGTAGTCTGGCAGCACGAAGTAGGCGGCGCGGGGCTCGCCGTTCCTCGCACCGATGTACCAGCCCAGGACGTCATTGCCGTGCGCGAACCACAAGACCGCATAGAGCAGCCCCACACCGCGAGGTGCGTAGCCGAGATGAGCATGTGCTTGAACCATGATTCACTTGTCCGGGACGTCGACGGAGTCCATCGTGCATCGCTGCCGATCCCTCCGGTTGAGCCCGATCAACGTTTGGCGCCGCACCCGGCCATCATTGCGGCACGAGCGCCGGCTCGGCAACCCCCCACTGCAGCAGCCCGGGGTTCGGCCCTGCTTGCGCCGCCGTTCACCGCCCGATGACTGTTCATGAGATTCCTGAACCGGCGCCTCGACGGTACACCGCTGGCGCTGCCGGTGCCGGCAGCCACGCCGACGATGGTGGGGGACAATGCGCTGCGCATCGTGTCGCAATCGACCCTGGCGATCCTCGCTGCGATCCGGCGCAATCCCCGTCATGAGCCGCAACCATGGATGAACGACACCCTAGCAAGCCGTTGAACACGCCCTCTGACGCACTCGACCTGATCATCCGCGGCGGCACGGTGATCGACGGCACGCATGCACCGCGCTTCGACGCCGACGTCGGCATCGCCGCCGGGCGCATCGTCGCCCTCGGCGACCTGTCGCTGCGTCGCGCCGCGCAGGAAATCGACGCCCGAGGCCGCATCGTCGCGCCGGGCTTCATCGATTCGCACACGCACGACGACCAGGCGCTGCTTGCGCAGCCCGACATGTCGTTCAAGGTGTCGCAGGGAGTCACCACTGTCATCGCCGGCAATTGCGGCATCAGCATCGCCCCGCTGCACGAGGGCAGCCCGCTGCCGCCACCGCTGAACCTGCTGGACATCGGCGAGCGGCCCCGCTTCGGCTCGTTCGCCGCGTATTTCGACGCCCTGCGGCATGCGCCGGCGGCGGTGAATGTGGCGGCGCTGGCCGGCCACACGAGCCTGCGCGTCAGCGCGATGAGCGACCTCGACCGCCCCGCCAGCGCCGACGAGATCGCTGCAATGCGCGCGCTGCTCGTCGAGGCGCTGGACGCCGGCGCGATCGGCCTTTCCAGCGGCACCTTCTACGCGCCGGCCGCGCAGGCGCCGACCGAGGAGATCATCGGCGTCGGCCGCGCACTCAGCGGCCGCGGCGGCGTCTACGCGACGCACATGCGCGACGAGGGCGACGGCGTGATGGAGTCGCTCGAGGAAAGCTTGCGCATCGGGCGCGAACTCGACGTGCCGGTCGTGATCTCGCACCACAAGGTAATGGGTCAGCGCAACTTCGGCCGCTCGGCGGTCACACTGCCGCGCATCCGTCGCGCCATGCAGTGCCAGTGCGTGGCGCTCGACTGCTACCCGTACACTGCCGGCTCGACGATGATCCGCACCGACCGCGGGATGCTCGAAGGCAGGGTCCTGATAGCCTCGAGCGTGCCACACCCGGAGTGCGCCGGGCGCGACCTCGCGGACATCGCCGCCGAGTGGGGCGTGGCCAGAGACGAAGCGGCGCGCCGGCTGCAGCCCGGCAGCGCGATCTACTTCTCGATGGACGAGGCCGACGTGCGCGCGATCATGGCTTTCGACGGGACGATGATCGGCTCCGACGGCATCCCGCTCGGCGACAGGCCGCACCCGCGGCTCTGGGGCACGTTCCCCCGCGTGCTCGGCCGCTACAGCCGCGAGATCGGCATCTTCCCGCTCGAGACCGCGGTGTGGAAGATGACCGGGCTGACGGCACGCAACTTCGGCCTCGCCGGACGCGGCACGCTCGCCCCGGGGCAGCACGCCGACGTCGTCGTGTTCGACGCCGCCAGCGTGCGCGACCTTGCCGACTACGACAACCCGACGCAGGCCTCGGCCGGCATCGTCGCGGTGCTCGTCAACGGTGCGATCACCTGGCAGCACGGACGCCACCTCGGCGCGCGCAATGGCCAGGTGATCGCGCGCGGCGCGACGAGCACCGCGCGCGTGAACTGAACGGCGCGGAGCAACGGCAACGCGACCGTGCCGCATGCCGTCGTCGCCTTCCTCGCCCACCGCCTGCCGGCAACGACCCCAGTCCTGCCGCGCAGTGGTTCGGCGATCCGCGGCACGAACAGGCGCGCTCCCGGGGCTCTGTCCCCGGGCATGAGCGGCGTCGGCCACCCGATGGCACGCTCCAGCAGTCCATACGAAGGACTGCAATGGGCCGAAAGCCGACCCATCAGGCGGCCCTGAGCACGACGCATCGAGGCCATCGAAAGGACTGAGACATGCGCATCGCCATTGGCGGCTTCCAGCACGAGACCAACACCTTCGCACCGTCGAAGGCGACCTACGAGCAGTTCGTTCGCGACGGTGGCTGGCCCGGGCTGCGCCGGGGTGGCGAGATCCTCGACACGATGGTCGAGCGCAACCTGCCGATCGCCGGGTTCATCGCGCAGATGAAGGGCCGGCGACACCAGCTCGTGCCCACTGCCTGGGCCGCCTGCGAACCCTCGGCGCACGTGACCGAAGACGCCTTCGAACGCATCGCCACGATGATCGTCGAAGGCGTCCGCGACGCGCGGCCCGACGCCGTCTACCTCGACCTGCACGGCGCGATGGTGACCGAGCATCTGGACGACGGCGAGGGCGAGCTGCTGTCTCGGGTGCGCCGCGTCATCGGTCCGCACGTGCCGCTGATGGCGAGCCTGGACCTGCACGCCAACGTCACGCTGCAGATGCTCGAGGCGGCCGACGCCTTGGTGGCTTACCGCACCTACCCGCACATCGACATGGCCGACACCGGCGCGCGCACGGCGTTCCTGCTTGCGCGGCGACTCGACGGCATGGCGCGGCCGCAGGTGGCGTCGCGCCGCGTGCCGTTCCTGATTCCGCTGACCTCGCAGTGCACCGACCTCGAGCCGGCGCGCTCGATCTACGCCGCACTGGCGCAAATGGAGGGCGGCGACGTGCCGACGCTGAGCTTCACACCCGGCTTTCCTGCGGCCGACTTTGCGGAGTGCGGGCCCGCGGTGTTCGCCTACGGTCACACCGCGGCCGCTGCCGGCGCCGCCGCCGACAAGCTCGCGCGCCTCGTCGCCAGCCGCGAGACCGATTTCGACGCGCCCGTCTATGGCGCCGACGAGGCCGTGCGGCGTGCGCTGCAGATCGCCGCCAAGTCCACGCGCCCGGTCGTGATCGCCGACACGCAGGACAACCCCGGCGCCGGCGGCGACTCCGACACCACCGGCATGCTGCGCGCGCTGCTCGCCCGCCGCGCCGGCCACGCGCCGCGCGGTGCGGCGCTAGGGTTGATGGTCGACCCGGCGGCAGCGCAGGCAGCGCATCGCGCCGGCATCGGCAGCGAGATCGAGCTGTCGCTCGGCGGCAAGTCGGGCATTGCGGGCGACGCGCCGCTCGTGGCGCGCTATCGGGTCGAGTCGCTCGCCGACGGCAAGGTGCAGTGCGAGGGCCCGTTCTACCGCGGCGCGCGGATGGAACTCGGCCTCTCCGCCTGCCTGGCGATCGAAGGCGTGCGCGTCGTGCTCGCGAGCAGGAAGACGCAGCTCGCCGACCAGGCGCTGTACCGCTTCGTCGGCATCGAGCCGACGGCACAGGCGATCCTCGTCAACAAGAGCTCGGTCCACTTTCGCGCCGACTTCACGCCGATCGCGCAGCAGATCCTCGTTGCCGCCGCACCGGGCCCGATGATCGCCGACCCGAGCCAGTTCGCGTGGACACGTCTGCAGCGCGGGCTGCGCTTGAAACCCAACGGGCCGGTCTTCTGAGCGGATCGATGCACTTCGGCGTGCCTTTGCAGCGGGGACTCGCGTGCGCCCGAGCACCCGGCGCGAACCGTCGGAATGCGTCTGCTGCCGGCGGGTGGCGATAGACTGCGTCCATGGTCCGGTCCACTCCGCCAAGATCCGACGAGATGGCACCCTGGGTGTCGCATGCTTGAAGAGCTGAAGAACGCGGCGCGCAAGGCGGGCGCCGAGCGTGCACTGCGCGGCGCGCTGGCGGACTGCAGGCGGTTGCTCTCCGAGCGTGGCGCGGCCAACAGTGCGGCCATTGCCGGTTCGCTCGTGGCGCACTTCTCGGCCCTGCCGGACGAGCAGCAGTCGAGCTTCTTCGATCGCCTGTCGCGCGATTTCAGCCCCGACCCGAAAGCGGTGCTGCTGAGCGCGCAGGCCTATGCGGACGACCCGAGCGCGCCCAACCTGCTGCGCCTGACCCAGCTCACCGAGCCACCGCGACAAGAGCTCCTGCGGCGCATCAACCGCTCGCCCGGCGGCACCTCGAGCATCATCGCGATGCGCAGCGCGTTGCTTGCACGCCTCGCAGCGAAGCCCGAGCTGCAGGCGCTCGAAGCGGACTTGCTGCACCTGCTGTCGAGCTGGTTCAATCCCGGCTTCCTGCAGCTGCAGCGCGTCGACTGGAATTCGCCCGCGCAATTGCTGGAGCAACTCATCCGGCACGAGGCGGTGCACCAGATCGACGGCTGGGACGACCTGCGCCGCCGCCTGCAGCCCGACAGGCGCTGCTTCGCGTTCTTCCACCCGCAGTTGCCGCAGGAACCGCTGATCTTCGTCGAGGTGGCGTTGCTGCCGCAGGTGCCGGAGAGGATCGCTCCACTGATCGACAAGAAGTCGACACCGCTGTCGGCGAACCAGTTCAAGGTCGCGGCGTTCTACTCGATCAGCAATTGCCAACCAGGCCTCAAGGGCGTGTCGCTCGGCAATTTCCTGATCAAGCGCGTGGCCGAGGAGCTCAAGCGCGAGGTGCCGCAACTGCGCACGTTCTGCACGCTGTCGCCGATGCCCGGCTTCGCCCGCTGGCTGCGCGCCGGAGCACCGTGCGAAGGACTTTCCAGGCTGCGCGCCGAGCGCCTGGACGAGGCCCGCGCGACCTTGCTCGCGGCCTGCGGCGACGACCCTGGCCGCCTGGCGAGTGCAGCCGCGCTGCAGACCCTGGGCGCCGAAGGCGCGCAGACATTGCTGCGCCTCGCTGCGTTCTACCTCTGCTTTCACTCGCCCGCGCCGGGTGGCGATCCGGTGGCGCGCTTCCACCTCGACAACGGTGCGCGGCTCGAACGCTTGAATGCGCTCGCCGACCTGTCGGCCAAGGGTGTCTCCGAATCCTTCGGCATGATGGTCAACTACCTCTACGACCTGGACAAGATCGAGGCGCAACACGAGAAGTTCACCGAAGGCGAAGTGGCCCATTCCCGGGCCGTGGCTGCCTTGCTCTGACGCTGCGCCCGCCGCCCCGGGCTGGCACCGACAGGAAGACAAGCATCGCGCCATGCGCCGAGAAGACATGACTGGCAGATCCACGCGTCTTGGGCACACCCGCCCGGTCGATGCCGCGCCGCGCCCGGGCGCGGCGCTCGACTGATGGCCGGCTCGATCGCGATCGAGCGCAGCGGGCCGCTGGCCCGCGTGACGCTCGCCAACCCCGGCAAGCACAACGCCATCGACGTGGCGATGTGGCGCGAGCTGCACGCCACCTTCGATCAATTGCAGGAGCTGCCCGCGGCCGCGGCACCGCTGGCGGTGATCGTCTGCGGCGAAGGGGGGCAGTTCGCGTCGGGTGGCGACATCGTCGAGTTCGCCAGCTTCCGATTCGACGAGGCGAGGCTGCACGACTTTCACGAGAACATCGTCGCACCCGCGCTGCACGCGATGCTGGCCTGCGACATCCCGCTGCTGGCGCAGATCGAAGGCGCATGCATCGGCGGCGGAATGGAGATCGCGGCCTGCTGCGACATCCGCATCGCCGGCCGATCGAGCCGCTTCGGCGCACCGATCGCCAGGCTCGGCTTTCCGATGGCGCCGGGCGAGCTGCAGTTGCTGAGCCAGATCGCACCTCTCGCGGTGCTGCGCGAAATGCTGCTCGAAGCGCGCCTGCTCGACGCCGCCGCGGCACTGCAGCACGGCCTCGTGCACAGCGTCGTCGACGACACGGAGGTGGCGGCCCACACGCTGCAGCGCGCCGGGCACGTCGCCACGCTCTCGCCGCAGGCGGCGCGCCTCAACAAGCGCACGCTGCGCCAGATCGCCGCCGGCGGGCCGACCGCTGCCGAGCGCCGCGCCCACTTCGGCTATGCCGACAGCGCCGAGCATCGCGAGGGCATCGCCGCCTTCCTCGAGAAACGACCCCCGCACTTCCAGCGCGGCTGAAGACGACCACCATGACACCGAACGACAACCTCTTCGTCGCCCTGCGCAACGGCTTCCCGCAGGACCTGGACACGATCGCCATCGAAGCCGTCGCCGCCGCCGGCGCGGACTCGGTCGGCGGGCTCTACACCTGGCGCGACGTCGACCGCGGCACGGCGATGATCGCCAACCTGCTGGCCTCGCTCGAGCTGCCCGCCGGCAGCCGCATCGCGGCGCAGACCGAGAAGTCGGTCGAGACGCTGATGCTGTACCTCGCCGTGTTGCGCGCCGGCTTCGTCTACCTGCCGCTGAACACCGCCTACCAGGCAGCCGAGATCGAGTACTTCATCGGCAACGCCGAGCCAGCCGTGGTCGTCTGCTCGGGCCGCAACTTCGGCTGGGTGTCGAAGATCGCGTTCAAGGCCGGCACGGGGCACGTCTTCACGCTCGACGAGGACCGCAGCGGCTCGCTGCTGGCGCGCGCCGCGATGCACGGCGACCGTCACGAACCGGCGCAGCGCGCAGCCGGCGACCTGGCCGCGATCCTCTACACCTCCGGCACGACAGGCCGCAGCAAGGGCGCGATGCTGAGCCACGGCAACCTGCTCTCCAACGCGCTGACGCTGCAACGCTACTGGGGCTGGAGACCGGGCGACGTGCTGATCCACGCGCTGCCGATCTTCCACGTGCACGGCCTGTTCGTCGCCTCGCACGGCGCGCTGCTCAACGGCAGCCCGATGATCTGGTTCCAGAAGTTCGACGCCCGCGCGGTGGTCGCGAAGCTGCCCGAGGCGACCGTCTTCATGGGCGTGCCGACGCTGTACGTGCGCCTGCTCGCCGAGCCCGGCCTGACCCGCGAGGCCTGCCGCCGCATGCGCGTCTTCATCTCCGGCTCGGCTCCGCTGCTGATCGAGACCTTCAACGACTTTCGCGAGCGCACCGGCCACACCATTCTCGAGCGCTACGGCATGAGCGAGACGACGATGCTGACGTCCAACCCGTATCACGCCGGTGACGGCGAGCGGCGCGGCGGCACGGTGGGCTTCCCGCTGCCCGGTGTGCAACTGCGGGTGCGCGACGAGCACGGCCAGCCCTGCGCCGCCGGCGAAATCGGCGGCATCGAAGTCCGCGGCCCGAACGTGTTCGCCGGCTACTGGCGCATGCCCGAGAAGACGAAGGAAGAGTTCACGCCCGACGGCTGGTTCAGGACCGGCGACGTCGGCAGTATCGACGCCCAGGGCTACGTGACGATCGTCGGCCGCAGCAAGGATCTGATCATCAGCGGCGGCTACAACGTCTACCCGGCCGAGGTCGAGGGTTTCATCAACGAGATGCCCGGCGTCGCCGAGAGCGCCGTGATCGGCGTGCCTCACCCCGACTTCGGCGAGGCCGTGGTGGCGGTGGTCGTGGGCCGGCCCGGTGCAACGATCGAGAGCGAGACGCTGATCGCCGCGCTGAAGGCGCAGATCGCCCACTTCAAGGTGCCCAAGCGCGTCTTCGTCGCGGCCGAGCTGCCGCGCAACACGATGGGCAAGGTGCAGAAGAACCTGCTGCGCGAGCAGCACAAGGGGCTCTTCGTTGGCTGAGCGGCGCTGAGCACCGTCGCGCGCTGACCGTCTTCCCGATCGCGCCCCTGCGAGCGCGCCAATAGGAACGGCCCGGATGCGTTACCGCATCCGGGCCGTTCGTCGATCTAGCCTACTTCACTTGTGCACTGCTGCGATGTCCGCCACCCTGCCTGGCGCATGGCACACGCTGCATGCCTCGGTCTGGTTGAAGCCCTTCGTGCGGTCAGTCGATCCCGGGACCACGTTCACCGCAGAAACGGACGCATAGAGCATGCCGCCGTTCGCCTTGTAGTGATTGACAGCAGACTGGCTGTCGTGGCAGCCGAAGCAGCTCGAGGAGATCGGAGACGACACCAGGTTGTCGGTCGTGTAGTTGACCTGTCCCCTGCCCAGTGACGTGATCCACGGCGACAGCCCGATCGACGGAGCGGCCGTCGTGGCAGGCGGCACCGGATTGGTCATGTCGCCCTTCGCTTCTGTGGTCCACAGCAGGTTCGGCACGGCCGCCGCGTTCGCCGCGGCACTGAAGTCATAGCTGCCCGCAACGTGGCACTGCTGGCACTTGTTCAGCACGCCCGGATACGTCACCTCGGCGAAGCCGTTCGGATTCTCGGCCGTCGCCTCGTAAGTGAAGGCTTGCGTCCGCATCTCCGATGCGTGAATGCCGTGAATCAGGTTCTTGGCACTCACCGACCAGCCGCCGCCGAAACTGTTCGCCGCCCCGATGTGGCCGGTCGCCGTGTCGGGCAGGTGGCAGAACGCGCAGCCTTCGCCGTTGTTGCGTGCGCCGCTGTGGAACGAGGGCTTGACACCCAACTGGCCGTGGCAGCTGTTGCAATTGTCGTTCTTGACGATGCTGCGGCGGGCCGTATAGCCGTCGGCGAGCTTGATCGCGAACCCCGGCTCGCGAAGGCGGATGCCCTTCGGATAGGACGCATGGTTCAACTGCACGAAGCCGTTGTAGTTGATGCCGAGACCAGCGGTCACCATCTTCGCGGCGTCGGGGATGGTGGCCCCCAGCGTCGCGGTGTACCAGCCGTTGGCGTCCGGACCGGTCTGCGAATTGCCGCTCGCCTTGTCGCGAAGCTGCAGAACCGTGGCGGACGCGGTATTCGTCCAGTCGGCAGGGGCGGCGATGCCGTCCTTGGCCGCGGCATAGGCCACGTAGACGCTCGGCGTGCCGTCGACACCGGTGATCAAGAAGCCCGTCGGGTTCAAGGTCACTGGCTGGCCATCCTTCAGGATGCGATAGACGACCGTGGCCTTCTTCGCACCGGCTGCACCGGCGACGCTGGCCTTCTGGATCTCCAGACCGATCTTGTAGACACCGGCCGGCAGGTTCAGCTGCGAGGCGAGCGGGATCGCCGGACCCTGTCCGCTCGGGAAGCCCGGCGTCGGAACGTCTTGCGCCGTGTTCAGCGGATAGCCGCCGCGGCCGTTCGCACCCGTCGGGTCGACCGTCACGTGGTAGGCCGTCAGCGCCGTTGCGGTGTGGCAGATCACGCAGGCGTTGTTGTTGGTCGCGATGCCGCCTTCGTGGCCCGATTGCGTCGTACCGACCGGCTTGCCGGCGGCGACGTCGGCGTCCCTGTCGGCCAGCGTGACACCGCCGCCGGTGGCGAAGTTGATGCCGTCGTGGCAGGCGCCGCAGGCGAGCATGTTCGGAGCCGTCTTGTAGTTGTCGCCGTTCGGCGTCTGGTTCACCGCGTTGGCCGAGCCGTCGTGGCACTTCACGCAGTTCGTCGCCGGTTGCGGGTAGGTCACTTCGTTGAACCTGACTTCTGCGTTGTAGAAGTAGCCTTGCTTGACCAGTTCCTCACCCATGTGGATCTTGTGGATGAAGTTCGGGAAGTCGCCCAAGGACCGGCCGTTGACGACTGCCGTCGTGGGACGCGTCGTTCCGGTCAGCGTCAGGCCCCCGTTGGTGCTGCTCGCTTCCTGGCTGAAGGTGTACCGGATCTGGTCGGTGTGGCAGGTCACGCAGTAGTTCGGATCCTTGCGGCTTCCGTGGGCCAGCACCTTGCCGGCGTGGCAACCGCTGCAGGACGCGAGCTCGACGATGCCGCGCGTCGAGGTGACCGCGCCACCGTTCGGAACGAAGTCGTAAACGGCGTTCGCCGTGTTGACCATGTTCACGCTGGGGTACGCCGGGTTGGTCACGGCATTCGGCGTGTTGGAGCCGGTGCCCGGGGCCGCGCCGCCGATCTGGATGCCCAGACGGTGGGTCAGGCTGGCATCGTAGCTGACGTCGCCCAGATCGGCCTTCTTGTTGAGGCCATTGGCCGTGTCGTTCAGGCTGGCGACGATCGCCGCTACCTGCTTGACATCGCGATAGAAGGTGTATTCGTAGCTGCCGTCGCCGTTGTCGACCAGGGTGCCCTGGGCGTCGGTGGCGGGGTAGGTGCCGCACCACGTCGCGCCCGCAGCGCCGGTGGCGACGTTGCACGACGATGTCGCCGGCACGGCCGTCTGCTCGGCTACCGTGGGCGCGCGAACGACGTTGTAGCTGACCCACTTGCTGGGTTCGGCATTGAGCGGGGCGCCGCCCACGATGGACGAGGTCCCCGGAACGAGCTTGGCCAGCGTGAAGCCGATGTTCGTCAGCCCGGCCACGGTGGCCGTCGCGCTCTTCGACTTGTTGCCGAGGCCCACGACCGGCTTGCCGGCAGCATCCGTGACCGTGAACTTGACGACCGGCGCGCTGGCGATCGTGACGCTGGTCACCGTGACCTGTGGCGCCAGATCCTTCCACGCTGCAGCACTGGCTTCGGTGGCAGGCGTCGTGTTGCTGGGCACGCTGACCGTGCCGCTGAGATTCTGCCCGTCCGTGCCGGTCGCGCCATCCGCTCCTGGCGGGCCGGCCGGGCCGGCGGGACCCGCGGGGCCCGTGTCCCCGTCACCGCAGCCTGCAAGCGCCACGGCCAGCATGCTCGCCGCGGCGAGAGTGGTCCAGTAGCCAAAGGGCCGGCGCGTGCCGGACTGGTTTGAATGTTTCACGATGACTCTCCTCGAACGTTTGAACCCGTACGTAAGGTCCGCAGTACCGGACTTCCGTAGCGAGCATTTTCACGACGTCGGAACTGCCGCCTTTGTCCTGGATCAATGGGTCGCGATCGATATCCCGCACTGTTGCGCGGGTCTTTCGCGGGGCGACACGGTTGGCGTGAGCCCAGGGCACCGGCAGCCGGTTCAGTACCTGATCCGCGCGAAATAGGTTTTCTGCGCCGCTTCGCGCGCCTCGCCGAGCGTGTGGATGCCCTTCTCGGCGAGCAGCGGAATCATCTTCAGGAACACCTCGGCCGTCACCAGCGCATCGCCGAGCGCGGTGTGGCGTCCGAGCACCTCGACGTCGAAGCGCGCTGCGATCTCCTCCAGCCGGTGCGAGGGCTGGTTCGGGTGGACGACCGCCGACAGCAGCAGCGTGTCGAGCACCGGCTGGTCGAAGACGACGCCGGTCGCCTCTTCCTTCAACTGCAGGAAGCGCATGTCGAAGGCCGCGTTGTGCGCGACGAGCACGGTGTCCTGCGCGAAGGCGTGGAAGGCCGGCAGCACCACGTCGATCGTCGGCTGGCCGACCACCATCTCCGGCCGGATGCCGTGGATGGGGATCGATGCGGCGGGAATGCGACGCTGCGGGTCGACGAGTTGCTCGAACGACTCCTGCCGCCGCAGCTTGCCGCCGACGATGCGCGTCGCGCCGACCTGGATGATCTCGTCGCCCGCAGACGGTTCGAGCCCGGTGGTCTCGGTGTCGAAGACCGTGTAGCTCAGGTCGCAGAGCCGCCGGTCGGCCTGCTCGTCCGCCTGCACCGAGGTCTTGAAAAGATCGAAGTCGTAGTACTCGGGGCGGCTGTCGCTGTGCAAGACAAGCGACGCGGCGAGTTGCTCCTGTTCGCCGGCCAGCGGCAGCAGGAAGCGGAAGAACGCCTCGTGGCGCACGCGTTCGCGCTCGAACCAGAACGCGCCGCCGTGGCGCTCGACGACGTCGCGCACCGTCAGCGCAGTGCTCTCGGCGCCGATCCTGATGGCGTCGTTCTCCCAGCTCATCACCGTCTCGGTGCTCATCGCCTGGCCGGCCCAGACCAGGTCGAGGTGGGCGCGCTCGTTGCCGGCGTCGGCCAGCCGCAGCCGGACCCGCCGCACTTCGTACTCGTCGACCAGGCGCCCCGCCAGGCCGGCAAGCGCCTGCAGCAGCGAATAGCTGTCGACGCGCAACCACAGCGACGCGTCGACATCGTCCGCCTCCGCGGTGCAGCCGCACAGCGTCTCGATGCGTCTGAGTGCCGCCGAGAGCAGGTCGGCGCCGAGCATGTCTTCCAGCGGCCAGCGCGCCTTCTGCTTCTGCACGCTCTGGCTGGCGAGGTGCTGGACGCGCTGGCTCATCGCGCGCACCTCGTCGCGGATCACGGCGTGGAAGCGCTCGCGCGTCTCGGCGTCCACGTCGTCGTAGTCGAGCATCTCGACCGCGGCCTGCAGGTTGCCGAGCGACGCGCGGCTGCCTTCGGTCAGCTCGTGCAGCAGCTGGTCGCGCTGCGACTCGTCGGCGAAGTCGCGCGTGATGTTGTCGAGCATCAGCACGAATCCGCTCGGCGCCGAGCCTGCATCGGCCGCGATCGCGCGCACCGGGGCCATCTGCACGCGCAGCAACTGTCCGCCGCGCGTGCTGGTGACGAACTGCGCCGACGGGCTCGGCGCGCTGCGCAGCAGCCGCTGCTGCACGCTCTCCAGCGCATGCGCGACGAGCTTGCGGTCGAGCACGGCGTAGATCGAACGGCCGAGGCCGATCAGCTCGGCCCCGTCGGCAAGTGCCGGCGATCGCGACAGCGCGCGGAACTGGACCCGAGCGCGGTTGTTGTAGAGCAGGATGCGGCCGTCGAGATTGCACACGACGACGCTCTGTGTCAGCTCCGACATCAGCGCGGCGAGCCGGCTGCGTTCCTGTTCGATCTCGCGGCTCGCCTCCTGCACCTTGAGCCCGATGTCGGTCCTGAGCTCGGCGCGCTCGCGCACCAGCGCGTTGATCGCTTGCGTGAGTGCCCGGTTCTCGGCACTGCCCTCGGGGGCAATTTCGCGCTGCACGTCGGTGCCGAGCATGATCTGCGCCTGCTCGACGAGCCGCGCCGGCGCCGCGACCCAGTGCAGCCAGGCGCCGCGCAGAGCGGCACCGAACACCGCCGAGAACAGCAGCCAGCCCAAGACGATCGACCCGATGCGCGGCTCGAGCAACGCATAGAGCGCACCTCTTTCGGGCGCGTCGAGCGTCGTGGCGACAAGCACGCTCGCCGCCAGCGTCCACAGCGCGAGCGCGACCCCCGGGGCGAGCGCTGCCGCAACCTCGCGCCAGTTCAGTCGCATGCGGCAGGCCCCAGCATCGCGCGCACGCGCGTGGCGAGCTCCTTGGTCGAGAAGGGCTTGGTCATGTAGTCGGTCGCGCCCAGCGCCAGGCCCTTGGCGATGTCGGTGTCGCGGCCCTTGGCGGTGAGCAGCAGGATCTTCACCCCCGCCAGCGTGTCGTCGGCGCGCACAGCCTGGCAGATATCGAAACCGGTCCTGCCGGGCATCATCACGTCGAGCAACACGAGGTCGGGCCGATCCTTCGTGATTGCCGCGAGCGCCTCGCTGCCGTCGCGCGCGAGCAGCACTTCGTAGCCCTCTCGCTTCATCAGGAACTCGAGCGAGATCAGGATGTTCGGCTCGTCATCGGCGATCAGGATCTTGTGCGACATCGCTTCTTGCCCTTCATTGCTGGACGCCCGTCCACGGCAGCGTGAAACCGAAGCATGCACCCTGTCCCGGATCGGATCGCAGCCACATGCGGCCTCCGAAATGTTCCACGATCTGGCGGCTGATCGGCAAGCCGAGGCCCGTTCCCTGCGGGCGGTCCAGCGCATCGCCACCCTGGCGGAATTTCTCGAACACGAGATGCTGCTGTTCGGCGGGCACGCCGGGCCCGTTATCGTGCACTTCCACCGTCGCACCGGCGTCGTCGGCGAACAGCCGCACGTCGACACGTCCGCCCTCGCGTGGCACGAACTTGGCCGCGTTGGACAGCAGGTTGAGCAGCACCTGCATCAGGCGGTCGGGGTCAGCCTGCATCATGCGCAGTTGCGGCGGCATCTGCAATGCGACCACGGCGCCGCGCTCGCGGAACATCTCGCTCGTGGTCTGCACGGCCTGGCCCAGCAGCGCGCGCAGGTCGACCTCGGCATTGCGCCATTCGGCGTGGCCCGACTCGATCTTGGCCATGTCGAGCACCTGGTTGACGAGCCGCGTCAGGCGCTCGGTCTCGGCGACGACGATGGCGAGGAACTGCTGCCGCTGTGCCGCGTCCATCCCGCTGTCGTCGAGCATCAACTCGGCGAGCGCACGGATCGAGGTCAGCGGCGTACGCAGCTCGTGCGTGACCGAGGACATGAAGTCGTCCTTCAATCGGTCGAGACTCTTCAGCTGATCGTTGGCGGCGCGCAACTCGGCCGTCGCCTTTTCGAGAGAGCGAGACTTCTCCTCCAGCGCATGCGAATAGGCGCGCAGCTGCGATGCCTCGTCGAGGATGCGCATCACGTCGTCGAGCGCGAGTTGCTCCTCCTCGACCACCGAGGCGACCATCACCCGCGCCGACGCGCTGCCGATCGCGCCGGTGAGTTGTGTCTCGACGAAATGCACCAGCTGCGCGTCGGCAGGGATCTGCTCGATCCTCGCCACGCCCGCACGCTGCGCATAGTCGGCGAACACGCGCTGAGCCGGGCCTGAACCCAGGAAGCGGCTCGCCAGCGCGAGCAGGTCGGCCACCTTGGCCCGCCCGCGCCAGAAGACAGGCCCGCGTCCGGTGGCGTGTGCGGCGGATCGCTCGAAGACATCGACGAACAGCAGCGCCTGGCTGGCCTCGCGCGCCGACGGTGCGCGCCACAGCGAGACGGCGAAGTACAGGCCGGCGTTGGCGAACAGGCTCCAGAACAGCGAGTGCGTCAGGCTGTCGAGCACGTCGAGGCCGAGGAACTGCTCGGGCCTGAGGAGTGCGATGCCGAACGGCCCGTCGTGCAGGAAGGCGACCGGCCACCAGCCCGACTTGGCGATCGAAGGCAGCATCAGCGTGTAGACCCAGAGCGCGAAGCCTGCCGAAAGCCCGGCCAGCGCGCCGGCGCGCGTTCCGCCCTTCCAGTACATGCCTCCGAGCAAGGCGGGTGCGAACTGCGCCACCGCGGCGAAACTGATGAGGCCGATGCTGACCAGCGCATACGCCTCGCCGGCAAGGTGGAAGTACAGATAGCCGAGCAGCAGCAACGCGACGATCACGGTACGCCGGATGCCGAGCAGAACGCCACTGAGGTCGCTGCCCTGGGCGGCGCCGAAGCTTCGCGTCTGCAGCAGCCAGGGCATCACGAGGTCGTTGCAGACCATGGTCGAAATCGCGATCGCCTCGACGATCACCATGCCCGTTGCCGCCGACAGCCCACCGATGAAGGCGAACAGCGCCAGCGCCTGCTGGCCGACCGACAGCGGCAGCGAAAGTACGAAGGTTTCGGGATTCACGGTTCCGCCGTCGAAGTGCAGCAGGCCGCCGACTGCAATCGGCAACACGAAGACATTGATCGCCAGCATGTAGAGCGGAAAGACCCACGCGGCCCGCTTCAGGTGCCGCTCGTCGACGTTCTCGACCACGATCATCTGGAACTGGCGTGGCAGGAAGATCACCGACAACATGGCCAGCAGCGTCAGCGCGAACCACTGTGCATAGGCGAACTGCGCGCCCTGCTCGAGCCGCGACAGCCGGCCCAGCGCGGGCACGGCACGGGCGCGCTCGAAGATGTCGCCCGGGCCGTCGAACAGGCTCCAGGTCACGAAGGCGCCGACGGCCAGGAAGGCGAGCAGCTTGATCACCGACTCGAGGGCCATCGCGGCGACCATGCCCTCGTGGCGCTCGGTGGTGTCGAGGTGGCGCGTACCGAACGCAACCGTGAAGCCGGCCAGCGCGAGCGCGATGTACAGCGTGCTGTCCAGCCACCATGCGCCGCGCGCCACGGCCTCGGCACCCGGCGGCGTCGTCAGGACCGCGTAGCCAATGGCAATCGCCTTCAGCTGCAGCGCGACATACGGCAGGATGCCGACCACCGCGATCACCGTCACCAGCGCCGCGAGCAAGCGGCTCTTGCCGTAGCGGCTGGCGATGAAGTCGGCGATCGAGGTGATGCGGTAGCTGCGCGAGATGCGGATCATCTTGCGCACGACCATCCAGGCGAGCACCATCGCCAGCGTCGGGCCGAGATAGATCGGAAGGAACCACACACCCGCCGACGCGGCGCGACCGATGCTGCCGAAGTAGGTCCAGGCGGTGCAGTACACGCCCATCGACAACGCATAGACCCAGGCGTTGCCGATCACCGAGCGCCCCTGCTGCGCGCGCCGGTCGCCGAAGTGGGCGACGCCGAACAGCAGCAGCAGGTAGGCGAACGAGGCGCCGATGACGAGAGGGGCGGACAGCATTCAGTCCTGACTTCGCTCGGTGACCCAGGCGAGCAGCCCGATCGACAGGGCCCATCCGATGAACAGTGCCGCCGGCAGCAACGGCACGCCGAATACGCTCACGTCGCGATCCCACAGACCGAGCAACGGAAAACTCAGCAGCAGCCAGCCAAGCGTGAACAGGGCCAGCAGACGCTGCGCGGTGAGGCCTTGGAACATGGCTGACTCCTCGGCGCGTCGATGGCCGCGCGCCGTTCATGGTGGCGCTCCATTCTGACCCGTGCGCTTACCGGCGTCTGACGCCTGGTCGGCGCAGGATCGGGACGGCTGGATGGTCTTTGACCCAAGTAGGTGCCGCATCACCTGCCGCGATTGCGGGCTCCGCCGCTTCCTGTCGCGCACTGCATCGCACGCTCACGCCTGCCGGCGTGGCAATAATCCCGGGCTGCGAGCTTTCCCAAACCCTCACCCTCCTGCATGACGCGTCTGCTGCGCTACAGCCTGGTCGGCGCCTTCGCCACGGCCGTGCATTACGCGCTGCTGGCGCTTTGCGTCGAAGCCGGTGCCTGGCCGGCGTGGCTGGCATCGGGATTCGGCGCCGTGGTCGGCGCCCAGGTGGCCTACTTCGGCAACCGCCAATTCACGTTCGCCCATCGCGGCGGGTTCGGCGCGTCGTGGCTCAAGTTCCAGATCACGGCGGCACTCGGCGCACTGCTCGGCATGCTCGTCGTCGGCATCGCGGTCCACTTCGGCTGGCACTACCTCGCGGCGCAGGTGGCGGCGACGCTGTCGATGCTGCTGCTGACGTTCGCGATCAATCGCGTCTGGGCTTTTCGGTGACTGGTCCCACGAGGTGGAACTCGGCCGGCTTGCAGCGGCACGGCGAGGGCCGAGGATCGCGCCCGACCCCTCAGGGCCTTCCGGGCCCGAAGCCGGCCCACAGCAGGGCGAGGGCAGAGGCCAGCACCATCGCGCCATAGGTCGCCATCGCGCCATCGCGGCCGAAGACCACGAGGCCGGCCAGGCAGGCGAGCGCGCTGGCCGCGCCTGACCAGAGCACCAAGCGGGTCCAGCGCACCGCGCGCAATTCGCTGCGCCAAACTGCCTTGGCCAGCGCAGCGGCCAGCATGCCGACCCCCAGGGCAGGAAGGAAGAAGCCCAGCAGGTGGTTCAGTGCATCGATCGCGCCCAGGGGGCCTCCCGACAAGGATGGCTAAAGCTTGATACAGATCATGCCCCGAAAGACCCCGGGCTGGACTACCATCTGGCCGCCCGATTTTATAATCCACGAATGAGTGTCTTCGCTCTCGGCCTGAACCACACGACCGCCCCGCTCGACGTGCGCGGTCGCTTTGCGTTCACGCTCGAGCAGCTCACCCCCACGCTGCACGGCCTGCGCGATCGCCTCGCGGGGCGCGAGGTGGCCAGCGGCCCCGAGGTCGCGCTGCTGTCGACCTGCAACCGCACCGAGCTGTATTTCTGCGATGCGGCCACGCCGTCGGCCGGTCTGGTGCGTCCGGCCGTGGACTGGCTGGCGAGCGTGGGCGGGATTCCGAGCCATGCGCTGATGGACCACAGCTATGTCCTAGAGGACGGCTCGGTGGCTCGGCACGCCTTTCGAGTCGCCAGCGGGCTCGACTCGATGGTGCTCGGCGAGCCGCAGATCCTCGGCCAGATGAAACAGGCCGTGCGCGAGGCCGACAGCGCCGGAACGCTGGGCACCACGCTGCACCAGTTGTTTCAGCGCTCGTTCGCGGTCGCCAAGGAAGTGCGCAGTTCGACGGAGATCGGCGCCCACTCGATCAGCATGGCGGCCGCCGCCGTGCGCCTGGCGGCCCAATTGTTCGAGGACCTGTGCGAGGTGAAGGTGCTGTTCGTCGGCGCCGGCGAGATGATCGAGCTGGTGGCAACCCATTTCGCCGCCCGCACGCCGCGCGCGATGGCCGTCGCCAACCGCACGCTCGAGCGCGGCGAGCGGCTTGCCGGCCGCCTCGGCGCCGAGGCCTTGCGCATGGCCGACCTGCCGCACCGGCTGGCCGAATTCGACGTGGTGATTTCATGCACCGCGAGTTCGCTGCCGATCGTCGGCCTGGGTGCTGTCGAGCGAGCGCTGAAGACACGCAAGCACCGGCCGATGTTCATGGTCGACCTGGCCGTGCCGCGCGACATCGAGCCCGAGGTGGGAGAGCTGGGCGACGTCTACCTCTACACGGTGGACGACCTGTCGGCCCTGGTGCAGACCGCCGGCGAGAAACGCCAGGCCGCGGTCGCGCAGGCCGAAGTGATCATCGAGAGCGGCGTGCAGAGCTTCGTCCACTGGCTCGACCAGCGCGGCAGCGTGCCGCTGATCCAGGCGCTCAACGCCCAGGCCGACGACTGGCGGGCGGCGGAGATCGCGCGGGCGCACAAGCTGCTGTCGCGCGGTGAAAGTGTCGACGTGGTTCTGGACGCGCTGTCGCGTGGCCTGACGCAGAAGATGCTCCACGGCGCGCTGGCCGAGCTGCACTCCACGGCCGGCGAACAGCGCGCGCAACTGGCGCAGACGGTCTCGCGCCTGTTCCTGCGCACGAGCAGCCGCAACCCCACCGACGACGGACGTTAGCGGCATTGCCCGCTGCTCGCGCGCCCGGGGCGCTGCCCGAGCCGTGCGCCCTTGCGCCGTCCGCAACCCAGCCGTGTCCAATCGATGAAAGACTCCCTCCGCCAGCAGTTCCAGCGCCTCGCGCTGCGCCTGGGCGAACTCGACGCGACGCTGGCCGATCCGGCCGTGGCGGCAGACATGAAGCGCTATCGCGGACTCAGCCGCGAGCACGCGCAGGTGCAGGACGTGGTGGAGACCTTCCGCCGCTACGAGCAACGCGAGCGCGACCTCGCCGCGGCGCAGCAGATGCTCCCGGACCCCGAGATGTCCGCGCTGGCCGGCGAGGAAATCGTCGCCGCGCAGGGCGATCTGCTGCGTCTGCACGCCGAGTTGCAGGCGGCGTTGCTGCCGCGCGACCCCGATGACGCACGCAACGCCTTTGTCGAGGTGCGCGCCGGCACCGGCGGCGATGAATCGGCGCTGTTCGCGGCCGACCTGGTGCGCATGTACCTGCGCTTCGCCGAGCGCCGCGGCTGGCGGGTGGAAGTGATGTCGGAGAGCCTGTCCGACCTCGGCGGCTATCGGGAATGCGTGCTGCGCATCGAGGGCGACGACGTGTACGCTCAGCTGCGGTTCGAATCGGGCGGCCATCGCGTGCAGCGCGTGCCGACGACCGAGACGCAGGGCCGCATCCACACCAGCGCCTGCACGGTGGCCGTGATGCCCGAGCCGGACGAGGCCGACGAGGTGACGCTCATCCCGGCCGAGTTGCGGATCGACACCTTCCGGGCGAGCGGCGCCGGCGGCCAGCACGTCAACAAGACCGACAGCGCGATTCGAATCACCCACCTTCCGACCGGCCTCGTCGCCGAATGCCAGGACGACCGCTCGCAGCACCGCAACAAGGCCAAGGCGATGGCGGTGCTGGCGGCGCGGTTGAAGGAGAAGGACCGCAGCGAGCGCGCTGCCCGCGAGGCCGCGACCCGCAAGGGGCTGATCGGAAGCGGCGACCGCAGCGACCGCATCCGCACCTACAACTTTCCCCAGGGACGCCTGAGCGACCATCGAATCAACCTCACGCTGTACCGGCTGCAGGCGGTGCTGGACGGCGATCTCGACGAAGTGATCGCCGCGCTGCAGGGCGCGCGCGCCGCTCAGCAACTGGCCGCGCTGGAAAGCGGCGCGTGAGCAGGACCCGTGTCGACACGGCCCTCGCCGCGGCACGCGTGCAGGGGCTGGCCCGGCTCGACGCGCAGTTGCTGCTCGGCGATGTCCTCGGCCGTCCGAGAAGTTGGCTGCTGGCCCACGGTGAGCACGTCCTGACGCCGGCGCAAGCGCTGCGCTTCGCGGCGCTGTGCGCGCGCCGCGCCGATGGCGAGCCGGTGGCGTACCTGCTGGGCGAAAAGGAGTTCCACGGCCTGATGCTTCGCGTCGACCGCAGCGTGCTCGTGCCCCGTCCGGAGACCGAGACACTGGTCGACTGGGCCCTCGAGCTTCTCGCCACGGGCCCGCCACGGCCCGCCGTCGCCGACCTGGGCACGGGCAGCGGTGCGATCGCACTGGCACTGGCGCACGGCTGCGCGGCCGCTCGGGTCTGCGGCGCCGACCTGAGCCCGGCCGCCCTCGCCGTGGCGCGCGCCAACGCAGGGCGCCTCGGGTTCGCGATCGAGTGGCTGCACAGCGATTGGTGGTCGGCGCTGGAGGGGCGCCGCTTCGACGTGGTGGTCGCCAACCCGCCGTACATCGCCGCCGACGACCTGCACCTTGCGGCCCTGCGCCACGAGCCGCAACTCGCACTGACACCGGGCGGCGACGGCGTCTCGGCGCTGCGCATCCTGATCGCCGGTGCGTCCGCGCATCTGCGCCCCGGTGGATGGTTGCTGCTCGAGCACGGGCATGACCAGGCCGAGACAGTGCGCGACCTGCTGCAACGGCACGGATTCGCAGCGCCGCTGACGCGAAACGACCTGGCAGGACGGCCGCGCTGCAGTGGCGGGCGCCTCGGGGCGCCCCTGTAAGTGCCTGTCAGCGGAAGTGACAAACGCTGCGTGAGAAAAGCATCGAACACCGAAACTGCGGGGTAACTTGCCGTTTGTTTGCACCCATGAAGCCCCGCGCTGCGCATAGCATGAATTGACGCCCGATGCGGGCGAGGCTTGCGGTCATGGAGGTCGTCATGCGTGCAGCAGCTTACTGGTTGTTGGTCGGTGCCATCGGACTGGGCGGCGCGCCGCTCGCGCTGGCCGACGATGCGGAAGGATTGACCTTGCCGCGGCTGCGGGGTCGGGTGACGCTGGGAATGGGCGTCGCGGCGGATGCGGCGTCACTACCGGGCGCCGCCGGCAGCCTCGGCAGCGCGAGCGTGCTGGGCGACTACTACTTCAGCCGCAGCAGCGCCCACGAAGACGAAGCCAGCGGTTTTCGCGCCACCAGCGGCGTGTTCCTGGGATCGCGACTCGGGATCTGGGGTGGACACGCACAGGCTGCGCTGAGCGGCAGCCTGATCAGCGTGGAACGGCACAGCTTCAGCCTGCTCGCACCGCCGCAGGGTGCCGACGGCGCGAGCGCGGAGAACACCACCCTGCCTTACCTGGGGCTGGGCTACAGCGGCGGCTCGCTCAAGGGCGGCTGGGGCTTCAGCGCAGACCTGGGATTGCTGGCGCAAAGCCCCGGCAGCGTGGCGCGCCTGGGACGCGCCTTCAGTGGCGGGCAGAGCCTCGATGACGTGCTGCGCGAGATGCGCCTCTCGCCCTTGCTGCAGGTCGGGGTCTCGTACCCGTTCTGAGCCCCGCGGCCTCCTGCCCTGTGGCACCCGGCGTCCGGCCTGAAGCCGGTGGGCGTTCGCCAGCCACTCGCGGGCTCGCGCCGCTCGCCGCCCCGGGCAACGCCAGGGCTTGCGAGGGTGCTCCGGCAGGCCGCGGCCCGATTGCCGTATAACCACGCCTGTCGTCCAGGACGCAGTTTCAGTGGCGACTCACTTGCAATCTGGTGATGTCGTGACCAAGTACCTCCCAGCCGAGATCCCCCGACCATGATCAATCCTCCCGCAAGCGGCGTGCAGCAGCGCATCGACGCCCTCGTCAAGTCCCATCGCGTCGTGCTCTTCATGAAGGGCACCGCGGAGTTTCCGATGTGCGGCTTTTCAGGCCGCTCGGTACAGATCCTGAATGCCTGCAACGCGACCGACGTCGTCACCGTCAACGTGCTCGAAGACGAGGAGGTGCGCCAGGGCATCAAGGAATACGCGAACTGGCCGACGATTCCGCAGCTCTACGTCAATGGCGAATTCGTCGGCGGTTCGGACATCCTGATGGAGATGTTCCAGGCCGGTGAACTGCAGACGCTCTTGAGCGCCTGAGAACCCCGTCGCCGAGAAGCGGGCCGGGTGCTTGACGCGCTCAGGCCCGCGGAGCGTCGTCCAGCTGCCAGCGCTTGCGCGCGGCGAACACGGCTGCGGGGTATTCGGTTCGACCACGGCTTCCGTTGTAGCGCCCGAGGGCGAGGAACACGTCGCCTCGCTCGGTGTTCAGGTAGTGGCGCAGGATCACGCATCCGAAGCGCAGGTTCGTCTGCATGTGGAACAGCCGGCTCGGGTCGCCGTCGCCGATCAGGCGTGCCCAGAACGGCATCACCTGCATGTAGCCGCGCGCACCGGCACTGGAGACGACGAACTTGCGAAAGCCGCTCTCCACCTGCACCAGACCGAGCACCAGCGAAGGCTCGAGACCCGACCGCTTGCTCTCGTACCACAGGGTCTCCAGGAATTCGACCCGCGTCAGGTGCTCGTCCTTGTAGCGCTTCATGCGCTCGCTCATGGCGCCCAGCCAGCGCAGGAACTTCAGCCGCTCGTCCATGGTCTCGAAGACGGGCTTGGGTGGCGCGGCGTTGGCGATCGCCATCGCCAGCGCGGAGCGTACCGAATCAGCAAGCGGCTCTTCGATCTGTGCGCCGGCCCGCGCCGGTCTGGGCAGCAGCGGCAACAGGCCGACGGCGAGCAAGCTGCGCCGGGCGATCATGCGCCGAGTTTGGCTTTCAGGAAGTCCACCGCGCCGGCCAGCGGCACGCGGGTCGCCTGGGTCTCGCGACGCCCCTGGTATTCGAGCTGCCCGTCCTTCAGTCCGCGGTCCGAGACGACAAGGCGGTGCGGCACGCCGATCAATTCCCAGTCGGCGAACATGGCGCCGGGCCGCTCGCCGCGATCGTCGAGGATCAGGTCGATTCCGAGGCCCTCCAGCTCGTCGTGCAAGCGGTCCGCTGCGGCCTTGACCTCGGCAGAGCGGTCGTAGCCGATCGGGCAGAGGACCAGTCGGAACGGAGCCATCGAGTCGGGCCAGATGATGCCCCGCTCGTCGTGATTCTGTTCGATCGCCGCGCCGAGAAGGCGCGTGATGCCGATGCCGTAGCAACCCATCTCCATCAGCTGCGGCTTGCCGTTCTCGTCGAGGTAGGTCGCGTTCATCGCCGCGGAATACTTGGTGCCGAGATAGAACACGTGGCCGACTTCGATGCCGCGCTGGATCGCCAGCGTACCCTTGCCGTCGGGAGAGAGGTCGCCGGCAACCACGTTGCGGATGTCGGCCACGAAGTCGGGCTCGGGCAGGTCGCGGCCCCAGTTGACGCCCGCAAGGTGGAAGTCGGCCTCGTTCGCACCGCAGATGAAGTCGTGCATCGCTCCCACCGCCCGATCGGCGACGATCTTGACCCGCCGCCGCGTGCCGACCGGACCAAGGTAGCCGGGCCGGCATCCGAAGTGGTCCTCGATCTCGGCCGCGGTGGCAAAGCGGAAGCCGCCCTTCATCCCCTCGACCTTGCCGGCCTTCACCTCATTGAGTGAATGGTCGCCGCGGACCAGCAACAACCAGACGGTGGTCTGCACCGGATCCCCGGCAGCACTGAGCACATCGGTCGCCAGGACGAGCGACTTGACAGTCGTCGCCAGCGGCACGTGGAGCAACGCGGCCACGTCCTCGCAGGTGCTCTTGCCCGGGGTCGGGGTGCGGGTCATCGGCTGCGACGGCGCGCCACGCGGCGACACCGGTGCGACCGCCTCGGCGAGCTCGATGTTGGCAGCGTAGTCGGATGTCGGACAGTAGACGATCGCGTCCTCGCCGGTGTCGGCGATGACCTGGAACTCCTGCGACAGGTCGCCGCCGATCGCGCCGCTGTCTGCGGCCACGGCCCGGTACTGCAGGCCCATGCGGTCGAAGATCGCGCAGTAGGCCCGGGACATCTGTTCGTAGCTCTTTGCCGCAGCGGCCTGGTCACGGTCGAACGAATACGCGTCCTTCATCGTGAACTCGCGCCCGCGCATCAGCCCGAAGCGCGGGCGTCGCTCGTCGCGAAACTTGGTCTGGATGTGATAGAAGTTCCTCGGCAGCTGACGGTAGCTGCGCAGCTCCTGGCGCGCGATGTCGGTGACGACTTCTTCGCTCGTCGGCTGGATCACGAAGTCGCGGTCGTGGCGATCCTTCACGCGGAGCAGCTCGGGCCCCATGCCGGTGAAGCGCCCGGTTTCCTGCCACAACTCGGCCGGTTGCACGACCGGCATCAGCAGTTCGACTGCGCCGGCGCGGTTCATCTCTTCGCGCACGATCGCCTCGACCTTGCGGATCACGCGCAGCCCCATCGGCATGTAGCTGTAGATGCCGGCACCGAGGCGCTTGATGAAGCCGCCGCGCATCATCAGCTGGTGGCTCTTGACTTCCGCGTCGGCGGGCGCTTCCTTCAGGGTAGAGACAAAGAACCGGGAAGCTTTCATGGGCGCGCAGACGTGGGCAAGGCAGGGAGTGGGGGGCGACGGGCTGAAGCGGGCCTGCTGAAGTCCCCTGCGGGAAACCGCAGGGGTTGCAGGCTGTCATGCCGGTGCAATAATCGTTTCAACGAAAAATCTGGGGTTGATTATGCTCGACCGTGAAGGGTTCCGGCCCAACGTCGGCATCATCCTGCTCAATCATCGGAACCAGGTGTTCTGGGGCAAGCGGCTGCGCACGCACTCGTGGCAATTTCCACAGGGCGGCATCAAGCATGGCGAGACGCCCGAGCAGGCGATGTTCCGCGAGTTGCACGAAGAGGTGGGTCTGCATCAGCATCATGTGCGCATCGTCGCGCGCACTCGCGACTGGTTGCGCTACGAGGTGCCCGACCACTTCATCCGCCGCGACGCGCGCGGCCACTACCGGGGCCAGAAGCAGATCTGGTTCCTGCTGCAGCTGATGGGCCATGACAGCGACCTGAACCTGCGCGCGACGGACCACCCCGAGTTCGACGCCTGGCGCTGGAACGAATACTGGGTGCCCCTCGAGGTGGTGATCGAGTTCAAGCGCGGTGTCTACGAGATGGCATTGACAGAACTCGCGCGCTTCCTGCCCCGCAACGGTCAACACAACCGCTTTCTGCGCGGCGGGGTGCGTTCGCTGCATCGCGACGACGAGCTTCCTCTGATAGTCACCGAGGGTGAGCCCTCGTCGGCGCAGGGGAGTTGCGGGCCCGACGCGAGTTGAACGACTGCCGGCCAGGCCGCGCGACAGGTCTGCACGTGGACGTCGTCTGACCTGGCCACCGCCCTTCAGGCCAGGACCATGTTGTCGCGGTGGATCATCTCCGGCTCGCCGGTGAAGCCGAGCAGTCGCTCGAACTCGCTCGACGGCTTGCGGGCGATCAACCTCGCCTCGGAGCTGGCGTAGTTGGCCAACCCGCGCGCCACCTCGCGTCCGGCCAGGCTGCGCACCGCGATCACATCGCCTCGCGCGAACTCCCCCTGCACTTCGACCATGCCGATCGGCAGCAGGCTCTTTCCCTCGTCGCGCAGCTTGCCGACAGCGCCGTCGTCGACCAGTACCGCGCCACGCAGTTGCAGGTGGTCGGCCATCCACTGCTTGCGCGCCGCGAGCTTGGGCGTCGCCGCGAGCAGTCTCGTGCCGATCGCCTCGCCCGCCGCCAGGCGCAACAAGACGTCGTGCTCGCGGCCCGAAGCAATCACCGTCGAGGCGCCGCTGCGGGCAGCGCGCTTGGCGGCGAGGATCTTCGTCAGCATGCCGCCGCGCCCCAGACTGGAGCCGGCCCCCCCGGCCATGAGCTCGAGCTCGGGATCACCGGCTCGTGCCTCGTCGATGAAGCGCGCGCCGGGGTCCTTGCGCGGGTCGGCAGCATAGAGGCCCCGCTGGTCGGTCAGGATCACCAGGGCATCGGCTTCCACGAGGTTGGCCACCAGCGCCGCCAGTGTGTCGTTGTCGCCGAACTTGATCTCGTCGTTGACGACGGTGTCGTTCTCGTTGATCACCGGCACGACCTTCAGGCCGAGCAGCGTGACGAGCGTCGAGCGCGCGTTCAGGTAGCGTTCGCGATCGGCCAGGTCGGCGTGGGTGAGCAGCACCTGCGCGCTGCGCAGGCCGTGGGCGCGCAGCTGGGTCTCGTAGATCTGCGCCAGACCCATCTGTCCCACCGCCGCCGCGGCCTGAAGTTCGTGGATCTCCTTCGGCCGCGCCAACCAGCCGAGACGCTTCATGCCCTCCGCGATGGCGCCGCTGGACACCATCACGACCTCGCGCCCCTGCGCCGCGAGATGCCCGATCTGACGGCACCAGTGGCCTATCGCGACGGCGTCGAGGCCGCGCCCCTCATCGGTCACCAGGCTGGAGCCGACCTTGACGACGACGCGCCGCGCACGGGCGAGCACCTCAGTCATGTTCCGCTTCGGAGGTCGGCCGTTCGTCGGCGGCGGGAAAGCGCGGATCTGGCAATTCCGACGGCGGGTTGCGCATTGCCGAGACATGCTGGTAGACGGCGCGAGTCAGTGCCTCGCAGCCTTCACGCGTCAATGCCGAGATCTCGAACACCGGGCCCTTCCACTTGAAGCGCCGGATGAAGTCCTTCACTCGCCTGGCCCGTTCTTCGGCCGGCACCATGTCTATCTTGTTCAGCACGATCCAGCGCGGCTTGTCGTGCAAGCCGGCGTCGTACTTCTTCAACTCGGCGACGATGGCCCTGGCCTGCGCGACCGGGTCCACGTCGTCGTCGAACGGTGCGAAGTCCACCACGTGCAGCAACAGGTGCGTGCGTTGCAGGTGGCGCAGGAACAGGTGCCCCAGCCCGGCGCCTTCGGCGGCGCCCTCGATCAGTCCGGGGATGTCGGCCACGACGAAGCTCTGTTCCGGTGCGACCCGCACCACGCCCAGGTTCGGGTGCAAGGTCGTGAACGGGTAGTCGGCAATCTTCGGCCGCGCGTTGGAGATCGCCGCGATCAGCGTGGACTTGCCGGCGTTGGGCATGCCCAGCAGGCCGACATCGGCCAGCACGCGCAGTTCGAGCTTCAGCTTGCGCGCCTCGCCCGGCCAGCCGGGCGTCTTCTGGCGCGGCGCACGGTTCGTGCTGGACTTGAAGTGCAGGTTGCCGAAGCCGCCGTCGCCGCCCTTCGCGAGCAGCACCTTCTCGCCCGGCACCAGCAGTTCGGCAAGCACGACGCCGATGTCGAGGTCGGTGACGATGGTGCCCATCGGCATGCGCAGCACGATGTCGTCCGCAGCGGCGCCGAACTGGTCGGAGCCGCGTCCCTGCTCGCCGTTGCGCGCTTCGTGCCGGCGCGCGTAGCGGAAGTCGATCAGCGTGTTCAGGTTGGGGTCACCGACCGCCCACACGCTGCCCCCGCGACCGCCATCACCTCCGTTGGGGCCACCGAACGGTATGAACTTCTCGCGTCGAAAACTGAGGCAGCCGCTGCCGCCGTGACCAGCGGCCACGTCGATGGTGGCTTCGTCGACAAACTTCATGGTGACGCCCGTTCAGGCAATGGTACGGTAGATGAGAGGGCCGGCGGGGCCCACCTTCCCGGCAGATCACCGGGCTGAAGTGCGGAGGCGCCCAAACGACGAAGCCCCGGCACGCCGGGGCTTCGGGGCTTGCTGGCCGCCGAGGCGGCCGGCCGCTTGCTAGAGCGACGTGACCGAAACGGTCTGGCGATTCAGCGCGCCCTTGACGGCAAAGCTGACCTGCCCGTCGACCAGCGCGAACAGGGTGTGGTCCCGACCGCAGGCAACGTTCTTCCCGGCGTGGAACCTCGTCCCTCGCTGGCGAACGATGATCGAACCCGCCGGAACGACCTGCCCGCCGAACACCTTCACGCCGAGCATCTTGGGTTGCGAATCGCGGCCGTTGCGGGTGGAACCGCCGCCCTTTTTCTGTGCCATGGTTTAGCTCCTTGACCTGGTACCGAGTCGCCTTCAGGCGTTGACCGCGCTGATCTGGATCTCGGTGAAATTCTGACGATGCCCCTGCCGCTTCTGGTAATGCTTGCGGCGGCGCATCTTGAAGATGCGCACCTTGTCGTGCCGGCCTTGAGCGAGCACGGTGGCCTTGACGCTTGCGCCGGCAACCAAGGGAGTCCCAACCTTCAGGTCAGCGCCGTCTCCGACAGCAAGCACCTGGTCGATCACGATCTCTTGGCCAACGTCCGCAGCAATCTGTTCTATCTTGATCTTCTCGCCGGAGGCAACCTTGTATTGCTTGCCGCCGGTTTTTATGACCGCGTACATATCAGCCCTTTCCAGTAGATTTTCCTGCCCACCGCCGCCTTGCGACAGCGCGGGCCCCGCAACGAGCGCAGAGCCGGAGATTCTAGCACCACGAGGCAGCTTTTCGACCTGGGCCGTGCCGCGCCCGGACGCAACGGCCTGCCTGCGGGGTCGGCTGCGTCCAGCTTCCTATAATCCGTCACTTCCTGTCGAGTCCAGCTTGCATTCACCCTCCCAGACCCCCTCGATGGCGGCCGAAGCGCCTGCACTGCCCATGAACGCGGAGATGGAGCGGGTCGACGCCGTCATCCAGACCCGCCTGGTCTCGGATGTCGCGCTGGTGAACCAGATCTCCGCATACATCATCGGCGCCGGCGGCAAGCGAATCCGCCCGCGGCTGGTGCTGCTGTTTGCCACTGCGCTGGGATTCGAGGGCCCGGAACGCTTCGAACTGGCCGCCATCGTCGAGTTCATCCACACCGCGACACTGCTGCACGATGACGTGGTGGACGAATCCGGCCTGCGTCGCGGCCGCGAAACCGCGAATGCGCTGTTCGGCAACGCAGCCAGCGTGCTGGTGGGTGATTTCCTCTACTCGCGTGCGTTCCAGATGATGGTCTCGGTGAACCGCATGAGGGTGCTCGATGTGCTCGCCGATGCAACCAACGTGATCGCCGAGGGCGAGGTGTTGCAGCTGATGAACATGCACGACCCCGATCTGGCGGTCGAGTCCTACCTGCGTGTGATCCGCTTCAAGACCGCCAAGCTCTTCGAGGCGAGCGCCCGCCTCGGGGCCGTACTCGCCGATGTGCAGAGGCCGGTCGAAGACGCCTGCGCCGACTACGGCCGTTCGCTGGGAACTGCGTTCCAGCTTGTCGATGACCTGCTCGACTACGAAGGCGCCACGACGCAGCTTGGCAAGAACGTAGGCGACGACCTGCGCGAGGGCAAGCCTACCTTGCCGCTGCTGATTGCAATGGCGCGTGCGAGCGAGCCCGAACGCAACTTGATCCGCCACGCCATCGAACACGGCGAAGTGGCGCGCCTGGCCGAAATCGTCGGCATCGTGCGCCGGACCGGAGCGCTCGAAGCGACCCGCGAAGCCGCTCGCGCCGAGGCCGAACTCGCCCGCCGCAGCCTGGCGGCACTGCCGCCATCGAGGGCGCGTGAGGCACTGCTAGAATTGTGCGTTCGATCGGTCGAGCGTTCGTCCTGAACGCTCGGTTGCGGCAGTGCCTCTTCGCGCTGCCTGTGGTGGCCGGGAGTGCCGTCCATCGATATCGGGGTGTAGCTTAGCCTGGTAGAGCGCTACGTTCGGGACGTAGAGGCCGGAGGTTCGAATCCTCTCACCCCGACCAGAATTCCTGTCCTTCTGCACGTCTGCAGCATCGACGCCATGTTGCAGACGGTTGCAACATGGCGCTGACGAACCCGGCGATTTGTTGCCTTTTCAGCGCTTGTTCAAGGTTTACAGCCCCAGGTGAATCGGCGATGATTCCCGCGGACTTCACCTCGTGAAATGGCCTCTTCTGCTGTGGACACTTTGGCAGACGCACCTCATTCGGCGCTCTCAGGCGTGGCGCGCGTTCTCGTCCACGCCGGGAAGCTGAACGCCAGGACGGCCGAAGACCTGGTCCGCAGCGCCAAGGACAAGCGATCGAGTTTCGTCGCCTCGGTCATCGGGGCCGGGGCGGTCTCGCCGTCCGACCTGGCGCATACGCTTGCCACCGCGCTGGCGCTCCCGCTGCTGGACCTGTCTTCGATCGACCTGCAGCGCCTGCCGCGCGGCGTCATCGATGCCAAGCTCGCCGCCCAATACCAGATCCTCGTGCTCGGCCGGCGCGGCAATCGGCTCTTCATCGGCGGAGCGGACCCGACCGACCAGGAGGCCGTGGAGCGCATCAAGTTCGCGACCCAGCTTTCACCGGAGTGGGTGATCGTCGAGCACGACAAGCTGAACAGGCTGCTCGAGGACGCAGGCTCGAGCGCCAGCGAGACGCTCGAGGCACTGACCTCGGGCGATTTCGAGTTCGACGTCACCGATGACGCGGCCAGCGGCAGCGAGGCGACGGAAATCGCCTCCGAAGTCGAGGACGCTCCGGTCGTTCGCTTCCTGCAGAAGATGCTGATCGACGCGATCAACGCGCGCGCCTCGGACCTGCACTTCGAGCCCTACGAATACCACTACCGGGTGCGCTTCCGGGTCGACGGCGAGTTGCGCGAAATCACCCAGCCCCCGATCGCAATCAAAGACAAGCTCGCCTCGCGCATCAAGGTCATCTCGCGCCTGGACATCGCCGAGAAGCGCGTGCCGCAGGACGGCCGCATGAAGCTCAAGTTCGGCAGCAAGGCGATCGACTTTCGGATCAGCACGCTGCCCACGCTGTTCGGCGAGAAGATCGTGATCCGGATCCTCGATCCCTCCAGCGCCAAATTGGGCATCGACGCCCTGGGCTACGAGAAGATCGAAAAGGAGCGCCTGCTCAAGGCGATCGAGCGGCCCTACGGCATGATCCTCGTCACCGGACCCACCGGCAGCGGCAAGACGGTGTCGCTGTACACCTGCCTGAACATCCTGAACCAGCCCGGCGTGAACATCTCGACCGTGGAGGACCCGGCGGAAATCAACCTGCCCGGTGTCAATCAGGTCAACGTGAACGACAAGGCGGGGATGAACTTCGCGGTCGCGCTGCGCTCGTTCCTGCGCCAGGATCCGGACGTGATCATGGTCGGCGAAATCCGCGACCTGGAGACCGCCGACATCGCGATCAAGGCCGCGCAGACCGGCCACCTGGTGCTGTCCACGCTGCACACGAACGACGCGCCGACGACGCTGACGCGCCTGCTCAACATGGGCGTCGCGCCGTTCAACATCGCCTCCAGCGTGCTGCTGATCTCGGCGCAGCGCCTGGTGCGCAAGCTGTGCGAGAACTGCAAGAAGGCGGCCGACTATCCGCGCGAGGCGATGCTCAGGGCGGGCTTCAACGCGGAGGATCTCGACGGCACCTGGAAGCCCTACCGCGCGGTCGGCTGTTCGACCTGCAGCAACGGCTACAAGGGCCGGGTCGGCGTCTACCAGGTGATGCCGATCACCGAGGAGATCCAGCGCATCATCCTGACCGAAGGCTCGGCGGTGGACATCGCGACGCAGGCGCAGCGCGAAGGCGTGCGCGATCTCCGTCAGTCGGGCCTGGTGAAGGTGCGCGCGGGCGTCACCACGCTGGAGGAAATCATCGCGGCCACCAACGTGTGAACCGCGCCGGCACGGCACGAGTCAACGAACCAAGACAACCCTGGGGCGGGAGGCGAAAGCCACCCTGACAAACGATGGCGACAGCGACAGCCGCGAAGAACATCAAGGAACTGGTGTTCGAATGGGAAGGCAAGGACAAGAACGGCAAGATCGTTCGGGGTGAACTGCGCTCCGGCGGGCAGGCGATGGTGAACGCCAGCCTGCGCCGCCAGGGCATCCTCGTCACGCGCGTGAGGAAGCGCCGCACGAGGGGCGGCAGCGCGATCAAGCAGAAGGACATCGCCCACTTCACGCGCCAGCTGTCGACGATGATGCGCGCCGGCGTGCCGCTGATCCAGGCGTTCGACATCGTCGCGCGCGGCAGCACGAACCCGCGGATGACCAAGCTGCTGATCGACATCCGCGAGGACGTCGAGACCGGCACCAGCCTGTCGGCGGCCTTCCGCAAGCACCCGCTGTACTTCGACGCGCTGTACTGCAACCTCGTCGAGGCCGGCGAGGCAGCCGGCATTCTGGAGACCCTGCTCGATCGCCTGGCCACCTACCAGGAAAAGACGATGGCGATCAAGAACAAGATCAAGTCGGCGCTGGTCTATCCGGTGGCCGTGCTGGTGGTCGCGTTCGTCGTGCTCACCGTCATCATGATCTTCGTGATCCCGGCCTTCGAGGATGTGTTCAAGTCCTTCGGGGCCGACCTGCCCGCGCCGACGCTGGTCGTGATCGCGATGTCCAAGTTCTTCGTCAGCTACTGGTGGGCGATCTTCGGCATCGTCGGCGGGGGCATCTACTTCTTCATGGAGTCGTGGAAGCGCTCGCCCAGGATGCAGAAGATCATGGACCGCCTGTTGCTGCGCGTGCCGGTCTTCGGCGACCTCGTCAACAAGTCGTCGGTGGCGCGCTGGACGCGCACGCTGTCGACGATGTTCGCCGCCGGCGTGCCGCTGGTGGAGGCGCTCGATTCGGTGGGCGGCGCTGCGGGCAACGCGGTGTTCGCCGAGGCCACCGAAGCCATCCAGCGCGACGTCACCACCGGGTCGAGCCTGAGCTCGTCGATGACGACGACCGGCGTGTTCCCGACCATGGTGCTGCAGATGTGCGCCATCGGCGAGGAGTCGGGCGCGCTCGACCAGATGCTCGGCAAGGCCGCCGAGTTCTACGAGGACGAGGTGGACGAGGCGGTGAAGGGCCTGTCCAGCCTGATGGAGCCGTTCATCATCGTGATCCTGGGCGTGCTGATCGGCGGCATCGTCGTCTCGATGTACCTGCCGATCTTCAAGCTAGGTCAGGTCGTCTGACCGCGGTGGAGTCGGACCTCCAGCAAGGGCTGCTCTCGCCGCCGGCCCTGGCGCTGCTCGGGCTCTGCATCGGGAGCTTCCTGAACGTCGTCATCCACCGCCTGCCGCAGATGCTCGAGCGCGGCTGGAAGATCGACAGCGCCGAGATGCTCGGCCTCGATCCCGCCAAGGCGGCCGCGGGGGTCGCCCTGGCAGACCCGATCACGCTGTCGAGGCCGCGCTCGCGCTGCCCGTCGTGCGGGCATGCGATCGCCTGGCACGAGAACATCCCGGTCTTGAGCTATCTGCGACTCGGCGGCAGGTGCTCGGCCTGCAAGACGCACATCTCGCCGCGGTATCCGCTGGTCGAGTTGCTGACTGCCGTGCTCTTCGCGGCCGTCGGCTGGCGCTTCGGCCCGCAACCCGCGACGCTGCTGTGGTGCGGCCTCGTCGCCGTCCTCGTGGCGCTGGCAGGGATCGACTGGGACACCACGCTGCTGCCCGACAACCTCACCCTGCCGCTGCTGTGGGCGGGTCTGGTCGCCAGCGCCCTCGGCTGGACGATCCCGCTGTCGCAGGCGCTGTGGGGCGCGGTCGCCGGCTACCTGTCGCTGTGGGCGGTGTACTGGCTGTTCAAGCTGGCGACCGGCAAGGAGGGCATGGGCTACGGCGACTTCAAGTTGCTCGCCGCGCTCGGCGCCTGGCTCGGCTGGCAGATGATCCTGCCGGTGGTGCTCGGCGCATCGGTGCTCGGCGCGCTGGTCGGCATCGCGATGAAGTTCAGCGGCGCCCTTCGCGAGGGCCGCTACGTCCCGTTCGGCCCCTTCCTTGCAGGCTCGGGCGTCGTCGTACTGCTGGCCGGTCCAGGCCGCGTGCTCGACTGGCTGGGCTGGGTCTGACGCGACGCCGCGCGCGAGCCTGGACCGACCCCGCGCCCGGCGTTCGAGTCCTCATGCACATCGGCCTGACAGGCGGCATCGGCAGCGGCAAGAGCACCGTCGCGGCGATGCTGGTTCGCCATGGCGCCACGCTCGTCGACACCGACGCGATCGCGCGCCAGCTGACGCAGCCCGGCGGCGCGGCGATGCCCGCGGTCGCAAAGGCATTCGGACCTTCGGTGATCGCTGCCGACGGTGGCCTGGACCGTGCCGCGATGCGCGCACTCGTGTTCGCCGACGCCACCGCGAAGCAACGCCTCGAAGCGATCCTGCACCCGTTGATCGGCGCCGAGGCAGCACGCCAGGCGCAGCAAGCGCCCGGCGTCGTGGTCTTCGACGTGCCACTGCTCGCAGAGTCGAAGCACTGGCGCGATCGCGTCGAACGCGTGCTGGTCGTCGATTGCCGCGAGGCCACGCAGCTTGCGCGCGTGATGCAGCGACCGGGATGGTCGCCGCAGGCGGCGAGCGCCGTGATCGCCCAGCAGGCCTCGCGCGCCGCGCGCCGTGCCTGCGCCGACGCGGTGATCTACAACGACGGCCTGTCGCTCGAGCAGCTGGCGCTCGAGGTCGACGCGCTCTGGCGGTGCTGGGTTCCGGCGCGCTGAGACTGCACCGTCTGCGCGCCTGCGCTGTGGAACAATTCAGCACCGACAACCGCCCGCCGAAAGCACGCCTTGGTTCTCTACGAATACCCCTTCAACGAGAGCATCCGCACCATGCTGCGGCTGGAGCACCTGTTCGACCGGCTCGGCCAGTTGCTGGTGCGCGAGACCCCGGTCGATCACCACTACGCACTGGCCACGATCTTCGAGATCATGGACGTCGCCTCGCGCGCCGACCTGAAGTCCGACCTGCTGAAGGACCTCGAGCGCCAGAAGGCGCAGCTCAACAGCTACCGCGGCAATCCGTCGATCTCCGAGAAGGCGCTGGACGAGGTGATCGGCCGCATCGATCACGCGTTCAACGGCCTCAACCAGCTGACGGGCAAGGCGGGACACTCGCTGACGACCAACGAGTGGCTGATGAGCATCCGCAGCCGCATCAGCATTCCGGGCGGCACCTGCGAATTCGACCTGCCGGCCTACTACGCGTGGCAACAGTTCGACGCGGTGCGGCGCAGGGAAGACCTCGCGCGGTGGACGGCGCCGCTGATGCCGCTTGCCGAGGCGCTTCAGGTGCTGCTCGGCCTGCTGCGCGATTCGGGCGTGCCGCACAAGGTCGCCGCCAGCGCGGGCCAGTTCCAGCAGAGCCTGCCGGCGGGTCGCAGCTACCTGCTGCTGCGGGTGCGCATCGACCCCGCCGAGCAACTCGTCCCCGAGATCAGCGGCCACCGCCTGATGGTGCTGATCCGGCTGATGCGCCAGGACGCCGAAGGCCGCCTCAAGCCGAGCGGCAGCGACGCCAGCTTCGAGCTGACGCTTTGCTCCTGAACAGGCCATGACAGGCGCCACTCGGGCCTCACGCACCGTCCGCTGCCCGACCTGCGGCGGGCCGAGCCTCTTTGGGCCGGACAACCCCTACCGGCCGTTCTGCAGCGAGCGCTGCAAGAACCTCGACTTCGGCGCCTGGGCCAGCGAGGCCTACCGGGTCCAGGCTCGGCCGGAGCCGCCGGAGGACGACGCCACCACGCCGTCGTAGAGTGCCCCGCCCGCCAGGGCGAGCGGGATCGCAGGCCTCGGGGTCAGGCCAGCCGCCCGTGGCAGTGCTTGTACTTCTTTCCGCTGCCGCAGGGGCAGGCGTCGTTGCGGCCGACCTTGGGCACCTGCGCGGCAAGCGTCGCCAGATCGGTCTCCTGCGCCACGCTGCCGTCTTCGTTCGGGTGGGTGTAGGTCACGTTGCTGATCTGCTCGGCCTGCGCCTCGATCGCCGCGGCCGCCTGAGCTGCCTCCTCCTGGCTCTGCACGCGTACCGTCATCAGCACGCGCGTCACGTCCATCTTCACCACGTCGAGCATCTGGCTGAACAGCTCGAAGGCCTCGCGCTTGTACTCCTGCTTCGGGTTCTTCTGGGCGTAGCCGCGCAGGTGGATGCCCTGGCGCAGGTAGTCGAGCGCGGCCAGGTGCTCGCGCCAGTGGTTGTCGATCGACTGCAGAAGGATCATCCGCATGAAGGGCGTGAACTGCTCCTGCCCGACGCGCTCGACCTTGACGTTGAAGCTGTCGTCGGCCGCCTTGACGACCTTGCGCACGACGTCCTCGTCGGTGATCGCTTCGCTCGCGTCGACCTCGGCCCGCAGGGCGACGTCGAGCTGCCACTCCTCGCGCAGCACGTTTTCCAGCGCGGCCAGGTCCCACTGCTCCTCGACGCTGTCGGCCGGCACGTAGGTGCGCACGACGTCGCTCATCGTGCCTTCGCGCAGGCTGGCGATCTGCGCAGACAGCAGCTCGGCCTCGAGGATGTCGTTGCGCTGCTGGTAGATCACCTTGCGCTGGTCGTTGGCGACGTCGTCGTACTCGAGGAGCTGCTTGCGGATGTCGAAGTTGCGCGCCTCGACCTTGCGCTGCGCGCTCTCGATGCTGCGGGTGACGATGCCGGCCTCGATCGCCTCCCCATCGGGCATCTTCAGCCGGTCCATGATGGCGCGCACGCGGTCGCCGGCGAAGATTCGCATCAGCGAGTCGTCCAGGCTCAGGTAGAAGCGTGACGAGCCCGGGTCGCCCTGGCGTCCCGAACGGCCGCGCAGCTGGTTGTCGATGCGCCGGGACTCGTGGCGCTCGGTGGCGATGATGCGCAGGCCGCCCTGCGCCTTGACGCTGTCGTGCAGGCCCTGCCACTCGTCGTGCAGCTTCGCGGCGCGCGAGCGCTTGTCTTCGTCGCTGATAGCCTCGTCGGCGTCGATGATCTTGATCTGGTTCGCGACATTGCCGCCGAGCACGATGTCGGTGCCGCGCCCGGCCATGTTGGTGGCGATCGTGATCACGCCGGGCCGCCCGGCCTGGGCCACGATCTCGGCCTCCTTCGCGTGCTGC
The DNA here is from genome assembly GCA_963802435.1 of uncultured bacterium. Classification (GTDB taxonomy): domain Bacteria; phylum Pseudomonadota; class Gammaproteobacteria; order Burkholderiales; family Burkholderiaceae_C; genus CAIKUF01. Next base: position 193,464 of record CAWDIT010000006.1, read on the forward strand.
TTCGCGTTGAGCACGGCATGCGGCAGCTTCACCTTGTCGAGCAGGCCCGAGATCAGCTCCGAGTTCTCGATCGACGTGGTGCCCACCAGCACCGGCTGGCCACGCGTGTGGCAGTCGCGGATGTCCTCGATCACCGCCTCGAACTTCTCGCGCGCGGTCTTGTAGACGAGGTCGAGCTCGTCCTTGCGGATGGTCGGCTTGTTGGGCGGGATCACCACCGTCTCCAGGCCGTAGATCTCCTGGAACTCGTAGGCCTCGGTGTCGGCCGTGCCGGTCATCCCAGAGAGCTTGCCGTACATGCGGAAGTAGTTCTGGAAGGTGATCGACGCGAGGGTCTGGTTCTCGCTCTGGATCTTCACGCCCTCCTTCGCCTCGACGGCCTGGTGCAGGCCGTCGCTCCAGCGCCGGCCCGTCATCAGGCGGCCGGTGAACTCGTCGACGATGACGATCTCGCCGTTCTGGTTCACGTAGTGCTGGTCGCGGTGATACAGGTGGTTCGCGCGCAGCGCGGCGTAGACATGGTGCATCAGCGTGATGTTGGCCGGGTCGTACAGGCTCGCGCCCTCGGCCAGCAGCCCCGCCTCGCCGAGGATGCGCTCGGCGTTCTCGTGCCCGTCTTCGGTCAGGAAGACCTGGTGGCCCTTCTCGTCGACCGTGAAGTCGCCGGGATCGATCACGCCCTCGCCGGTGCGCAGGTCGAGCTCGCCGATCTGCTTCTTCAACTGTGGCACGACGGCGTTGATGCGCACGTACAGATCGGTGTGGTCTTCCGACTGGCCGCTGATGATCAGCGGCGTGCGCGCCTCGTCGATCAGGATCGAGTCGACCTCGTCGACGATGGCGTACGCAAGGCCGCGGGCAACGCGGTCGGCAATGTCCTGCACCATGTTGTCGCGCAGGTAGTCGAAGCCGAATTCGTTGTTCGTACCGTAGGTCACGTCCGCCGCGTAGGCGGCCTGCTTCTCGGCGCGCGACATCTGCGGCAGGTTGACCCCCACCGTCAGGCCGAGGAAGGAGTAGAGCCGCCCCATCCACTCGGCGTCGCGCTGCGCGAGGTAGTCGTTGACGGTGACGACGTGCACGCCCTTGCCGGTCAGCGCGTTCAGGTAGACCGGCAGCGTCGCCGCCAGCGTCTTGCCTTCGCCGGTGCGCATCTCGGCGATCTTGCCGTTGTGCAGCACCATGCCGCCGATCAGCTGCACGTCGAAATGGCGCATCTTCAGCGTGCGCTTGCAGCCCTCGCGCACGACCGCAAAGGCTTCGGGCAGCAAGGCGTCGAGAGTTTCGCCCGCCGCCACGCGTTGGCGGAATTCGCCCGTCTTGGCCTGCAGCGCCGCGTCGTCGAGTTGCTCGAACTGCGCCTCGAGCGCGTTGACCTGCTGCGCGACGCGCCGGTATGCCTTGAGCAGGCGGTCGTTGCGGCTACCGAAAATCTGGGTGAGAAGCTTGGGCAACATGCAGCGGCTGGGTTGGGAAGGTGGGGCGCATCGGCGGCGCTCGCCCACGCGCCGGCACCGGGCGTAACGTGGGGAGGTTCATGCCATGCACGAGGGGCCGCCCTGCAATGGGCAAGGCACCAGGGCGTCGGCATCAGCTGGGGCGGATCGGCTCGAAAGCAAGGCGAGACGCCCCGCGACAGGCAGCAATTTTAGCATCCATGCCTGCGCCGGACGGCGCCCTGCCCCAAGGTGCAAGCGGGCTGCGGTCAACCCGTCGCATTCGGACACCCTGAGCCGATGAAGGCCGCGGCCTGGAATGCAGTCAGGTCAGTGGTAGTCGTCTTCGAGCTGGTGGCGAACGGCCACGATACTGAGGGTCGACCCATCTTCAATCTCGTACAGCACGACATAGCCGGAGCCGCGAGACGGAATGATCAGCTCGCGCCGGAAAGGGCTCTCGCCAACCTTGCGATAGATGAACGGCGAGTGACTCAACTGGCCTTCGACTGCGCTGGTGATGCTGTCGATCGCCAGCTGTGCATCCTCGAAATCTTCGACGGTCTTTGCGCGGTCCAGCAAGAAGTCGAACAGGCGGGTCAGATCGTCGCGGGCCGCGTCGGTGTAGCGAACCTCGAACCTACCTTTCATTCCCAAGCACCTGCTTGCGTCGGGCATCGAGCCTTCGTTGAAGCTCGGCGTGCACCGCTGTGGCCGAGTGGTAGATGCCCGTGCGCTTCGCGTCTTCGCTCGACCGCAGGCCGCGAGCGAGAAACTCGGCTTGCACGCGCCGGCGGTGAATGGTCTCGCGCATCGCTGTTTCGATCAGGCTCGTCAGCGTTTCGCCTTCGCGCAGCACGCTCTCGGCGGCCTCACGCAACTCGGCCTCGACCCGCAGCGAAGGAAAGGTGGCGGTCTTCATGATGGCAATGCGTTGCAGTTGCGACGCGATCAGTGTAGCTCAAGAAGCCACTGACGCTGAACAACTCACCTGTCGCCTCGATGAGAAGCATCATGCCTGCGCCAGCTGGCACCTGCCTTCCTGACCGCGGCGATGCGGCGCACGGGCACACGGGTGTCGCTAGACTCCGCGTGGCCCTCCCCCCCGTCGCCCCCATCACGCCGAACGCATTGCGCGTGCAGGACGCGCTGGCACGCAGCGAGCCGCTGGCCCTGCTGCAGAAGCGCCTGCGCGAATCGAACGCCCGCTTCGAGACGCTGCGCGGCGTGCTGCCGCCCGCCCTGGCGCAGCACGTGCGGCCCGGCCCGCTGGACGCAGAAGGCTGGACGCTGCTGGCCGCCAACACCGCCGTTGCCGCCAAGTTGCGCCAGTTGCAGCCTCGGCTGGAAGCCGCGTTGCTCGACGGCGGGTGGCCACCAGGCGCCCTCAGGATCAAGGCTCGCGCGGGCTGAGTCCGCAATCAACGAGATATGGCGCCAGGCCTGCACAAACTGCGGCGCCAACCCTGACCGAAGAAGATCATTCCGCCCGGCCGAGATCTTCACTGCGATGGGTCCGCAGGACAATCCTGTTGCGTCGTACCGCCAGGCAGTGCAAAATCTTGCTACAGATTTTTGTATTGGATCGCCATGACGCTCATCACAACCAAAGACATCGTTCCGATTTCACAGGCACGCGTACGCCTGACAGAACTCGCCGACGACGTCTCGAAATCGGGCCACGAGAAGGTCTTCACGAAGAACGGCGAAAGCTATGTGGCGCTGATCACCGCCGAACAGCTTGACGACTATCTCCGCTTCAAGGAAGCAGAACACTTGTCGATGCTCAAGGCGCTCGTCGAAGCCGCTGAAGACGTCGACGCAGGGCGCGTCTACACCTGGGATGAATTCACACCCAGGCTCGCGAAGTTGCGCTCGAAGGCGAAACGCATCGCCGGCGCATGAACGCGCCGCGCCTGTTGCCGGTCGTTGCCACACTGCGGTTCGAGCGTGCCCTCGACGCATTGCTTGACGACTACGACAGCATTCGCCATCTCCACCCCGACGCGGGCTCACGCGCATTGCGGCTCATAGATGTGGTGGAGAGTGAGCTACCGCAATTGCTCGCCGCCCAGCCCGACCTCGGCCGTCCCGCGCAATTGAGCTTGACCCAGAGTCAGGCCGAGAAGAACTGGCTCATTCGACTGGCACCCTTGACCGCACGCCGCCGTATGCAGGCACGTGAGTGGCTGGTCGGCGACTTCTGGGTTCTCTACTACCGGACCTCGAGCGCCGTCTACCTCGCATCGGCAAGGCACGAGCGGGAAGCGGAGTACCGGTAGGTCGTGACCTGTGCCGAGTCGCTTTACGCCGTCCAGGTGTCTTTGAAGAAGAAGGGCGCGCTGCCGGCGCGCAACTCGTCTGCCGTGGCCTTGGCCGCGATTGACACCCGGACACTGTCGAATTAATCTTACCGAATCTTACTAGCACTGAGTGCCATGGAAACCACCACCCTCTCCAGTCGCGGCCAGGTCGTGATCCCGAAAGTGCTGCGCGAGGCCAGACACTGGCGCACCGGGACCTCCTTCATTGTGGAAGAGGTGCCGCAAGGCATTCTCCTGAAGCCGGTGAGCACGTTCGAGCCTTCGAGTGTCGAAGACGTGATGGGCTGCACTGCATATCGTGGCCCGGCGCTGTCTCGGGCCGACATCGACGCCGCGCTGCAAGCTGACGTCGCGCGGCGCTACGCGTCGAAATAGAGCAGCGGCGGGGTTGCGATGATCGCCCTCGACACCAACGTCCTCGTGCGTTGCCTCACGCTGGACGATCCGACCCAGGTTCCCGCGGCCAAGGCGCTGCTCGCCCACCACGACGGCGTCTTCGTTGCAAAGACCGTGCTGCTGGAATTGGAGTGGGTCTTGCGTGCGGCCTACAAGCTGCCGCGACGCACCATTCATGCGGCATTGGGCAAGTTGCTCGGCCTCCAGAACCTCAGCACCGAAAGTCCAGGCCAGGTCAGCCAGGCGCTCGACGGCTATGCACACGGGCTCGACTTCGCCGACGCCCTGCACCTGTTCGCCAGCCCCGCCGACGAGGGGATGTTCACTTTCGACGAGCAATTCGCCAGCGCCGCGACAGCAGCCGGCCACAACGTACACGTGGCCGGCGCAGTGCCCGGCCGGCGCCGCAGGTGATTTCGACTGGCACCATTTACCGCACGCCGCCGTTTGCAGGCACGTGAGTGGCTGGTCGGCGATTTCCGGGTTCTCTACTACCGGACCTCGAGCGCCGTCTACCTCGCATCGGCAAGGCACGAGCGGGAAGCGGCGTACCGGTAGCCCGCGACCGAGGCCCGGATCGCCGGCGCGCCTTCGCATCGAAGCAATTGGCGATGCCTTCCACCGGCCCGGCGAGCAGCTTGGCATACCTCGGCACAAGACACTTGGAGGCGCATGCGCGCATCCCTGGCGCCAGGAAGTTTGTCTCGCACATGACGGAATCCGTCGCCTCTCGACGCTCAAGTTACACAGCGAACGAGCCGAAGTGACGGATTCGGGCACATCGAGGGCAGATTTCACGTGAATCGGGCCCTCGAATGCCTGGCACGACCCCTGCATTCAGGGGGTCTGCGTTCCCACCCATCCTGCCAAGGAGCATTCCATGAAGAGAGTTCAGCAAGGTTTCACGCTCATCGAGTTGATGATCGTCGTCGCGATCATCGGTATCTTGGCGGCGGTTGCGCTGCCGGCTTACCAGACCTACACGATCAAGGCGAAGATGTCGGAAGTCATCCTGGCTACGAGCCAGTGCCGCACGGCCATCGCCGAGGTGTATCAGACCGGCTGCCTCGGCCCCGGGCGCTAACGGCTGGGGCTGCGAAACGGCAAGCCAGTCCAGCAAGTATGTCGCGAGTCGGTTACGACGGATGCTAACGGCGTGGTCACCGTCACGACTTTCGGCTGCTGCTGACTTGCCGGTCGATGCCGCGGGCAGGACCGTCACCCTGACACCGACGAACGTCTGACTGGCGTACCGCGCTGACAACTGCGATTCGCGACGCAACAGGTCGGCTCATTCAAGTGCGCTCCGGGCACGCTGCGACGGCAAGTACCTGCCGGGTTCGTGCAAGTAAGAGACGCGAGACGAGTCTTGCACTGCTTGAATGAAAGGGCGCCTGCGGGCGCCCTTTCTCTTTGGGTGTCTTCGCTCGGGACCCACGATGCAAAACGTCTTCCTCGCTCTGGGCCTGGCTGTGCCTCGCCCTGGGGTGGCTGCTGCCAGGGCACTATCCGCCCTGGGTCACGTACCAGCAGCAATGGCTGGCGGCACTGGGCGCGGCCCTGATCGCAGCGGCGGCACTCGCCGATGCCTCCCCGCGGCCGGTGCGGTGGCCCTGGCTTGCCGTCGTGGTGGCAGCATTCGCCGCGGTCCCGCTGCTCCAGGTACTCGGCGGACAGGTGCGCTTCATCAGCGACGGCGTGCTGCCGGCACTCTATCTGCTGGCCTTCGCCATCAGCATGGCAGCAGGGGCCATGCTGGCTTCGCGGCAGGGCCTGCGATGGGTAGATGCCTTGACTGCTGCAGTCATTGTCGCGGCGATGCTTTCGACCGCCATTGCCCTGGTGCAGTGGCTCGGCATGAGCACGAGCCTGTTCGTCGCCGACCTTCGGCCTGGCGCGCGGCCCTATGCAAACCTGGCGCAGCCGAACCATCTGGCGACGCTGCTGGGGATGGGCGTCGCCGGTCTGCTGGGCGCGTACGAGCGCCGCCGCCTGGGTGGAGCGAGCACGGCCCTGGCGGTGGGGTGGCTCGGATTCGGGTTGGTGATGACACAGTCGCGCACCGGCTGGCTGTTCGTCGTCTTGCTGGTCCTGTGGTGGGCGCTGATGCGGCGACGCGCCGGATTGCGCCTGCAGGCGCAGCCGGTCGTTGCCGGTGTGGCGCTGTTCGTGCTCGGCATCGTCTGCTGGGCACCGCTCAACCAAGCAATGTTGATTCTCGCCAACAACAGCTTGGCGGAGCGCCTCCAGCCCGGCCCGCGTTGGGCGCTCTGGGCGCCGCTGTGGGACGCTATCTGGCAGGCACCTTGGTTGGGCTATGGCTGGATGCAGGTCGCGCTGGCTCAACAGGCGGTGGCGCTCGGGCATCCGGCAACGTACCGGATGTTCCAGGACAGCCACAACCTGATACTCGACCTGGTGCTGTGGATGGGATTGCCCCTCGGGGGACTGCTTGCCGCGGTGGTGGCGGCGTGGCTGGTTCTGCAGGTTCGTCGTTGCCGCGATGCGCAATGCTGGGCACTGCTGGCTGCGGCGGGGGCCGTGCTCGTGCATGCCATGCTCGAGTACCCGCTCGACTACACGTACTTCCTGCTTCCGCTCGGCTTGCTGATGGGGTCCGTCGAGGGCCTTTCGGGCACGCCACCCGGTCGCGCCTGGCCGCGCTGGACGCTCGGCCTGCCGCTGGCGGGCATGGTGGCGATGCTTCTCTGGATCGGTGAGGAATGCATGCAGCTGGAAGATGCGTCGCGGCAACTACGGTTGTTCTTGGTCGGTGTGCACGAGACCGGTGTGACAACAGTGCCGCCGCCTGACGTCAAGTTGCTCGACGCGCCCCGCGAATACCACCGCTATTGGCTGACGCCGGCGGTCGCCGGCATGAGCGACGAGCAATTGAACTGGATGCGCGACGTGGCGCAGCGCAACGCCTTTCCGCCGGCCCTGCTCCGCTATGCCCTGGCCGCGGGGCTCAATGGCCGGACCGACGAGGCTGCCTCGACCCTGGCCGTCTTGTGCAAGCTGCACACCGAAGAGCGCTGCGATGAAGGGCGCCAGTCCTGGGCACTCCTGCAGCAGCAACACCCAGAATTGCGTGCCATCAAGATGCCCGCGCGAAACTGACAAGGCAGTCAGGTGGGGCGACAACACCACGTTGTCTTCGGACGTCGGCCATGCCACGTTCCGAGTGTCGAGCCGTAGCAGGGGGCTGTGGAGTAAGGAGGACTGGCCTGAGCAAGCGCTTCGCCCGACGAAATCACCGTCGGTGACACAAAGCTATCATCGGAGCACGATGCAGAAGGTTGTCCATCGCACCACGTTGAAGGCCATTGGCCTTGACCTCGCCTACTGGCTATCGCGCCCGGTCGAGGAACGTTTCGCCGCGGTCGAGGCTTTGCGCCAGCAGGCTCTGGCGCCGACACGGGGGCACGATGCTGAACAAGGACTTCAAAGAGTTTGTCGAGTTACTCAACTCCACCGGCGTTGAGTACCTCCTGGTTGGCGGTTATGCGCTGGCCGCTCACGGCCACCCGCGCTACACCGGTGACATCGATATTTGGGTCAACCCAACTCCGCCCAATGTTTCGCGCCTGCTCGAAGCGTTGCGGCGATTCGGCTTCGGCAGCCTGGGGCTGACGGCGGCCGACTTCATGCAGCCGCAAGCGGTGATCCAGCTCGGCTACCCGCCAGCCCGCATCGACCTCTTGACCGCCATCGATGGTGTCGAATTCGATGAGTGCTACCGCCGCAGGGTGTCGATGCGGGTTGACGACGTGAATCTGTGCGTCATCCATCTTGTCGACTTTCGCGCCAACAAGCTCGCAGCCGGCCGCGCCAAGGATCTCGCGGACCTGGAGGAGCTCGGTCCAGACAGCCAATCACACCAGTAGGTCGCGGGCTCGGCGGGATGCTGCGGGATGGTCTGATGGTGCCGGCTATCCGAATCGAACGGATGACCTTCCGCTTACAAGGCGGGTGCTCTACCAACTGAGCTAAGCCGGCGGCGTCGCGCGGGCTCATGGCGAGCCCGGCGCGGCAAGGGCAAGAGTATAGGTTCGGCCTCTGCGGTCCTTCGGTCTGCGCGCGCTGCCGCGGACGCGTGCGCGCCGCAGCTGCTCAGCCGCTTACTTCACCCGCTTGAGCGCAGGGCGGCCCGGCGTGGGTGGCTCGGGTGGCTCTTTCGGCGCGTCGGACGCGGCAGCGTCTTCGGCCAGCGCCAGGTGCGGGCCAAGGGCGTGTGGGCCCTTCGCGCCCGCCGTATCTGGGGAAAGTTCCTTGCCCGGCGCGTTCGTCGCCTCGCCCGTCGGCGCCGGGAACGCCATGCCCTGGCCGTTCTCCCGCGCGTAGATCGCGATCACGTGGGTCACCGGCACGGTGATCTGCCGCGAACTGCCGCCGAAGCGCGCCTTGAACTCGATGAACTCGTTGCCCAGCTGCAGCGCGCTCGTCGCCTCGAACCCGACGTTGAGCACGATCTCGCTGTTCTTCACGTACTCCGGCGGCACGCGCACGCTGGCGTCGACGAAGACGGCGATGTAGGGCGTGAAGCCGTTCTCGGTGCACCACTCGTGCAGCGCACGGATCAGGTACGGCCGGGTCGAACTGCCGCTGTTGCCTGGGGCGTTGAGCAGTGTCATGTCAGTGCCCGCCCGGCCGCCCGAAGGGCACTGGCGCCCCCTCGGGGGGCCGCGAACGAAGTGAGCTTGGGGGCTTCATCAAAGCCTACTTGCGCATGACCTTCTCGGACGGCGTCAGCGCCTCGATGTAGGCCGGGCGCGAGAAGATGCGCTCGGCGTACTTGAGCAGCGGCACGGCGTTCTTCGACATGTCGATGCCGTAGTAGTCGAGGCGCCACAGCAGCGGCGCGATCGCCACGTCGAGCATCGAGAAGTCGTCGCCGAGCATGAACTTGTTCTTCAGGAAGATCGGCGCCAGCTGCGTCAGCCGGTCGCGGATCTGCGAGCGCGCCTTTTCCATCTGCTTGTCGGTCGGCTTGACGCCGCGCGACTCGAGGATGTTGACGTTGGAGAACAGTTCCTTCTCGAAGTTGAGCAGGAACAGCCGCACGCGGGCGCGGGCCACCGGGTCGCCGGGCATCAGCTGCGGATGCGGGAAGCGCTCGTCGATGTACTCGTTGATGATGTGCGACTCGTACAGGATCAGGTCGCGCTCGACCAGGATCGGCACCTCGTTGTACGGGTTCATCAGCGCGATGTCTTCGGGCTTGGCGAAGAGATCGACGTCGCGGATCTCGAAGTCCATGCCCTTCTCGAACAGCACGAAGCGGCAGCGGTGCGAATAGGGGCAGGTCGTTCCGGAGTAAAGCACCATCATGAGCGTGGGCTCCTTGAAGTCTTGAGATCGTCAAAAGGCAGGAGCGCAGTGCGGCAGCTTTGGGGCCAGGCACTGCGCAAAGGGCAACTCCCGGGGCCTCGGGCCCCCGGCAGCCAGGGCGCGGCTACTTCACGTCCTTCCAGAAGGCCGCATTCGTGCGCCAGATGACCACGGTGAACAGTGCCAGGAAGAGCAGCACCCAGACCCCCAGGCGAAGCCGCTGCGCGCGGGCGGGTTCGGCCATCCACTCCATGAAGGCAACGAGATCGGCGACCGACTCGTCGAACTGCGCCGGCGTCATCGTGCCGGGCGACAGCTGCTCGAAACCGGCGAAGTTGTGCACCGTCCTGGTCGGGTCGTGCGGATCCTTCTGCTCGGTGAACCTGGCCACCCGCTGGCCCTGCAACTGCCACAGCGCATGTGGCATCGCGATGTCGGGGAAGGCGAGGTTGTTCCAGCCCGTCGCCTTGGTGTCGTCGCGGTAGAAGGTTCGCAGGTAGGTGTACAGATAGTCGGCGCCCGAGCCCCTGGCGATGTCGGCGCGCGAGCGGGCGACGAGCGCCAGGTCGGGCGGCGTGGCGCCGAACCACTCCTTGGCCTGCTTCGGGTCGAGCGAGACGTGCATCGTCTCGCCGACCTTGTCGGTCGCGAACATCAGGTTGTTCTTGATCTCGTCGTTGGTCAGGCCGATGTCGCGCAGGCGGTTGTATCGCACGTAGGCCGCCGCATGGCAGTTCAGGCAGTGGTTGACGAACAGCTTCGCGCCGTTCTGCAGCGAAGGCATGTCGGTCAGCTTGTCGGTCGGGAACCTGTCCCACTGGATGCCGCCGGCGCTGGCCAGCGCGCCGCCGACGAAGCCCATCGCCAGGAGGAAGGAAAGAATCAGTTTTTTCATGGTGTCGATTCCGGCTTGCGCGGGCGGGCTCAGTGGGCGGCGAACGTCACGCGATCGGGCACCGGCTTGAACGTGCCCAGGCGGCTCCACCACGGCATCAGCAGGAAGAAACCCAGGTAGACGAGCGTGCCGACCTGCGACACGTAGTTGCCGGCCTCGGAAGGCGGCTGCACCCCCAGGTAGCCGAGCACCAGGAAGAAGATCACGAACACGGCGTAGACGATCTTGTGCCAGCCCGGCCGGTAACGGATCGACCTCGCCGGGCTGCGGTCCAGCCACGGCAGGAAGAACAGGATGATGACCGCGCCACCCATCACCACCACGCCCCAGAACTTGGCGTCGAAGGTCTTCAGCAGCGCCACCACCACCAGCGCGCCGACCACGAGCGCCACCTTGCCGACGGCGCCGAAGCGGCCCTTGAGCAGCGCGAGCACCGTCGCCACGCCGATGATCCCGGACAGCACGTTGATCATCAGGTCGTTCGTGGCGCGAAGCATCGAATAGAACGGCGTGAAGTACCACACCGGGGCGATGTGCAACGGCGTCTTCAGGGGATCGGCCGGAATGAAGTTGTTGTACTCGAGGAAGTAGCCGCCCATCGCCGGCGCGAAGAACAGGATCGCCGAGAACACGGTGAGGAAGATCACGACGCCGAAGACATCGTGCACGCTGTAGTACGGGTGCGACGGGATGCCGTCCAGCGGATGGCCGTCGGGGCCGCGCTTGGCCTTGATCTCGATGCCGTCCGGGTTGTTCGAGCCCACCTCGTGCAGCGCGATCAGGTGGGCGACGACGAGGCCGAGCAGCACCAGCGGCACGGCGATCACGTGGAAGGCGAAGAAGCGGTTCAGCGTCGCGTCACCGACCACGTAGTCGCCGCGGATCAGCAGCGCGAGGTCGGGGCCGACGAAGGGCACGGCAGCGAACAGGTTGACGATGACCTGCGCACCCCAGTAGCTCATCTGGCCCCAGGGCAGCAGGTAGCCGAAGAAGCCTTCGGCCATCAGGCAGAGAAAGATCGCGCAACCGAACAGCCAGATCAGCTCGCGCGGCTTGCGGTAGCTGCCGTACATCAGGGCGCGGAACATGTGCAGGTAGACGACGACGAAGAAGGCCGACGCGCCCGTCGAATGCATGTAGCGGATCAGCCAGCCCCAGGGCACGTCGCGCATCAGGTACTCGACCGACGCGAACGCGAGCGCCGCATCGGGCTTGTAGTGCATCGTCATGAAGATGCCGGTGACGATCTGCATCACCAGCACCAGCATCGCCAGCGAGCCGAAGATGTACCACCAGTTGAAGTTCTTCGGCGCGTAGTACAGGCCCCACTGGTCGTTCCACAGCTTGGTCAGCGGGAAGCGGTTGTCGACCCAGGTCAGGAGCTTCTGCGCCGCGGGGGCATCGGCGGGCGCGTGCTTGAATTCAGCCATGTCGTGTTCTCGTGATGGTGCCGGATACAGCGGGGAAGACGGTCAGGCCTTCTTGTCCTCGCCGATCAGCAGGCGCGTGTCGGAGAGGAACATGTACGGCGGCACCTCGAGGTTGTCGGGCGCGGGCTTGTTCTTGTAGACGCGGCCGGCGAGGTCGAACATCGAGCCGTGGCAGGGGCAGAGGAACCCCCCTTGCCAGTCGTTGGGCAGCGACGGCTGCGCGCCCGGCTGGAACTTGTCGGAAGGCGAACATCCCAGGTGGGTGCAGATGCCCACCACGACCAGGAACTCCGGTTTGCGCGAGCGCCATTCATTGCGGGCGTACTCGGGCGTCAGTTCGTCGCGCTTGCGCAGCGAGTTCGGGTCGGCCAGCTGCGCGTCGAGCTTGGGCAGCTCGGCCAGCTGCTCGGCCGTGCGACGGATGATCCAGACCGGCTTGCCCCGCCATTCGACCGTCAGCTTTTCGCCGGGCTTGATGCCGCCGATGTCGGCCTCGACCGCAGCACCGGCGGCGCGAGCGCGCTCCGAAGGCTGGAAGGTGCTGACGAACGGCACGGCGGCGGCCACCCCGCCGACGGCACCGAAGCCGCAACTGATCGCCACCCACGTGCGGCGGCCTTGATCGACTTGCTGGTCACTCATGGGGGTCCTCGATACAGAGACTCGGTTCTAGGCGGGGGCGATCGCAGATTCTAACGGAGCGCAGGGCCTGGTCCGTCGAGGCTGCAGGCCCGGCCGGGAGCCGATCGCGGCGGGCGGCGCGTGGCCGGCACCGGGTCATTTCGGTCATACTTGACGCGGCCCCAATGGGGCCGAGATCTGTCTACATCCCGGCATCACCCACCAACCGGAGCGAGCACCATGGGCATGGCATCCGAATTCAAGGAATTCGCCGTCAAGGGAAACGTGATCGACCTGGCGGTCGGCGTGATCATCGGCGGCGCGTTCGGCAAGATCGTCGATTCGATCGTCGGCGACATCATCATGCCGGTGGTCAGCAAGATCTTCGGCGGGCTCGACTTCTCGAACTACTTCATTCCGCTCGCCGGTCAGACGGCCGCCACGCTGGCCGAGGCGAAGAAGGCCGGCGCCGTGCTGGCCTACGGCAACTTCGTGACGGTCGCGCTGAACTTCGCGATCCTCGCCTTCATCATCTTCATCATGGTCAAGCAGATCAATCGCCTGAAGAAGGAGGCCCCTGCCGCCCCCGCCGCGCCACCCGCGCCGCCGGAGGACGTGGTGCTGCTGCGCGAAATCCGCGACGCACTTCGCAAGTAGGCGCTACCGCTGGCGCAGGCGGGTTCAGCTTCACCGGACCGTGGCCGATAAGCCGTCATACTTCGCCCTTCGACAGCCACCCCCGCCGCTGCTGCAACGGGCCGCCCGGCCCCGCGCTGCGCGGCCCTGATCGAAATGGACCCGCTCAACCCCCGCACGAAAGCCGCGCTCGACGCCGCACTCGGCCACGTCGCAGCAACCGGCGCGACCGGCGCAGCGCGCGCCGTCGAACTGCTCGGCGGCCTGGCCTCGTCAGCCACCAACGGCGCCGAGCGGGAGGCCTTGCGGGCAGCTCAGGGCGATCTGCGTCGCCAGCTGGCGAGCTTCTGCAGCAGCTTCGATCTCACGCTGCGCGAGAAGGTCATGCAGGACGTGAACCCGCACCCGGACACCCATCGCCCGCTGGCCGGCGCGAACTGGCAATCGCTCAGCCTGCTGGACAACGACGAAGTCGAGAGAAGCATGCTCGCCGATCGCATCGGCCAGGCGATCGGGCACGAGTGCGAATTCGAGCTGCTCGACCTGGCCGCGTACATGGGCTCGCTGCTGCACATCGGTCATGCCGACCAGGATCGCAACCCGCTGCGGCCCGCGACGATCGGCAGCGCGTTGTGCGCGGCGATCGAAGCGGTCTCGCCCGAGCCCCAGACGCGCAAGCTGCTTGCGCGCGAGCTCGGCCCGGTGATGGCCAAGGGGATGCGCCTGTGCTATGCGGAGATCATGGCCGACCTCAGGGCAGGCGGCGTGCAGGCGCTGGACCTGACCGTGCGCGCGGTCGAGGGCCCGGGCAGCGACCGCGTGGTTTCGGGTTACGCCTCGCTGCCAAGGAGTGATGCGCAGCATTCCGGCTCGTCCGGCAGCCAGTTCCTGGCGAGCGTCGCTTCACAGCTCGACAGCAGCCGGGGCGGGGCCTCCGCTCACGGCGCGGGCCTGGCGGGCAGCGGGCCGGGTTCGCTGCGCGGCGGCGCGGCGGGCTCGCAGGGCGTCGCCGACGCCGAGCTGATGTCGCTCATCAGGCGCCTGACCTTCTTCACCAGCCGGCCCGGCGGCCTGCAGGGCGACGCAGCGCCGGGCCCGGGCGGCGGCGCGGCGCAGACGGGCTTGCAGAGCGTGTCGGTGCCGGGCGCCCTCAGCGGCGGCACGGGCGGTCTGCGCGGCGACGGGCTCACCGGCCTGATGGCGGCCAACCTGATCCGCGCCCACCGCGACGAGTTGCGCCAGGCGTCGAGCGGCACGCTCGACCACATGGTGATCGACGTCGTCGGCAGCCTCTTTGACCAGATCCTTTCCGACTCCCGCGTGCCGCCGCAGACGGCGCGCCAGATTGCGCGCCTGCAACTGCCGGTGCTGCGCGTTGCGCTCAGCGACCCGAGCTTCTTCTCGTCGCGCAAGCACCCGGTGCGCCGCTTCGTCAACCGGATCGCCTCGCTCGCCTGCGCGTTCGACGATTTCGACGACGGGCCGGGGCGCCAGTTCCTGGAGCGCGTGAGTGAGCTGGTGCAGGAGATCATCGAGGGCGACTTCGACCAGGTCGAGGTCTACGCCGCCAAGCTGTCGCTGCTCGAGGCGTTCATCGAGCAGCAGACCGCGGGCGACGTGCAATCCCACGGCGCCGCCGGCGCGCTGCTCGACGGCAAGGAAGCGGAGCTGCGCGTGCAGCAGCGCTACATGCAGCAGCTGCAGGGGGCGCTGGCGCCGCTGCCGATGCAGGCCTACCTGCGCGACTTCCTGTCGCAGGTCTGGAGCCAGGCGCTGGCCATGGCGGCGCGCAGCGACGGCCCGACAGCCGAGCGCACGCAGCGCCTGCGCCGGGCCGGGGTCGACCTCGTGATCAGCGTGCTGCCGAAGGACACGCCGGCGCTGCGCAAGGCATTCCTGATGCAGCTGCCCGGCCTGATGAAGACGCTGAACGAAGGCCTGGCCATGATCGGCTGGCCGGAGGCGGCACAGAAGGCATTCTTCGGCCAGCTGTTGCCGGCGCACGCCGAATCGCTCAAGGGCCAGGCGCCGAGCGCGCTCGATCGCAACCTGTTCGCCAAGCAGCTCGAGGCAGCCTTCAGCCTGCCGCTGCCGCGCGCCGAACAGCTTCGCGGCCAGCCCCCGCCCGCGCTGGACGCGGCGGCCCTTGCCCAGCATTTCTCGGCCGAGGAAGTCCGCAACATCGGCCTGATGGACGAGAGCGCCGTCGACTGGAGCGGTCAGGTCGACATCGACCTCAGCGCCGACGACGCCGGCACCACGGACGGCGCAGGCAGCAGCCCCGGCGACCTCGACCTCGGGGTGGACATCGACCTCAGCGTCGCCACCCCCGACCCCGCCGAGCCGTCGCACGGCCCGCAGCTGATGGACCACCTGCGCGTCGGATTTGCCTACCAGATGCACCTCAAGGACGAATGGCAGAAGGTTCGCCTGAGCTACGTCAGCAGCGGCCGCAGCTTCTTCGTCTTCACGCACGGCAAGCGACACCAGGAGACGCTGTCCCTCACCGCCCGCATGCTGGCGCGGATGTGCGAGACCGGCCGCCTGCGCGCCTTCGAGAACAGTTACCTGCTCGAGCGCGCCACGGCCCGCGCGCGCAAGCAACTGGCGGCGCTGAAGACAGCGACCCCCACTCACTGATCCCGGGCTGGCAGAGCTGCGCACGCCATCCGGCGTGCCATGCGCACCGCCGCCAGCAGGCTCGCCGGATCCGCCGTGCCGCGGCCGGCAATGTCGAACGCCGTGCCGTGGTCGGGGCTGGTGCGCACGAAAGGCAGGCCGAGCGTGATGTTCACGCCCTGCTCGATTCCGAGGTACTTCACCGGGATCAGTGCGTGATCGTGCGTCATCGCGACCACCAGGTCGAACTCGCCCGGGTGCGCGGCGGTGTGGCGGGCGCGCATGAAGACCGTGTCGGGGGCGAACGGGCCGCTCGCGGCGATGCCCTCGGCGCGCGCCGCGGCGATCGCCGGGGCGATGATGGTGAGCTCCTCGTCGCCGAATAGACCCCCCTCGCCGGCGTGCGGGTTGAGCCCGGCGACGCCGATGCGCGGCGCAGCCTGCCCCCATGCCGCCGCGGCGCGGTGCGCGATGCGCAGCGTCTCGAGCACGGCGTCGAAGGTCACGAGTTCGATCGCGCGGCGCAGCGAGACATGGATCGTCACGAGCACCGTGCGCAGCTCGTCGTTGGCGAGCATCATGCGCACCGGCCCGCCGCCGGACCAGGCCTGCAGCATCTCGGTGTGGCCGGGGAAGGCAATGCCCGCCGCGGCGAGCGCCTCCTTGTGGATCGGTGCCGTGACGACCCCCGCCACCTCGCCAGCCATCGCCAGCGCCGTCGCCTGGCGTAGGCACGCCGCGGCGGCCGCGCCGGCGCGAGCGTCGACCTGCGCGAGCGGCGCGGCGAGCAGGTCGCCCGGCAGCCCCGTCGCAGGCAGCACGGGCAGGCAGCCCTTCGGACAGCGCAGCGCCTCGGCCGCGGACTCGATCGAGGCGATCGGGAACATGCCGCCGGTGAGCCCCGCCGCGCGACGCATCACGTCGACGTCGCCGAGCACGAAACTGCCCTCGCACTGCCCGCTGCGGAACGCCTTGACGAGAATCTCGGGGCCGATGCCGCAGGCATCGCCCATCGTCAAGCACAGCGGTCTGGACTTCATGCGCCGATTGTTCCATGCCGCGCCGTGCACCCCACGCGAACCAGGCCCGGCGGCCGGCTCAAGTCCTGGCGACAACCTCGCGCAGCGCCCGCTCGAACACCTCCACCGGCTGCCCGCCCTGGATCAGGTGGCGGTCGTCGATGATCACCGCCGGCACCGCATGGATGCCCTGGGCCTGATAGAAGCGTTCGCGCTCGCGCACTTCGTCCGCATGGGCACCCGAATCGAGCACCCGCCGCGCCTCTGTGGCATCGAGCCCCGCCCCGGCAGCCGCACGCAGCAGCACGTCGTGCGCGCCCGGGTTCTCGCCGTCGGTGAAGTAGGCGCGGAACAGCGCGTGCTTCAGCGCCGCCTGGCGCCCTTGGAGTCCGGCCCAGTGGAGCAGGCGGTGGGCGTCGAAGGTGTTGTAGATGCGGCTGCGGCGATCCATCCGGAACGTGAAGCCGAGCGCCTCGCCGCGCGCGCGGATCGCCTCGCGCGTGGCCGCGGCCTGTTCGGCCGTGGCGCCATACTTCTGTGCCAGGTGCTCGGCGATGTCCTGCCCCTCGGGCGGCATCTGCGGGTTCAACTCGAAGGGCTGGAAGTGAAGCTCGGCCCGGACCTCGTCGCCGAGGCGTTCGAGCGCAGCCTCGAGCGACTTCAACCCGATCACGCACCAGGGGCAGGAGACGTCGGAGACGAAATCGATCTTCATGCGCGAGGGCCCGGTCCAGCGAGGTAGCGCCGCTCGAGATGCGCGCGGAAATGCGCCGGGTTCAGCCGCTCGCCGCTGGCACGGATGGCGAGCTCTCCGGTCGTCCAGCGGCTCGCCTGGAGCCAGATGTTGTCGCGCAGCCAGTCGAAGAGCGGCGCCAGGTCGCCCCGCGCGATGCGGGCATCGAGATCGGGCATCGCCCGGCGCATCGCCGCAAACCACTGCGCGGCGTACATCGCGCCCAGCGTGTAGCAGGGAAAGTAGCCGAACATTCCGGCCGGCCAGTGCACGTCCTGCAGCGGTCCGTCCTTGAAGTTGCCGCGCGTGTCCAGGCCGAGCAGCGCCAGCATCTTCTCGTCCCACAGCGCCGGGATGTCCTCGATCTCGATCTCGCCCTCGATCAGCGCGCGCTCGATCTCGTAGCGCAGGATCACGTGCGCCGGGTAGGTGGCCTCGTCGGCGTCGACGCGGATCAAGCCCGGCGTCACGCGCGTGAACAGGCGGTGCAGGTTGTCGGCCTCGAACGCCGGCTGCGGCCCCAGTTCCTCGGCGAGCAGCGGCGCGAGCAGGCCGACGAAACCTCGGCTGCGTCCGAGCTGCATCTCGAAGGAGAGGCTCTGGCTCTCGTGGATCGCCATCGAACGGGCCTCCGACACCGGCTGGCCGAGCCACTCGCGCGGCCGGTTCTGCTCGTAGCGGCCGTGACCGGTCTCGTGGATCGTTCCCATCAGGCTCTGCTGGAAGTCGTCCTCGCGGTAGCGCGTGGTCAGGCGCACGTCCTCGGGCACGCCACCCGAGAACGGGTGCGTGCTCACGTCGAGCCGGCCGGCCTCGTAGTCGAAGCCGAGCAGGCGCGTCACGCGCTCGCACAGCACGACCTGGCGCAGCGTGGCAAACGGCCCCACCGGTTCGATCACGACCTCGCCCATCTGGCGCTGCTGCGCCTGGCGGACCAGGTCCGGCAACCACTGCTTCAGGTCGCCGAACACGCGGTCGACCTCGGCGCAGCTCATGCCCGGTTCGAAGCGGTCCATCAGCGCCTCGTACTTCGAGACGCCCTGCTGCTGCGACAACAGCGCGGCTTCCTCGCGCGCGATGCGCAGCACGTCGCGGAAGTTGGCGGCGAAGCCGGCCCAGTCGTTGGCCTGGCGTTGCGCGCGCCAGGCGTGCTCGCAGCGCGACGACGCCAGCGAGCGCGCCTGGACGAGCGCCTCTGGAAGCGCGTTGGCCTGCTGCCACTCGCGCCGGATCTCGCGCAGGTTGGCGCGCTGCAGGTCGTCGAGCGGCTCCTGTTCGGCATGCTCGATGCGCTCGCGCAGTTGCGGTTCGGTGCGCAGGCGGTGCATCAGTGCCGCGAGTTCGGCCAGCGCCGCGCCGCGCGCCTCGTTGCCCTTGGGCGGCATGTTGGTTTCCTGGTCCCAGTGCACGATCGCGCCGAGATGGCCGAGATGGTGCAGGCGCAGGCTGGCCGCGGCGAGAAGGTCGTAGCTGGGGATCGAACTCATGGTCGGGGCGCGCATGGCGCAAGCGGTGGCCCGCGATTCTCGCCTGCCAGCGGCAGCGGCGCGCCGGGCGCGGGCGCAAACCCCTCTGCGGCCGGAGGGCGGGAGAAGACCCTGGAACGGCGCCGCCTTCAGGCGGTCAGCGCCGCCGGGCCAGGATCGCCTCCATCTCGTCCATGATGCGGTTCATCCTGCTCACCAGCGCCTGGTACGGCGCAGGCGTCGCCAGATCGACCCCGGCGGCCTTCACCAGTTCGTACGGGTAACCCGAACCGCCGGCGCGCAGCAGGCCGAGATAGCGCTCGAGCGCCCCCGCCTCGCCGCCGCTCACCTGCTGCGCGAAGAGCGAGCTCGCGGCGATCGAGGTGGCGTACTGGTAGACGTAGAACGAGCTGTAGAAGTGCGGGATGTAGGCCCACTCCGTGCAGTACGCGTCCTTGATCGCCACCACGCCTTCGGCTGTGCCGTGATGGCGCCTGAGCAGATCGCAGTAGGCCTGCGTCAGGCCCTGACCGGTGAGCGGCTCGCCGCCATCGACGCGGGCATGGATGGCGCGCTCGAACTCGGCGAACATCGCCTGGCGAAAGAACGTTCCGCGCAGGGTCTCGAGCGCGCTGCCGAGGTAGAACAGTCGCTCGTCGTCGCTCTTCGCCGCCTTCAGCATGTGCTCGAGAAGGAGTGCTTCGTTGAAGGTCGACGCGATCTCCGCGGTGAAGGTGGCGTATCCCGCAGTCACGAAGGGCTGCGCGCGGTTGGCCAGCACCGAGTGCATCGCGTGGCCCCATTCGTGGGCCAGCGTGGTGACCGACTCGTAGTCGTCGTTGTAGTTCATCAGCACGTAGGGATGCACGTCGTAGGCGTAGCCCGCCATGTGCGCGCCCGAGCGCTTGCGCGGACGCGGGTAGGCGTCCATCCAGCGGCTGGCCAGTCCCGTGGCGAGCGCGCTGACATAGTCCTTGCCGAGCGGCGCCGCCGATTCGATCACCAGCTGCCTGGCGAGCGGCAGCGGGAACCTGAAGTCGCCATGGACGAGCGGCGGGTAGACGTCGAAGTAGCTCATCTGCTTCACGCCGAGCATCTTCGCGCGCAGCCGGAAGTAGCGGTGCAGCGTCGGCAGGTTCGCGTTGGTCTGTGCGATCAAGGTGTCGACGACCGCCACCGGCACGTTGTTGCGGTCGAGCGCGCGGGTGATCGAGTCGGGATACTTGCGGACCACGCTGTAGGTCTTGTCCTGCCTCAGCTGAGACAGCAACAGCGAACCGGTCGTGCGCTCATAGGTCTTCCAGGTACCGAAGAAGGCATCCATCACGCGCTCGCGGTCGCCGCGGTCGGGCGACTCGCGATACTTCGTGTACGCCGTCTGGTCGAGCACGATCTCCTCGCCCGAAGCGAGCTTGATCTTCGGCCACGGGATGTCTGCATTCGAAAGCATGGAGAAGGCCGTCTCGCCGCTGTCGTCCATCAGCCCGAAGCGGGCGACGAGTGCTTCGCCCGCTTCGTCGAGCGTGTGCGGCGCGGCGCGCAGCGTCTTCTCGAGCGGGAAGCGATGGATCCGCAGTGCCGGCTCGGCGTCGACGAACTGCGCGATCCGCTCCTGTCCGACTCGCAGCAGTTCGGGATCGAGGAACGACCCGGCCTCGTCGATGCGGTGGTAGAGCAGTTCGGCCTTCTGGATCAACTCCTGGCTGGCCGCCAGGCCCGTGTCCTCCGACAGCTGTTCGCTCGCAAACACGTACAGGCGTGACAGGCGCTTGGACATGTCGGCCTGCAGATCCAGGCACTGTCGCAACCGGGAGGCGCTCTCGCCGAGCCTGCCCTTGCAGGCGGCCAGATCGACAATCTGCGCCTCCAGCCTGGCCGCGTCGGCGTCCCACGCGGCGACCGACGGGTACAGGTCGGCCAGGTCCCAGCGATCCGCCTGCGACTCGGCTCGCGCCGGCGCGAGAGCGAGCGAGGCAAGCAGCAGCGCGCAGAGGAATCGATGCATCGGAATCCGTTCAGAGGTGCAGGAGCGCCTTGAATTCTAGGGTCCGGGCGCGGAAAGCCCGGTTTGCGAAGCGTCGGCCCACCCTGCACCGGCCGGGCGGGCGGCTGATAATCGATTGGCCGCTCAGGCTGAACCGAGGATGCGATGCGCAGGACCTGGTTGATCTTTTCGCAAACGGTGACCGTCGCCGTCGCGCTGTGGTTCGTCGTCGCCACGCTCAAGCCGGACTGGCTGGCGCGCGGTCGCGTTGCGAACGGCGTCGTGTCGATCGTTACCGTGCCGCAGGCGCCGCAAGGCGCGTCTGGCGAAGGCGCCAGCGACACCGGCTACGCCGCGGCCGCGAAGCGGGCCGCACCCGCGGTGGTCAGCGTGACGGCGAGCAAGGCGCCACCGCGCCGCGGGCAGGCCGACGACCCTTGGTTCCGCTTCTTCTTCGGTGACCGCGCCAACCCGAACGACCCGCGGCAGCGCCAGGTCGGCCTCGGCTCGGGCGTGATCGTCTCGCCCGAGGGCTACCTGCTGACCAACAACCACGTGATCGAGGGCGCCGACGACATCGAGGTGCAGCTCGCCGACGGCCGCAAGGCCAGCGCGAAGGTCGTGGGCGCCGACCCCGACAGCGACGTGGCCGTGCTGAAGATTGCCCTCGACCACCTGCCGGTGGTGGCCTTCGGCAGCGCCGACGCGCTGCAGGTGGGCGACATCGTGCTCGCCATCGGCAACCCTTTCGGCGTCGGGCAGACGGTCACCTCGGGCATCGTCAGCGCGCTAGGCCGCAACCAGCTCGGCATCAACACCTTCGAGAACTTCATCCAGACCGACGCTGCGATCAACCCCGGCAACTCGGGCGGCGCGCTGGTGGACACCCACGGCAACCTGCTCGGCATCAACACGGCGATCTTTTCGCGCACCGGCGGCAGCCTCGGCATCGGTTTCGCCATTCCCGTGACGATCGCACGCCAGGTGATGGAAGGCCTGATTCGCGACGGCATCGTCACCCGCGGCTGGATCGGCGTCGAGCCGCGTGACCTGACGCCCGAGATCGCGGAAACCTTCAGCCTGCCCGTCAAGCAGGGCGTGCTGATCACCGGCGTGCTGCAGAACGGCCCGGCCAGCGCCGGCGGCCTGCGCCCCGGCGACGTGGTCGTGACGGTGGCGGATCGGCCGGTCACCGACACGGCGCAATTGCTCGGCGCGGTGGCTGCGCTGAAGCCGCAGTCGGAGGCGACGATCGGCGTGCAGCGCGGCGACAAGACCCTGCAACTGAAGGTCATCGTCGCGCAGCGTCCCAAGGCACAGGCGCGCGGCGAGCGCTAGGCGCCTGCCGGCCCGGTCGAATCCCGCGTCCTACCAGCGGAACGCGACGCCGATGGTCGGGCCGTTCAGGTAGGCGCTCTGGATCCTGGAGTCGGACTTCATGTCGTAGCTCAGGTAGCGCCAGGTGGCGAGCACCGAGCCCCAGTTGAAGTCGTAACCGAGGCCCGCGCTCGCCTGCCAGGTGAACTTCGACTGGCCCGTTCCGACGTCGACGTAGTAAGGGAAGAACCACTTGCGGTCAGCGCCGAAGCTGGCACGCCCCTTGACGCCGACGATGGCGTCCCAGTTGTTCACGCCGGCCTCTGCCGAGCCCGCGCGCCCGGGAAGCGGCAGTCCGGCGATGTCGCCGTTGAACGTCCAGTTCAATCGGTTGGTCATGTCCAGCAGCCGCACGCCGAACAGGACGTCCGACGTGTACTCGGGTCGGGCTACCAGGCTGTAGGTGCCGGCCGTGGTCCAGATCCAGGTCTTGACGTCGAGGCCGAGGTCCGCGCTCACGCCCACCGGCAACTGGTTGTGCCCGACGGTGAAGTCCCGCGTGGCGGACTTGGTGGCGCCGAAGTCGGCATAGACGACGTCGGTCCAGAAACCCCACTGCCCCTTCCTGCCCTCGAGCGATCCCATGAACGCCATCTTGAGTGCGTCGATGACCTGCTGCGAACTCACGCTGATGTCGGAGCCGCCACCGTTGCCACCCGCACCGCCGGTGGGAAACGACGAGGTGCCGCCGATCGCCGGGAACCAGCCGTAGATCGTGGCATTCCACTTCCAGTCGTCGGTGCTGGATTGCGCCTGGGCTGCAACGGGCAGCAGGGTTGCCAGGGCCAGGGCGGCCACGCGCGCTGCGGCGAGGCTTCTATCGGTGTGCTTCATCGATCTTCCTTCCGGGTTGGTGTGATGTCGGTAGTGTCGCGACGATAGCGCGATCGCTGGGCGGGGGGCGGACGGGTCACGCCGCCGGGGGCTGGTCCGGCGGCGCCTGGGTGTGCTTGATGAAGAGCCGTGCGGACCAGATACCGAGTTCGTAGAGCAGACACATCGGGATCGCCAGCGCGAGTTGCGACACCACGTCGGGCGGCGTGATCACCGCCGCGACGACGAAGGCGAGCACGATGAAGTAGCTGCGGAAGGCCTTCAATTTCTCGATGCTCACGATCTCCAGCCGCGCCAGCACGACCACCACCACGGGCACCTCGAAGGCCGCGCCGAAGGCGATGAACATCGTCAGCACGAAGCCGAGATAGGCCTCGATGTCCGGCGCGGCGGTGATGCTCTTCGGTGCGAAGCTCTGGATGAAACGAAACACCTGGCCGAAGACGAAGAAGTAGCAGAACGCCACGCCGACGAAGAACAGCACGGTGCTCGAGATCACGAGCGGCATCACGAGGCGCTTCTCGTGCATGTACAGACCCGGCGCGACGAACGCCCACACCTGGTACAGAACGACCGGCAGCGCGAGCAGGAAGGCGCCCAGCAGCGTGATCTTCAGCGGCACCAGGAACGGCGAGATCACGTTGGTCGCGATCAGCGTGGCGCCGGCCGGCAACTGCGCCACCAGCGGCGCGGCGAGCAGGTCGTACAGCCCGCTCGGGCCGGGGTAGAAGGCCAGCACGCCGAAGGCGATGCCGACGGCGATGGCGGCCCGGATCAGCCGGTCTCGCAACTCCACCAGATGCGTGACAAAGGGCTGCTCGGTGCCCTCGAGTTCGTCGGGGCTGGAGGGCTTGTCGCTCATGGCTTAAACGGAACTGCGCGGCGGACGAAAACGCGCCACCCGCGCCGCACCCGACTGCGCACTGGCGCGCACGCCGTGGCGCTGCTTGTACCACTGCGGCATCGCCGAGCGCTTCGCGCGCCAGTGCTTCTTCGGGTGCTTGTACTCGGGCGGCGGGCGAAACTCCTCGGTCGCTTCACTCGCCGTTTGCAGCTCGGCGCCGCTGCCCTTCCAGGAACTGTCGAGCTCGCTTGCGGTCTGGTGAATCTCGTTCGAAACCGTCTGTTCGACGTTGCGCGCCGCGTCCTCGAACTCGGTCTTCATCTTCTTCAGGTCTTCGAGGTCGATCGAGCGGTTGACTTCGGCCTTGACGTCGGCCACGTAGCGCTGCGCCTTGCCGATCAGGTGGCCGACTGTCCGTGCCACGCGCGGCAGCTTCTCGGGGCCGATGACGATCAGTGCGACGGCGCCGATGAGCGCGATCTTGTCGAAGCCGAAATCGATCATGCGATGCCGATTCGACGCTCAGGTCTTGGTCTTGGCCTCGACGTCGACGGTGTTGGCGTCGGCAGCCTTCTGCGCGGTGGTCACCTGCTGGGGCGGCGCGGGCGGCTCGGCGGCCGTGTTCGCCGAGCCGTCGCGCACGCCGTCCTTGAAGCCCTTGACGGCACCGCCCAGGTCGGCGCCGATGTTCTTCAGCTTCTTGGTGCCGAATACCAGCACGACGATCAGGAGCACGATGAGCCAGTGCCAGATGCTGAATGAACCCATGATGATTCTCCGAGAGAGGAATGCTGGATTTTAGGTCAGCCACGGGGCTTGCGAACCGCGCGGCCATTGCCAGGGACAAGGCCTTTCGCAGGCGCGCGCTCAGCCCCTGAGCCACGGCCTGGGGCCGCCCATCACGTGCACGTGGACATGCTGCACTTCCTGCCGGCCGTCGGGCCCGGTATTGATGACGACCCGGAAACCGTTCACGACGCCCAGGTCGCGCGCCAGCCTCGGCGCCAGCGCCATCATGCGGCCCATCATCGCGGCGTGCTCGTCACCGGTGTCGTACATCGTCGCGATGTGCTCCTTCGGGATGATCAGGAAGTGCACCGGCGCCCAGGGCGCGATGTCGTGGAACGCGAAGAGCTCGTCATCCTCGTAGACCTTGCGGCTTGGAATGCGGCCGGCGGCGATCTTGCAGAAGAGGCAGTTCGGGTCGTGATTCATGACATCGGCTTCGGCGTCAGGGAAGCATCGGCTTGCCGGCGTTCAGGTTCATCCAGCCGCGCACGACGCGATAAAGGAACCAGATCGAGATCACGCCCCAGGCGATCCAACCCGGTGCGAGCAGCAGCAGCCAAAGCGGAGCGGTGACGAGGTACAGCACCGCCGCCCACAGCACCGTGCGGATGCGCCAGCCGAAGTGCGACTCCTGCCAGGTTCCCGCGGCTTCCCCCTTCTTCACCAGGTCGAGGATGAAGGCCACCAGCAACAGGAGCACGCTCGCCTGCACGCCCGGAATCACCGCGCCGACCGCGACAATGGTATGCAGCAGGTAGCTGATGTTGCCAACGGTACGCAGGGACTGCTCACGCTCGGAATCGATCACGCTGCCGTTCATGGTTCACCCTTCTCGCGGACGATGGCCTTGCGCGCCGCAAACTCTTCAAGCCCCGACAGTCCCTCGCGCCGCTGCAACTCGGCGAGCACGTCGGCCGGGCTAAGGCCGAAGGCGCTGAGCGCGATCATCGTGTGAAACCAAAGATCGGCCACCTCGGCGACGATGCGGTCGCGCTGGCCGTCCTTGCCCGCCATCACGACTTCGGTCGCCTCTTCGCCGACCTTCTTCAGGATCGCGTCGGTTCCCTTGTCGAACAGGCGCGCCACGTAGCTCTTCTGCGGGTCGCCGGTCTTGCGCTGCTCGATCACGTCGGCCAGCCTTGCCAGCGTGTCGTTACCATTCGAGTGGCTCATTTGCTTAGCACATGACTTGGGGACAAGTCAGTCTCCTCTGCAGTGCGCGACTTGTTCCCGTAGATCTGCTCAGGGTCTTTCAAGACCGGCTCCACCGCCTGCCACCCACCGTCGGCGTAGCGCCGGAAGAAGCAGGAATGGCGGCCGGTATGGCAGGCGATGGCCGGATCCGCCGGCGCGCAGCCGAGTTGCGTCACCTTGAGCAGCACGACGTCGTTGTCGCAGTCGAGGCGGATCTCGTGCACCCGCTGGATGTGGCCGGATTCCTCGCCCTTGTGCCACAGGCGCTGGCGTGAACGGCTCCAGTACACCGCTTCGCCGCGCCCGGCCGTCTGCGCCAGCGCGTCGCGGTTCATCCAGGCGAACATCAGCACGTCGTTGCTGCCCGCCTCCTGCGCGATCACCGGCACCAGCCCCTGCGCGTCCCATTTCACTTCGTCCAGCCAGTTCATCGAGGCAGTGTAGCGGCGGTGTCAGGCCCCGTGGGTCGCTGCGGAATAGCCCCGCTCCTGCGCAAACCAGCGCAGCACCGGCATGGTGCCCGGCAGCACCGGCGCCACCTGCACCGGCAGCGTCTGCCAGGCCATCGCCTGGCTTTCGCGCATCTCGAACTCGCCCTGCCAACTGAACACCTTGCAGAAATGCAGGCGCACCAGGGCGTGCGGGTAGTTCACGACTTCCACCTGCCAGGGCTCGGCCGCACCGATGGTGATTCCCAGTTCCTCGTGCAACTCGCGCCGCAGCGCCTGATCGATGCTCTCACCGGGCTCCACCTTGCCGCCGGGAAATTCCCAGTAGCCGGCGTAGACCTTGCCCTCGGGCCGACTCGTCAGCAGGAAGCGCCCGTCGGGGTCGATCAGAACGCCGACGGCAACGTCGACTGGCAGCCGTTCAGACACTGCTGCCTCCGAAGCACCCGTGTCCATCGAAGCGTTTGCGGTGGTCGGCAGCTCGCCGCATTCGCACGCTTCGATCCCCACTGCGTGGGGCCCCTCTTTCGCGGCTCACGCGGCTGCCTCCGCATCTCCAGGGCCCATCGAAGCGTTCGCGCGCTCGGCAGCTCGCCGCATTCGCACGCTTCGATCCCCACTGCGTGGGGCCCCTCTTTCGCGGCTCACGCGGCGTGCCTTCCGCTGTAGTCGCGTGCGAACTGGTGCGCGACGCGCCCCGAGCGCGAGCCGCGTTCCAGCGCCCAGACGAGCGACTCCTGCCGTGCTTCGGCGATGGCGCTCTCGCAAACGCCGAAGTTGCGCAGCCACTGGGCGACGATCGCCAGGTACTCGTCCTGGCTGAACGGGTAGAAGCTCACCCACAGCCCGAAGCGCTCCGAGAGCGAGACCTTTTCTTCCACCACCTCGCCTGGGTGCACCTCGCCGTCCTCGGTATGGCGGTAGCTCAGGTTCTCCCGCAGGTACTCCGGAAGAAGATGGCGCCGGTTGCTCGTCGCATAGATCAGCACGTTGTCGCTTGCCTGCGCGACCGAACCGTCGAGGATCGATTTCAGCGCCTTGTAGCCGGGCTCGCCCTCGTCGAAGCTGAGGTCGTCGCAATAGACGATGAAGCGCTCCGGCCGTTCGGCCACGAGGTCGACGATGTCGGGCAGGTCGACGAGGTCGGACTTGTCGACTTCGATGAGGCGCAGGCCCTGCGGCGCAAACTCGTTCAGGCAGGCCTTGATCAGCGAACTCTTGCCGGTGCCGCGCGCACCGGTCAGCAGCACGTTGTTGGCGCGCTGCCCGGCGATGAATTGCGCGGTGTTGCGCAGCAACCGCTCCTTCTGCGGCTCGACCTCGACCAGGTTGACGAGCCGGATGTCGGCCCCGTGGCGCACCGGCTCGACCACGCCCGAGCCCCCGCGGCGGCGGTATCGGAAGGCAGTCGCTGCCAGCCAGTCGGGCGCGGTCAGCGGATGCGGCAGCACCGCTTCGAGGCGCACGAGCAATGCTTCGGCGCGCGCGATCAGGCTAGCGACGGAACGTTCTGACATGGCTGGCGCGTCAACGCGGCCTCAACCGACGCCGGGCTGCTCCCGAGCCGACTGAGCGCCAGCTCCAGGGGCCGCGAATGAAAAGAGGCTGGGTCATCCCTCAGCCGAGCAGCATCTGCAGGACGGCGTCGAGTTGCTCGGTCGGCATCCGCTTGAAGCCCGAGCGTGCGTAGCGCTGCAGGCGCCCGATGCAAAACGCGGTCAGCACCGAGGCCTGGACGTTGGCGTCCACCGTCGGCGTCACCGAGCCGCAGGCTTCGGCGGCCGCGCGCAGGCTTTGCCTCAGCTGCGATTCGATGCGTTCGAAGAACTGGTTCATCCGCAAGAGCAGGCGGTCGTTCTCGAAGACCAGCGCGTCACCGACCATCACCCGCGTCATGCCCGGGTTCTTCTCGCCGAACTGCAGCAGCACGGTGAGGATGCGCTGCGCCTGCACGCGGCCGTCGTTCTCGCGCTCGGCGATCTGGTTGACCAGGCTGAACACGCTCTGCTCGATGAACTCGATCAGGCCCTCGAACATCTGCGCCTTGCTCGCGAAGTGGCGGTACAGCGCAGCCTCCGAAACCTGGATCTTCGCCGCCAGCGCGGCGGTGGTGACGCGCTCGGCGCCGGGCTGCTCGAGCATCGCGGCGAGCGTCTGCAGGATCTGGACGCGACGCTCGCCCGGGCGCGGCCGCTTGCGACCGTCGACGGCTATGGCCGGCGCTGCCGTCGCGCCTTCGCTGGGTTCCGGGGATCCGTCAGGGTTGGAGTCGGGCATCACGGCGGCGGCGCAGGGGTGGGGTCGCGCAGATTCTTGCACACGCCGGGCCTTGTTCGCGGTGCAGGTAAACACCAACTTCAGTGCCCTCCGCAGCGACTGGAGGCCCCGCTGCGGTCAACGTGTGGCGACCGCTCAGCGCAACAAATCGCCCAACCGGCGAACGCGCCGGTCGACGTAGGCCGGTCGCATCGCATGGCGCGCAGTGAGGCCCTGCACCGCTGCTGCCCGCCGCATCCAGCGCTGCATCCACACCGTCTGCATGCCGACGCTGCGCGCCGCCTTCTGATGCACCAGTGTGTCTTCCACCAGCACGCAGCGCGGGGCCGGGACACGCAGGCGGGCCAGCAGGCGGCG
This sequence comes from uncultured bacterium, assembly GCA_963802435.1. Lineage (GTDB taxonomy): Bacteria > Pseudomonadota > Gammaproteobacteria > Burkholderiales > Burkholderiaceae_C > CAIKUF01. The sequence continues at coordinate 222,475 of CAWDIT010000006.1, forward strand.
CAGCATGCGCGCGTCGGGCTTCGGCCGCAGCTGGCCGAACATGTGCATGTCCTCGATCGCGATCACGCCGTCGAACCAGCGCGCGATGCCGAGCGCGCCGAGCACGCGCTCGGCGTAGGCGCGCGGCGCGTTGGTGAGGACGAACTTGCGGCCCTGCAGACGCTGCAGCGCGGCGAGGTCGTGCGGATGGCTGTGCACGCGCTCCTCGAGCCCGGGCAGCAGATGCGTGTGGTGCAGGAAATGTGCCGCGCGCACGCCATGGTGGCGCACCAGGCCGAGCAGCGTCGCACCATAGCGCGCCCAGTAACGGCGGCGCAGCGCATCGGCGTCGGCCGCGGACACATCGAGTTCGCGCACGATGTAGTCGGTCATCGCGCGGTCGATCCCACGGAACGCCGCGTGAGACGCGTTGTGCAGCGTGTTGTCGAGGTCGAACAGCCAGACCCGCGCAGGTGGCACGAGTCAGCCCGCCGCCGGATCGCCATCGGCCGGAGGCCGATGGCCTTCGGCAGGCACAGCCAGTCCGCGGGGACTGTCCGTGTCCGGCCTCAGCCCGCAAGGCGGGCTGCTCCCCCTTGGGGGGGCGCGAAGCGGCGCAGCCGCAAGCTTGGGGGCCAACATCAACGAGAGCGGATCATCGTGCCGTAGGCCTGGTCGGTCAGGATTTCGAGCAGCATCGCGTGCGGCACCCGACCGTCGATGATGTGCACGGTATTGACGCCGCTCTTGGCCGCATCGAGTGCCGAGGCGATCTTGGGCAGCATGCCGCCGGAGATCGTGCCGTCGGCGAACAAGCCGTCGATCTCCTTCGCCGACAGGTTGGTCAGCAGCTTGCCGTCCTTGTCGAGCACGCCGGGCGTGTTCGTCAGCAGCATCAGCTTCTCGGCCCGCAGTACCTCCGCAAGCTTGCCGGCCACCACGTCGGCGTTGATGTTGTAGTTCTCGTTGTCGGCGCCGAAGCCGAGCGGCGAGATCACCGGGATGAACTGGTCGTCCTGCAGCGCCTTCACCACGCTCGGGTCGATGGCCTCGATCTCGCCGACATTGCCCACGTCGTGCACCTTGCTCGGGTCCTTCAGGTCGACCATCTTCAGCTTGCGCGCCCGGATCAGCCCGCCATCGCGCCCGGTCAGACCCACCGCCTTGCCGCCAGCCACGTTGATCAGGCCGACGATGTCCTGCTGGACCTGGCCGGCCAGCACCCACTCGACGACCTCCATGGTTTCGTCGTCGGTGACCCGCATGCCCTGGATGAAGGTGCCCTTCTTGCCGATCTTGGCCAGCGCCTCCTCGATCTGCGGTCCGCCCCCATGCACGACCACGGGGTTCATGCCGACCAGCTTCAGGAGCACCACGTCCTCGGCGAAGTCCTGCTGCAACGCGGGGTCGGTCATCGCGTTGCCGCCGTACTTGATGACGATCGTCTTGCCGTGGAACTTGCGGATATAGGGCAGCGCCTGGGACAGGATCTCGGCCTTGTCGCCCGGGGCGATGTGGTCGAGCGAGTGATCTCCGGCGTCGCGTGCTGCGGTGGTCATGTGGGCCGCTCGTTGGGTTGACTTGGCAATGATTGTAGGAAACGACTTGGTGCAGCGGCCTGCGCTGTGAAGCGAATCTTGTCGAGCAACGCCCCGCTCGTCGCCCGAGAGACCATCGCCGCGGCAGCCACGCCCCGCGACGAATGAAATCAGATGGGCGAGAGTCTGCTCACGGCCCATTGCGGCCCTTCGGTATTGAGTGCTGCAGCGAGCCAGAGGCGGTGCCGCTGTGGCGTTCGAGGGGGCGGGCCGAACTGGCTGCTCTCTCGTGTCCCCCGACGCCAGCCTGACGGCTGCCGTCTCCTCCTTTACCTGCGGCAGCCGGCCCGCCGCCCTGCGCCCAGTGCCAGCGGCATCGTGCCGACACACGTGCCTGCGCAACGCGATGCCGCAAAGGTGGCCGAGCGTCAGGACGGGCAGCCGTGTTCTGCGCAGGTAAAGGAGGAGACGGCGGCCGGCAGGCCGGCGTCGGGGGACACGGAGCAGAGCACGCCAGCCTGGCCTGGCGCTCCCGCGTCGAACTGCCAGAGCGGGCACCGCCTGCCGCGCCGCGCTGAAGCCACCCGGAAGCGGACACCCACGAACGGCCGCAATGGGCCGAAAGCAGACCGCCATGGCCTCTGAGCGTGGCGACGTTCATGCTGTCGCCAGGGCTCGCTGGCAGCACCGCCTGTCTGCCAGCGCACCCCGTGCTCGATCAGAAGTGGATGCCTCGCATCATCTGCGCCATCGCGATCGCCTCCGGCGACAGGCTCGCCTTCGCGCCCTTCTCGCCCTTCGCCGCGGCGCTGTCGGGGAACATGCGGAAGGTGGTGTTCATGACGATCTGCGTGATGCGCGGCGCGGCCGTGTGCAGCAGGGCGCCGAAGATGCCGAGCCTCGTCGCCACGCGCACCGGCCTTTCGATGCAGGCCTGCACGATCAGGTTGGCCGCTTCCTCCGGCTCGAGCAGCGGCATGCTCTCGTAGATCTTCGTCGGCGCCGTCATCGGCGTGCGCACCAGCGGCATGTTGACGGTGGTGAAGGTCACCCCCTGGTCGGCGAATTCGCTCGCCGCGCAGGCCGTCCAGGCGTCGAGTGCCGCCTTGCTCGCGACGTAGGCCGAGAAGCGCGGCGCATTGACGAGCACGCTGATCGAACTGATGTTGACGACGTGGCCGCGTCGCTTGGCCACCATGCCCGGCAACAGGCCCATCGTCACGCGCAGCGACCCGAAATAGTTGAGTTGCATCGTGCGCTCGAAGTCGTGGAAGCGGTCGTAGCTGGCCTCGATCGCGCGACGGATCGAGCGGCCGGCGTTGTTGATCAGGAAATCCACGCCGCCGTGCTCCTGCTGCAGCTTCTGCACGAACTCGGCGCAACTCGCCTCGTCGGCGATGTCGACGGCATAGCTGAACACCCTGGCGTTCTTGCCGGCAGCCTCCCTGATCGTCCTCACCGCCTCGGCCAGCTTGTCTTCGCCGCGCGCGCAGATGATCGTCACCGCACCGGCCTCGGCGAACTTGCACGCTGCCGACAGCCCGATGCCCGACGAGCCGCCGGTGACGAGCACCACCTTGCCGCCCACCGTCCCCTTCAGGCTGCGGTCGATGAAGAGCGCCGGGTCGAGGTGGCGCTCCCAGTAATCCCACAGCCGCCAGGCATAGTTGCGCAGGTTCGGACACTCGATGCCGCTGCCCTTCAGCGCGGCGAGTGTCTCGCGGCAGTCGAAGCGCGTCGGGTAGTTGACGAAAGCGAACATGTCCTCGGGAATACCGAGGTCCTTGATGACCGCCCTCTGCACCCTGCGCACCGGCGCCAGCGCCATCATCCCTTTCTTCACGCTCTTCGGGATGAAGCCGAACAGCGCGGCGTTGACGAACAGGTTCATCTTCGGGGCGTGCGCGGCCCTGGAGAAGATGTCGAGCACGTCGCCGACGCGGTAACCCACCGGATCGACCAGATGGAAGCAGCGTCCGCTGGCGCGCGCATGGTGGTGGCTGAGGTGGTCGAGTGCGGCAACGACGAAGTCCACCGGCACGATGTTGACGCGTCCGCCTTCGAGGCCGATCGACGGCATCCAGGGCGGCAGAATCTGGCGCATGCGCTGGATCAACTTGAAGAAGTAGTACGGACCGTCGACCTTGTCCATCTCGCCGGTCGTCGAGTCACCCACGACCATTGCCGGGCGGTACACCGTCCATGGCACCTTGCACTCCTTGCGCACGATCTTCTCGCTCTCGTGCTTGGTCATGAAGTACGGGTGGTCCAGTCCTTCGGCCTCGTCGAACATGTCTTCGCGGAACACGCCTTCGTAGAGGCCGGCGGCGGCGATGCTGCTGACGTGGTGCAGGTGCCTGGCGTCGATCGACTTGGCGAACTCGACGGCGCTGCGCGTGCCCTCGATGTTGACCTTGACCTGGCTTTCCTCGTCGGCGGAGAGGTCGTACACGGCGGCCAGGTGGTACAGATGGTCGATCTGACCCTTCAGCCGCTTGATGTCCTCTGCCGCCACCCCGAGCTTCTTGCTCGTCAGGTCGCCGTAGACCGGAATCGCCCTCGTCTTGGTCGCACCCCAGTACTCGAGCAGCGCCGGCACCTTGTCCCCGCTTTCGGGGCGAAGCAGGAAGTGCACGACCGCGCCGCGACGCGCCAGCAGCGTCTTGACGAGGCGTCTGCCGATGAAGCCGGTGGCGCCGGTGACGAAGTAGTGCATGGGGTCTCCTTGCAGGGGGTCGGTTGCGTGGCGAATGCGCATTCTTACCGATCGCGCCGCGCACCGGTCGCGAAGTTTCCCCAGGCCGCCGTCGCGGGGCGAAGGCGTGCGATCTCGCCGCGGCCGACCCGCAGGGAGAGTGAATTAGGCTGCCCCCTCCACGCCGCTTGCTTATAGTGTGCCTCCGGGCACTCCATCGGGGAGCGGCCGTCCCTCACAGGAAAGGCGGATCGATCATGGTCAAGAGACTCAAGGCACTGAGCGAAAAGCAGGCCGGCAGTGGTGCCGCCGGGCTGTTCGACAGCCAGCTCGCCCATACGGTGAAGGACTCGGCGCAGCAGATCTGGCTGGCCGGTCTTGGCGCGTTTTCCAAGGCCCAGGCCGAAGGCGGCAAGGTGTTCGAGGCGCTGGTCCGTGAAGGCGTGTCGCTGCAACGCAAGACCCAGTCTGCCGCCGAAGACAAGATCAGCGAAGTGACGAACAAGATGACCGACATGGCCGGCGGCCTCTCGGGCAAGGCCACGCAGCAGTGGGACAAGCTCGAGTCGATCTTCGAGGAGCGCGTCGCCAAGGCATTGAACCGCCTCGGCGTGCCCTCGGCGAAGGACGTCGACGCCCTGATGGCGCGCATCGACGCGCTGAGCGCCAGCGTCGCCAAACTTTCCGGCACCCCGGCCCGGAAGGTCGCCGCGAAGACTGCTGCAAAGACCGCGCGTGCCCAGCCCGCCGTCAAGCGCGCCGCGCGCAAGTCCGCCAGGACCTGAGCCCACGGCCGTGGCGGACCGGGCACCGCACGCCGCCGCCGCACCGCGCATCGGGCTGGCCCTGGCAGGCGGCGGTCGATCCGCTGCTGCGCAGCGGTCGCCCGAACACCGTCATGACGAACGGCCCGCCGCCGCCGCACCGCGCATCGGGCTGGCCCTGGCAGGCGGCGGTCGATCCGCTGCTGCGCAGCGGTCGCCCGAACACCGTCATGACGAACGGCCCGCCGCCGCCGCACCGCGCATCGGGCTGGCCCTGGCAGGCGGCGGTCCGTTGGGCGCCATCTACGAGATCGGCGCGCTGTGTGCGCTCGAAGAGTCGTTCCACGGCCTGAACCTGACCGACTGCCACGGCTATGTCGGCGTCTCGGCCGGCGGCTTCATCGCCGCGAGCCTGGCAAACGGCATCTCACCGCGCGAGTTGTGCCGCGCGTTCATCGAGAACAAGGGCGACGCCGACGACATCCTGCATCCCGACACCTTGATGCGCCCGGCATGGGGCGAGTTCGGGCGCCGCCTGGCGACCGTCCCGGCGCTGCTGGCGCAGGCAACCTGGCGCTACGTGTTCCACCGCCGCTCGCTGCTCAGCGCGTTCGAGCGGCTGGGACGTGCGCTTCCTAGCGGGCTGTTCTCCAACCACCTGCTCGAGCGTCAGATGCGCCGCGTCTTCAGTGCCCCCGGGCGGAGCAACGACTTTCGCCAGCTGCGTCGCAAGCTGGTGCTGGTGGCCACCCACCTCGACACCGGCGAGGCCGCGCCGTTCGGCCAGCCCGGCTGGGACCATGTGCCGATCTCCCGCGCAATCCAGGCCAGCGCGGCGCTGCCAGGGCTGTTTCCGCCGGTCGAGATCGATGGCAGGCACTACGTCGACGGTGCGCTGAAGAAGACGCTGCATGCCTCGGTGTTGCTCGACGAGGGGCTCGATCTGCTGATCTGCCTGAACCCGCTGGTGCCGTTCGACGCCAGCGCCGCGCCGCGCCACAGGGTGATGAGCAGCGGCGAGGAGCGCATCCCGAGGCTCGTCGACGGCGGCCTGCCGGTGGTGCTGTCGCAGACCTTCCGCTCGCTGATCCATTCGCGGCTCGTACTGGGGATGAAGGGCTACCAACGCAGCCACCCCGACACGACGATCCTGCTGTTCGAGCCAGACCCGCGGGACGCCGAGCTTTTCCTCGCCAACACGTTCAGCTACTCGCAACGCCGCGCGTTGGCCGAGCATGCCTACCAGCAAACGCGCCGCATGCTGCGCTCGCGCCGCTCGGCGCTGGCGCAGCAACTCGCGAAGCACGGCCTGCGCCTGGACGACGCGACGCTCGACGACCCGCATTGCAGGCTTCTTGGCCGGCGCGCGCCGTCGCGGTTGCGTCCGGCACGCGCGCTGCGGCGCCTGGAGGAAGTGCTGAACGATCTGGACCACGCACTGCTTCAGCGGGCGGCGTGACAAGCCCGGCGCGGCGGCAGCGAGCCGTGCGTCATCCGAACGACCAGGTTCCCGGAAACAGCCACAGCAGGCCGGCCGTCATCGTCAGGTAGCGGGCGAACTTGCCGATCGCCATGTAGCCGACGCAGGGCCAGAACGGCAGCTTCAGCCAGCCGGCGACGGCGCACAGCGGGTCACCCACGACCGGCAGCCATGACAGCAGGCAGCCTTTGGCGCCGAGGCGCTGCAGCCAGCGCAGCGCGCGCGCCTCGGGCGTTCGATGGGCCAGCTTCTCGTAGGCACGCTCGGCGCCGTAGCCCATCCACCACGTCAGGGCGCCGCCCAGCGTGTTGCCGGCCGTGGCCACCACGATGGCCGGCCAGAACAGGTGCGGGTTGAGCTTGACCAGTCCCAGCACCGCCGGCTCCGAGCCCATCGGCAGCAGCGTCGCCGAGACGAAGGCGACGACGAACACCGTGCTCAGACCGAACTCGGGGAGGGCCAGCGTCTCGAGCAGGGCTTGGAACCAGGGCGGCATGCGGCGCATTATCGAGCGCCCTCCGACGGCCCCGCGGCGCGAGGGCCGGGCAAAGCCGGCCGCTATACTGGTGCCTCCTTTTTCAGCAGCACGATCTCCCCCTGCCCGCCATGCGACTCGGCCCCTTCGAGCTGCCCAATCGCCTCTTCGCGGCGCCGATGGCAGGCGTCACCGACCGGCCGTTCCGCCAGCTCTGCAGGCGGCTCGGCGCGGGTTACGCGGTGAGCGAGATGGTGAGCTCGCGCAGGGACCTCTGGCACACCCTGAAGACTTCGCGACGCGCCAACCACGACGGGGAGAGCGCGCCGATCGGCGTGCAGATCGCCGGTACCGATGCCGCGACGATGGCCGAGGCCGCCGCCTACAACATCGAGCGCGGCGCGCAGATCATCGACATCAACATGGGCTGCCCGGCGAAGAAGGTGTGCAACAAGTGGGCCGGCTCGGCGCTGATGCAGGACGAGTCACTGGCGCTGCGCATCATCGACGCGGTGGTCGCCGCCTGCGCGCCGCACGGCGTGCCCGTCACGCTGAAGATGCGCACCGGATGGCATGCCGGGCAGCGAAATGCGGCGCGGCTCGCCCAAGCCGCCGAAGGCGCAGGCGTCGCGATGGTCACCGTGCACGGCCGCACGCGAGAGCAGGGCTACAAGGGCGAGGCCGAGTACGACACCGTCGCCGACGTCAAGTCGCGCCTGCGCATTCCGGTGGTCGCCAACGGCGACATCGATTCGCCACGCAAGGCGGCCGACGTGCTGGCCCGTACCGGCGCCGACGCGATCATGATCGGCCGCGCGGCACAGGCGCGGCCGTGGATCTTCGGCGACATCGCACACTTCCTGGCCACCGGCGAGGAGCGGCCGCAGCCCGAGGTGCACCTGGCCGGAAGCTGGCTGATCGAGCACCTCCACGACCACTACCGCCTGTACGGAGAATTCGCCGGCGTGCGCACGGCGCGCAAGCACATCGGCTGGGCGGTGCGCGCGCTTCCCGGAGGCGAGGCGTTTCGCGCGCACATGAACACGCTGGACGATTGCGGGGCGCAGATCGAGGCGGTCGGCCGCTGGTTCGATGCGCTCGGCCAGACTCGCGATCGGCTGCCCGAGCCTGCAGCAGGCGATCACGACCGCGATACAACGATGGAAACGACATGAGCACGAAGAAGCACATCGAGGCGTGCGTCCGCGACAGCCTGGAGACCTATTTCCGGGACCTGCGCGGCATCGAACCGAGCGACATTTACGACATGATGCAGCGCGTCGTCGAACGCCCGCTGTTCGAGGTGGTGATGGACCACGCCGAGGGCAACCAGTCGCGCGCGGCCCAGTGGCTCGGCATCAACCGCAACACCTTGCGGCGCAAGCTGCTCGAACACAGGTTGATCAAGTGACCGTCCCCGCCGCGCGGTGCGCGCTGCGATCGGACCCATCCGGACTCCCCATGAAACAACTCTCAGCACTGCTGTCGGTCTCCGACAAGACCGGCGTCGTCGAGCTGGCCCGCGCGCTGCATGCGCTCGGCGTGAAGCTGCTGTCCACCGGCGGCACCGCGAAGCTGCTCGCCGAGGCGGGCCTGCCCGTCACCGAGGTGGCCGCGCACACCGGCTTCCCCGAGATGCTCGACGGCCGCGTGAAGACGCTGCACCCGGCCATCCACGGCGGCCTGCTCGCGCGGCGCGACCTGCCTGCCCACATGGCAGCGCTCGCCGAGCACGGCATTGCGACGATCGACCTGCTCGTGGTCAACCTCTACCCGTTCGAGGCCACCGTCGCCAGGGCCGGCTGCACGCTGGCCGAGGCGATCGAGAACATCGACATCGGCGGACCGGCGATGGTGCGCTCGGCGGCGAAGAACTGGGGCGACGTCGCGGTGCTGACCGACGCCTCGCAGTACGCCGGGGTGCTGGCGGAGCTGCAGCGCGATGGCCAGGTGAGCAAGTCGACGCGCTTCGCGCTCGCGGTGGCGGCGTTCAACCGCATCAGCAACTACGACGCGGCGATCAGCGACTACCTGTCGTCGCTGCAGGCAGACGGCTCGCGCAGCGAGTTCCCGGCGCAGAGCAATGGCCGCTTCGTCAAGCTGCAGGACCTGCGCTATGGCGAGAACCCGCACCAGAGCGCGGCGTTCTACCGCGACCTGCACCCCGCCCCCGGCTCGCTGGTGACGGCGGCGCAGCTGCAGGGCAAGGAACTCTCTTACAACAACATCGGCGATGCCGACGCCGCGTGGGAGTGCGTGAAGTCGTTCGACGGCCCGGCCTGCGTGATCGTCAAGCACGCCAACCCCTGCGGCGTGGCGCTGGGCGCCAACGCGGCCGAGGCCTATGCGAAGGCCCTGAAGACCGACCCGACCTCGGCCTTCGGCGGCATCATCGCTTTCAACACGACGGTTGACGGCGCGACCGCGGCGCACGTCGCGAAGCAGTTCGCCGAGGTGCTGATCGCGCCGGGCTACACCGACGAGGCGCGCGCCGTCTTCGCCGCCAAGGCCAATCTTCGCGTCCTGCAGATCGCGCTCGATGGCGTGCAGCGCGACGGCGCCACCCCCTGGGCGCGGGGCCGCAATTCGCACGACGTGAAGCGCGTCGGCTCGGGCCTGCTGATGCAGAGCGCCGACAACCGCGAAGTCGCCCGCACCGAACTGAAGGTCGTCACGGTCCGCCAGCCGACGCCGCAGCAGACGGACGACCTGCTGTTCGCCTGGAAGGTTGCGAAGTACGTGAAGAGCAACGCCATCGTCTTCTGCGGCGGCGGCATGACGCTCGGCGTGGGTGCCGGCCAGATGAGCCGCGTCGATTCGGCCCGCATCGCGAGCATCAAGGCGGCGAACGCCGGACTCTCGCTTTCCGGCTCGGCCGTCGCGAGCGACGCCTTCTTCCCGTTTCGCGACGGGCTCGACGTCGTGGTCGATGCCGGCGCCACCAGCGTGATCCAGCCCGGTGGCAGCATGCGCGACGACGAGGTGATCGCCGCCGCGAACGAGCGCGGCATCGCGATGCTGCTGACCGGCGTGCGGCACTTCCGGCACTAGGATGACAACCGCGCCCCGACCGGCCCCATGAGACTCGCCGAGGCCGCCGGGCTCTTTCTCGCCGGGCTGGCGCGGCTGATCACCGGCGCGCAGGGCCACTGGTACGGCTGTCCGCCGAAGGCCGAGCAGCGCATCTATTTCGCCAACCATCAGAGCCACTTCGACTGGGTGCTCATCTGGGCTGCGCTGCCGCGCGACCTGCGCGCCCGCACGCGCCCGATCGCCGCACGCGACTACTGGACGGCGAGCCCGTTCAAGGCCTGGATCACCCGCGAGATCTTCAACGCGGTCTACGTCAGCCGCGTGCCGGCAGAGGAGCGGGCCGCCGAGGAAGACCCGCTCGAACCGCTCGTCGAGGCGCTGGCCAGCGGCGACTCGCTGGTGATATTTCCCGAAGGCACGCGCAGCAGCAAGGGCGAGCCGCAGGCCTTCAAGGCCGGGCTGTACCACCTTGCGGAGAAGTTTCCGGCCGTGCAGTTGATCCCGGTCTGGATCGACAACGTGCAGCGCGTGATGCCCAAGGGCGAAGTCGTCCCGGTGCCGATCCTGTGTTCGGTGACATTCGGTGCGCCGCTGCAGCTAGAGCCGGACGAAGACAAGCGAGCCTTCCTCGAGCGCGCGCGCGACGCCGTGGTCGCGCTGCGCGAGGTGGCCGCATGAAGCGAAGGGCGAGGATCGCGCGAGCCGACCGCCTCGCGCAGCGTGGCAGGCGGGCGCGATCGTGTTGCGCCTGCACAGCTTGCTGCGCAACGCGGACATTCCGGCGCAACCCCGCAAGGGGATCGACCAGCGAAATGCGGCCGAGCCACCGACGGCGCGGCGCTGCGGCCAGGCGCGGCATAGCGGAGGTGGCCGCCTGATGGGCACATTGCGAAGCCTCGATGTCACGCAGCAGGTGGGCCTGCTGTTCGTCGTGCTGTTCGGCCTGCTGACGCTGGCAACCGTCGTCCTGTTCAGCCGCACGCTGCGCGAGCAGACCGACGAACAGCCCGAGCGCCAGCTCCGCCTCAGGCGCGACCTGCGTGCCGCCTGGATCGGCTCGCTCACGTTCTGGGTCGCCTGGGTGTCGGGCCCGGTGGGTGCGACGCTGTTGTTCGCGGTGATGTCGTTCCTCGCCCTTCGAGAGTTCATCACGTTGACGCACACGCGGCGCGCCGACCACCGCAGCCTGCTGCTCGCGTTCTTCGGCGTGCTGCCGCTGCAGTTCGTGCTCGCCGGCGCGCAGAGCCTGAACCTGTTCATGGTGTTCATTCCGGTCTACACCTTCCTCGCGATCCCGGTGGTGAGTGCCTTCGGCGACGATCCGCAGCGCTTCCTGGAACGCACGGCCAAGATCCAGTGGGCCATCATGGTCTGCGTCTACGGCATGAGCCACGCACCGGCGCTGCTGCTGCTGGAGTTCCCGGGCTACCGCGGGCGCGGCGCGTTCCTGGTGTTCTACCTGGTGGCGGTGGTCACTGCGGCCTACGTCGCGCAGGAGGCGGCCAGCCGGCGCCTGCGCCGGCGTCCGGTGGCCCGGCACATCGATCGTTCGTTCTCGTGGCGTGCCTGGATCACGGGTGCGCTCGCCGCCGGTCTCGTCGGCGGCCTGCTGTACTGGGCGACGCCGTTCAAGCCCGGCCAGGCGATCGCGATGGGGCTCGTCAGCGGCGGCAGCGGCACGCTCGGAGACTTCGTCATGAAGGCGCTCAAGCGCGATGCCGGCGTGCGCCACTGGGGCAGCAAGGCATCGGTGACCGGCGCCGTCGGACTGCTCGACCGCGTCGCCCCGCTGTGCTTCGCCGCGCCGGTGTTCTTTCATTCGGTGCGCTGGTACTTCGGCGTATGACGATGCGCATCCTCGGCATCGATCCGGGCCTGCGGACCACCGGCTGGGGCGTGCTCGACGCCGAAGGGCAGGCGCTGCATTACGTCGCCAGCGGCACGATCCGCACCGATGCCGTGGACAGCGGTCAGTTGCCGCTGCGCCTGAAGGTCATCTTCGACGGCGTCGGTGAGGTCGTGGCGCGCTACCGGCCGCAGTGCGCCTCGGTCGAGATCGTGTTCGTCAATGTCAACCCGCAGAGCACGCTGCTGCTCGGCCAGGCGCGCGGGGCGGCCATCACTGCGCTGGTGGCGCACGACATCGCAGTGGCCGAATACACCGCGCTGCAAATGAAGAAGGCCGTCGTCGGCCACGGCCACGCCCGCAAGGAACAGGTGCAGGCCATGGTGTCGCGCCTGCTCGCGCTGCCCGACCTGCCGGGCAAGGATGCCGCCGACGCGCTGGGCCTGGCCGTCTGCCATGCCCATGCGGCGCGCTCGTTCGCCGCCATCGAACGGGCGACGCAACGGGTGCGCAAGACACGCTCGCAATACAAGGCCGGCCGCAGCTACTGACGCTCCCGGGCCTCGCGCCGATTCAGCGGTTCGACTACCAGTGAACGATGATCAGGATGATGTGCCGGAAGATCGTGATGTTGAACGTGGTCAGCACGACCAGCGCCGACCAGCGGTAGAAGCGCAGCGCCTGTGCACGCAGGCGGTCGTCACCGTTGGCAAGGTAGGCGCCGAAGTACAGCACGCAGGGCACGGCCGTCAGCAGGAACAGGGCGAAAGCGGACCAGAGGAAGATCTTCATTGCCTCGTCCGCGTCAGAGCATCAGCGCCAGCCGCTCGAGGATGAGCACGGCGAAGAACGCGAGCCCGGCGACCAGCGTCCACTTGACGATGCGCCAGCCGAGGCTGCGCCAGCGCGGCTGCCCGGTGCCGGCGTACATCGCGAAGCAGAGCACGCCGGCCACCAGCAGCAGGCCGAAGATCACCCGCGCGATCAGCATCGCGCGGCTCCGCGGGCAGGCAGGTTCACCATGCCGGCGCCAGCTCGGCAAAGCCGGCCGGTGCCTCGGCCTCGTCCGCGAAGGTGACGATCTCGTGGCTCGTCGCGTCGGCCAGCACCGCGCGCAGCAAGCGGTTGTTCAGCGCATGGCCGCTCTTGAAGGCGCTGTAGGCGGCGAGCAGCGGGTGGCCGAGCACCCACATGTCGCCGATCGCGTCGAGGATCTTGTGCTTCACGAACTCGTCGACGTAGCGCAGGCCGCCGGCGTTGAGCACCTTGAAGTCGTCGACCACGATCGCGTTGTCCATGCTGCCGCCCAGCGACAGGCCGCGCGAGCGCATCGTCTCGACGTCCTTCGTGAATCCGAAGGTGCGTGCGCGCGCGATGTCGCGCTTGTACTGCCCCGAGGCCATGTCGAATTCGACGCGCTGCCCGGTCTGGTCGACCGCGGGGTGGTCGAACTCGATCTCGAAGGCGAGCTTGTAGCCCTCGAACGGTTCTAGGCGGGCCCACTTCAGCATTGCTCCGGCGCCCTCGCGCACCTCGACCGGATGCAGGATGCGCAGGAAGCGCTTCGGCGCGTCCTGCAGCGCGATGCCGGCGTTCTGCAGCAGGAACACGAACGACGCCGCCGAGCCGTCGAGGATCGGCACCTCGTCGGCAGTGATGTCGACACCCAGGTTGTCGATTCCGAGGCCCGAGCAGGCCGACATCAGGTGCTCGATCGTCTGCACCTTCGGCGCGCCGGGGTCTCCGCCGGCGGAGACGGTCGACGCCATCCGCGCGTCGCTGACCGCCGACGCCGAAACGGCAATCTCCACCGGCACCGGCAGGTCGACGCGGCGGAACACGATGCCGCTGTCGGGCGGGGCCGGGCGCAGCGTCAATTCGACCCGCTGGCCACTGTGAAGCCCGACGCCGACTGCGCGCGTCAGCGACTTCAGCGTGCGTTGCTTGAGCATGCTCCCATTGTAAGAATCGCCACTGGACAGGGCTCCCCAGACCGGGCCCAGCCGCCCTGCTTGCCGCCAGCGCTGCAACCAGGGCGGCCTCTGGCCATTGTCAGCCGCCTTGCAGGCCGCGCCCTCGCAGAGCTCGGGCCCCTCCTGCGGCGAGGATCCGTGCGCAGGCACGGCTTCTCGTCCTCAGTCGGCCTGCCTGCGCAGGAACGCCGGGATCTCGATCTCGTCCATGCCGTTGCTCGCCAGCGCGTCGACCTTGGCTGCGGCGCTGCGGCTGTTGCGCCACACGCTGGGCGTCGACAGGCTGCTGTAGTCGTGCGCGGGCGCCCCGCCGCTGCCCGCCGCGGCAGGTACCGGCTGCGCCATCACCGTCAGGTTGTCGGTGCCGGTGCGCTGCAGCGGCGCGCTGTGCACGACGCTGATCGGCGTCTGCGCGCGCCGCCCCTGCGACGACAGGCCGGTGGCGATCACCGTCACGCGCAGCTGGTCGCCGAGGGTCTCGTCGTAGGCCGTGCCGTAGATCACGTGCGCGTCGTCGCTGGCATAGCGGCGGATCGTGTTCATCGCGTTGCGGCTCTCGGCGAGCTTGAAGGTGCCGCGGGTGGCAGCGATCAGCACGAGCACGCCTCGCGCGCCCGAGAGGTCGATGCCTTCGAGCAGCGGGCAGGCCACCGCCTGGTCGGCCGCCTTGGTCGCGCGGTCGGGGCCGCCGGCGCTCGCCGTGCCCATCATCGCCTTGCCGGGCTCGCTCATCACCGTCTTCACGTCCTCGAAGTCGACATTGACGAGGCCTGGCATGTGGATGATGTCGCTGATGCCACCGACGGCATTCTTCAGCACGTCGTTGGCGTGCGCGAAGGCCTGGTCCTGCGTCACGTCGTCGCCGAGGACGTCGAGCAGCTTGTCGTTGAGCACGACGATCAGCGAATCGACGTTCGCCTCGAGTTCGGCGAGACCTGCGTCGGCCGCCTTGGTGCGGCGGATGCCCTCGAAGTCGAACGGCTTGGTGACCACGCCGACCGTCAGGATGCCCATCTCCTTGGCCACGCGCGCGATCACCGGCGCCGCGCCGGTGCCCGTGCCGCCGCCCATCCCCGCGGTGATGAAGAGCATGTTGGCGCCGCTGATCGCCTCGCGGATACGCTCCTCGGCCTCGACCGCGGCAGACCGGCCGACCTCGGGCTTGGCGCCCGCGCCGAGGCCGGTCGTGCCGAGCTGGATCAGCTGGTGCGCGCTGCTGCGGTTCAGCGCCTGCGCGTCGGTGTTGGCGCAGATGAACTCCACCCCCTGCACGCATTGCGCGATCATGTGGTCGACCGCATTGCCGCCGCCGCCGCCGACGCCGATCACCTTGATCTGGGTGCCCTGGTCGAATTCCTCGATCATTTCGATTGCCATGTGTGACTCCAATTCCTTGTTGCAGTTGCCTGGATCCGTGGTCTTGCTCTTTGCTTCACTCGCGCTCGCTTCGCCGAGGTCGCCCGGGGGTGCCGGGGTCCGCGGTCGCAGGTGTCTGGGGGGCGGTGCCCGGCTCGATCCGCCGTGACGTGCCGCCCGGTGATGTCGTCTGGTCTTCATGTCCGTCCGATCAGAAATTGCCGAGGAACCAGTCCTTCAGCCGCCCCATCAATGTCTTCATCGATCCCGCCTGGTGGGCCGCCTTCTGGCCGCGCGCGCGACCGAGGCGTGCCTCTTCGAGCAGGCCCATCACGGTGGCCGACCGCGGGTTGGCCACCATGTCCTGCAGCGGTCCGGCGTAGGTCGGGTTGCCCCTGCGCACGGGCTTGAGGAAGATGTCTTCGCCGAGTTCGACCATGCCGGGCATCACCGCCGAGCCGCCGGTGATGACGATGCCGCTCGACAGCAGCTCTTCGTAACCGCTCTCGCGGATGACCTGGTGCACGAGCGAGAAGATTTCCTCGACGCGAGGCTCGATCACGCCGGCCAGCGCCTGGCGGCTGAGCATGCGGGGCACGCGGTCGCCGAGTCCGGGAACCTCGAGCTGCTCGTTCGGATCGGCGAGCAGCTGCTTGGCCACGCCGTACTCGATCTTGATCTCCTCGGCGTCCCGGGTCGGCGTGCGCAGCGCCATCGCGATGTCGCTCGTGATCAGGTCGCCGGCGATCGGTATCACCGCGGTGTGGCGGATCGAGCCGTCGGTGAAGATCGCCACGTCGGTGGTGCCGGCCCCGATGTCGACCAGCGCCACGCCGAGGTCCTTCTCGTCCTGCGTCAGCACCGCCGCGCTCGACGCGCTCGGGTTCAAGACCAGGCGCTCGACTTCCAGCCCGCAGCGGCGCACGCACTTGACGATGTTCTCGGCCGCGCTCTGCGCCCCGGTGACGATGTGCACCTTCACCTCGAGGCGCCCGCCGCTCATGCCGATCGGCTCCTTCACCTCGTGGCCGTCGATCACGAACTCCTGCGGCTCGACGAGCAGCAGCCGCTGGTCGTTCGGGATGTTGATCGCCTTGGCGGTCTCGACGACGCGGTTGACGTCGACCGGCGTGACCTCCTTGTCGCGCACGATGACCATTCCGGTCGAGTTCTGGCCGCGGATGTGGCTGCCGGTGATGCCGGTATGGACGTGCGTGATCTTGCAGGCGGCCATCATCTCGGCCTCCTTCAGCGCCTGCTGGATCGACTGCACCGTGGCGTCGATGTTCACGACGACGCCGCGCTTCAGGCCGTGCGTCGGCGCGACGCCGAGCCCGGCCAGGCGCAGCCCGCCGTCCGGCAGCACCTCGGCCACCACGGCCATCACCTTGGCCGTGCCGATGTCCAGTCCGACGACGAGATCCTTGTATTCCTTGGCCATGTCAGCTCTCTTGATTGCGGGTCAGCGCTTGCCGGTCCTGGCCGCTGCCGCTGAAGCGGCGGCGCCGGTTGAAATGCCCTTGAGGCGCAATGCATAGCCCTCGTTGTGGCGCAGGTCGGCATACTCGAGCGCGCGGCGGTAGCGCGAGGTCATCTGCGTCAGCGTGCTCGCGAAGCGCTCGGTGCGGGCGATCACCTCGTCGTCGCTACCGCGGCCGAGTTCGATTTCGGCGCCGCTGTCGAGCTCCACCCGCCACGAGCCGCGCGCCGACAGGGCGAGCGTCTCGATGCGCGCGTCGAGCCGCTCGCACACCGGCGTCAGGCGACGCAGCATCGCGAGCACCTGCGGCGCGCTGCCTTCGGGGCCCTGCAGCGTCGGAAGGTGGTCGTCCTCGACGTCGCCGAGGTTGGCGTCGAATACCTCGCCGAAACCGCTGACCAGCCGGCTCGACCCGTCGTCGCCCCACTGCGCGACCGCGCGGTACTCCTCGAGCCGCACGGCGAGCCGGTTCGGCCATTCGCGCTTCACCACCGCCCGGCGCACCCAGGGCACCGACTCGAAGGCGCGCTGCGCCTGCCGCAGGTCCATCGTGAAGAAGCTGCCGGCCAGCTTGGGCAGCGCATTGGCGCGGATCGTCGAGACGCTGTTGCGCGTGACGTCGCCCTCGACGCGAATGCCGCGGATCGAGAAGGCCGGCATCCGCGCCGCCCACGCGATCAGCAGCGCCGCGAGCCCGAACACGAGCAGCGCCGCGAGCAGCGCCGCAGTGCTGTTCATCAGCCGCACGTCCATCGGCAGGGCCGGTGGCGGGTTGGCGTGGAGCAGGGAAGAGGTCGACATTTCAGTTGTCGAGCGCGGCATCGCCCAGCAGCCGCAGGCACAGTTGCTCGTAGCCGATGCCGGCAGCGCGGGCCGACATCGGAACCAGCGAGTGGCCCGTCATGCCGGGCGAAGTGTTCATCTCGAGCAGGAAGGGCTTGCGGTCCGTGGCACGGACCATCAGGTCGGCGCGTCCCCAGCCGCGGCAGCCGAGCGTGCGGTAGGCCTGCAGCACGATCGCCTGGATCGCAGCCTCTTCCGCCGCCGGCAGGCCGCTCGGCACCAGGTAGCTCACGACGTCGGTGAAGTACTTGTTCTGGTAGTCGTAGGCGCCCTCGGGCGCGACGATGCGCACGACCGGCAGCGCGACGGCATCCTCGCCCTTGCCGAGCACCGGGCAGGTCAGCTCCTCGCCTTCGATGAACTCCTCGCACAGGACCTCGGCGTCGTACTTCGCGGCGAGTGCCACGGCGTCCTCCATCTGCGAATAGCCCATCACCTTGGTGACGCCGATCGACGAGCCTTCGTGCGGCGGCTTGACGATCAGCGGCAGGCCAAGTTCATCGGGCACGGTGCGCAGGCGCCTGCGGCCCTGGGCTTCGCGCGGCAGGGTCACGTAGCGCGGCGTCGGCAGGCCCTCGGCAATCCAGACGCGCTTGGTCATGACCTTGTCCATCGCGATCGCCGAGGCCATCACGCCGGAGCCGGTGTACGGGATGCGCAGCAGCTCGAGCGCACCCTGCACCGTGCCGTCTTCGCCG
The DNA here is from genome assembly GCA_963802435.1 of uncultured bacterium. Classification (GTDB taxonomy): domain Bacteria; phylum Pseudomonadota; class Gammaproteobacteria; order Burkholderiales; family Burkholderiaceae_C; genus CAIKUF01. Next base: position 240,635 of record CAWDIT010000006.1, read on the forward strand.
TGGCGGCCGTGCAGCGCGATGAAGCAGCGCGCGAAGCCGTCACGCTTGAGCTCGACGAGGTCGCGTTCGGCCGGATCGAAGGCCTGCGCGTCCACGCCCTGCGACTGCAGTGCCTTGAGCACGCCGCTGCCCGACAGCAAGGAGATCTCGCGCTCGGCGGAGCTGCCACCCATCAGCACGGCGACCTTGCCCAGCGCCTTGACGTCGACATCGCTCACGACTTCATCCTTTCTGCGACCTGCCCCGCGACAGCGCCGATCGAACCGGCGCCCATCACGATCACGACGTCGCCGTCGCGCGCCTGCTCCGCAATCGCCTCGGCCATCGCGTCGACCTCGTCGACGAAAAGCGGATCGACCCTGCCTGCGACGCGCAGCGCGCGTGCCAGCGCGCGCCCGTCGGCGGCGACGATCGGCGCTTCCCCCGCGGCGTAGACCTCGCAAAGCAGGACCGCGTCGGCCGTGCCCAGCACCTTCACGAAATCCTCGAAGCAGTCGCGCGTGCGGGTGTAGCGGTGCGGCTGGAACGCGAGCAGCAGGCGCCGCCCGGGGAAGGCGCCGCGCGCAGCGGCGAGCACGGCGGCCATCTCCGCCGGATGGTGGCCGTAGTCGTCGATCAGCGTGAAGCTTCCGCCGCCCTGGGCGGGCTGCTCGCCGTAGCGCTGGAAGCGCCGATCGACGCCGCTGAACTCGGCCAACGCGCTGACGATGGCCGCGTCGGGCAGTTCGAGTTCGGTCGCGACGGCGACCGCGGCCAGCGCATTCAGCACGTTGTGCTCGCCGGGCAGGTTCAGCGTGATGGCGAGGTCGGCCATCGCGACGCCGTTGCGGCGCTGCGCGACGAAGCGCATCTGTCCGCCGGGCAGCGCCTGCACGTCAATCGCGCGCACCTGCACGTCGGCGCCGAAGCCGTAGCTGACGACCGGGCGCGAGATCATCGGCACGATGGAGCGCACGCCGGGGTCGTCGCCGCACAGGATCGCCGCGCCGTAGAACGGCATGCGGTGCAGGAATTCGACGAATGCCGCCTTCAGCCGCGCGAAGTCGTGGCCGTAGGTGTCCATGTGGTCGGCGTCGATGTTGGTCACGACCGCGAGCACCGGCATCAGGTTCAGGAACGAGGCGTCGGATTCGTCGGCCTCGACGACGATGTACTCGCCCGAGCCGAGGCGCGAGTTCGCCCCGGCGCTGGCGAGCCGCCCGCCGATGACGAAGGTCGGATCCGCGCCGGCGGCGGCGAGCACGCTCGTGACGAGCGAGGTGGTCGTCGTCTTGCCATGCGTGCCGGCGATCGCGATGCCTTTCTTCAGCCGCATCAGTTCGGCGAGCATCACCGCGCGCGGCACCACCGGCACCCGCGCGGCGCGGGCGGCGATGACTTCCGGGTTGTCGCCCTTCACCGCGGTCGACGTGACCACCGCCTGCGCGCCGGCGACGTGCCGCGCGTCGTGGCCGATCGAGACCTTGATGCCGAGCGATGCGAGCCGTCGCGAGGTCGCGCTCGCGCTCTGGTCCGAGCCCGAGACGGTGTAGCCGAGGTTGTGCAGGATCTCGGCGATGCCGCTCATGCCGGCACCGCCCACGCCGACGAAGTGGATGCGCTTGACGGCGTGTTTCATGCGCAGTCCCTTCGGCACGAGGAGGACTTCGTCGGCACTCGTGGCCCATCGACGAAGTGGATGCGCTTGACGGCGTGCTTCATGCGGCCACCAGTCGTTGAATCTCGTCGGCCACATGCGCGGCTGCATGCGGAATCGCGATCGCCCGCGCCTTCTGCGCCATGGCCAGCAGCGCCGGGCGGTTCAGGCCGCGCAGCAACTCGGCCAACCGCTGCGGTGCCAGCTCCGGCTGCGCCAGGTGCAGCGCAGCGCCCTGCGCCGCCATGTGCTCGGCGTTGTCGCGCTGGTGGCTCGTCGTGCTGATCACGAGCGGCACCAGCACGCTGGCGACGCCCGCCGCGCACAGCTCGCTGACCGTCACCGCACCGGCGCGACAGACGACGAGGTCGCACTCGGCCAGCCGCTGCGCCATGTCGTCGATGAACGGCAGCAGCTCGGCCTGCACGCCGGCACTGGCGTAGCCGGCCTGCACCGCGGCGAGATGAGCCTGGCCGGTCTGATGGATGACGCGAGGGCGCTCTGCAGCCGGCCACAGGGCAAGGGCCAGCGGCAGGCATTCGTTGAGCGCGCGGGCGCCCAGGCTGCCACCCACGACGAGCAGGTGCAGCGGGCCGCTGCGGCCGGCAAAGCGCAACGCTGGCGCGGGCAGCGCCTCGATCTCGGCGCGCACCGGGTTGCCGGTGACGACGGCGTTCTTCGTGCCGCGGGCTGCCTGTCCATCGAAGCCGAAGGCGACGCGGTCGGCCACCGGCAGCAGCGCGCGGTTGCTGAGCAGCAGCGACGCGTCGGCATTGACGAGCACGAGCGGCTTGCCGAGCAGCGCCGCCATCAGCCCGCCCGGAAAGCAGACGTAGCCCCCCATGCCGAGCACTGCGTCGGCGGACCGCCGGCGCAGGATGCGCAGGCAGCTCCAGAACGCGGCGAGCAGGCGCAGCCCACCGGTCAAGGCGTGCAGCAGGCCCTTGCCGCGCAGGCCGTTGAAGGCGATGCGGTCGAGCGCGATCCCGCTCGGAGGCACGAGCCGGTTCTCCATCCCCTCGGTCGTGCCGAGCCAGGAGACCGTCCAGCCGCGCGAGCGCATCTCGCTCGCGACGGCAAGGCCGGGGATGACGTGCCCGCCGGTGCCGGCCGCCATGACGACGAGGTGGCGTGCGGTCATGCGCGGCCTCCGCGCATCAACTGGCGATTTTGGTTCCGGCACGCGCACTGCGCGCGCTTCACGTCGCTGCGCGACATGCCCGTCGCGAGACGCGCCGGGCGCTCGTGCCGTCCACCCGTGCGCAGGCACGGGCGGAGCCGCGGCTCTCGCAGCCTGCACCGGAACCGGCAACTCATGCGCGGCCTCCGCGCATGAGTTGCCGGTTCTCAATGTCGACCCTGAGGACGATTGCCAGCGCCACCATGTTGACGACGATCGCCGAGCCACCGAAGCTCATCAGCGGCAGGGTCAGTCCCTTGGTCGGCAGCACGCCGAGGTTGACGCCCATGTTGATGAACGCCTGCCCGCCCATCCAGATGCCGATGCCCTGCGCGAACAGCCCGGCGAACACGCGGTCGAGCGCGATCGCCTGGCGGCCGATGTGGAACAGCCGCCGCGCCAGCCAGAAGAAGGCGACGATCACCGCCGCGACGCCGACGAAGCCGAGCTCCTCGCCGATCACGGCGAGCAGGAAGTCGGTGTGCGCCTCGGGCAGGTAGTGCAGCTTTTCGACGCTGCTGCCGAGCCCCTGGCCGAACAGCTCGCCGCGCCCGAAGGCGATCAGAGAGTGCGACAGCTGGTACGCCTTGCCGAGCGTGTACCTCTCGTCCCACGGGTTCAGGTAGGCGAAGATGCGCTCGCGCCGCCATTCGCTCGCCGTGATCATCAGCACGAAGGCGCCGATCAGCACCGCGGTGATCAGGAGGAACATGCGCCCGTTCACGCCGCCGAGGAAGAGGATGCCCATCGCGATCGCGGCGATCACCATGAAGGCGCCCATGTCGGGCTCGGCCAGCAGCACGAGGCCGATCACGGCCACCGAGATCGCCATCGGCACCACGGCGCGTGCGAAGTTCTCCTTCACGTCCATCTTGCGCACCATGTAGCCGGCGGCGTACATCGCGATCGTCAGCTTGGCGAGCTCGGAGGGCTGGAAGTTCATCACGCCGAGCGGAATCCAGCGCCGCGCACCGTTGACGCCCTTGCCGACGACTGGGACGAGCACCAGCACGAGCAGCAGCAGCGTGGCGACGAACAGCCACGGCGACCACTTCTCCCACAGCGCCACCGGCACCTGCACCGCGACCAGCGCGCACAGCAGCGCGATGACGATCGCGATCAGGTGGCGACTCAGGAAGTGCGTCGCCTCGTAGCGGCCGAACTTCGGGTTCTCGGGCAGCGCGATCGACGCCGAATAGACCATCACGACGCCCAGCGCGAGCAGCGCCAGCACGACGATGATCAGCGCGCGGTCGAAGCCGAGCAGGCGCGTCGGCCGGCCGGCCGAAACGCTGACCCAGTCGCGCACCGGCACCGCCTCGGCGCTGCCGTCCGTGCGGCCGGCGAGCGCCGCGAAGCGCGCGCGCAGCGCGTCGAGGCCGAAGCGACCGAGCGCGGTCATGCCATCGCCTCCGCAACACCAAGCGAACCGAAGCGCTGAGCAGTCGGCGATGGGATCGCATTCGCGCTTCGATCCCCGCTACGCGGGGCCCCTCTTCCGCGGCTCATGCGATCCCCCCTTGCCCCTGCTCGTGCGCAAGCACCTGCACTTCGGCGACGAACACCTCGGCGCGGTGGCCGTAGTTGCGGAACATGTCGAGGCTGGCGCAGGCCGGGCTCAGTAGCACAGCGTCGCCGGGTTGCGCCTGCGCAAAGGCCCAGCGTGTCGCGGTCTCGAGGCTGTCGAAGCGCTGCATCGGGGCGCCGCAACCGGCCAGCGCGCGCTCGATCCGTGCCGCGTCGCGGCCGATCAGCGCCACCGCTCGCGCATGGCGATGCACCGGCGCGAGCAGCGGCGCGAAATCCTGCCCCTTGCCATCGCCGCCGAGGATCACGACCAGCCGCGACGGTGCGCGCTCGGCGCCCAGTCCTTCGAGGGCGGCGACGGTGGCGCCGACGTTGGTGCCCTTGCTGTCGTCGTAGGCCTCGATGCCGCCGACGGTCGCGACAGGAGCCAGGCGATGCGGCTCGCCGCCGTATTCGCGCAGGCCGTGGAGCATCGGCGCGAGCGGGCAGCCGATCGCGCTGGCCAGCGCCAGCGCGGCGAGAGCGTTGGCGGCGTTGTGGCGGCCGCGCACGCGCAGTGCGTCGGCCGGCATCAGGTGCTGCAGGTGGATCTCCTCGGCTTCGCCGGGGCGGCGCCTGAGCGTCGGATCGGCCTCGAGCGCGCGCACCAGCCAGGCCATGCCGTTTTCGACGACGAGGCCGAAGTCGCCCGGGTGCTGCGGCGCGGCCAGTCCGAAGCGCACGACGGCGCGCGGCACCTGGCGCGCAGCGCGCCCCCTGCCAGCGGGCTTGGGCGCGACGGCGACGGGCACGAGCTGCGCCACCCGTGGGTCGTCGCGGTTGACGACCATGACTCCCCGGCCGCCGAACACGAGCGCCTTGTCGGCGACGTAGGCGTCCATCGTGCCGTGCCAGTCGAGGTGGTCCTCGCTGATGTTGAGCACCGTCGCCGCGCTCGGCTCGAAGCCTTTGACGCCGTGCAACTGGAAGCTCGACAGCTCGAGTACCCAGACCTCGGGAAGGCGCTCGTTGCGCGGCGTGGCATCGGCCGGCGTGGCGCCTTCGGCCGACGCCACCTCGACATCGAGTGCGCCGGCCAGTGTCGTCAGCAGCGCCGGCCCGATGTTGCCGGCAACCGCGACGCGACGGCCGGCGCGCTCGACGAGCAGCGCGGTCATCGCTGTCGTCGTCGTCTTGCCGTTGGTGCCGGTAATCGCGAGCAGCCGCGGCGCGTAGCCGCGCTGCGCCTTCAGCTCGGAGAGCGCCTGCACGAACAGGTCGAGTTCGCCTTCGACGGCGATGCCCCGCTCGGCGGCGGCGCGCAGCAGCGACGCGATGCGCTCGTCGCCCGGCGCGAGGCCGGGGCTCTTGAAGATGCGCTGCACGCCGTCGAGCAGCGCGGCGTCGGCAGGCCCGGCGACGAGCCTCGCCCGAGGCACGCTCGCCTCGAGAAGCGGCACCTGTGGTGGACTCTGCGGCGTCTGCAGCCGCGAGTCCCAGACCCGCAGCTGCGCGCCGCAACGCGCACACCACTGCGCGATGGCCAGCCCCGAAGCTCCGAGGCCGAGCACCAGCACGTTGGCGTCCTGCAAGGTGTTCATCAGCGCAGCTTCAGGCTCGCAAGGCCGATCAGGCACAGCAGCATGGTGATGATCCAGAAGCGCACCACGACCTGCGTCTCGGTCCAGCCGGACTTCTCGAAGTGGTGGTGCAGCGGCGCCATCTTCAGGATGCGCCGGCCCTTGCCGAAGCGCTGCTTCGTGAACTTGAACCAGCTCACCTGCAGCATCACCGACAGCGCCTCGACGACGAAGATGCCGCCCATGATCGCGAGCACGATCTCCTGGCGCGTGATGACGGCGATCGTGCCGAGCGCGCCGCCCAGCGCGAGCGCGCCCACGTCGCCCATGAAGACCTGCGCCGGATGGGTGTTGAACCAGAGGAAGGCGAGCCCCGCGCCGGCCATCGCCGAGCAGAACACGAGCAGTTCGCCGGCGCCCGGGATATAGGGGAACAGCAGGTACTTCGAATAGACCGCGTTGCCGGTGACATAGGCGAACACGCCGAGTGCGCCGCCGACCATCACCACCGGCATGATCGCCAGCCCGTCCAGCCCGTCGGTCAGGTTGACGGCGTTGCTCGTGCCGACGATCACGAAGTAGGTCAGGATGATGAAGCCGAACACGCCGAGCGGATAGCTGATGGTCTTGATGAACGGCAGCATCAGGTCGGCCTTGGGCGGCAGGTCGTTCGAGAACCCGCTCTGCACCCAGCGGACGAAGAGCTCGAGCACGCGCAGGTTCGAGGTCTCCGAGACGCTGAACGCGAGGTACAGCGCGGCCACCAGCCCGATCAGCGACTGCCACAGGAACTTCTCGCGCGAGCGCATGCCGTCGGGGTTCTTCTGCACGACCTTGCGCCAGTCATCGGCCCAGCCGATGGCGCCGAAGCCGAGTGTCACCAGCATCACGATCCAGACGAAGCGGTTGCTCCAGTCGAACCAGAGCAGCGTCGAGACGGCGATGCCGATCAGGATCAGCACCCCGCCCATCGTCGGCGTGCCGCTCTTGGCCAGATGCGTCTCCATGCCGTAACCACGGATCGGCTGGCCGATCTTCAGCGCGGCGAGACGGCGGATCACCCAGGGCCCGAACGACAGACCGATCAGCAGCGCCGTCAGCGCCGCCATCACGGCGCGAAACGTGAGGTACTGGAAGACACGGAAGAAGCCGAACTCTGGCGAGAGCTGCTGCAACCACTGGGCCAGGCTAAGCAGCATGGGCACCTCCCTCCGTCGAGGCGGCCACGAGCCGGGCGACCACCTGCTCCATCTTCATGAAGCGCGAGCCCTTGACGAGCACAGACGACGACGCGGGGGCTTCGGCCAGTGCGGCGAGCAGCGCGGGCACGGCATCGAAGTGGCGCGCCGCGCCGTGCGCACGCGCCGCCGCGGCGCTCTGCGCCCCGACTGTCCACAGGCACTCGATCCCTCGCTGCCTGGCGTACGCGCCGACCTCGACGTGGAAGGCCGGCCCCTGGTCGCCCACCTCGCCCATGTCGCCGAGCACCAGCCAGCGCGGGCCGGGCAGACCGGCGAGCACGTCGATGGCGGCACGCACCGAGTCGGGGTTGGCGTTGTACGCGTCGTCGATCAGCGTCACGGCGCGGCCGGCGAGCGCGATGCGCTGCACCTGCGAGCGGCCCTTGACCGGCGCGAAGGCCTCGAGGCCACGGCGCACCGCGTCCAGCGGGCAGCCCGCGGCGAGCGCGCAGGCCGTGGCGGCGAGCGCGTTCTTCACGTTGTGCAGGCCGGCCACGCGCAGCGCGACCTCGCAGGTGCCGTCGGGCGTGCGAAGCGTCACCGCCCAGCGGTCCTGCCGCCATTCGGCACGCGCGCCGATGTCGGCCGCGGCCCGGCGAAGCGAAGAACCTGTGCAACTGTTCAGCGCAGCCGGGCCAGTGCCGCGGCTCAGCGGCGCGGCTTCGCTCTCGATACCGCCCGCCGCGGCCCGGCGAAGCGAAGAACCTGTGCAACTGTTCAGCGCAGCCGGGCCAGTGCCGCGGCTCAGCGGCGCGGCGTCGAGCGCAAAGGTGAGCGTGCGCCGCGCGCCGGCCAGTTCGCTCCACAGCGGCGTGTAGGCATCGTCGGCCGGGAACACGGCCACACCGCTCTTTCCCAGCGCGGCGATCACGGCGCCGTTCTCCCGCGCGACGCTGGCCACGTCGGCCATGAACTCGAGATGTTCGCGCTGCGCGTTGTTGACGAGCGCCACGCTGGGCGCGGCCATGGCCGCCAGCGGGGCGATCTCGCCCGGGTGGTTCATGCCGATCTCGACGACTCCCACGCGGTGCCAGGTGGCGCCGTCCTGGCGCAGGCGCAGCAGCGTCAGCGGCACGCCGATGTCGTTGTTGAGGTTGCCTTCGGTGGCGAAAGCGGCATCACCCTGCCAGGCGCGCAGGATGGCCGCGATCATCTGCGTGACGGTCGTCTTGCCGTTGCTGCCGGTCACCGCGATCAGTGGCAGCTCGAAGCGCCGCCGCCACCCGCCGGCGAGCGCGCCGAGCGCGACACGACTATCGGCCACCTGCAGGCCGGGCAGCCCCGCTTCGGCCAGCCCGCGCTCGGCCAGCGCCGCGACGGCACCAGCGGCGCGCGCCTGCGGCAGGTAGTCGTGCCCGTCGAAGCGCTCGCCGCGCAGCGCAACGAACAGGTCGCCGGCCCGCAGGCTGCGCGTGTCGGAGTGCACGCGGCTCAGCGCGACGCTGCCGTCGCCGACGAGCCGGGCCGCAGGCAGCGCGCGTGCGACCAGCGCATGCGCTTCGGCCAGCGTCATCATCGTGGCACTCACGCGGCGTCTCCAGCCGCGCGCTTGGCGAGCAGCGCGCGTGCCACGTCGACATCGGAGAACGGTTGCTTCACGCCGGCGATTTCCTGATAGTCCTCGTGGCCCTTGCCGGCGACGAGCACCACGTCGCGCGCGTCGGCCGCCTGCACGACGTAGGCGATGGCGGCGCGGCGATCCTCCATCACGTCGACGTCGTCGTGCCCGATCACGCCGACAAGGATCTGCGAGAGGATGAACTTCGGCGGCTCGTCGCGCGGGTTGTCGCTGGTGATGACGACATGGTCGGCCAGCTGCTCGGCGAGCGCGCCCATTAGCGGACGCTTGCTCGCGTCGCGGTTGCCGCCGCAACCGAACACGCACCACAGCCGACCGCCGCGCTCACGCGCGAAAGGCCGCAGCGCGCAGAGCGCCTTCTCGAGCGCGTCGGGCGTGTGCGCGTAGTCGACCACCACCTCGGGCAATGCGTCGAAGCGACGGGCCCGAGCGCCGGGCCGCCCCAGGCCTGGCCCGATCCCCTCGGCGGTTCGGTCGCCGGTCGCGGAGAACGAGGGGTCCACGCTTACCCGATGCATCCGGCCCGGCACCGGCGTCAGGCGGGTGCAGGCTGCAGCGGCCTCGGCGAACGGCACACCGAGAGCACGCAGGCCGCCGATCACCGCCAGCAGGTTGGCGACGTTGAACTCGCCGATCAGCGCAGTGCTCACCGGCAGGCTCGTGCCGCCCTCATGCACGTCGAAGCGCAGACCGCCGTCCCGATAGCCGACGCCGCGGGCCGTGAGCCGTGCGGCGCCGCGCAGCGAGAAGGTCCACAGGTCCAACGGCCGCTTCGCCAGGCGCCCGGCCAGTTTGGCGCCCTGCTCGTCGTCGACGTTGACGACTGCGGCCTGCAGGCCGGGCCAGTCGAACAGCGCCGCCTTGGCCTGCCAGTAGGCCTGCATCGTGCCGTGGTGGTCGAGGTGGTCGCGCGTGAAGTTGGTGTAGATCGCCACCTTGACCGAGGTGCCTGCCAGACGCGCCTCGGCGAGGCCGATCGACGAGGCCTCGATCGCGCAGGCCGCGAAACCCTGGTCGGCGAAGTCGCGCAACGCCGTCTGCAGCGCGACCGGGTCGGGCGTCGTCAGGCCGGTGCCCTGCAGGCCCGGCGGCTCCATTCCCTCCACGTCCGGGCGTGGCGGCTCTCCGATGCCGAGGGTGCCGACCAGTCCGCAGCGTCGTCCGAGCCCGCCGAGCGCCTGCGCCAGCCACCACGCGGTCGACGTCTTGCCGTTGGTTCCGGTGACGGCCAGCACGTCCAGGCGCCGGCTCGGCGTGCCGAGGAATTCCCCTGCGACCACGCCGGCGGCGGCCTTGAGGCCACGCAGCGCAGCGACGCGCTCGTCGGTGACGGCAGACGCGGCCAGGCCGTCGGCTTCGACCAGGCAGCCCGCCGCGCCCGCGGCCAGCGCCGAAGCGACGAAGCGGCGGGCATCGTGTGCCTGCCCGGGCCAGGCAAGGAACGCGTCGCCCGGCCGGACGCGGCGACTGTCGCAAGCCAGGCCGCGCGCGCCACGCTGGCGCAGCCAGGCAACCGCAGCGGCCGGCGAGCGCAGTTTCTGCACGCTGGGGGCCATGCTAGAAGCTCTCAACCTCGTCGCGCACGGCGCGCGCGACGATCTGCGGGCGCACGTCCATGTCGGGCTGCACGCCCATCGTGCGCAGCGTCTGCTGAACGACTTCGGCGAACACCGGTGCCGCCACGTCGCCACCGTAGTACTTGCCGTTGCTCGGTTCGTCGACCATCACCGCGACGACGATGCGCGGATTCATCGCCGGCGCCAGGCCGACGAACCAGGCGCGGTACTTCTTCTGCGAGTAGCCCTTGCCTTCCTGCTTGTACGCAGTGCCCGTCTTGCCGCCGACGGTGTAGCCCATGGGTTGCGCCTTCGTCGCGGTACCCCCGGCGATGGTCACCATGTGGAGCATCTCGCGCACCGCCTGCGCCGTCTTCGGCGAGAGCACGCGAACGCCGGCCGCGGGGCTGCCGTCCTCGCCGGTCTTCCTGACGATCGACACCGGGAGCAGTTCGCCGTCGTGCGCGAACACCGAGTACGCGCGGGCGAGCTGGTACAGGCTCACCGACAGCCCGTAGCCGAAGCTCATCGTCGCCTGCTCGATCGGGCGCCAGGTCTTGTACGGACGCAGCCGCCCGGTGACCGCGCCGGGGAACTCGATCTGCGGGCGCTGGCCGAAGCCGACCGCGCTGAACAGCTCCCACATCTCGCGCGGCTGCATCTGCATCGCCATCTTGACGGTGCCGACGTTGCTCGACTTCTGGATCACCTGCTGCACCGTCAGCGCGCCGTGCGGGTGAGCGTCGCTGATCGTCGAGCCGGTGATGGTGAGGCGCCCCGGGGCGGTCTGGATCACCGTGTCGGGCGTCACTCGGCCCGACTCCAGCGCCCAGCCGACGATGAAGGGCTTCATCGTCGAGCCAGGCTCGAAGGTGTCTGTCAATGCGCGGTTGCGCAACTGCGCGCCGGACAGATTGCGCCGGTCGCCGGGCGTGTAGCTCGGGTAGTTGGCGAGCGCGAGCACCTCGCCCGTCTGCACGTCGAGCACGACGACGCTGCCCGCCTTGGCCTTGTGTTCGGCCACCGCCTCGCGCACGCGCTGGTAGGCGAAGAACTGCACCTTGGAGTCGATCGCCAGCTCGATGTCCTTGCCGTCCGTCGGCGCGATGCTGTCGCCGATGTCCTCGACCACGTCGCCGAGTCGGTTCTTGATCACGCGACGCGAGCCATTGCGCCCGGTCAGGTCGTGCTGGAACGCGAGCTCGACGCCTTCCTGCCCGTGGTCTTCGATGTTCGTGAAACCGACCACATGCGCCGCCGCCTCGCCTTCGGGGTACTTGCGCTTGTACTCGCGCAGCTGGTGCACGCCCTTCAGCTTGAGGGCGAGCACCTCGGCCGCCACTTTCTCGTCGACCTGCCGCCGCAGCCAGGCGAAGTTGAGGTTGTCGCCGATCTTCGCGGCGAGCTCGGCCGGCGTCATGCCGAGCGCCCTCGCGAGCCTGGCGCGAACAGCCGGGTCGGTGTCCATGTCCTTCGGAATCGCCCACAGCGACGGAGTGGGCACACTGGCGGCAAGGATCAGCCCGTTGCGGTCGGTGATGCGGCCGCGACTCGCCGGCAGCTCGATCGTGCGTGCATAGCGCGCCTCGCCCTGGCGAAGAAAGAACGGCGCGTCGATCACCTGCACGTACAGCGCGCGCCCGAGCAGCACGCAGAACCCGGCGCCGACGATCGCGACGAGGAACTTCGAGCGCCACGGCGGCGTCTTCGACGCCAGCAGCGGGCTCGACGCGTACATCACGCTGCGCGCGCCGTTGGCCGACGACCTCGCTGCGGGGCCTTGCCTTGCCTTGCTCATCGCGAAGCTTCCGATGCCGCCGGGCCAACCGACGCGCCGGCTCGCGCGTACGTCACGTAGTTCGTGACCGCTGGCGTGGCGGTCCTCATGCCGAGCTGGTTGCGAGCCACGGCCTCGACGCGCGAGGGCGTGGCCTGTGATTGCTTCTCGGCCTTCAGGCGTTCGAAATCGGACTCGAGCTGGCGCTCCTGAACCTGCGCCTTGTCGAGCTCGGTGAACAGCCGCCGCGCGTCGTACGCCACGCGCACCAGGAACACGCAACTCGCCAGCAGCGCCGCAAGCAACAGCAGATTCAGGCGCGTCATGCCGCCTCTGCCCCAAACGCCACGTCGGTGCGCTCGGCAACGCGCATGATCGCCGAGCGCGAACGCGGATTGGCGCGCAACTCGGTCTCGCCCGGCTTCACCCGGGCCAGCGCGTGCAGGCGGACCGGTGCCGGTGCGGCGAACGGGGCGCGTCGGTCGAACACGCTCTTGCTGTGGCGGGTGATGAAGGTCTTGACGATGCGGTCTTCGAGCGAGTGAAAGCTGATGACCACCAGCCGCCCGCCGGGATGCAGCAGCGCGAGCGCAGCGTTCAGCCCTTGTTCGAGCTCCTCAAGCTCGGCGTTGATGAAAATCCGAAGAGCTTGAAATGTGCGCGTTGCAGGGTCCTGGCCCGGCTCGCGGGTTTTGACCGCACGAGCCACGACTTCGGAAAGTTCCGCCGTGGTGCGAACAGCGAGCCCGCCTTCGCGGCGAGCAACAAGCGCCTTTGCAATCGAAACAGCAAACCGTTCTTCGCCGTAGTCACGTATCACCTCCGCAATCTGATGTTCGTCGGCGCGTGCCAGGAAGTCCGCTGCACTCTCGCCGCGGGTCGGGTCCATGCGCATGTCGAGCGGGCCGTCGAAGCGAAAGCTGAAGCCGCGCTGCGGGTTGTCGATCTGCGGGCTCGAAACGCCGAGATCGAGCAGCACGCCGTGCACCTGCGTGATGCCCAGCGTCGACAACTCCTCGACCATGCGTGCGAAGCGCGCACGGCAGATGGAAAAACGCGGGTCGTCGACCCGCGTGTCGCCTGCGGTGGCGGCGGCCACCGCATCGGGGTCGCGATCGAACGCGATCAGCCTTCCCGCACGGGACAAGCCCTGCAACACGCGCCGCGAATGTCCGCCGCGGCCGAAGGTGGCGTCGACGTAGATGCCGTCGCGGTCGGTCAGCAAGGCGTCGACCGCCTCGACGAGCAGCACGGTGGTGTGCTGCCAGCTGCCGTCGTCGGGAGTGGCGGCCATCAGAAGCTGAAGTCCTTGAGGGCGTCGGGCATTTCCGACTGCATCACCTGCGCCTCGTGTGAGGCGTAGGCGGCGGCGTCCCACAACTCGAAGTGGCTGCCCATGCCGAGCAGCATCACGTCGCGCGTCAGCCCGGCCGAGGCACGCAGTTCGGGTGAAACGAGGACGCGCGACGCAGCGTCGATCTCGACATCCATCGCATTGCCGAGGAAGACGCGCTTCCAACCGCTGGCGGACATCGGCAGGCCGGCCACGCGATCGCGAAACGCCTCCCAGGCTGGACGCGGAAAGACCATCAGGCAGCCCTGCGGGTGCTTGGTCAGGGTCAGTTGACCGGCCGCAGTGGCCTGCAGAACGTCGCGGTGACGCGCTGGGACGGCGACGCGCCCCTTGCCATCCAGCGTCAGCGCCGAAGCGCCCTGAAACATGAAACTCGCCACCCCACCTCCGCAGCTGCGCCCGTCACGAAAAGCCACAAAAGTGCACTTTTCGCCACTCTAACGCATGCCCAGCGCGGAATCAACGCAACGTGCGAGAAAGAATCAATGAAATCAATTACTTAACCCGGACTTCAAAAGAAACGCAGGCGGGGGAAACTACCGTAGAACTAAGAACTTGCGGAGGGCAGTGAAAGTGATGGGTGAGATTTCGAGTGTTCGGGGCTAGGGAAGACACCCCCCGATGACTGTTGCATTTGCGGCGCTCGGCGCTGTCCGGTTGCTCCCGAGTCGGACCGGGAAGGGTCTCAGGCGCGCCGCTGCACGCCCTGCGGCAAGCACCCGGCGGCTTCCCACGCCGGGCCATCGAACCAGGCATCGCCGCGCAGGTAGGCAGCGAGCATGGGCAGCGAGTCCAGACCCCAGAACAGCTTGCCATCGACCGCTATCGTCGGCACGCCGAAGATGCCGCGCGATGCGGCCAGGGCCGTGGCCTCTTTCAGCGCCGACTTCACATCGTCGCCTGCCGGATCGCGCCGCGGATTCAGTGCATCGCGCAGTGCCCGCATCCGCGACGCCTCGTTAGCGTCGGCACCGCCGTGCCACACGTGGTGGAACAGGCGCTCGCACACCCTGCGGCTTGGCGTGCTGGCGATGGGCGCGCAGGCGATGGCAAGGCGCAGCAAGGCGAGCGGGTTGAACGGGTGCTGCGCCGGCACGTCGAGTTGCACGCCGTGCTCGTGTGCAAGCCACGCGACCTGACGAAACGTCCATGCCTTCTTCGGCTCGATTTCCGCCGGGCCCTTGTTGCCCCAGTGCTGCAGCAACCCGGCGAACAGCACCGGCTGGTAGCTCACCTCGACCGACAGTCCTTCGAGCGCCTGCGGCAACCGCTCGAAGGCGAGGTAGGCGTAGGGCGAAACCACGTCGAAGTGGAAACGAAGGTGATTCATGGTCCTGCCTCCGGCGCCTTGGCAGCCGGAAGCGCCACACGCCGCGCCGGCAGCGCGTCGAGCACGGCGCGCTTGTGCGCATCGGACATCGTCGACCACCGTGCGATCTCGTCCAGTGTGCGGCAGCAACCCAGGCACCTGCCGCTGTTCTCGTCGATGCGGCAGACGTCGTTGCAGGGGCTCGCCACGGGGACCTTCGTCTTCATGGCGTGACGTCCTCCACCGGCGCACCGGTCAGGTCGGCGAGCTGCTTCGGCGTCAGCGCGAAGACGCCGTTCGGGTGGCCGGCGGCAGCCCAGATGAGGTCGAAGCGGAACAGCTCGCGGTCGATCAGGATGACCGGCGCGCTCAGGTGCCCCACCGGCGCGACGCCGCCGATCGTGAACGAGGTCGCGGCCTTCACGAATGCCGCGTCGGCGCGCCCCACCGGCCCGACGCGCGCAGTGACCTTCGCCTCGTCGACCCGCCGGTCTCCCGAGGTGACGACGATCACGGCCGCGTCGTCGCTGCGGCGCCTGAACACGATGCTCTTGGCGATCTGGCCGACGCCGACGCCGAGCGCGTCGGCAGCCTCCTGAGCCGTGCGGGCGGCCACGTCGAGGAAGACCGGCGCGTGCGGGTGGCCGCGCGCAGCCAGTGCCTCGGCGACGCGGCGAAAACCTTCGGGTCGCTCGACCGACTGATCGGTCGAAGTCATGCTGTCGCCTCCGCCAAACCCAACAACACGAAGCCGCCAGCGGTCGGCGATCCGATTGCATTCACGCTTCGATCCCCGCTGCGCGGGGCCCCTCTTTCGCGACTCATGCAATCGCCGCCGCGCGCTTGGCGAGCAAGGCATTGCCCGAGCGCGACACGGGCTTCCTGCCGAGCACGTCGGAGATGAACTTCGCGGCATCGACCAGTCCATCGAGATCGACGCCGGTCTCGATACCGAGCCCACGCAGCATGAACAAGACGTCCTCCGTCGCCACGTTGCCGGTCGCGCCCTTCGCATACGGGCAGCCACCGAGCCCGGCAACGCTCGCGTCGAAGGTGTGGACGCCGAGTTCGAGGCAGGCGTAGATGTTGGCCAGCGCCTGGCCGTAGGTGTCGTGGAAATGGCCGCTCACTTCGGCCAGCGGGTAGTGCTTGAGCGCGCGCTCGAGCGCCGCCTGCGCACGGCGCGGCGTGCCGACGCCGATGGTGTCGGCCACGCCGCAGTGATCGACGGCGATGCCCTTCATCAGCAACACGACACGTTCCACCTCGTCGGGGCCGACCTCGCCCTGGTAGGGGCAGCCGAGCGCGCACGAGATCGCGCCGCGCACCTTGATGCCCTGCGCGTGCGCCGCGGCGACCACCGGGCGGAAGCGCTCGATGCTCTCTTCGATGCTGCAGTTGATGTTTCGCTGGCTGAACGCCTCGCTCGCCGCACCGAAGACGACGATCTCGTCGGGCCTGGCGGCGAGCGCGGCCTCCAGCCCCTTCATGTTGGGCGTCAGCACCGAGTAGCGCACACCGGGCAGGCGCGCGATGCCGGCCATCACCTCGGCGTTGTCGGCCATCTGCGGCACCCACTTCGGGCTGACGAAGCTCGTGACCTCGATCTCGCGCAGCCCCGCCGTCTGCAGCCGGTGCACGAGCTCGATCTTGACGCCGCTGGCGACGGGCAGCTTCTCGTTCTGCAACCCGTCACGCGGGCCCACTTCGACGAGGGTCACTTGTCTTGGAAGCATGGTTTCGTCTCCAGAGTGTCAGGCGGGCGCCAGGCGCAGCAGTTCGCCGCCTTCGTTCACCTGGTCGCCGGCCGCGTACAGCAGTTCGGCGATCGTGCCGTCGCGCGGCGCGGTGATCGTGTGTTCCATCTTCATCGCCTCCATCACGGCCAGCGGCTGGCCGAGCTTGACCGCGTCGCCGGCCGCGGCCAGGAAGGCGATCACCTTGCCCGGCATCGGGGCCGTCAGGCGCCCGCCCTCGACGGCGCCGTCGGCGGCATGCGCGATCAGGTCCACCTCGTGCGCCACGCCCGAGCCTTCGGGCGCGAACACGCTCACCTGCTCGCCGTTCGCGTAGACCTCGAGCGACCAGCGGCGGCCTTCCACCGTCACGTCGTGGCCGTCGACGCCGCGCGGCGTGGTCGCGAACGCCCAACGCGCAGTGCCGACCACAAGCCACAGCGCACCGCTGTGCAGGCGCTCCAGCGTGACCGCGTGATGCGTGCCCTGGACCTCGATGTCGAAGCGCCGCGTCGAGGCGCCGTGCAATCGCCAGCCATCGGCGCGCGACCAGGGGTCTGCCGTCTCGCGCGCGCGTTCGAGCGCCAGCGCATGCGCCACCACGCCGCCGACGACGCACTGCAGCGGCAACGGCGGCGCGTCGAACAGGGCGCCACGTTCGCGCTCGATCAGTGCGGTGTCGAGGTCTGCCGACGCGAACGAACGTGACGTGACGACCCGGCGCAGGAACGCGATGTTCGTCTGCACGCCGACGATGTGCGCCTGCGCCAGCGCAGCGTCCAGCCGTGCGAGTGCCTGCGCGCGGTCGGCACCCCAGACGATGAGCTTGGCAATCATCGAGTCGTAGTGCGGCGAGATCGCATCGCCTTCGCCGAAGCCCGAGTCGATGCGCACCGCGGCCGGCTCGTGGAAGGCTTCGGCATCGGCGTTGCGCCGAAACTCCACGTGCGTCGGCCAGCGCGCCACGACCAGCTCGCCGATCGCGGGCATGAAGTTCGCGTCCGGGTTTTCGGCACAGATGCGCGCCTCGATCGCATGACCATGGATCTTCAACTCGCCCTGGCGCAGCGGCAGCGGTTCGCCGCCGGCCACCCGCAGCTGCCACTCCACCAGGTCGAGCCCGGTGATCGCCTCCGTCACCGGGTGCTCGACCTGGAGCCGGGTGTTCATCTCCATGAAGTAGAAGCGCAGGTCTCCATCGGCCGCCGGCTCGGCGATGAACTCGACGGTCCCGGCGCCGATGTAGCCCACCGCCTTGGCCGCTGCGACCGCGGCCTCCCCCATCTCGGCCCGCCGCGCTTCGCTGATGCCCGGCGCAGGCGCTTCCTCCAGCACCTTCTGGTGGCGCCGCTGCACCGAGCAGTCGCGCTCGAACAGGTAGACGCAATGGCCGAAGGAATCGCCGAAGATCTGGATCTCGACGTGCCGTGGCTTCGTCACGTAGCGCTCGACGAGCACCTGCTGATCGCCGAAGCTGGCCAGCGCTTCGCGCTGGCACGACGCGAGCGCGGCCTCGAAGTCCGCACTGCACTCGACACGCCGCATGCCCTTGCCGCCGCCGCCGGCGCTCGCCTTGATCAGTACCGGGTAGCCGATCGCGTCGGCCTGCGCGCGCAGGAACGCGCCCTCCTGACGCTCGCCATGGTAGCCGGGGACGAGCGGCACACCGGCCTTGTCCATCAGCGCCTTGGCGGCCGACTTGCTTCCCATCGCGGCGATCGCCGACGCGGGCGGGCCGATGAACACGATGCCGGCGTCGGCACAGGCGCGCGCGAAACCTTCGTTCTCGCTCAGGAAGCCGTAGCCGGGATGCACGGCCTGCGCGCCGCTGGCCCGGGCGGCGGCCAGGATGCGCTCGGAGCGCAGGTAGCTGTCGCGCGGCGCGGCGCCGCCGATCGCCACCGCCTCGTCGCAAGCCAACACATGGCGCGCATTGGCGTCGACATCGGAAAAGACTGCCACAGTCTTGACGCCGAGGCGGCGCGCCGTCGCGGCGACGCGGCAGGCGATCTCTCCACGGTTGGCGATCAGAATCTTCGTGAACATGCGTTTATCTCCAGGCGCCGATAGCGGCATCGCCGCGGCCCGACAGGCGCCGCAGCCACTGGCGCAGGAAGCGCCCCAGGATCCACAGCAGTGCCAGCATCGCTGCCAGCGCCAACCCGAGCAGCGGGAAGAACAGCCAGGGGTGCACCCAGGCGAGCCACAGTGCGGCCGGCACGGTCGCGTCGCCGAGCAGTGACAAGCCGATGTTGGAGAACGGCTCGGGCGAGGTGTTTACCGCCGCGCGCGTGGTCGCCTTGGCGAGGTGGCTGGTCGCGGCGAGCGCGCCGCCGAGCAGCGCGGCAGCGGCCGTGACGGTTGCGCTGTCGGCGCCGAGGGCGGCCGCCGCGAGCGCCGCGCCGGCGGGGATGCGCAGCAGCGTGTGCATCACGTCCCACGCCGTGTCGACGCCGGGGATCTTGTCGGCGAAGAACTCGACGGCGAGCATCAGCCCGCTCGCAACGAGCATCAGCGGGTGCTGCAGCAGCTGGAGCCCGGCCGGCAGTTCGACCCAGCCCAGCCAACCCGCCATGCCGACGAGGAACAGCACCGCGTACAGCCGCAGGCCGCTCGCCCAGCCGAGCGCCGCGGCGATGGCCAGGAGTTGCGGCGTGTCGAGCGCGCTCATCGTCGCCGTCGAAGCGGGCTACTTGCGCTCGGTCAGCAACAGCCGCAGCGCCAGCGCGATGAAGAGCACGCCGGTCGCACGATTCAGCCACAGCGCAAAGCCGGGCCGCCCGAGCAGCCGCTCGCCGACGCGGCCCGCGCTCGCGCCGAGCAGCGCGTAGGCGATCGTCGTGATGACGGCGAACGCGAGTCCCATGACGGCCATCTGTGCGCCCACCGCGCCCAGCGCCGGATCGGCGAATTGCGGCAGGAAGGCCATGAAGAAGAGCATCACCTTGGGATTGAGGGCGTTCGTCAGCACGCCCTGCAGGAAGCGGCGACGGCTGCTCGCCGGCGCGGCCGACGTGGCGCCTGCCGCGCCTTCCGACGACGGCGCCAGGCCGCCGCGGGCGCGCAGCGCCTGCACGCCCAGCCACAGCAGGTAGGCCACGCCGGCCAGCTTGACGAGGTTGAACAGCGCCTCGGACGCCGCCACCAGCGCCGAGACGCCGAGCACCGCCCACAGCGTGTGCGTCATGCAGCCGACGCCGACGCCGAGCGCGTAGGCCACCCCCTCGCGCCGGCCGCGCGCCATGCCGATGGCCAGCGTGTTCAGGCTGTCCGGCCCCGGCGCGGCGATGACGACGCAGGCGGCGACGAGGTAGGTGGCGAAGAGTTCGGGATTGAGCGCGAGCATGGCGGTCACTCTCTCGGGGCCGGGGGCAGCCAGGCCGGCGCGCGCTTGCCGAGGAAGGACTGCACGCCTTCGCGGCCCTCGGCGCTGGCGCGGATGTCGGCGATGCGCCGCGCGGTGTCGGCGCGCAGCGCCTCGTCGATCGGCCGGCCGGCAACGTCCTGCACCAGGCGCTTGCAGGCGCGCACGGCCTGCGGGCCGTTGGCCACCAGGGCGGCGACGAGGGCATCGACCGTTGCGTCCAGCGCCTCGGGCTCGGCCACCTCGTGCACGAGGCCGATGCGATGCGCCTCGGCGGCGCCGAAGCGCTCGGCCGTCGTGAAGTAGCGCCGCGACGCGCTCTCGCCCATCGCTCGGATCACGTAGGGGCCGATCGTCGCCGGCAGCAGGCCGAGCCTGCGCCTCGCTGAGGCAGAAGGTCACGCCGCTGGCCGCGACGCGGATGTCGCACACCGCCGCCAGACCCACGCCGCCGGCGTAGCAGTCGCCCTGGATGCGCGCGACCACCGGCACCGGGCAGCTGTGGATCGCCCACAGCATGTCGGCCAGCGCCTGCGCGTCGGCCCTGTTCTCTTCCCAGCTGTAGCCGGCCATCGTCCTCATCCACGACAGGTCGGCGCCGGCGCAGAACGCCTTGCCGTGACCACCGAGCACGATCGCGCGAAGGTCCGCGTCGTGCGCGAGCGCGCCGAAGACCTGGGCAAGCTCGGCGATCACGCTGTCGCTGAACGCGTTGCGCACCTCGGGCCGGTTGAGCCAGACTTGGGCGACGTGCGGTGTCGGGCGTCGGATGTCGAGAGTCGTCATGGGGTCCTGCTTTCTGCCTGCAGCATCCACACCAGGTCGATCTCGGGGCAGGCATGGCCCATCGCGGTGATCGCCGCGGTGATCTGGCCGCGATGGTGCGTGCCATGGTTGAACACATGAGCCAGCGCGGCGGCAAAGGGCAGCGAGATCGCGACGCCCTTCGTCGACGTGTAGGCGAGTGCGCCGTCGAAGCGGGCCGAGTCCCACGACTCGATCAGCGGCTGCCAGCGCGACGCGCCCTCGAGCAAACGCTCGTGCAGGCGTGCGCGGTCCGGCTCGACTTCCTCGTCGAGCTTCAGCCTGGGCGAGACCCCCTCGGCGAAGCGCCGGAACCAGAGCTGGTGTTCGCCGACCAGCAGGTGGTTCAGCGTGCCGTGAACGCTCTTGAAGAAGAGGCCTGCGTCGCGCCGGTAGTCGGCGTCGGAGAGCGCATCGACGTGCTCGTACAGCTTGCGTGTCGCCCAGCCGTTGTAGCGAGCCAGCATGAGGAAGTGATCCTTCATTGGTACTGGCTCACATGCGGAACACGCCGAACTTCGGCTCCGGGATCGGCGCATTCAGGCTCGCGCTGATCGCCAGCGCCAGCACGCGGCGCGTATCGGCCGGGTCGATCACGCCGTCGTCCCACAGCCGCGCGCTCGCGTAGTACGGGTGGCCCTGGTGCTCGTACTGGTCGAGGATAGGTTGCCTGAAGGCGCGCTCCTCGTCCGCGCTCCAGGTGCCGCCGCGGGCCTCGATGCCGTCACGGCGCACCGTGGCCAGCACGCTCGCCGCCTGCTCGCCGCCCATCACGCTGATCCGCGCGTTCGGCCACATCCAGAGGAAGCGCGGGCTGTAGGCGCGGCCGCACATGCCGTAGTTGCCAGCGCCGAAGCTGCCGCCGATGATGACCGTGAACTTGGGCACGTTGGCAATGGAAACCGCGGTGACCATCTTCGCGCCGTGCTTGGCGATGCCTTCGGCCTCGACCTTGCGGCCGACCATGAAGCCGGTGATGTTCTGCAGGAAGACGAGCGGGATCTTGCGCTGGCAGCAAAGTTCGATGAAGTGCGCGCCCTTCATCGCCGACTCGGAGAACAGGATGCCGTTGTTGGCGACGATCCCGACCGGCATGCCCTCGATGTGGGCGAAGCCGGTGACGAGCGTCGTGCCGTAGCGCGCCTTGAACTCGTCGAATTCCGAGCCGTCGACGATGCGGGCGATGATCTCGCGAACGTCGTAGGGCTTCCTCGTGTCGGTCGGAATGATGCCGTGAAGTTCGCTCGCGTCGAACAGCGGCGGTCGCGGCGCGATGCATTGGATCGCCACTTCCTTGCGCCAGTTGAGGTTGGCCACCGCAGCTCGCGCCAGCGCCAGTGCGTGCGTGTCGTTGTGGGCCAGGTGGTCGGCCACGCCGGAGAGACGCGTGTGCACGTCGCCGCCACCCAGATCTTCGGCGCTCACCACCTCGCCGATTGCCGCCTTCACCAGCGGCGGACCGCCGAGGAAGATGGTGCCCTGGTTCTTGACGATGATCGACTCGTCGCTCATCGCGGGCATGTAGGCGCCGCCCGCCGTGCACGAGCCCATCACGACGGCAATCTGCGGGATGCCCTGCGCGCTCATCTGAGCCTGGTTGTAGAAGATGCGGCCGAAGTGCTCGCGGTCGGGAAACACGTCGTCCTGGTTCGGCAGGTTGGCGCCACCACTGTCGACGAGGTAGATGCACGGCAGGCGGTTCTGCTGCGCAATCTCCTGCGCGCGCAAGTGCTTCTTGACCGTCAGCGGAAAGTAGCTGCCGCCCTTGACGGTGGCGTCGTTGCAGACGATCAGGCAATCGACGCCCGAGACACGGCCGATGCCCGCGATCAGCCCGGCCCCCGGTGCGGCGTCGACGCCCGCCTTGTCGGTGTACATGTGCAGCGCGGCGAGAGGAGCGATCTCGAGGAACGGCGTGCCCGGGTCGAGCAGCATCTCGACGCGCTCGCGCGGCAGCAGCTTGCCACGCGCCAGGTGCTTGGCGCGCGGCTCCGCGCCGCCGCCGAGAGCGACCTGCGCCAGCTTGGCGTTGAGATCGTCGACCAGCACGCGCATCGCGGCGGCATGGGCCTTGAAGTCGTCGCTGCGCACGTTGAGGTGGGATGCGAGCGCCGGCATGCTGACTCCTGCGCCGAGGCGCGTTTGGTTGACGTTAACGTCAATTGTACAAACCGCACCCGCGGGGGCGGTCGCGACGCTCGGCTGGTGCTCTCAGTCGCGGGCATCGAGCCCGCTCCTTCGCCGATCGCTTCGCGGGTCGATCCCCGCAAGCGGGGCCCCTCGCCCTTCGCTTCGCGCTCTCAGGCCTTTGCCGGCTTGTCGGCGACCGGGCCCCCGGCTTCCTTCCACGCCGCGAAGCCGCCGGCGACGTGCGCCACCCGCTCGAGGCCCATGTCCATCAGCGTCTTGGTCGCCAGTGCCGAGCGCCAGCCGAGGGCGCAGAACAGCACGTACTCCTTGTCCTGGGCGAACACGTCGCGGTGGTAGGGCGACTCCGGATCGACCCAGAATTCGAGCATGCCGCGCGGCGCGTGGATCGCGCCTGGGATCACGCCCTCGCGCTCGAGCTCGCGCACGTCGCGGACGTCGACGAACTGCACGCCGGGGTGCCCGTGCAGCGCGCGCGCCTGCTCGGCGGTGTAGGTCGTCACCTGCACCATCGCTTCGTCGACCAGGCTCTTCGCGGTCTTCTTCATCAGAACGGTCCTTTCTCCAGCCAGCGCTCGATCTGCGCACGTCGGTCGTTGCCCCAGAAGGGCTCACCGTCGACGACGAAGAAGGGCGCGCCGAACACTCCGGCGGCGATCGCTGCGTCGTTCGCCTGCTTCAGGCGCAGCTTCCATTGCGCGTCGCCCCAGACGGCCTGCGCCTCGCCTGCGTCGAGGCCGAACTGCTGTGCGAGTTCGGCGAGAGCAACCGGGTCGCTCAGGTCCACGCCGCGCGTGAAATAGGCGCGCAGACAGGTGCGCGCCCACGCCACGGCCCGCGCCGAGCCGAGCGAATGCAGCCACCAGAAGACGCGTGCGGCATTCTGCGTGGCGATCGGAAATCTTTCCGGCATCGCCAGCGGTACGCCGGCGAAGCGCGCCGAGCGCTCGAAGTCGCGCAGCGAATACTCGCGCTTGATCGGGTGCGACACCGGGCTCTTCAGCTCCGCTGCCTGGAAGGTCGCGCCGAGCAGGATCGCCTTCCAGTCCACCGTGCGGCCGTGGCGCGCCGCCAGCGCCTCGATCCACTCGGAGGCGATGTACGAGTACGGCGACGAGAAGTCGAAATAGAAATCGATCGGGGCCGAGGCGTGCATGGGCGAACCTTACCGCAGGAATCGAGCCGCCGCCGCTACCCGCCATTCAGTCATCGCACTCCACCGGCACGCCGCCGACCAAGTTGCACGCCATCACAGACGTGCTCAGCTTGCGCCTGCCTCCAGATCCTCCACCCAGCCCGCGAGCCAGCGTGCCGTGCGCAGCAGTCTCGCATCGTCGCCCCGGCGCCCGACGAGCTGGATGCCCATCGGCAGGCCATTCTCGGCGCGCAGCAGCGGCAAGGTTACCGCCGGCATGCCCGTGAAGGTCCAGAGCGTGCAGAACGCCGGGCTGCCCGTCGACTCGAGGCCCTGCGGAGCGGGCCCGGCCGTCGCGGCGGTGAGGAGCACGTCGCAATGATCGAAGACTTCCTCGAATGCCTCGCCCGTCGCCTGCATCCTGTCCACCGCGTCGTTGTATTCGACCGCGCTCACCTGCCGGCCGCGCTCGATCTGGCCAAGAAGCGATTCGCTCAGCCTGTCGCGGCCACGCTCGTAGAACGCGCCAAAACTGCGTGCGATGTCGGCTTCCATGATCGTGCGGTGCCATTGCCATGCGTCGCCGAAGATCGCCGGCACGTCGAAGGGCATGGACTGCGGTCCCAGTGCTTCGTTGATCTCGTCGAAGGCGAGGCGCGTCTGCCCCTCGGTCTCGTCCCAGTTCGGCGTCTTCGTGAAGGCGAACGTCGGTGGCAGCGGCGGCTCCTGGAGCGCCACCTCGAGCAGCCGGGCCCTGGCCATCGCTCGCGTGTCCGGGTCGCGTTCGTCGTAGCCGACGAGCGGCTCGGCAACGATCGCGAGGTCTTCGACGCTGCGCGCGAAGAATCCCATTTGATCGAGCGCCCGCGACTGCCTGAGAACGCCGTGGCGCGACACCCACCCGAACGTCGGCTTGTACCCATACACGCCGCAATACGCCGCGGGGCGGATCACGCTGCCGTTGGTCTGCGTGCCGACGGCGAGCGGGACCATGTTCGCCGCGACCGCGGCTGCCGATCCGCTCGACGAGCCGCCCGGCGTGTGCGCCGGGTTG
>CAWDIT010000007.1:0-163400 GCA_963802435.1 uncultured bacterium
CCGGCGGGGGCCTGCAGGTTCTGCTCCTTGATCGCCGAGATCACGTCCGCCGGGGTCAGGCCGAGCTTGGCCAGCTTCTCGGGCTTGAACCAGATCCGCATCCCGTAGTCGGTGCCGCCGAACAGGTCCACCTGCGCGATGCCGGGAATCCGCAGCAGTTGGTCGCGCAGGTTGATCCCGCAGTAGTTGATCAGGAAGTTGGCGTCGTAGGCCTCCGCGGGCGAGTAGACCGAGATCAGCATCAGGATGCTCGGGCTCTGCTTCTTGACGGTGACGCCCTGCTGCGTGACCTCCTGCGGCAGCCGCGCCTGCGCCGACGAAACCCGGTTTTGCGTCAGGACGTTGGCAATGTCCTGGTCGGTCCCGACCTCGAAGTTGACGTCGAGCTGCATGCGCCCGTCGCTGGTGTTCGACGACTTCATGTAGATCAGCCGGTCCACACCGTTGACCTCTTGCTCGATCGGCGTCGCCACCGATTGCTCGACAGCCTCGGCCGACGCGCCGGGGTAGTTCGCGGTCACGCGGATGTTGGGTGGAGCCAGGAACGGATACTGCTCGACCGACAGCCCGGTGATGGTGATCGCTCCGAGCAGGACGGTCAGGATCGCGATGACGATCGCGACGATGGGCCTGCGGATGAAGAAGTCGGCCATGCGCTACTTCCCCTTCGCCTTCGCGGCCGGCTTGGCCTCGGGCGCCTGAGCCTTCTCGTCCACCTTCGCCGGCGCCGGGCCGCTTGCCGGGCCCGCCGACGGGTTGACCTTGGAGCCCGGCCGGGCCTTCTGGATCCCGTCGACGATCACCCGTTCACCCGGCTGCACACCGTCGAGGACGATGAGAAATTCGCCCACGCTTTCGCCCGGCCTGATGGTGCGCAGCGCGACCATGTTGTCCGCGCCGACCACCAGCACGGTCTTCGCGCCCTGGACCTCCTGCACGGCGCGCTTGGGAACGAGGATCGCGTTCTCGGCCGTCTCGACGGGTGCGCGCAAGCGGCCGAACTGCCCAGGGCGCAGCAGGCCGCCCGGATTCGGGAACTCTGCGACCATCGAGAGCGTGCCGGTCTTGACGTCCACCGCCCGATCGACGATGACGACCTTGCCCCTGTGCGGAAAGACACTGCCGTCGGCCAGGATCAGTTCGAGTTCCGGGCCGCCCGTCGGCATTCCCTTCTTCTTGAACTGCGCCGCGAACTTGAGGTACTCCGCCTCGCTGATGGTGGCATTGACACGCATCGGGTCGACGCTCGACACAGTGTCGAGCAGCGTGGCCTCGCCCTTGCCGACGAGGTTGCCGGGGGCCACCAGGCGCTTGCCGATCAGGCCCGCGATGGGCGAGCGGATCGTGCAGTAGCTCAGGTTCAGCTCCGCGTCGACAACGCCGGCCTTCGCGGACGAGACTCCGGCCTTGGCGGCAAGCAGATTCGCGGCGGCGTTGTCGTAGTCCTGCTGCGGAACTGCCTTTCTTTCGGCCAGGGGCTTCAGGCGGCGCTCGTCGGTCTCGGCCTTGCCGAGCCTCGCCATCGCGCCCTCGAGGTCGGCCTTGGCCTGCAGGAGCTTGGATTCGTACTCGCGCTTGTCGAGCGTGAACAGCAGCTGGTCCTTCTTGACCAGGGTGCCCTCGGTGAAGTGCTGCGCATCGAGGAAGGCCTGCACGCGGGCGCGGATTTCCACCGTCTCCTTGGCGTCGGTCTGGGCGACGAATTCGCCGTAGATCGGCACCGTCTTGCGGACGACTTCGGCGACGAGCACGGCCGGGGGCGGCGGTGCGGCGGCCGCCTGCTTGGCCTTGTCGGCTTCCTTGTCGCCACCGCAGCCAGCCAGCGAGACGGCCAAGACACGCGGCGAGCGCTGCCGCCACCCGCGATCGGCCCTTCGGGAACCACTGCAATCCGGCCATCTCAATCTCCTGCTGGCGGGCTCCGCGGCCCATTCCTTGATCCGACACTTCAATCGCGATTCGTCGCGCAGTCTCGTTCAATTGATTGTCTCTCACGACAAGGCGGTCACCCGCACTTCGCAACGCGGTTCGCGACGGCAGCTCAACCCTGCCGGCGCTGCCTGCGCGCGACGTACCACATCGCGATCCGCTCTGTGAGCGAGGCCGGCGCCGCGTGCGCGTCGTGGCCCTCGCCTGCGCCGGCCTGCGCCGAGAGGTCGAACTCGGCGCCGCCCGACTTGTACATGCCGGCAAAGATGTCGAGCACGCGCTGGCGCACCATGCCGCGCAGCGGAATGTTCGCCATCAGTCCGTACGTGGCAGCGCCCCCCTTGCGCGCCAGCGAGGGATCGGCCTTGACGACGGCCACGGCGTCCTTCAGGTCGCTCAGGAACTCGTCGACGCTCTCCACGTGCTTGGCGGTCACCATCGCGTGCAGGCCCTCCGGAAACTGCAGCCGGTTGACCTGCCAGCCACGGGCGTCCATCTGATCGCCGACGGCGTAGATGCCGACGTCCGGATCGCGCGAGGCGTAACCGAGCAACGGGCCCTGCGGGTCACCGAGCACGCGCAACTCGGGCATCGCGGCGATACCCTGCTTCAGGCGTTCGAAGGCCTCGATCGTGCGGCGCGCGAGGTCCCGGTAGCCCGACTTGCCGAAGTACTGCATCGCCGCCCACGCCGCAGCGTAGGCGCCGCCGGGGCGCGTGCCGAGCAGCGCCGGCGAGGCGAACACGCCGCCCGGCCAATCCTGATACACGAACATCTGGTGCTTCAACAAGTCGAGGCTGCGGTAGGTGATCGTCGACGCCCCCTTGGCCGCGAAGCCGTACTTGTGGATGTCGGCCGAGATCGACGTGACGCCCGCAACCCTGTAGTCCCACAGCGGCAGATCGATGCCGTTCATCGCCATGAACGGCAGGATGAAACCGCCTACGCAGGCGTCCACGTGCAGCGGAATGCCGTGGCGCTGCGCGATGTCGCCCATCGCCTCGATCGGGTCGATCATCCCGTGCGGGTATTCGGGCGCCGAGCCGAGGATCATCACCGTGCGGCGGTTAATCATCTGCTCGAGCCGGCCCACGTCGGCACGCAACGAGGCATCCAGCGGCAACTTGCGCAGCCTGATGCCGAAGTACTCGGCCGCCTTGAACCAGGCCACGTGCGCCGTCACCGGCACGATCATCTCGGGTCTCGTGACGCGCCGCTGCGCGCGGGCCAGGTCGCGGTAGGTCTTCGCGGCAAGCAGGCAGCTCTCGGTGCCGCCGGAGGTGACGACGCCGCACACGTCTGCCGTGCCGTGCAGCAGATCAGCGACTGCCGCGACGATTTCGGTCTCGAAACGCTTCAGGCTCTTGAACGCCGTCGGGTTCAGCCCGTTGGCCGACGAGAAGGCCTGGTAGGCCTCGGCCAGGAAATCGGCGTGCTCCTCGTCGAGGTAGTACACCAGGCTCCACAGCCTGCCATGCTGGTAGTCGGGGTCGCTGGCGGCGAAGGCGCGCATCGTCCGGAGCACGTCTTCGCGCGAACGCCCCGTGTCTGGCATCGCAGTCCTGTTCATGGTGGATTCATCCCGTCGGTTGGGCTCGCTGGCGGGCGGGTGCGCTTACGCATCGATCGCAGCGCCAGCACGAACAGGGCCAGCACCGCCAGGCCGATCAGCAGCACGAGCTGAAACTGCTCGACGGCAGCCAGGATCTCCTGCCAGCGCCCACCGACGAAGCGCACGCCGTAGACGAGCAGCGGCAGCTCGATCGCCGCCGCGAGGCCGTCGAACAGGAAGAAGGTCCGGTAGTGGATCTTCAGCGTTCCGGCAGCGAAGAACAGCGCGGTGCGGATCCCCGGCATGAAGCGGATCACGAAGATGTACGCCGGCCCGCCGCGCCGCACGCGGTCCTGGAACTCGGCCAATCGCTGCGGCGCGACGATGCGCGAGACGAACCGCGTGCCGAGGATGCGCGGTCCGAAGCGGTGGCCCCAATGGAAGACGAGCGCGTCGCCTAGCACAAGCCCGGCCCAGGCCACTGCGATCAGCGGCAGCGGCTCCATCACGCGCGACAGCGTGAGCGCGGCCGCGACGAGCAGCACGATGTCCTCGTTCATCGGCGCGCCGATGCCGCAGCTCACTAGAAGTGCAAACAGCAGGCCGTAGGCGGGTGCGCCCTGCAGCGCGGCGAGTTGGGCGAGCCAGCTGTCCATGACGCGAGTCTCGCACCCTCGGCATTCGCGCTAGGTCTGGGCCATGCTGTGCCACCAGAGGCGGCATTCCTGGCACAGCCCGTCGGCGAACTGCGCTTGCAGCACGCCATCGAGCACCATCCGGGGCAGAGGGTCTCCCGGCCTGCGCGCAACAAGGTTCGTCCCAGTCGACGCGGCCCAGATCTGGAACAGTTCCTCGGAGCTCACCTGGTACGTGACGTGCCAGTGCGCAATGCCGCTTGCCGCTGCGGACGCCAGGATCTCGTAGCTCAGATGGATGTCTTCCTGCAGCTTGACGCGCTGCCAGTAGGCGGCCAACTGGTCATGACCGCGCTGCTCGGCGAAGGGTGTGTTGCGGTACGTCGCGTCGCGCGCGAACAGGGCGCAGAACAGCACGTCGTCACGCCCCTCCCACGCGGCCTTGTAGCCCTGCATGAATTGCTCGATGTCCATCTCAGACCTCCGTTCGTCAGGAACCCGATGCCGATGAATGCGCGCATCGCACGGAGCGAGCGTCCACCAAGCCGCGTCGCGCGGCAATCGTGGTCAACCCTGCGCGTTGGGCTGCCACAATCCGGCCTCGAAGGCGGAGACGAACGAATGATCCAGCTGCACTACTACCCCGGCAACGCGAGCCTGATCCCGCACCTGCTGCTCGAGGAGCTCGGCGTGCCGTTCGAGCTCGTGCTCGTCGATCGTGCGCAGCAGGCGCACAAATCGCCCGCCTACCTGAAGCTCAACCCGAACGGCCTGATCCCGGTGCTCGTCGAGACCACTCCCGCAGGCGAGCTGGTGCTCTACGAAACGGCGGCGATCTGCCTGCATCTGCTCGACACGCATGCCGAGGCCGGGCTCGCGCCGGCGACGGGAACGACGGCGCGTGCGCACTTCTACAAGTGGCTCGCGTGGCTGACCAATACCTTGCAGGCGGCATTGATCATCTACTTCTACCCCGAGCGCTGGGCCGACGAGCCGGCGGCGATCGCGCAGGTGAAGGCGCACGCCGAGGCGAAGATCGGCGCGATGCTCGACCAGCTCGACGCCGAACTCGCGGCGAACGGCCCCTGGTTGCTCGACGCCGCGTTCAGCGCGATCGACCTCTACGCGCTGGTGCTGTGCCGCTGGACGCGCGGCTTTGCCCGGCCTGCGCGCAGCCTGCCGCATCTCGGCCCCTACCTGCAGAGATTGCTCGCGCGCCCCGCAGTGCAACGGGCAATGGCCACCGAAGGTATCGTCGCGCCGCTGGTCTGACTGGCGGCGAGCGCCCGCGCCGAAGAGCCGGACCGCCGGCTGGCTCAGGGAGTGTGCGTCGGCAAGTTCCGGTCCAGCCAGCCGAGAAGTGCCTCGTTCACTTCGCGCGGCCTCTCCATCGTCAGCATGTGCCCGCAGCGCGCGATCAGCCCGAGCTCGGCGCCGGGTACGAGCTCGGCGATCTCGCGCGAGGCTTCCGCAGTGGTCACTGCGTCGCTGTCGCCGCACAGCACCAGGACCGGACAGCGCAGCGTCGGCAGCAGGGGGCGGCTGTCGGGCCGCGCTGCCGTCGCGAGGTTCTGCCGCACCAGCTGATCGGGCCCGGCGCGGCGCAGCATGTGGAGGTAGGCGTCGACCAGTTCGCGCTCACCGAGCCGGTCGGCGTGGAACGAGAACGGCACGTTCCCGCTGATCATCTCCTCGTAGCGGCCCGCTTCGATCATCGCGAACGCGCTGGCGCGCAGCGCAGCGACCTCGGGCGAATCGGGCCGCGCCGTCGTGCCGAGCAGCGCCACGCCGCGAACGCGTTGCGGCGCCTGGCGCAGCACTTCGAAGGCGAGGATGCCTCCCATCGACGCGCCACAGAGAATCAGCTCGCCGGGGTGATCGGCGAGCAGTGCACGCGCCATCTCGGGCAACGTGGCAAACCTGAAATGCACGTCGGCGACGAACGCCTCGCGCGCGCCGGCCAGCGCCTCGAGTTGCGCGGCCCACATCGCGGCGTCTGCCGCCAGGCCCGGGAGGAGGAGGATCGTCGGCACGGCGGGGATTGTCGCGCGTCAAGCGACGCGCCTCGTTCGCTGTGCGGCGCCACGCGATTGCCGGACAATGGAGCCGATGACCGAAGTGATCCTGATCCGCCACGGGGAGACCGACTGGAACGTGCAGGGTCGTTTCCAGGGCCAGATCGATGTGCCGCTCAATGCCCTCGGGCAGCGCCAGGCCGCGCGCATGGCCGAGCGTCTGGCGCAGGAACGCGTCGACGTGTTCTATTGCAGCGATCTGCTGCGCACCCGCCAGACCGCCGAGCCGGCGGCGCGCAGGCTCGAGCTTCCCGCGGCGCCCGACGCGGGCCTGCGCGAGCAGCACTTCGGCGTCCTCGAGGGCATGAGCTTCGACGAGGTGCAGGCGCACCACCCGCAGTTGCTGGCCGAATGGATGCGCCACGACCCCGACTACGCGCTGCCCGAAGGCGAGAGCGTGCGCAGCTTTCACGCCCGCGTGGTCGGTGCGGTGCAGGCGCTGGCGAGCCGCCACGCCGGCCTGACGCTGGCCGTGGTGACGCACGGCGGCGTGCTCGACATGCTGTATCGCACCGTGCACGGCCTGCCGCTTCACGGGCCGCGCACCTGCGCCATCCCGAACACCGGCCTGAACCGGCTGCGCGTGACGGGCCAACGGCTCGAGATCGTCAGCTGGGCCGACGATGCGCACCTCGACGGCCTGTTGGGTTGAGCGCATGGGCATCCGGATCGTCAGACTCGGCACGCCGCGCGCACCGCAGGAGGGACTGCGCATCGGCACCGTCAGGCGGCCACCGCGCGGCGTACCGAAGGCGGAGTTCGCGCGCCAGGACTGGTACGACGTCTGGTACCCGAACCTCGCGCCGAGCGCAGAGACAATGAAGCTCGGGCAGCAGTCCCAGACCGAGGCAGCCTGGTCGGTCTTCACGCGGCGCTACCGGGCCGAGATGGGTGCTGCCGATGCCTCGCGCAGCCTCGACCTGCTGGCCGCGCTGTCGCACAGCGCAGACTTTTCGCTCGGCTGCTACTGCGCGGACGAACTCCATTGCCACCGCTCCATCCTTCGCGATCTGCTGCAGCAACGCGGCGCGGCGCTGATCCGTTAGCAGGTGACGGGAAGAATCACGATGCGCCGTCTCGCTGCCCTGCTGACCCTCGCGCTGCTGTGCTGCGTGCCCGCCGCGCAGGCGGCGCCGGCCAGCGTGTACCTGGAAGACTTCACCTGGACCGAGCTGCGTGACGCCATCCAGGCCGGCACGACGACCGTCATCGTTCCGGTCGGCGGCACCGAGCAGAGCGGGCCGCACCTGGCGCTCGGCAAACACAACCTGCGGGCGCGGATGCTCGCCGGGCGCATCGCCACGGCCCTCGGCCACACGGTCGTGGCGCCGGTGCTCGCCTACGTGCCCGAGGGCCGCGTTGCGCCACCCACTTCGCACATGCGCTTTGCCGGAACGATCACCGTTCCCGACGAAGTCTTTCGCGCCACGCTCGACTCGGCAGCACGCAGCTTTCGTCAGCACGGGTTCAAGGACGTGGTCTTCGTCGGCGAGCACGGCGGCTACCAGAGCCAGCTCAAGGCAGTGGCCGACAAGCTGAACCGTGACTGGGCAGGAACCGGCACGCACGCGCTGTACGTCGCCGAGTACTACCGCAGCTCGCAGGCCGACTTCGCCGCAGCGCTGCGCGCCAAGGGCATCGGCGCGGCGCAGTTCGGCAGCCACGCCGGTGCAGGCGACACCTCGCTGCTGCTGGCGCTGGACGCGACGATGGTGCGGCTCGACCAGCTGCCGCTTGCGGCCCGCGAAGGCCTGTCCTTGGGTGTGGCGGGTGATCCTCAGCCGGCCACCGCCGCGCTCGGCCAGCTGGGCGTCGACCTGATCGTCGCGCAGAGCGTGGCCGCGATCCGCAAGGCCGTGACCGAACGGCACTGATCGGCCGTCGCGGTCTCGCCGCGCGGGCCCCGGCCCACGCCAGCGACACCCGAGGCGCGGTCGGCAAGATCATCAACGTCGGCTGCGCGCCGCACGAACTGGCGGTCCGGCCGCAGCCGGGGCGCCGTTCGCTGGGGCACACTGTCAACCTGCGTTGGCAGGCAGTCGAAGCGCCAGCAGGGGACCAGGCAACACGATCGCAACCGGAGTGCCTCGATGTTCGAATCAGCAGAGATCGGCCACCAGATCAGCAAGGCCGCCTACCGCGAGGCGCTGCCGGCGTTGCGGGCCGCGCTGCTCGAGGCGCAGGTGGACCTGGACACGAACAGGAAGAGCCCGGTCGTGGTGCTGATCAGCGGCCAGGATGGTGCTGGCAAGGGCGAGACCATCAACACGCTCTACGAGTGGATGGACCCCAGGTTCATTTCGACGCTTGCCTTCGCCGAACCGACCGACGAGGAACGCGACCGCCCGGCCATGTGGCGCTACTGGCGATCGCTGCCACCCAAGGGCCGGGTGGGCATCTTCGCCGGCTCCTGGTATTCGGATCCGATTCGCCAGCGTGTCCAGGGCGAGATCCCGATGAAGGATCTCGATGCAAGGGCTGGCCAGATCAATCGCTTCGAACAGATGCTGGTCAACGAGGGCGCACTGGTCCTGAAGTTCTGGTTTCATCTGACCAAGGAGGGGCAGAAGACGCGGCTCAAGGCGCTGGAAAGCGACCCCCGCACCGCCTGGCGCGTGACCCAGTGGAACTGGGACCGGCTCAAGACCTACGACCGCCTGCAAGAGATTGCGGGTCACTTCCTGCGCGTGACCAACACGTCGTGGGCGCCCTGGGTGGTGGTGGAAGGCACCGATGACCGCTATCGCTCGCTGACCGTGGGAAAGATCCTGCTGGATGCCATGCAGCAGAAGCTGGCCAGCCCCGACCGGCCGGCGTCGCCTCTATCGCCCATGGTGCGGGTGGACACGGATGGCCGCAATGTCCTCTCCGAACTCAATCTGAACCTCAAGCTGGCTGACAAGGCGTACGGGTCCGAACTCGCGAAGTGGCAGGCCCGCCTGTCCGAGCTGGTTCGTGATCCGCGCTTCAAGGGCAAGGCACTGGTCTGCGCTTTCGAGGGTGCCGACGCAGCGGGCAAGGGCGGCGCCATCCGGCGCATCGGCGGCGCGCTGGATGCGCGGCAATACCGGGTCGTTCCGGTGGCTGCGCCCACCGAGGAGGAGCGGGCGCAACCCTACATGTGGCGATTCTGGCGGCACCTTCCGCGCAAGGGGCAGGTCGTCATCTTCGACCGCACCTGGTATGGACGGGTACTGGTCGAGCGCGTCGAGGGGTTCTGCAGCGAGAACGACTGGACGCGCGCCTACAGCGAGATCAACGACTTCGAGCATGAGCTGACGGACGCGGGGGTGATCGTGGCCAAGTTCTGGTTGCAGATCAGCCAGGAAGAGCAGCTCAGGCGCTTCCAGGAGCGGGAGAAGGTCGAATTCAAGCGCTTCAAGATCACCCAGGAAGACTGGCGCAATCGCGAGAAATGGGCGGCCTATCAGCAGGCCGTCTGCGACATGGTCGAGCGCACCAGCACCGGCGCCGCGCCCTGGACGCTGGTCGAAGCCAACGACAAGAACCATGCCCGGGTCAAGATCCTGCGCACGTTGTGCGAACGCCTCGAAGCGGAACTCGGCGCCACGGTGCCGCCCGGCGCGCGCGCCAGCGCAAGGAAGGCGGCCAAGACAGTCAAGCGCGGCAAGCCTGCGGCGAGATCGGCGAAATCGGTGAAGTCGTGACCCATCCGTCCCTCGCCCGCGGACGACTCAGGTTCCGTGTCGAGCGCCCGTTGAATCGGACCGGGCGGCCGGTTTCCCGAGGCCCAGCCTTTCATGGACGGGCGCGAGCTGGCGCCGCAAGCGCAGCGATTGCGGGCAGGCACGGGCGCGCTGCTGCAGCAGGTTCTGCGCGCCGACGAGCCGCCCAGACCTGACCAACGCATCGATGTAGACCTGTTCGAACAGGTCGCGCTGGGCGTGAGAGCCGCCGATCTCGAGCATGCGCGGCAAAGCGATGCCGAGCTCGTCCACCGCCCGCACGTGCTCGCCCCGCGCATGCGCCAGCAGGCCGCGGCAGGCCGGCACGGCCACCCGCTGCCATGCGCCACGGGTGAGTTCCGGCGCATGCCGTGCGAAGGCCTCGACCTGGCGCATCAGCGCGTCCGCCTCGGGCAGCCCGGCACGAGCCAATCCGTAGAGGTACTGCATGTCGAGGAAGGGCTGCACCTGGTCGTGGGTACGCACGGCAAGGTAGGCGCCCACATCGGCCCAGCGATCACCCACATCGATGCCGGCGAGTTCCAGCCGCGCGAGCAGCGAAACGGCGCCGATCTGATCCTGCGAGTATGGCTTGCAGACTCCCCAGACGTGGTGGTCGTACAGATCGAGCGCGGCGGCGTGCGCGTCCTGCTCGATCAGGAACAGCGCCAGGTGCCACCAGTTGTGCGTCTCCATGAACGAGTTCAGCCCGACCCAGCTGTCGCTCACCTCTGCCAGGAAGGCGCGGCCTTCCTCGATGCGGCCTTCGGTGAGCATCACGTGGGCCAGCGCATGCTGCGCCCAGGGCTCCTTGCGGAGCAGGCCGATCGCGTGGCGAGCGCAGCGTTCGGCTTCGGGCAGGAGATGGCACTGCTCGTAGGCGAACGCGGTCATGCCGTGCAGATAGGGCACGTCGGCGGCGGCGTGCTGCGCTGCAAGGGCCAGACGCAACATGCCGGGCGAGTCGCCCAGGTTGAAGAGCAGGTACTGGCCGAGCTTGAGGGCCGCGAGGTCGCGCCGGTGCTCGCGCACTTGTGCGTCGAGCAGGCGGATCGCAACGGCGATGTCGTTTGCCGCCCAGGCCCGCACGGCAGCCAGGAAGTGCAGTTCTCGCTCACTCGCCGGTACGCGGCTGCGTGCCGCGCGCTCGAGGTGTGGCTGCGCGTTGACCGCGCCTTCGGGCGACTCGGCGAACAGGTGCAACGCCGCGGCGCAGGCCTGCACGATCACGCTGTCGTCGTTCTCGGCCGCAGCGAGAATGTTCGTGACCCGGGATTCGCAGGCGATGAATCCGCCGACGAAGTCGTCGACCGCCGCGACGCTGGCCGCGTCGGCGACGTGGATGGCGTTGCCGAGCAGGTCGTGCACGATCGGCGCCCTAGTCGGGGGGCGTCGGCCAAGCCCGCTGGGGGCCGCGCATGTCCTCAAAGGCGCGAGCCACTTGCAGCACCCCGAGGTCATCGAAACGCCGCCCGCTGATCTGCAGACCGATCGGCAGGCCGTCGCTAGTGAAGCCACAGGGGATCGACGCCGCCGGCTGCTCGCTCATGTTGAACGGCAGTGTGAACTCGATGTGCTCGAACGGCCGCCGCGGGTCGTGGATCGGACTGGCCAGTTCAGCGGCGAAGGCCGGGACGGGGCTCACCGGCGAGAGCACGAAATCGAAGTCCTGCGTCGCCGCCAGCGTGGCGTCGCGGATGGCCGCCATCTGGCTGAAGCCGCGGAATACCTCGGCCCCGTCGAGCCGGCCTGCCGTGACGATCCACTCGCGGATGTAGGGCAGCACCCTGGCCTGGCGCGCGGGCGGCAGGGCCGAGAAGTCGAGCCAGAAGCGCATGCGCCAGAAGTTGTCGAGCCCATCGATCATCGCGCGGGTGGTGAACGGCGCGAGCGGCTCGACGATCGCGCCCGCTGCCTCGAAGGCGCGGGCGGCGGCCTGCACCGCGGCAGCGGTCTCGGGCTCTACCGCCAGACCCCATCCGGCGTCGAGGAGCAGCCCGATGCGCAGGCCGCGCACCTCACGCCGCAGTGACGTCCAGTCGATGGCGGCCGGTGGCAGGCTCGTGGTGTCGCGCAGGTCGGGCCGCGACAGCACCTGCATCATCAGCGCCGCATCGGCAACGCTGCGCGTGATCGGGCCGGCAACGCGGCCATAGTACGGATGGGTGATCGGGATGCGGCCGTTGCTGGGCTTGAGACCGAAGACGCCGCACCAGCAGGCCGGCAGGCGGATCGAGCCGCCGATGTCGGTACCGACGTGCAGCGGGCCGTATCCTGCGGCGGCCCCCGCACCCGCGCCGGAACTGGAACCCCCCGGGCCCTTGCTCAGGTCCCAGGGGTTGCGGGTCAGCGCGTGAAAGCTCGACAGGCCCGACGACAGCATGCCGTAGTCCGGCATCGTCGTCTTGCCCATCAGCACCGCACCGGCCTCGCGCAGGCGCGCCGCTGGCGGCGCGTCCTCTACCGCAGGAACGAGCTCGGTGGCGGCCGTGCCCAGCGGCACGGGCACGCCCTTCGTCGCGATGTTTTCCTTGATCATCGCCGGCACACCGTCGAGCGCGCCGAGCGGCCGGCCGGCAAGCCAGCGCTGCTCGGACGCGCGGGCCATCGCCAGCGCGCCCTCGGGGTCGAGCGCGTAGGTCGCCATCAGGTGCGGCTCCCAGCGCGCGATGTGGGCCAGAACCGCGC
The DNA here is from genome assembly GCA_963802435.1 of uncultured bacterium. Lineage (GTDB taxonomy): Bacteria > Pseudomonadota > Gammaproteobacteria > Burkholderiales > Burkholderiaceae_C > CAIKUF01. Next base: position 12,566 of record CAWDIT010000007.1, read on the forward strand.
GCGTCGCCTCGACGGGCGACAGCGTGCGGCTGTGGTAGGCAGCCACCAGTTCAGTGGCGCAAAGGTCGTGCAGCGCCGCCATGTTCAGCGGCTCGCCGGCAGCATCACTCCCACGAGATGACGGACAAGTCGTTGACGAAGATCGGCATGTCCTTCCACAGACCCTTGACCTTCTTGTTGGCCACGGTCAGCCAGGTCGGCTGGTAGAGGAACGCGGCACCGGCGTCGTTGGCGATCATCTTCTGCGCTTCACCGAGCAGCTTGGCGCGCTCTGCCGTGGTCGGCGCGTTGTTGATCTGGTCGAAAAGCTTGTTGAACGCCGGATTGCTGTAGCCCCAGTAGTAGTCGGGCTTGGCCCAGTTGCCCAGGTCGAACGGCTCGACGTGCGAGATGATCGTCAGGTCGTAATTCTTCTTGCCGTAGACCGCGTCGAGCCACTGCGCCCATTCGACGTTCTCGATCTTGGCAACGATGCCGATCTTGGCCAGTTGCGCCGCGATCACCTCGCCGCCCTGGCGCGCGTACGGGGGCGGCGGCAGCTTCATCGTCAGCTCCAGCGGCGTCGTGACGCCTGCTTCCTTCAGCAGCGCCTTGGCCTTCTCGATGTTGAACGGGTTGATGCCGGTGGTGTCGACGTAGCCCAGCGCGCCGGGCACGTAGTGGCTGCCGATCGGCGCGCCCAGGCCGTCCGCCGCACCCTCGATCACGGCCTTGCGGTCGATCGCCGCCGAGATGGCGCGCCTCACGCGCACGTCGTCGAGCGGCTTCTTCTTGTTGTTGATCGCGAGAATGGTCTTCGCCCGCGAGCCGGCCGTGATCACCTGGAAGCGCCCGTCGGCCCTGATCTGGGCCAGGCTGCGCGCCGCGCCAACGCGCTGGAACGCGTCGACGTCGCCCGACAGCAGCGCCGCCACCTGCGCCGCCGGGTCGCTGATGAAGCGGAACGTCACCTTGGCGAGCTTGACAGCCGCCGCGTTGCGGTAGCCCGGCCAGCGCACCAGCGTGACCGACGAACCCTTGGCCCAGTTCTCCAGCTTGAACGGCCCGGTGCCGACCGGCTGCGTGGCGTTGGTGTCGCTGCTCTTGGGCTCGACGATGATGGCCGTCGCCTGACCGAGCAGGAACAAGAGGTCCGGCTCGATGGTCTTCATGCCGATCACGACCGTGTAGGGGTCGGGCGTGCCGATGAACTCCATGGCCTGGAACAGCCGCTTGTCCTTGTTGGTGCTCTTCTCGGCGCCGGCGCGCGTGAACGCGTACTTCACCGTCTGCGCGTTGAACGGCTCGCCGTTCTGGAACTTCACGTCGCGCTTCAGCTTGAAGGTCACGGTCTTCAGGTCGGGCGAGACTTCCCAGCTCTCGGCCAGCAGCGGCGTCACCTTGCCGTCGGGGCCGATCTTGGTCAGCGTCTCGAACACGTTGTAGAGCACGATCTCGGCGATCGCCGACGCGGCGCCGGCGGTCGGGTCCAGGCCCGGCGGTTCGAGCGCCATCGCCAGCACCAGCGAGTCCTTCTTCGCTTGCGCATGGCCGGCCAGCGGCACGACAGCCATCACGGCAGCCGCCAGCAGTGGGATCAGTCTTCTCAGCATCGCAGGTTCCTCCAGTCAATGTCAGTCAGGTGCCGCCAAGTGTGCCTCAGCTTCCTCGCCGCGCGCCCGTGGGGCACCGGGCGCGACAGCGTCGGCGAGCACGCGCTCGGCATGATGGCACGCCGCGCGGTGCCCCGGGGCTATGGCGCGCAGCAGCGGCGCTTCGACGCGGCAGCGTTCCTGCGCATGGCTACAGCGGTCGGCAAATGCACAGCCACGCACGGCACCGCTAGCATCGCCGATCTGGCTGCCCGCGGGCACAGCGGTGACGGCGACCCGGCGGCGGCGCGCCGCGCCCGGCTCGGCACGCGGCACTGCGTCGAGCAGCGCCCGCGTGTAGGGATGCGCAGCGGAGTGAAACAGCGCCGCCGGCCGGCCTTGCTCGACGATGCGCCCGAGGTAGATCACCGCAACCTCGTCACAAACGTGGTCGACCACGGCGAGGTCGTGGCTGATCAGCAGATAGGTGATACCGAATTCGGCCTGCAGGTCGAGCAGCAGGTTCAGCACCTGCGCCTGCACCGACACATCGAGAGCGCTCACCGGCTCGTCGGCCACGATCAGCTTCGGCCGCGTCACCAGCGCACGCGCGATAGCGATGCGTTGCCGCTGGCCACCGGAGAACTCGTGCGGGTACTTGTCGAGATCGGCCGCGCGCAGGCCCACGGCTTCGAGCGTCTCGCCGACGCGTCGGCGCTGCGTCGCCGCGTCGGCACCGCCCTGTGCGCTGAGCGGCTCGCCGACGATGCGCGCCACCTTCTGTCGCGGGTCGAGCGAGCCGTAGGGGTCCTGGAAGACCATCTGGAAATGTTGCCGGGCCCGGCGCAGCGCCTCGGCCGACAGCGCGTTCAAGTTCTCGCCAAGGAGGCGCACCGCGCCCGACGTGGGGCGCTCGAGCGCCATCGCCAGGCGCGCCAGCGTCGACTTGCCGGACCCCGATTCCCCGACCACGCCCAGGCTGCGCCCTGCTTCGATCGAGAGGCTCACGCCGTTGAGCGCATGCACTAGCGGTGCAGGGCGGAACAGGCTCTCGCGGGGCAAGGTGTAGTGACGGACCAGGTCCTCCAGTTCGAGCAGCGCGCCGTTCATGCGTGCTCCAGCTGTGCGGCCAGCGCCGCCTCGATGCGCAGGCAGCGCGCTTCGTGCCCGGCACCGATCGCGACCGGCGGCGGCACGGTGTCGCGGCAGGCGGCCACGGCGAGCCTGCAGCGCTCGGTGAACGGGCAGCCCGGCGGCAGGTCGGCCAGGTCGGGAACCGTGCCGGCGATCGTCGCCAGCCTGGTGCCCGGTGCCGCGCCGAGCCTGGGTCGCGCCGCGAACAGCCCCTGCGTGTACGGGTGCGCCATGCGAGCGAACACCTCTGCGGTAGGGCCGCTCTCGACCACCGTGCCGCCGTACATCACGAGCATGCGCGCAACGTTCTCGGCAATCACGCCGAGGTCGTGCGAAATCAGCAGCAACGCCATGCCGCGCTCGGACACCAGGTCGGCGATCAGGTCGAGGATCTGGCCCTGGATCGTCACGTCGAGCGCCGTCGTCGGCTCGTCGGCGATCAGCAGGTCGGGCCCGCAGGCGAGCGCCATCGCGATCGTGACGCGCTGGCGCTGACCCCCCGAGAGCTGGTGCGGATAGGCGTCGACGCGCCGCGCCGCGTCGGGCAGGCCGACACGGTCGAGCAGCGCGATGGCTTGCTTGCGCGCCATGGACTCGGTCAACCCCTTATGCAGCCGCAGCGGCTCGCCGACCTGGCGGCCGATCGTGTGCAGCGGGTTCAGCGCCGTCATCGGCTCCTGGAAGATGATCCCGATGCGGTTGCCACGCAATTGGCAAAGCTCGGCGTCGTTGCGGCCGACCAGTTCCTCGCCGTCGAAGCGGATGCTGCCTGAAACCACTGCGCGCTCCGGAAGCAGGCCAAGCAGCGCAAGGGCCGTGATCGACTTGCCGCAGCCCGACTCACCGATCAGGCCCAGCGTCTCGCCGCGCTCTACCGCGAAGCTCACGCCGCGCACGGCGTCGGCCAGGCCGCGCTGCGTGTTCAGGCGCACGCGAAGGTTGGTGACTTGGAGCAGGGGCACGGGTTCAGCGCTCCCGCGCCAGCCGCGGATCGAACAGGTCGCGCAACCCGTCGCCGAGCAGGTTCAGCCCGAGCACCGCGAGCACGATCGCGACACCGGGGAACACCGCGAGCCGCGGCGCCTGGAAGAGCAGCGTCTGCGCCTCGCTCAGCATGCGTCCCCACGACGGCTGCGGCGGCTGCGTGCCCAGGCCCAGGTACGACAGCGCCGCCTCGGCGAGGATGGCGATGGCAAAGCGGATCGTCCCTTGCACGATCAGCACCGACAGGATGTTGGGCAGCACGTGCTCGATCGTGATCCGCCACGTGCCCTTGCCAGACGCCCGCGCCGCAAGAACATATTCGCTCGACCAGACGACATTTGCCGAGGCGCGCGTGATGCGGGCGAACGTGGGAATGTTGTAGATGCCGATCGCGATGATCGAGTTGACGATGCCGGGGCCGAACACCGCCGTCATCATGATCGCCGACAGGATCGCCGGAAAGGCAAAGCCGAAGTCGGACACGCGCATGATGAGTTCCTCGACCCAGCCGCGCCGCGCCGACGCCAGCAAGCCGAGCGCCGTGCCGACGACGAGGCCGATGCCGACCGCAATCACGCCGACGAGGATCGAGTTACGCGCGCCGACGAGCAGCAGCGAGGAGATGTCGCGGCCGAGGATGTCGGTACCGAGCCAGTGCGACCACGAGGGCCGCTGCAACTTGTGCGGAATGTCGATCTCGTAGGCCGGCCATGGCGTCCAGACGAGCGACACGGTGGCTGCGAGCAGCAGCAACAGCGTCAGCGCGCCGCCGAGTGTGAAGCTGCGGTGACGCATCGCGCGGCGCAGGAATCCGGGCGCAGGGGCGGCGAGAAGAGCGCTCATCGCAGCGCCCCCGCCTGGTCGTGAACGAAGTCAGTTTGGGGCCTCATATGTCGGCCGCCTTGATCCGCGGGTCGATCGCCGCATAGAGCAGGTCGACGACGAAGTTGACGACGACGACCATCGCAGCGAGGAACATCACGCAGTTGCGCACGACGATCAGGTCGCGGTTCGAGATCGACTGGAAGATCAGCCTGCCGAGCCCGGGCAGGTAGAACACGTTCTCGACGACGATGGTGCCGGCCAGCAGTTCGGCGAACTGCAGTCCCATGATCGTCAGCACCGGGATCATCGCGTTGCGCAGCACGTGACGCCACATCGCCGCGCGACGCGACAGGCCCTTGGCGCGCGCGGTACGAACGAAGTCCTCGCGCAGCACTTCGAGCACCGCCGAGCGCGTGATGCGCGACAGGATCGCGGCCTGCACGACTGCCAGCGACACGGCCGGCAACAGCAGCGACTTGAACGCCGGCCAGACGCCCTCGCCCCAGCCCGGAAAGCCGCCGGCCGAGAACCAGCGCAGCGTCACCGAGAAGAGCAGGATCAGCAGGATCGCGAACCAGAAATTCGGGATCGCGATGCCGAGCTGGGAGAGGCCCATCAGGCCCACGTCGCCGAGCTTGTTGTGGCGCGACGCGGCGTAGACGCCGGCACTGAGCGCGAGCACGGTGGTCAGCGCCATCGCCATCAGCGCCAGAGGCACGGTGACGAGCAGTCGCTCGAGGATCAGCTCGGCCACCGGCGAGCTGTAGGCGTGGCTCAAGCCCAGCTCGCCGCTCAGCATGCCGCCGACCCAGCCGAGGTAGCGCTCGAGCGGCGGACGATCGAGGCCGAACTTGACAGCGAGCGCGCGCACCGCCTCGGGCGACGCGTCGGGTCCCATCATCATCTGCGCCGCGTCGCCCGGCAGGATCTCGAGCACCAGGAAGATCACCACGGACGCCGCGAGCAGCGTGGCAATGAACGTGGCGAGCCGCTTGAGCAGGAAGACGCTCATCGTGCTGGCGGGCGAGTGGGCAGCGGCATGGGGTCAACGATAAGCCAACTCGGCGGACGCCGGGCCGTCTGCCGGTCGCTGGCTATCATGGGGCCACGGCAAGTCGAGCGGGAGGGCCCGCAGTCTGGCGAGGAGGCGGCATGAACCCGGCAATCGAATTCGAAACCGCGCAGCTGCTGATCGGCGGCCAGTGGCGCGCTGCGGCGAGCGGGCAGACCTTCATGCTGGAGAACCCGTCCGACGGCAGCGATCTGGCGGCCATCGCGCGCGGCGATGCGCCCGACATCGACGCCGCGGTGCAGGCCGCGCGCACCGCGCTCGGCGGCGAGTGGGGCCGATTGACGGGCACCGAGCGTGGACGCTTGCTCGCGCGGGTCGGCCAGGCGGTCGCTGCGCAGGCCGACGCGCTGGCCCGGCTCGAGGCGCTCGACGTCGGCAAGCCGCTCAAGCAGGGCCGCGCCGACGCGCTCGCGCTGGCCCGCTACCTCGAGTTCTACGCCGGGGCCTGCGACAAGGTGCACGGCGAGACATTGCCCTACCAGGCCGGCTACACGGTGCTGACGCTGCGCGAACCGCACGGCGTGACGGCGCACATCGTGCCCTGGAACTACCCGATGCAGATCGTCGGTCGCAGCGTCGGCGCGGCGCTCGCGATGGGCAACGCCTGCGTGCTCAAGCCGGCCGAGGAAGCCTGCCTGACGGTGCTGGCGTTTGCGCGCATCGCGCAGCAGGCCGGGTTGCCGGCCGGGGCACTCAACGTGGTGACCGGCACCGGCGAGGAAGCCGGCGCGGCGCTGGCGGCGCACCCGGGAATCGACCACGTCTCGTTCACCGGATCCGTCGCGACCGGCGCGCTGGTGCAGGCGGCGGCGGCGAGGAACGCGGTGCCGGTGACGCTGGAGCTCGGCGGCAAGTCGCCACAGATCGTATTCGCCGATGCCGACATCGATGCCGCGCTGCCGTTCCTCGTCAACGCCGGCATCCAGAACGCCGGGCAGACCTGCTCGGCGGCTTCGCGCATCCTCGTCGAGCGAAGTGCCTACGCGCAGGTGCGGGCACGCATGTCCGAGCGCTACGCGACGCTGCGCGTCGGGCCGGCGACGAGCGACCTCGACCTCGGCCCGGTGATCTCAGGCCGCCAGCGCGGCGTGATCGAAGGCTTCCTCGAACTGGCGGGCGAGGGTGGCATCGAAGTCGCGGCGCAGGGCACGGTCGTCGCCGACGCTCCTGGCGGCGGCCACTACGTGCGGCCGACCCTGCTCGCCGACGTGCCCCCGGCACACGCGCTCGCGCAGCAGGAAATCTTCGGTCCGGTGCAGGTACTGATTCCGTTCGACGGCGAGGCCGAGGCGCTCGCCATCGCCAACGGCACGCCCTACGGCCTGGTCGCCGGCGTCTGGACGCGCGACGGTGGGCGGCAGCTGCGCATGGCGCGCGCGCTGCGCTGCGGCCAGGTGTTCATCAACAACTACGGCGCCGGCGGCGGCGTCGAGCTGCCGTTCGGCGGCGTCAAGCATTCCGGCCATGGACGCGAGAAGGGCTTCGAGGCGCTGTATGGCTTCTCGACGCTGAAGACGGTCGCGATCCATCACGGCTGAATGCATTCGGGAGGCAGGCCATGAGACTCCAGGACAAGATCGCCATCGTCACCGGCGCCGGCTCGGGCTTCGGCGAAGGCATCGCGCGCAAGTTCGTCGCCGAGGGCGCAAGCGTGATCGTCGCCGACCGCGACGCCGCGGCGGCGGCGCGGGTCGCCGCGGCGCTCGGCGCAAGAGCGCGCGCCGTGACCGTCGACGTCTCCAAGGCAGCCGACGCGAGGGCGATGGTCGAAGCCGCGCAGAGCCAGTTCGGCCGCGTCGACATCCTCGTCAACAACGCCGGGATCGGCCACCTGCCGCAGCCGCTCGAGGGCCTGGCCGAGGACGAGTTCGACCGCATCTTCGCGGTCAACATGAAGGCGATCTATCTCGCCGCGCGCGAGGTCGTGCCGTTGATGAAGGCGGCCAAGCGCGGCGTGATCCTCAACATCGCCTCGACCGCCGGCGTCAGCCCGCGCCCGCGGCTGGCCTGGTACAACGCGAGCAAGGGCTGGGTCATCACGGCGACGCGAGCGATGGCGGTGGAACTCGCGCCGTTCGGCATCCGTGTCGTCGCGCTCAACCCGGTGGCCGGCGAGACCCCGATGCTGAAGACCTTCATGGGCGAGGACACACCGGAGATCCGCGCGAAGTTCCTGTCGACGATCCCGATCGGGCGCTTCTCGACGCCGGAAGACCTCGGCAACGCGGCGTGCTTCCTCTGCTCCGACGAGGCCTCGATGATCACCGGCGTTGCGATGGAGGTCGACGGCGGGAGGTGCATCTGAGCACCTCCAGGGCCGAGCTGCGTGCTCTTTCAGCAGTCTGATGAATTCAGCGTCGGGCGTGCCGGGGCTCGCTCTTCTTGTGGACCCACTTCATGCCGGCCCCGATCGCGGTCAGCACGATGACGTAGAAGACCAGCTGCATGCCCGCCGGTTGTGCCTCGTAGCCGACGAGGCTGTGCAGCAGCGTCCCCGCGACCGAAGTCTGCGGCAGCAGATGCGAGGTGTCCCACAGAGGCGTCGCGAGGCTCGGCAGAACATCGGCCTGGATCAGCAGGCGCGCAGCCTGCGACGCCATGCCGGCGGCCACGAACAGCACCAGCACGCCGGTCGCCGCAAAGAACCAGCGCAACGGAATGCGCAGCAGCCCTGCATAAAGCGAGTACCCGACCGCCGTGCCCGCGACGATGCCGGCAACGCCGCCCATCAGCATCGACCCCGAGGCACCGCCCTCCGAGGCGGCGATGCCGTAAAGGAAGAGCACGGTCTCCGAGCCCTCTCGCAGCACGGCAAGCCCGACGACGATCAGCAGCACCGAGCGTGCGCGCCGGCCGGCGCTGATCTCGCTGCCCACGCCTCGGGCGTCGGCAGAGAGCGCAGCGCCGTTCGCTGACATCCACAGGTTGTGCCAGGCGAGCATCACCACAGCGAGGCCGAGCACCGCAGCGTTGAACAGCTCCTGGCCGATGCCGCTCGCCATTTCCGCGATGCGCCCGGTGCCGAGTGCAACCAGACCCGCGCCGGCGATGCCGGCGGCGATGCCCGCGGCGAGCCAGCGGTTGCGGCCGGGCACGGCGCGCGTCGCGGCGGCGATGATGCCGATGAGCAGCGCAGCTTCCAGGACTTCGCGAAAGACGATGACGGCAGTGGCGAACATGGCGGTTGCGGTGCGGTTACTGCGCGACGATCACGCCCTTGGCGGTCGCCTCGTTGTATTCGCCGACGAAGGGATAGCGTCCCGGCTTGAGCGGACCGATGAAGAGCGTCGCCGTTGCCTTGCCCGCAATCACTTTCTCGCGGTTCAAGGCCTGGCTCTCGAATTCCTCGGGCGTCGCATCGCGGTTCTCGACGACGAGCTTGAGCTTCTTGCCGGCCGGCACGATGAGCTCGGGAGGCTGGAACCTGTGATCCTGGATGACGAGTTTGAACCCGTCGTCAGCTGCTGCGGCGGGAAGCGCGACAGCAAGACCAGCCGTGATGCTGAGGGCGAACAGGCGGCGAGTGAAACGAGACATGGTGGAAAGTCGGAAGAGCTTGTGTGCGCAAATGATAATGATTCTCATTTGTCATTGCAAGCCCCCCGACAGCCCCTGCAGCCGGCTTCATGTCTGCACCAGGCGCCGGCTCCGGGAGATCGACATCAGGATCCCGAGGCCGAGGCCGAGCGTCACCATCGCCGTGCCGCCGTAGCTGACGAACGGCAGCGGCACGCCGACGACGGGCAGGATGCCGCTGACCATGCCCATGTTGACGAAGGCATAGGTAAAGAACGACAGCGTCACCGCAGCGGCCAGGAGGCGCGCGAACTGGGTCGGCGCCTCGGCGGCGATCATCAGGCCGCGAAAGATCAGGAAGGTGAAGCCGAGGATCAGCGCGACACCGCCGGCCAGGCCGAACTCCTCGGAGAACGCGGCGAAGATGAAATCGGTGGTGCGCTCGGGAATGAACTCGAGGTGCGTCTGCGTGCCCTTCATGAAGCCCTTGCCGGTCAGGCCACCGGAGCCGATCGCGATCCCGCCCTGGATGATGTGGAAGCCCTTGCCAAGCGGATCGGTTGTCGGGTCGAGCAGGGTGCAGACGCGGCTCTTCTGGTAGTCGCGCAGCATCGGCCACTTGACATCGGCCTGGCAGATCCGCTCTTCGGAAAGCACCACCGTCGTGACGGACACCGCTGCCAGCAGCAGCACCGGGATGATCAGCCGCCACGACAGGCCGGCGAAGAAGATCACATAGAGCCCGGTCGAGAGGACCAGGATCGCCGTGCCCAGATCAGGCTGCTTCACGATCAGCCCGACCGGAACGGCGAGCATCAGCACAGCGGCAAGGAAGTCGAGCGCGCGCAACTGGCCCTCGCGTCGCTGGAACCACCAGGCGAGCATCAGCGGCATCGCGATCTTCAGGATCTCGGACGGCTGGATGTCCACGCCAACGTGCAGCCAGCGCGTCGCGCCCTTCTTGGTGACGCCGAACAGCATCGTTGCGACGAGCAGGGCGACGCCCAGGCTGTACAGCGGCACGGCCAGCCGCGAAAGGCGCTGCGGCGGGATCTGCGAGACGAAGAACAGCACGCCGAGCGCCAGCAGCATGTTGCGGGCGTGGTCGACGAAGCGGGTGCCGCTGTCGAAACCGGCCGAGTACATCGTCAGCAGCCCACCCGCGGCGAGCAGCAGGATCGCCACGCTGAGCGGGCCGTCGAAGCCGAGGAACACCGGCCTGACGCGCGACCAGAGCGAGGGCTTGTCGAAGACGCTGCTCATCATCGTGCCGGCGATGGCACGGCGCCGGCGCGCGTCGTCGCCCGCCCTGCGCTCGCGGCGGTACCAGCCGGCGCGGCGGCCGGGCCCGATGCGGTTGGGGCCGAAGTGACCGCGGCGGCGACCTGGTCGGCAGTCGCCTCCGGTGGCGTGCCGACCGCTCCCGGCAGCGCCACCGAGGCCACGTCGCGCTGGACCCCGATCGGCACGTTCGCCTGTCCGAGCCTCGTGGCGGCGATGTCTTCGACGCTCGGGTACTTGCCGAGCAGCAGGTAGTCGAACACGCGGCGCGCAATCGGTGCCGCGGCGGCGGCGCCGAAGCCCGCGTTCTCCACCACCATCGCCAGCGCGACGCGCGGCTCGTCGAGGGGCGCGAAGGCGGTGTACAGCGCATGGTCGCGGTGCCGCTCTTCGACGTTCTTGGCGTTGTACTTCTCGTCCTTGCCGATCGCGATCACTTGCGCGGTGCCGGTCTTGCCGCCGCTCCTGTACGGCGCGCCGGCAAACACGCGGGCCGACGTGCCTTCCTGCGTCACGCCGTACAGCGCCTGGTGGATGAACGCGAGATGAGCGGGGTCCAGCGACAACGGCTCGAGCGCGTGACCCGACACGCGGCGCTTCTTGCGCGTCTCGAAGTCCTCGATCTCGCGCACCAGGCGCGGGCTGTAGCGCTGCCCGCCTGCTGCCACCGTGGCCGTGGCCTGGGCGAGCTGCAGCATCGTGAATGCGTTGTAGCCCTGCCCGATGCCGAGCGAGATGGTCTCGCCGGCGTACCACTTCTGCTGTTCCTTGCGGCGATAGGCGGCACGCTTCCAGGCGGTGGACGGCAACAGGCCCTTGACTTCGCCCTGGATGTCGATGTCGGTGATCTGGCCCAGGCCGAGCGGCTTCATGAAGTCGTGGATCGCGTCGACGCCGAGGTCGTTGGCTAGCGTGTAGTAGTAGGTGTCGCACGACTGCACGATCGACTTGTACATGTCCACCGTGCCGTGGCCGAACTCCTTGTCGTCGCGAAACTTGTGGTTGCCGAACCAGAAGTAGCCGGGGTCCGAGATGGTCTGCTGTGGCGTGCGCTTGCCGAGGGTGAGCGCGGCCAGCGCCATGAAGGGCTTGTAGGTCGAGCCCGGCGGGTACGTGCCGCGCAGCGCGCGGTTCAGCAGCGGCTTGTCGAGCGATTCGTTGAGCGCCTTCCAGTTCTCGGCGTCGATGCCATCGACGAACAGGTTGGGGTCGAAATTCGGCTTGCTCACGAAGGCGAGGATCTCGCCGTTGCGCGGGTCGATCGCGACGAGCGCGCCGCGACGCTCGCCGAAGAGATCCTCCACCAGCGCCTGCAGCCGGATGTCGATCGCCAGTGTCAGCGTGTTGCCGGGTGTCGCCGAGTTGCTCTGCAGGCGGCGCACGGCCCGGCCGCCGGCCGTGGTCTCGATCTCCTCGAAACCGGTGCTGCCGTGCAGGTCGGCCTCGTAGCTCTGCTCGATGCCGAGCTTGCCGATGTATTCGGTGCCGCGATAGTTCGAGGCGTCCTCGGTGTCGTCGATGGCGAGCTTCTCGGCCTGGTTGATACGGCCGATGTAGCCGATCAGATGGCTCGCCGTCTCGCCGAGCGGGTAGTTGCGGAACAGCCGCGCCCTGACGTCGACGCCGGGAAATCGAAAGCGCTGCGCGGTGAAGCGCGCCACCTCCTCGTCGCTGAGGCGGGAGCGGATCGGCAGCGACTCGAAACTCTTGCCTTCCTCCATCAGCCGCTTGAATCGCTTGCGGTCACGCGGCAGCACCTCGATCACCTGCGCCAGCTCGTTGATCGTGCCCTCGAGGTCGGGCACCCTGGACGGCGTGATCTCCAGCGTGTAGGCCGAGTAATTGTCGGCCAGCACGACGCCGTTGCGGTCGAGGATCAGACCGCGGTTGGGCACGATCGGCAGCACGGCAATGCGGTTGTTCTCGGCCTGGGTCGAGAGCTCGTCGTGCCTGTAGACCTGCAGATAGACGAGCCGCGCGGCGAGCAGGCCGAAGCAGAACAGCACGAACGCCGCCGCGGCGACGAGCCGCATGCGAAAGCTCCCCAGCTCGCGTTCGATGTTCTTCAGTTCGGTCATGCGCAGTCGCGACGCGGATCGGTCGCCGTCAAAGGGGCCGGTTCTGGTCCGGATCCGGCGGGCGCCGCTGCGGCGCGAGCAGAAGCCCGCACGCCAGCGGCCACAGCAATGCCTCGAACAGCGGCGCGAGCAGGATCTGCCAGCCTGGGAACATGCCCCCGGCGAACAGCCGCACGAGCAGCGACACCGCGTGCGCGGCAACGAACAGCGGCAGGATCTGCACCGCCTGCGACGGGACAGGGAACCACAGAAGCCGGCGGTGGATCGTGACGGCGAAGAAGCTCAGCAGCGTGTAGGCCAGCGCATGCTGACCGAGCAGCGCGCCATCGTGCACGTCCATCACGAGGCCGAACGCAAAGGCCAGACCGACGCCGACGCGCCGCGACTGGTGTACGTTCCAGAACACCAGCGCGAGCGCCAGCAGGTCGGGCATGGCCGGCTGGCGCCCGAGCGGCACCATGTTGAAGGCCAGCGCTGCGAGCAGCGTCACCCAGACGAACAGCGGATTGACCGGCAGCAGCAGCTGGTCGGCGCTGCGCGGCATCATGAAGTCGTCCCCTGCGACCGGTGCGTCACGAGCACAGCTCCCGTGAACGGCGCGTCACCGGCGGCCCGACTTGCGCGTCGGTGCGGACACCGCATTGGCATCCCCCTCCGGCCGCGGCGGCAGCTGCAGCCCCACCGGTTCGAGCACCAGCACCTGGCGCACGCTGTCGGGCGCGGCCACCGGCTGCAACGCGATCCGCGCGAAGTTGGTTTCGATGCGCCGGTCCACCTGGCTCACGCGCGCGACGGGCAAGCCAGGCGGGTAGACGCCATCGACGCCCGAAGTCGTGAGCAGGTCGCCCACCTGCACGTCGGCGTTGCCGGCCATGAAGCGCAACTCCATGCCCGCACCGCCGGCCAGGCCGAAGGCCACGCTGCGCAACAGCGTGCGCGGGTTGAGCACCGGGATCGCTGCATCCTTGTCGGTCAGCAGCGTCACCTCGGCACTGAGCGGATAGACCCGCGTCACCTGCCCGAGCACGCCCTGCTCGTTGATCACCGGGGCGCCGAGCAGCACGCCGTTCGCACTGCCGCGGTCGATGAAGACCTTGCGCGAGTACGGATCGGTTGCTTCGTAGAGCACCTCGGCAGCCAGTGAGCGGACGGCAAGCGCGGGGCGCAACTCGAGCAGGTCGCGAAGCTGCGCGTTCTCGCGCGCCAATTGCTCGACGCGCGTCGCCCGTTCGGCCTGCCGAACGAGTTCGCCGCGCGCTGCCTGCTCTCGACCGAGGGCACCTTGCAGTCCGCCAAGGTACTCGCCTGCGCGCTCCCAGGTGGTCACCGGAACCATCAGCACGCGCTCGATCGGGAGCAGTGCGGTGGCAACCGCCGCGCGCAGCGGCAGCGTCAGCCGCAAGCGCGTATCGGCCACCATCAGCAGGACGGCGACCGCGGAGAAGAACATCATCTTGCTGAGCGCCGACGGGCCCTGGCGGAAGAAGGGCGGCGGCGTGCGATCGAAGCTGCCTGGGGCCATGGATCCGCCGGTTCAGTTCACTTCGTGGTCAGTGCCGTGGCGCGGTCCCGGCCTGCGCCGGGCTGCCCTCGGCAGGCGATGCCGCAGGCACGTTGGGGTCGTCACTCACTCGGAGGTGAAGATGCTGCCGAGGCGCTCCATCCGCTCCAGCGCCATGCCGCAGCCGCGAACGACACAGGTCAACGGGTCTTCGGCAACGAGCACCGGGAGGCCGGTTTCCTCCCCGAGCAAGCGATCCAGGTCACGCAGCAGCGCGCCGCCTCCGGTGAGCATCATGCCGCGCTCGGCGATGTCGGCGCCGAGCTCGGGCGGGGTCTGCTCGAGCGCGTTCTTCACGCTGGAGACGATCTGGTTCAGCGGGTCGGTCAGCGCCTCGAGGATCTCGTTCGACGAGATCGTGAAGCTGCGCGGCACGCCTTCGGAGAGGTTGCGTCCCTTGACCTCGATTTCCCTGACTTCCGAGCCTGGAAAGGCCGAGCCGATGTTCTTCTTGATCATCTCGGCCGTCGGCTCGCCGATCAGCATGCCGTAATTGCGGCGGATGTAGTTGATGATCGCCTCGTCGAACTTGTCGCCGCCGACACGCACGCTGCCCTTGTAGACCATGCCGCCGAGGCTGATCACGCCGACTTCGGTGGTGCCGCCGCCGATGTCGACGACCATCGAGCCGCTCGCTTCGCTCACCGGCAGGCCGGCGCCGATCGCGGCGGCCATCGGTTCCTCGATCAGGTAGACGTCGCTCGCGCCCGCACCGAGTGCCGATTCGCGGATCGCGCGCCGCTCGACTTGCGTCGAGCCGCAGGGCACGCAGATGATGATGCGCGGGCTCGGCCGCAGCACCGAGCGCGGGTGCACCATCTTGATGAACTGCTTCAACATCTGCTCGGTGACCGTGAAGTCGGCGATCACGCCGTCCTTCATCGGGCGGATCGCCTCGATGTTGCCGGGCACCTTGCCGAGCATCGCCTTGGCTTCCTTTCCCACGGCCTGGATGGTCTTCTTGCCGTGCGGCCCGCCTTCGTGGCGGATCGCGACGACCGAGGGTTCATCGAGCACGATGCCCTTGCCGCGCACGTAGATCAGCGTGTTGGCGGTGCCGAGGTCGATCGCGAGGTCGGTGGAGAAATAGCGGCGCAGGGAGGCGAACATGGCTTGTGCGGGTGGCGTCGGGCGGCAGACAGGGCAGGAACTGGGCGTGAGGACCGGTCGACGCGATCAGGGATGGAGGCGTTCTCGATGGCCCCGCAGGCCAGCGCAATGCCGATCCTGGGGCCTCTTCAGTGAAGGTTTCCGGGGCAACCCGTCGCCGGTGCGGCAAACGTGCATGGAAAGCGATTTTCCGCCACCGGCAAGGCCTGTGGATAGCCGTGGATAATACCTCAAGCGATCATTCTCACCGGCGGTTTTCGACGCCGCGCCCCCCGATGCACCTTCTTCCCAGCGCAGGGTTTCCATGTCCTTGAGTCCCGCGGACGTGAGCCGCATCGCGCAACTCGCGCGGCTCGAGCTTCAGCCCGGCGAACAGGCGGCGATGCTGACCCAACTGAACGGCTTCTTCTCGATCGTCGAGCAGATGAGCGCAGTCGACACGCGCGGCGTCGAGCCCCTGTACACGCCGCTGGCGGCGGTGCAGGAGATGCCGCTGCGACTGCGCGACGACGAGGTCACCGAGACCGACCGCCGCGAGGCCAACCAGCGCAGCGCCCCGGCGCTTGCCGATGGCCTGTTCCTCGTTCCCAAGGTGATCGAATGAGCGCGCCGCAGCATGAGCTCGGCGTCGCTGAATTGGGGCGATTGCTCGCGTCAGGCGAGGTCTCCAGCGTCGAAGTCACGACACATCTGCTTGCACGTGTTTCGACTCACGGGCAGCTCGGCGCCTTCCTGTGCGTCGACGAGGAAGGGGCGCTGGATCAGGCGCGCGCCGCCGATGCACGACGCGCTGCGGGAGAACTCGGCGCGCTGCTCGGCGTGCCCCTGGCGCACAAGGACATCTTCGTGACCGCGGCGCTGCCGACCACCGCGGGATCGAAGATGCTCGCCGGCTACCGCAGCCCGTTCGACGCCACCGTCGTCGCCCGCCTCGGGAACGGCGAGTCGGGCGGCGGGCCCGGCGCGGGCATGGTCACGCTGGGCAAGCTCAACTGCGACGAGTTCGCGATGGGTTCGTCGAACGAGAACTCGGCCTTCGCGCCGGTCAGGAACCCGTGGGACACGACGCGGGTGCCTGGCGGATCGTCGGGCGGAT
Source organism: uncultured bacterium (assembly GCA_963802435.1). Classification (GTDB taxonomy): domain Bacteria; phylum Pseudomonadota; class Gammaproteobacteria; order Burkholderiales; family Burkholderiaceae_C; genus CAIKUF01. Next base: position 28,794 of record CAWDIT010000007.1, read on the forward strand.
CGGCCGCCGCCGTCGCGGCGCGCCTGTTGCCGGCTGCGACCGGTACCGACACCGGTGGCTCGATCCGTCAGCCGGCGAGCTTCTGCGGCGTCACCGGCATCAAGCCGACCTACGGCGTGTGTTCGCGCTACGGCATGATCGCCTTCGCGTCTAGCCTCGACCAGGCCGGACCGCTTGCGCGCAGCGCCGAGGACTGCGCGCTGCTGCTCTCGGCGATGAGCGGCTTCGACGAGCGCGACTCGACGAGCGTGCAGCGCCCACCGCAGGACTTCACCGCGGTGCTCGCCCGGCCGCGCGACGGTGCCACCGCCATGCGGCCGCTCGAAGGCCTGCGCATCGGGCTGCCGGAGGAGTTCTTTCCGGCCGCGCTCGGCTCGGACGTCGACGGCGTCGTGCGTGCGGCGCTGCGCCAGCTCGAACGGCTCGGCGCGACGCTGATCGACGTGAGCCTGCCCCGCACCGAGCTGTCGATCCCCGTCTACTACATCATCGCTCCGGCCGAGGCGAGCTCGAACCTGTCGCGCTTCGACGGCGTGCGCTACGGTCACCGCGCGGCGAAGTACGGCGACCTGATGGACATGTACATGAAGACCCGCGCCGAGGGCTTCGGCGCCGAGGTCAAGCGGCGCCTGATGATCGGCACCTACGTGCTCTCGCACGGCTATTACGACGCCTACTACCTGCAGGCGCAGAAACTGCGGCGCATGATCGCCGACGACTTCCAGGCCTGCTTCCGCCAGGTCGATGTCATCGCCGGCCCCGTGGCACCGAGCGTGGCCTGGCGGCTCGGCGAGAAGAGCGACGACCCGGTCGCTGCGTACCTGGCCGACATCTTCACGCTGCCGGCAAGCCTCGCCGGCCTGCCCGGCATGAGCCTGCCCGCGGGCTTCGGCGAGGGCGGGATGCCGGTGGGCCTGCAACTGATCGCCAACTACTTCCAGGAAGGCACGCTGCTGCACGCCGCGCATGTGTTCCAGCAGGCGACCGACTGGCACCTGCGATTGCCGACATGATGAACCCGAAGCCCCCGTTGATCCGCGGCTTCGAGGTCGTCATCGGCATCGAGACGCACGCCCAGCTCTCGACCCGCAGCAAGATCTTCAGCGGCGCGTCGACCACGTTCGGCGCGGCGCCGAACACGCAGGCCTGTGCGGTCGACCTGGCGCTGCCCGGAACGCTGCCCGTCATGAACCGCGGCGCCGTGGAGCGCGCGATCCGCTTCGGTCTGGCGGTCGGCGCGACGGTCGCTCCGCAGTCGATCTTCGCCCGCAAAAACTACTTCTATCCCGACCTGCCCAAGGGCTACCAGATCAGCCAGTACGAAACGCCGGTGGTGCAGGGCGGCAGGGTCGAGTTCTATCTCGGCCAAGCGAAGCACCGCGTCAACCTGACGCGCGCGCACCTCGAGGAAGACGCCGGCAAGTCGCTGCACGAGGACTACCACGGCCTGACCGGCATCGACCTGAATCGTGCCGGCACGCCGTTGCTGGAGATCGTCACCGAGCCCGACATGCGTTCGAGCGCCGAGGCCGTCGAGTACGCCAAGGCGCTGCACGCGCTCGTCGTGTGGCTGGAGATCTGCGACGGCAACATGCAGGAAGGGTCGTTTCGCTGCGACGCCAACGTTTCGGTGCGCCGGCCCGGCGAGCCCTACGGCACACGCCGCGAGATCAAGAACCTGAACAGTTTCAAGTTCCTGCAGCAGGCGGTGGACTACGAGATCCAGTGGCAGATCGACCTGCTCGAGGACGGCGGTTCGGTGCAGCAGGCGACGGTGCTGTTCGACGCCGACACCGGCGAGACGCGTGCAATGCGGAGCAAGGAAGACGCGCACGACTATCGCTACTTCCCCGACCCCGACCTGCCGCCGCTGGTGATCGCCGCGCAATGGATTGCCGAGGTTCACGCAGCGATGCCGGAACTGCCGCGCGCGATGGCCGAGCGTTTCCAGAGGGACTACGGATTGCCGGTCTACGACGCGTCGATGATGACGCAGAGCAGGGCCTTGGGCGACTTCTTCGAGGCCACCACGAAGGTCTGCGAAAACGCCAAGCTGGCGGCGAACTGGCTGATGGGCGAGGTGTCGCGGCGGCTCAATGCCGAGGCGCTGCCCATCGAGCGCAGCCCGGTCGACGCTGCGTCGCTCGGCCGCGTCATCGCTCGCATCGCCGACGGCACGGTCTCCAACAACGGTGCGCGGCAGGTGTTCGACGCGCTGTGGTCGGGCAAGGGGTGCGATGTCGATTCGCTGATCGACACGCTCAACCTGAGGCAGATGAGCGACAGCGGCGCGCTCGAGGCCATCCTCGACGAAGTGATCGCGGCCAACGCAAAGTCGGTCGACGAGTACCGCGCGGGTAAGGACAAGGCCTTCAACGCGCTCGTCGGTCAAGTGATGAAGGCGAGCAAGGGCAAGGCGAATCCGGCCCAGGTCAACGAGCGACTGAAGAAGAAACTCGGCTGAACCTATTTCGACGCGGCCTTGCGCGGCACCTGTGCGACGGCAGCCGGCGGCGCAGGGGCTCCGAGCGGCCCCATCGAGCCCGGCATGGCGCCCGCCCACAACCGCTTCAGACGATCGAGTTCGACATCGAACGCGGCATTGATGCGAGCCTCCTCGGCCTGCTGGTTCTGGACCAGCACGCGCTGCGCTTCGACGCTGGCGTCATTGGCATCGAGTGCCTGCCTGAGCTTGGCCGGCAAGGCCCGACCGGCGTAGAACTCGGCCTCGTCGAGCAGAGGCTTGCGTTCGGCGGCGAGCTTCTGCAGGCGGTCCTCCGAGGTGCGCACCGCCTTGCGCACGTCGTCCAGCGCAGCCTCGCGGGCGCGCCGGTGCGCGGCCTCGCTAGGATAGCGCTGCAGCAGGTTGCGGTCGCGCCGCACCGCCTCCTGTCGTGCCGCGCGTTCGGTGGCAACGCGCCGCTCGGCAGCTTCTGCCTCGGCGCGTTCGTCCGCCGTCGGCGTCGGTGGCACGATCTTGCGCAGCGAGCCGTCGGCGTTGTGCAGCTTCTGCTCGCGGGTCGCGCACTCGGGGATCGGGCGGTCGGAGGTCAGCTTCTTGCCGCTCGCGTCGACGCACGAGTAGATCGGCACGTCGGCGGCCCAGGCCCCGCCCGCGAGCGGCGCGGTCAGGCAAAGCAGCAGTGCGAGTTCGGCGGCGCCGTTCTTGCGCATTCAGACTCCGTAGCGTTGGCGGTAGGCGGCCACGGGCGCGAGGTGCGCGCCGAGGGCCGGATCGAGGCTCGACTGTAGGTACTGCAGGAGATCGGCGAGCGTTGCAATTGCGGCGACTTTCAGGCCCAGTTTGCGCTCGACGAGCTGCACCGCCGACCAGGGCGCATCGCGGCCGCCGTCGCTCGCCTTTTCCTGCCGGTCGAGCGCGATCGCCACCGCGCAGGGTTGACCACCCGCGGCCTCGATCATCGATATCGATTCGCGCACCGAGGTGCCGGCAGAGATCACGTCGTCGACGATCAGCACGCGCCCGGCGACCGGGGCACCGACCAGCGTGCCGCCCTCTCCGTGGTCCTTGGCTTCCTTGCGGTTGTAGGCGAAGGACACGTTGCGGCCGAGCCGCGCCAGCTCGATCGCCACCGCGGCGACGAGCGTGATGCCCTTGTAGGCGGGACCGAACAGCATGTCGAAGGCAAGGTCCGATGCGAGCAGGCGCCGCGCATAGAATTCCGCCAGCTTGCCAAGCTTGGCGCCGTCGTCGAACAGGCCGGCGTTGAAGAAGTAGGGCGAGAGCCGGCCTGCCTTGGTCTTGAACTCGCCGAAGCGAAGTACACCGGCGTCGACCGAGAACTTCACGAAGTCCAGCGCCAGCGAGTCACCTGGCACGGCCACGATCGGTTCAGCGTTCATCGAGGAATCCTGTGTTTCGACTCGTCACCCTGAACCTCAACGGCATCCGTTCGGCGGCGAGCAAGGGCTGGCTCCCCTGGGCCGAGTCGCTTGCCGCGGATTGTATGGGCGTGCAGGAGGTCAAAGCCCAGGCCGCCGACGTGGCGGGCCGCTTCGAGGTCGTGGCCGGCCTGAAGGGCCACTTCCATTTCGCCGAGAAGAAGGGCTATTCCGGCGTCGGCCTGTACGCGCGCAAGAAGCCGTCCGCGGTGATCACCGGCATCGGCAACGCCGAGTTCGACGCCGAGGGCCGCTGGGTCGAGGCACGCTTCGACACCACGCGGCGCAAGCTCAGCATCATCAGCTGCTACTTCCCGAGCGGGTCGAGCGGCGAGGAGCGCCAGCAGGCCAAGTTCCGCTTTCTCGCGCTGCTGGCGCCGACGCTGCTCAAGCTCAAGGCCGAGCGCGAGTTCATCCTCGTCGGCGACGTGAACATCGCGCACAAGGAGATCGACCTGCGGAACTGGCGCAACAACCAGAAGAACAGCGGCTTCCTGCCCGCGGAGCGCGCCTGGATGACGCATCTGCTCGACGAACTGGGCCTCGTCGACGTCTTCCGCAGGCTGAACCCGCACCCGGACCAGTACACCTGGTGGAGCAACCGCGGCCAGGCCTGGGCCAACAACGTCGGCTGGCGCCTCGACTACCACCTGGCCACCCCCGGCATCGCGGCCAAGGCGAGGCGCGAGCACATCTATCTCGAGCAACGATTCAGCGACCACGCACCGCTGGTCATCGACTACGACTTCAGTCTCTGAAGGTCACTCGCGCGCACCGAAGACAGCGCCGCCTTCGCTGTGATACCTTTGCCTCGCGGGCGGCAGGAGCACACCACCGCATCGCCTGAACCGCTTGAGGTGCGTATGAGGAAGGTCCCGCTCTACAGCAGCAGTTCCGGCCGCAGGCCCCAGCCGTCGGCGGCCGGCAGCCCGCACAGGCACGATACTGCGACGCCCGCAGCCACCGAGGTACCGCGCGAGGAGCTGACCCGCCCGCCGCTGCGCGCGCGCGTCGCTCGACACGGTGCCGTCGTCGGCTTTCTCGCAGGCCTCGCCATTGCGGCTCTCGCCTTGGGAGCGCAGTGGCGATTCGGCGTGCCGGCCGCGGCGCTGACGCAGAAGGACATCGACGCCGCCGTGCTGCACACGCTAGAGACCAGGCCGCTGCCCTCGCCCGCGGCCAGGGCCTACGCGGCCGTGCAGCCTTCGGTCGTGCTGGTGCGCGGCCAGCGCGATGGCGACGATGCCGACATCGAGCGCAGCGTCGGCACCGGCGTGGTGATCGTCGACAGCGGCGTGATCCTGACCAACCTGCACGTGGTGAGCGGGGCCGACAAGATCAGCCTGCGCTTTGCCGACGGCACGGAATCGGACGCATCGCTGATGTCCGTCCAGCCAGAGAACGACCTCGCAGTGCTGCAGGCCAAGACGCTACCCGACGACCTGCAGGCGGCGACGATGCGCTCGACGGGCGATCTCGCACCGGGTGACCAGGTCGTCGCCGTCGGGTTTCCGTTCGGCATCGGGCCCTCTGCGTCGGCCGGCGTCGTATCGGGGCTGCGGCGCGACTACATGTCGCCGCAGGGAAAGCGTGTGCTGACCAACCTGATCCAGTTCGACGCTGCGGCAAACCCCGGCAACTCTGGCGGGCCCTTGGTCACGATGGATGGCGAGGTGGTCGGCATCGTCACCGCGATCCTCAATCCGGGCGAGCAGCGCACCTTCATCGGCATCGGTTTCGCAGTGCCGATCGAGAACGCCGCGAGCGGCGCCGGCCTGCCGCCGTTCTAAGAGCCGGGCCCCCTTCGAACCCGGGAATCAACCGCAGGCAAGCCATGGACGCCAGCCAACACGCCGAAACTGCATCGCTGATGGAGCGCATCCTCTACGAGGTGAAGAAGGTCGTGGTCGGCCAGGACCACTTCCTCGAGCGCGTGCTGGTGGCGATCCTGGCGCAGGGGCATCTGCTGGTGGAAGGTGTGCCGGGGCTGGCCAAGACGCTGACCGTGAAGACGCTCGCCACGACGCTGCGCGGCACCTTCAAGCGCATCCAGTTCACGCCCGACCTGGTGCCCTCGGATCTGGTCGGCACCCGCATATACAACCAGAAGACGAGCGAGTTCGCCACCTCCCTCGGCCCGGTGTTCACCCACCTGCTGCTGGCCGACGAGATCAACCGCGCGCCGGCCAAGGTGCAAAGCGCGTTGCTCGAGGTGATGCAGGAGCGCCAGGTCACGATCGCAGGCGAGACGCACCAGGTGCCCGAACCGTTCCTCGTCATGGCGACGCAAAACCCGATCGAGACCGAAGGCACCTATCCGCTGCCCGAGGCACAGGTCGACCGCTTCATGATGAAGGTGCTCGTGGGCTACCCGAGCGAGGAGGAGGAGTTCGTCATCGTGCAGCGCGTCACCGGAGCGGCCACTGCGGCCGCCGCGGTCGCCAGCCCGGCCCAGCTTCTGGCGCTGCAACGCGAATGCCGCAACGGCTATGTCGACCCGACCCTGATGCAGTACGCCGTGAAGCTGGTGGCGATCACGCGCGATCCGGCGCGTCACGGGCTCCCCGAGCTGGCGCGCTTCCTGTCCTACGGCGCCAGCCCACGGGCGTCGATCAACCTCATCGAGGGTGCTCGCGCGCTCGCTTTCCTGCGCGGACGGCCTTATGTGCTGCCGCAGGACGTGACCGACATCGCGCCCGACGTGCTTCGCCACCGCCTGGTGCTGTCGTACGAGGCACTGGCCGAGGCGCAGACCCCCGACGCGCTCGTGCGCCGCGTCATGCAGCACCTTCCAGCGCCTCCGCGACCGCTGGAAACTCACGTCAGGCTCGACGGCGATGGCAACGCCGAAACCCCCGGCTGAGGCGACGCGGCCGGCCGGCGGGCGGGCCGAAGCCCTCCTGCGTCGCCTCGAGTGGACGGTGCTGCGCCGCCTGGACGGGCTGCTGCACGGCGATTACCGTAGCCTGTTCCGCGGCTTCGGGCTCGACCTCGCGGACCTGCGCGAATACCAGTACCACGACGACGTGCGGCACATCGACTGGAACGTCACCGCCCGGCTGCAGACGCCCTACGTGCGCCAGTACATGGAAGACCGCGAGGTCTGCGCCTGGTTCGTGCTCGACCTGAGCCCTTCGCTGGACTTCGGCTCCGGCGCCCAGCGCAAGCGCTCGGTCGCGATCGATTTCGCCACCGTACTGGCGCACTTGCTCAGCCGCCACGGCAACCGCGTCGGCGCGTTGTTCTACGGTGCGCGCATGGACGCCGTGGTCCCGGCGCGAGGCGGCCGTCGCCATGTGCTGCACCTGGTGCAGCGGATGCTGTCGCGGCCGGTACTCGAGTCAGCGCCGCCTACCGACCTGGCCAGCTTCATGCGCGCGACCTACCAGACCGTGCCGCGGCGTTCACTGCTGTTCGTGGTGTCTGACTTCATCAGCACGCCCGGTTGGGCCGGGCCGCTGGCGCAGCTGGCGCGGCGCCACGAGACACTGGCGGTGCGGCTGATCGATCCGCTCGAGAAGAGCCTGCCCGACCTCGGCCTGCTGACGATGCAGGACGCCGAAACCGGCGAGCAGATCTTCGTCGACACGCACGACAAGGGCTTCCGAAAGCGCTTCGCCGCCGCCGCCGAACGGCGCGACACCGAGCTGCGAGGCGCCTTCGCCCAGGCCGGCGTGGATGCACTGGAGCTCGCCACCGACGACGACCTCGCGAGCGCGCTGCTGCGCTTCGCCGAGCTTCGCAGACAGCGCTGCCGCCTCGCCGCCGGCGCCACGATGCCGGCGCACCTGGGGGCGGCGCGATGAGTTTCCTGTGGCCCAACCTTCTGTGGCTGCTGCTCGCAGTGCCAGCACTCGTCGCGCTGTACCTGCTGCTGCTGCGGCGCAGGAAGAAGGCTGCGGTCCACTATGCCAGCCTGGCGCTGGTCAAGGAGGCGATGGGCGCGGGCCAACGCCTGCGTCGGCACCTCCCTCCGCTGCTGTTCCTGCTCGCCCTGGTCCTGATGATCACGGCGGTCGCCCGCCCCGCGGCGGTCGTCACGCTGCCGTCGCAGCATGACACCGTGGTGCTGGCGATGGATGTCTCGCGCAGCATGCTGGCCGAAGACGTGCAGCCCAACCGCATCACCGCAGCGCAGGCCGCGGCGCGCGCATTCATCGCCGAGCAGCCTCCCCGCACGCGCATTGCCATCGTTGCATTTGCGGGCACCGCTTCGGTCGTGCAAGCCCCGACGCACAGCCGCGAGGACCTGCTCGCCGCTATCGACCGCTTCCAGCTGCAGCGCGCCACCGCGATCGGCAACGCCATCATCGTCTCGCTGGCGACGATCTTCCCCGAGGCCAGGATCGACATCGCGGCCGTCAACAATACGCGTCGCGGCGGCAGCATTCCGCTGGAGGAAAACCCGTCGCCGAGCGCGCCGGCGTTCAAGCCGGTGCCGCCCGGCTCATATGCGTCGGCCGTCATCATCCTGCTGACCGACGGGCAGGCGACGACCGGCGTCAATCCGATCGAAGCGGCGCGCATGGCGGCCGATCGCGGCGTGCGGGTGTTCACGGTCGGCATCGGCACCAAGGAAGGCGAGATCCTGCGCACCGAAGGCTGGTCGATGCGCGTGCGACTCGACGAGGAGTCGCTCAAGACCATCGCCGACATCACCCGTGGGGAGTACTTCTACGCCGGCACGGCGGTGGACCTGAAGAAGGTCTACGAGAACCTCAACGCCAAGCTCGTGCTGGAGACCCGGCAGACCGAGATCACGGCGCTGTTCGCCGCACTGGCGGCTGTGTTCGCGGTGCTGGCGGCCGGCCTGTCGGTGCTGTGGTTCAACCGCATCCTGTAGCCGGCGCTTCTTCGAGCAGTGTCTCCAAGCAGTGTTCGTCGATGCCGTAGAACGCCTTGATGTCGCGGATCTGGCGCAACAACTCGTCCCGCTTCGCCGGCCAGCCACGCCTGACGGCCACGATCATCTTGTTCTTCGCCGTGTGCTCGAGCGAGACGAACTCGAAGACCTGCGTCTCGTAGCCTTGCGCCTCCAGCAGCAGTGCGCGCAAGCTGTCGGTCACCATCTCTGCCTCCTGTCCGAGATGGATGCCGTGCTTCAGCATCGGCTGTAACAACGACGGGCAGTGCATCTGCGGGCGAAGCTGCTTGTGACAGCAGGGTGAACACATGATGATGCTCGCGCCCGAACGGATGCCGCAATGGATCGCGTGATCGGTCGCCGTGTCGCAGGCATGCAGCGCGATCATCACGTCGACCGGCCCGGGCGAATGCGTGCGCACGTCACCCCGCTCAAAGGTCAGCCCGGCCAGGCCGAGCCGCTGCACCGCGCGCTGGCAGAAGTCCACCAGGTCTTCGCGCAGTTCGACGCCAGTTACCCGTGCCTCCCGCTGCAGCGCATTGCTCAGGTAGTCGTGCACGGCGAACGTGAGGTAGGCCTTGCCGCAACCGAAATCGACCACGCGGACCGGTTCCGTCGGCGTCAGCGCCGCGGAGGCTAGCGCGCCGTCGATGATCTCGACGAACTTGTTGATCTGCTTCCACTTGCGCGACATCGCCGGAATGAGGCGATGCTGCGCGTCGGTGACGCCGAGCTCCGCCAGGAACGGGCGGCGCAGGTCGAGGAAGCGGCGCTTCACGCGATCATGCCCCGGCTGCACGGCCGGCTCGTTGACGGCCTTGCCGCAGCGCAACAGGTGCCGGCCTTTCCTGCTCAGCACGAGCTGGATGTCCTGGTTGCTCGTCAGCAGGTGAGCGTGCTCGAAGCCCTCCCGAAGCGCTTCGCCCACTGCAGCTATGCCCTGCGCCAGCGGCAGGTTCGTCGTCAGGTCCCGCGTCGTATGGCGGTGGACGAACGACAGGCAATCCTCGTCGCGCAGCGTCAGGTGGCGCACCGTCACACCGATGAGGTCCGCCTTCTGGCCGCGATAGCGGCCGAGCATCAGCTTCAAGAAGGCGCGCTCTTGCAGGCTGCGCGCCAGCAGCGCGAGGAAGCGCTCGATCGGTTCGGCGTCGCTGACGGGGTTGGGGGGTGCTTGCATCGACGGGTTGCCCCCATGACGGGTGCGCCCGGATTGTTGCACCGGCCCCGGTTGCTCAGACGCCAGCGGAAGGGCCGTCGTCGCCGACCGCGGTCGCGTCGCCTGCCACCAGGCGCAATGCGGGAGCCTCGAACTTGCGACCGAAGAAGTTCCAGCGCTGCTCATGCTGGCGCCGCGCCTGTTGCAGCGCCAGTTCGGCCTGGCCGGTCAGCGCGGCCACCGATTCGACGTCGTCCGAATACGCCGCAATCCCGATGCACACCCGAACGCCCACCGCATCGCCGCTGTCGAGCGTGAGCGGCTCGCGAACGGCCTCGACGATGCGCGCCGCCAGAACCTCGGCGGCGGCCTCCGCGCCATGGCGCATCACCACGCCGAACTCCTCGCCCGAAAGACGACACAGCACGTCGCCGAGCCGAACCTGGCGCAACATCCGCGCCGACACCATGCGCAGCGCGGCGTCGGCCGACACCGGGCCGAAGCCGTTGCGGATGTCGCCCACACCGTCCAGGCTCAGCCGCAGCAGCGTGAACGGCTCGCCCGTGCGCATCGCGTGCTGCAATTCGGCGTCGAGCGTCTGGTCGAACTGTTGGCGGCCGGCCGTCCCGGTGAGCGGATCGACCATCGCCTGGCGGGCAAGCTCGACGGCGTGGCGCCGCATCTGCAGTGCCGCCCTCACCATGGTCGAGAGGTCGCACAGCGCGCCGCGCTGCGCCTCGCTCGCGCCGCGCGCCTGCACATCGAGCACGCCCACCGCACCCACCACCTGACCCGACCCGTCCACCACCGGCGCACTGGCGCAGAAGCGCAACAGCGGCGCACCCGTGACGAGCGGGTTGCCGCACAGCCGCGCATCGCCGCGCAAGTCTTCGATCACCAGCGGCGCCTCCGGCCGGACGATCGGCTGCAGGCATTTGGCGAGATCTCGCTCGAGGTGATGCACATCGATCCCGACGCTGGCCTTGAACCACAGCCTCTGCGCGTCGACCAGCGCGACAAAGGCCATCGGGGCACCGAACATCGCCGCTGCCACGCGGGCCGTGGCGTCGAACTCCAGGTCGGGCAGGCCGTCGGGCATCTCGTGCGAACGCACGGCGACGAGGTGCGCCGCCTCGCTCGCAGGCGGCGGGCACTGCAGCTGAATCTTGGGCATCACTGGGCTTTCAGGGGAATGCCGTGGATATCGGCAGCACCGCGGTGAAACAAAGTCCCCAGTCGGCATCTCCCGTCGGATCGCGTTGCTTGCCCACCCCCTTGTTCTACGATGCGGGGCGGGCAGAGGGTCGGTGCGCACTTCGAGCGGCGCCGGAATGCCGCGTACGCATGCCGCGCCCCACCCCCTGATACGGCTTCGCATTCAATCAACAAGGGATCCGGGTGGCTTCGGACTCGTTGCGATCGGTGCGAAGGCCGCCTCGAACCCGGAGTCGTGAGAACCGATGGCCACTTCGCACACCCCCCTGCCGCTGATCGACGACGAGTTGAACCTGCTGTCGGAGTTGTTGCCGCTCGCCCAGCTGCACATCGTCGAACTGGGTTGTGGCGAGGCGAGCCTGGCACGCGCGCTCCTGGCACGCCACCCGGACAGCCGCGTGACGGGCCTGGAGGTCGACGCGCGCCAGCACGCCAAGAACCTCGCGTTGCCGCAAGAGGGCTTGAAGTTCCTCGCTGCCGGCGCCCAGGCCATCCCGCTTCCCGACCGGTCCTTCGACCTCGCCCTGATGCTGAAATCTCTGCACCACGTGCCACTTCCGCTACTTGCACAGGCCCTTGGCGAAGTCGCCAGGGTGTTGCGGGTGGGCGGACACCTATACGTGTCGGAGCCGATCTACGACGGCCCGCTCAATGCGGTGATGCGCCTGTTCAATGACGAGGGCGTCGTTCGCGCTGCCGCGCAGGCGGCACTGGACGAGGCACTGCGCACGGGCGTCTGGATGCAGGCGGCGGAACGGCGCTTCGAGACTCTCGTGCGGTTCCGCGACTTCGCCGACTTCGAGCAACGCATGATGCGCCCTACGTATGCCGATCACCTCGTCGACGACACGAAGCTCGCGGCGGTGCGCGCCGCCTTCGAGCCGCATTGCACTGCCGACGGGGCGCGATTCACACGGCCGATGCACGTGCGTTTGCTACGAAAGCTGGTCTGAGCACCGCGCCGCACGCGGCGAAGGCCGCGGACGCCGTCGCAGCGTGATTCGGCGCCCCACGACCCGGACGCCCTCACACGTCGATATTCCCCGCCCTCAACGCATTGGTCTCGATGAACTCGCGCCGCGGCTCCACTTCGTCGCCCATCAACATCGTGAACACGCGATCGGCTTCGATGGCGTCGTCGATCTGCACCCGCAACAGCCGGCGCACGGCGGGGTCCATCGTCGTTTCCCACAACTGCACGGGGTTCATCTCGCCGAGACCCTTGTAGCGCTGGCGGCCGACGCTGTTCTCGGCCTGGAGCATCAGCCAGGCCATCGCAGCGCGGAAGTCGCCGACCCTGGCTTCCTTCTGCCGTTCGCCTTCGCCCTTCTTCACCACCGATTCGGCTCCGACCAGGCCCTTGAAGGTGCGGCCGGCCGTGCTCAGCGCTTCGTAGTCGGCGCCGTGCACGAAGTCGGCGCTGATCACGCTGCTCTTCGTGTTGCCGTGGTGTTTGCGGCCGATGCGCAGGATGTGCTTGTCGCTGCGCGCGTCGAACTCGGCGCTGACCTCGGCGTCGTGCAGCGCAGCCTTCAACGCCAGTGCCGAGGTCTCGGCGCTTTCGAGCGTATCGAGGTTGATTTCCAGGCCGTTGGCCAGGGCGCGCAGCGCCTCGACGTCCATCCACCGGGAGAGCCGCTCGACCACGTTGTTGGCCAGCACGTACTGGCGCGCCAGCGCTTCCAGCGCCTCGCCCTGCAAGGTCACTGCGCCGGGCACGCCGGTCTCGAGCCGGGCGTCCTTCATCGCCACCTTCAACAGGTAGGCATCGAGCTCGACGCCGTCCTTCAGGTACTGCTCGTCCTTGCCGAGCTTGACCTTGTACAGCGGCGGCTGCGCGATGTAGATGTGGCCGCGCTCGACGAGCTCGGGCATCTGGCGGTAGAAGAAGGTCAGCAGCAGCGTGCGGATGTGCGCGCCGTCGACGTCGGCGTCGGTCATCAGGATGATGCGGTGGTAGCGCAGCTTGTCGGGGTTGAACTCGTCTTTGCCGATGCTCGTTCCCAGCGCGGTGATCAGGGTCAGGATTTCGTTGCTCGTCAGCAGCTTCTCGAAGCGCGCGCGCTCGACATTGAGGATCTTGCCGCGCAGCGGCAGGATCGCCTGGAACTTGCGGTCACGTCCCTGCTTGGCGGAGCCGCCGGCCGAGTCGCCCTCGACGATGTAGATCTCGCACAGCGCAGGGTCTTTCTCCTGGCAGTCGGCGAGCTTGCCGGGCAATCCCATGCCGTCGAGCACACCCTTGCGGCGGGTCATCTCGCGCGCGCGGCGCGCCGCCTCGCGTGCCCTTGCCGCGTCGACGATCTTGCCGCAGATGATCTTCGCGTCGGTCGGGTTCTCGAGCAGGTAGTCGGTGAGCAGTTTGCTGACGATCTCTTCGACCGGGCCGCGCACTTCACTGGACACCAGCTTGTCCTTGGTCTGGCTGCTGAACTTCGGCTCGGGCACCTTCACGCTGACCACGCAGGCCAGGCCTTCGCGCATGTCGTCGCCGGCCACTTCGACCTTGGCTTTCTTGGCCAGTTCGTTGTCGTCGATGTACTTGTTGATGACGCGCGTCATTGCCGCGCGCAGGCCCGTCAGGTGGGTGCCGCCGTCGCGCTGCGGGATGTTGTTGGTGAAGCAGAGCACGCTCTCGTTGTAGCCGTCGTTCCATTGCATCGCCACTTCGACGCCGACGCTGGTGTTGAACTCGCTCATCTTGTCGCCGAGAGCGTGAAAGATGTTCGGGTGCAGCACCGTCTTGCCCTTGTTGATGTACTCGACGAAGCCCTTGACGCCGCCAGCGAAGGCGAAGTTGTCTTCCTTTGCGTTGCGCTCGTCGACAAGGCGGATCTTCACGCCGTTGTTCAGGAAACTCAGCTCGCGCAGCCGCTTGGCGAGAACCTCGTAGTGGAAGTCGATGTTCGTGAAGATCGTCTCGTCGGGCAGAAAGTGCACCTCGGTGCCGCGCTTCTCGGTCTCGCCGGTCACCTTCATCGGCGAAGTCTCGAAGCCGTCGCGCAGCTCGATCACGCGGTCTTGCGTGAAGCCCTGGCGGAACTCGAGGCAGTGCACATGACCATCGCGGCGGATCGTCAGCCGCAGCCACTTGGAGAGCGCGTTCACGCAGCTCACCCCCACGCCGTGCAGCCCGCCAGAAACCTTGTAGCTGTTCTGGTCGAACTTGCCGCCCGCATGCAGCTCGGTCAGCGCGATTTCTGCCGCACTGCGCTTGGGCTCGTGCTTGTCGTCCATCTTCACGCCGGTCGGGATGCCGCGGCCGTTGTCGACGACGCTGATCGAATTGTCGGTGTGGATCGTGACGACGATGTCGTCGCAGTGCCCTGCCAGCGCCTCGTCGATCGAGTTGTCGACCACCTCGAACACCAGGTGGTGCAGCCCGGTGCCGTCGGACGTATCGCCGATGTACATGCCGGGGCGCTTGCGCACCGCCTCCAGGCCTTCGAGGATCTGGATCGATCCCTCGCCGTAGGCCATCGAGGCCTCCGCGCCGGTTGACGCCGGCACCACGTCCGCCACGCTGCCGACGTGCACGCCGTTCGGGTCCACAGGCTTGCCTTGCTCTTCACTCATCGGAAACTTTCAACTTCGGGAAAGCCCGCCCCGCGGGCGAGCATGAATCCGGACAGAACTCCCCGCTATCCGGGGGCAGGGGGGTGCCCCATGTCACCGCGCAGCGGATCTGGCCGCCTCTGGCGACTAGATCCGCATCGGCATCACGACGTACTTGAAACCGGCGAGCTCGGGCACCGTGATCAGCGCACTCGAGTTCGTGTCCTGCAGCTCGATCTTCACCATCTCGACGTTCATGTTCGCGAGCGCGTCGATCAGGTAGGTCACGTTGAAACCGATTTCGATCGCGTCTCCTGCATAGTCGATCTCGAGCTCTTCCTTCGCCTCTTCCTGCTCGGCGTTGCTCGACGCGATGCGCAGCGTGCCGGGCTCGATGTTCACTCGCACGCCCTTGAACTTCTCGCTCGTCAGGATGGCCGCCCGCTGCAGGCACGCGAGGAGGGGCACGCGGCCCAGCGTGACTGCGTTGCGGTGACCTTTCGGGATGACCCGGTTGTAGTCGGGGAACTTGCCTTCGACGAGCTTGGTCACGAACTCCATGCCGGAGAACTTGAACTTCGCCTGATTGCCGGCAAAGCGCATCTCGATATTCCCGTTCTCGCTGTCGTCGCGCAGCAGGCGCTGCAGTTCGAGCACGGTCTTGCGCGGCAGGATGACCTCCTGCTTCGGAATATCTTCGGTCAGCGTTGCCTGGGCGAGCGCGAGCCTGTGGCCGTCGGTCGCGACGAGAATCAGGCTCCTGCCTTCGGCAACGAAGAGGATGCCGTTCAGGTAGTAGCGGATGTCGTGTACTGCCATCGAGAAATGAACCTGGTCGATCAGGTCCTTCAGCGTCTTCTGCGGCACGCTGAACGCCGGACCGAAATCGGCTGCCTCCTGCACCAGGGGAAAGTCGTCGGCGGGCAGCGTCTGCAGCGTGAAGCGACTCTTGCCGCCCTGCAGCGTGAGCTTGGACTGTGCGGCGCTGAGCGTCACGACCTGATCGTTCGGCATCGAACGCAGAATGTCGATCAGCTTGCGCGCGCCAACCGTGGTCGCAAAGCTCGCCGCGTCGCCGTCGAGCTCGGCCGTGGTGCGGACCTGGATCTCCAGGTCGCTGGTCGTGAACTCTATCTGCGAGCCGGCCTTTCGGATCAGCACATTGGCGAGGATCGGAAGCGTGTGCCGACGCTCGACGATGCCGGAGACGGCCTGCAGCGCGTTCAGCACTTTTTCCTGTGCAGCCTTCAAGACAATCATGTGATCCTCTTTGAGTCTAGTTGTCGTAGTAGGAGAGAACGGTTTCTGTGGAGAACGCCATTTTCCCCTTTTCCATCAATCGCTTAGCTTCCTGCCAACCCTGTGCGAAGGGGACCCTGAACGGCGGGACCCGGCACCAACAACTTGCCCGAAGCGGCGCGGCCTGTGGACAAGCCATGGGTTGCGCGGAACTTGTCCCCAGGCTTGGCGCTTGACAGACCTGACGATCTGCTGTGCCTGAATCGACGCAGCGGCTGTCATCCCTTGAGGGTCTGCTCGAGGACGTGCAATTGCTGATTGAGCTCGGCATTCTTCTGACGCTCGCCGGAGATCTTTCGCACCGCATGCAGCACCGTCGTGTGGTCGCGCCCACCGAACAGTTCACCGATCTCGGGCAGACTCTTCTGCGTCATCTCCTTCGACAGGTACATCGCGATCTGGCGCGGCCGGGCGATGCTGGCCGGCCGCTTCTTGCTGTACATGTCGGCGACCTTGATCTTGTAGAAGTCGGCGACCGTCTTCTGGATGTTCTCGACGCCGACCTGCCGGTTCTGGATCGAAAGCAGATCCTTCAGCGCGTCCCGTGCGAGCTGGATGTTGATGTCCTTCTGGCTGAAACGCGAATAGGCGAGCACCTTGCGCAAGGCCCCTTCGAGCTCACGAACATTGGCCCGCACGTTCTTGGCGATGAAGAAGGCAACGTCCTCGGGCATTACGGTGCCTTCGGCCTCGGCCTTGCGCAACAGGATCGCAACGCGCATCTCCAACTCTGGGGGCTCGATGGCCACCGTCAGTCCGGCGTCGAAGCGCGAGGTGAGGCGCTCATCGATGTCCACCAGACCCTTCGGATAGGTGTCGCTGGTCATGATGATGTGCGCCCTTTTCGCCAACAACGCCTCGAAGGCATTGAAGAACTCCTCCTGCGTGCGCTCCTTGCCAGCGAAGAACTGCACGTCGTCGATCAGCAGCAAGTCGAGTGAGTGGTACTTCGCCTTGAGTTCATCGAAGGTCTTTCGCTGGTAGTTCTTCACGACGTCGCTGATGAACTGCTCGGCATGCAGGTAGAGCACGCGTGCCTCGGGCCGGTCGGCCAGCAGCGCGTTGCCGACGGCGTGCACGAGGTGGGTCTTGCCCAGTCCGACACCGCCGTAGATGAATAGCGGGTTGTACATGACACCGGGCGCGCCGGCGACGTGAAGCGCCGCGGTGCGCGCCATCTGGTTGGCTCGGCCCGGTACCAGGTTGTCGAAGGTCAGGCTGGCATTGAGTCGATGGCGGGGCAGCGCCATGGTCGTCTCGTACCGCACTGGCGCGCGCGCCCCGATGGTGGAGAAGGGATCGAGCGAATGGTGCGGCAGGCCGTCGCTGCCATTGCGAGCAGGCAGGCCCACAGGGGGCGGCGGCGGTTCCCGCTGAGCCAGCGTCAGGTCCAGCCGCACCTGGCGACCGGCCAGTTCACTCAGCACCGCCTCGATCCGGCCTGCGTACTGATTGCGAATCCAGTCGAGCTTGAAGCGGTTGGACACCCGCACCGACACGACGGTCGCCGCTTCACCATGGTCGGTGACGTCGGCAGGCGGAAGTGGACGGATCCAGGTATTGAACTGTTGTTCGGGCAGTTCGGCGGCGAGTCGCTCGCAGCCGCGTTGCCATAGATCGGAGGCCATGTTGTGGAAAACTTCTTCTTGGAGCGCCAGATTGTACGTCCTGGAAAGCCGCAGTGAAGCACTTATCCACAGTGTGCGGTGCAGCATCCAGCGTGCCGCAAGGCGGCGGCGCGCGGCCTAAGTCGTTGACCGAAAAGGCGATTCTTGGTGTAATACGCGGTTTCCCGCATATCGACCGCGCTGCGCCATGGCATGCCGGTATCGGCCTGGACTGGCAGTGCCTGCTCACGCGGGCGTCCAGCGCCTAGAACCAACCCACCCCAGCACCTGCCGGAGTCGGCCGCTGCGACCAAGGACCCAAGATGAAGCGCACCTACCAAGCCTCCAAAGTTCGCCGCGCGCGTACGCATGGTTTTCTCGTCCGCATGAAGACCCGCGGCGGCAGGGCCGTGATCAATGCACGCCGCGCCAAGGGGCGCAAGCGCCTGGCCGTCTGAGCCGCGGCGGCCGGTTTACCGTCAAGCCCGTGCTGGGTCGCATCTTGCGATCGGCTGACTTCGAGCGCGTGCTGGGCCGACCGGCCTGCGTGCGAAGTCCTCACTTCGCGATTCACTACGCAGACGCCCGGCCGACTCCGACGTCGAGTCCTCCCGGGCGAGCGCAGCGGGTGGAGGTGGTCGTTTCAGAAGAGTTATCCACAGGCCATGAACTGGCTTGCACACAGCTTGTGGATGACTTGCCCTGGTCAGCCTCGTCGAGGGACGCGAAGAGGACGCCGCAACTCTGGTTCGGCGCCATCGTGCCGAAGCGCCACGCGCGGCGCGCCGTGACGCGCACGCTCATCAAGCGACAGATCCGGGCTGCCATGATGCGCCGCGCCGAGCCCGGCGAGCCGTCCCTGCGTGCCGGTCTCTGGGTGGTACGACTGCGTGCGCCGTTCGACCGCGCTGCATACCCGAGTGCGGCCTCGCGCGCTCTTTGCCGTGACACGGGCGGTGAACTCGACGCGCTGCTCGGGGAAGCCCAGCGCAAGCTGGCCAGCTCGCATCCCGCGCCAGATGGCGCGCGCTGAACAGCCCGGACCGCGTATGAGGGGGTCTGACCTGCCACGGCGCACGCTGATCATGCTGGTGCGCGGCTACCGTTTGCTGCTCAGCCCGTGGCTGGGGTCGCAATGCCGCTTCGAGCCCACCTGCTCGGCCTATGCGCTGGATGCACTGCATCTGCACGGCGCAGCGGGGGGCAGCTATCTGGCGGCGAGGCGCCTCCTTCGCTGTCATCCCTGGTGCGCCGGCGGACACGATCCCGTACCGCCCGGCCTGCCCGGCCTGTTTCATTGGCACGCGCAGGATGCATCGCCCGCCGTTCCACCCCCTTCCTCTGCAAAGACCACTTCATGAACGATATTCGCCGCACCCTGCTGTGGGTGGTGTTTTCGATGTCGCTCGTTCTGTTGTGGGACGGCTGGAACAAGCACATCGGCGGGCCTTCGCTGTTCGGCCCGACGCCGACCGCACCGGCCGCGAGCCAGGGCACCGCTGGAAGTACGCAACCGGGCAATGCGCCGGCCGTTGCCGCTGCTGGCGCGGTTCCCGGCCCCGTTGTCACCGGGTCGACCGGCGTGGCGCCGGCCGCGCCGGTGGCCGCCGGCGGCGTGGCGTTGCCGGCGTCGGAGAAACTGACCATCGCGACCGACGTCTTCAAGTTCACTTTCGACTCGAACGGTGGCGACCCGGTGCGGGTCGAGTTGTTGAAGGAGGCAGACCAGCACGACCCGACCCGCAACGTCGTGCTGTTCGACCGCTCCGCGGAGCGCGTGTACATGGCACAGACCGGCTTGATTGCCGCGCCGGGCGGTTCCCCGCTGCCGACCCACCTGACGGGCATGAAATGGGTACCCGGTGAGCGTGAGCTCAGGGCCGGTAGCGACGAACTGAAGGTGCGTTTCGAGTCACCCGAGGTCGGCGGCGCAACGTTGGCCAAGACCTACACGTTCAAGCGCAACAGCTACCTCGTCGACGTCAAGCTCGAGGTGATCAATGTCTCGGCCGCGCCGATCGCGCCGCAGATCTACTTCCAACTCGTCCGCGATGGCAACGCGCCGGTCGGCGAATCGAGCTTCTATTTCACGTTCACCGGCCCGGCGATCTACGACGAAGCCGACAAGTTCAAGAAGATCGACTTCAAGGCGATCGAGAAGCGTGGCGTGAACGAGAAGCCCGATCACCCGGTTTCCGCCGACAACGGCTGGGTGGCGATGGTGCAGCACTACTTCGCCTCGGCGTGGCTGCTGCCGGAGAAGGTGCAGCGCGAGTTCTTCACGCGCAGGGTCGATGCCAACCTCTACGCGGTGGGCATGATCGTGCCGCTGGGAACCATCGATGCGGGGGCGAGCAAGACCTTTACCAGCACGCTGTTCGTCGGCCCACAGGAAGAGAACAAGCTCAGTGCGCTGGCGCCGGGCCTCGAACTGGTGAAGGACTACGGCTGGTTCACCATCCTTGCCAAGCCGCTGTTCTGGTTGCTGACGCAGCTCCACGCCGTGCTCGGCAACTGGGGCTGGGCGATCGTTGCGCTGGTGGTGCTGCTGAAGATCGCGTTCTACTGGCTCAACGCCAGTGCCTATCGCTCAATGGCCAAGATGAAGGCCATCAACCCGAAGGTGATGGCGCTGCGCGAACGACTGAAGGACAAGCCGCAGGAGATGCAGCAGGAGATGATGCGCATCTACCGCGAGGAGAAGGTCAACCCGCTCGGTGGATGCCTGCCGATCTTCGCGCAGATGCCGTTCTTCATCGCGCTCTACTGGGTGTTGCTGTCGAGCGTGGAGATGCGCCAGGCACCATGGATCCTGTGGATCCACGACCTCTCGGCGCCGGATCCGTTCTACATCCTGCCGCTGCTGATGACGGCCACCTCGCTGTTGCAGACCTGGCTCAACCCGACGCCGCCCGATCCGGTGCAGGCCAAGATGATGTGGATCATGCCGCTCGCGTTCTCGGTGATGTTCTTCTTCTTCCCGGCCGGCCTGGTGCTGTACTGGTTGACGAACAACATCCTGTCGATCACCCAGCAGTACCTGATCAACAAGCAGCTCGGCGTCATCGGCAAGTAGGCGCGTCGCCCAGCCGCGCGGCAAATGCGGCAGGCGAGAATGCCGCCCATGCTGCCGCGCCACCACGAACCCATCGTCGCTGTCGCGACCGCGCCGGGGCGCGGCGCGGTGGGTATCGTGCGCGCCTCCGGGCGCGACCTGGCGCCGCTCATTGCCGCAGTCTGCGGCCGCAACCTCGAGCCGCGCCGGGCGACCTACCTGCCCTTTCGGGATGCGTCGGGCCGGACCATCGACCAGGGGCTCGCGATCTGGTTCCCTGCTCCGCATTCGTACACCGGCGAGGACGTGCTGGAGCTTCAGGCCCATGGCGGCCCGGTCGTGCTGCAACTGTTGTTGGCCTGTTGCCTGGAAGCCGGTGCTCACATCGGCTTGCGCCTGGCGACGCCGGGGGAGTTCACCGAGCGCGCCTTCCTGAACGACAAGCTCGATCTGGCGCAGGCCGAAGCCGTGGCCGACCTGATCGACGCCAGCACCGAAGCCGCGGCGCGGTCGGCCAGCCGGTCGCTGAGCGGCGCCTTCTCGAGCGCGGTGGGCTCGCTGCGCGACGAACTTGTCGCACTGCGCACGCTGGTCGAGGCGACGCTCGACTTTCCCGAGGAAGAGATCGACTTCCTTCAGCAGGCCGACGTGCGCCAGCGCCTGGCTGCCGTCGCCGCTGCCGTGATGGCCGTGCTGGAGCGCGCGCGCCAGGGCGCGCTGCTGCGCGCAGGCATCAAGGTCGTGATCGCGGGCCAGCCCAACGTGGGCAAGAGTTCGCTGCTCAACGCGCTGGCCGGTGCCGAGCTGGCGATCGTCACGCCGATTCCGGGCACCACGCGGGACAAGCTGAGCGAGACGATCCAGATCGAAGGCGTTCCCCTGCACGTGGTCGACACGGCCGGACTGCGCGATGACGTGCACGCGCAGGACGAAGTCGAGCGCATCGGCATCGCTCGCGCCTGGGCCGAGATCGAGGGTGCCGACGCAGTGCTCTTCTTGCACGACCTGACGCGTCTCGGCGACGCCGGTTACGAGGCCGGGGATGCACGCATCGCGGCGCGACTGCCGACCGCAGACTCACGCCTGGTGCAGGTCTACAACAAGACCGACTTGTGCCCCGATGCTCGTGGCCGCGTGCCGGGCGATGGCGCAATCATGCTGTCGGCGCGAACCGGCGCCGGCCTGGACGCGTTGCGCCGCAGGCTGCTTGCCCTGGCCGGCTGGCACGCCCAGCCCGAAGGCCTGTTCACGGCGCGCGCCCGCCACGTGCAGGCGCTGAAGCGCACGCAGGAGCACCTGGAGCAGGCCGCTGCGCTACTTGCGAGTTCTGCACCGGCGCTCGAGCTGCTCGCCGAGGAGTTGCGTATGGCTCACGATTGTCTGGCCGAGATCACCGGCCAGTTCAGCGCGGACGATTTGCTCGGCGAGATATTCGGTAGTTTCTGCATCGGAAAGTAGCGCAGCGTTGGCGCTGCGCCCGCCTGACCGTCGCGTGCCGAGGGCAGACTCACCGCATCGCGAGCAGTCTGGCTTCGGCGCGAGCCAGCGGCTCGGGCAGGCCGGACAGCACCAGTGTGTCGCCGCCTTCGAGCCGCAGCTCGTCGCTCGGCGCGAGCACGTGGCCGCTGGCTCTGCGAACCGACACCACCGTCGCGTCCGGTGTCTGCAGGGAAAGCTCGGCCAGGCCACGGCCGCGCAGCGGGCTCGCCAGTGGCAGCGTGACCGAAAGCAGCCGCGGGGTGTTTGCCTCGTCGACGGTGTCGTCGTCGGCGCCGTGGAAGTAGCCGCGCAGCAGGCCATAGCGCGCGCGGCGCTGCTCCTGCACGACGCGGATCACTCGCCGCATCGGCACACCGACCAGCGCCAGCGCGTGGCTGGCCAGCATCAGCGAGCCTTCGATGGCCTCGGGTACGACCTCGGTCGCTCCGGCGGCGCGCAGCTTCTCCAGGTCGGCGTCGTCGATGGTACGCACGATCACCGGCACGCGCGGCGCGTGAGCCCGCGCCAGTTCCAGGATCTTCAGAGCCGACGGCGTGTCCGGATAGCTCACCACCACCGCACGGGCCCGCGCCAAGCCTGCTGCCATCAGGCTTTGCAGCCGCGCCGCGTCTCCGAAGACGACGCTCTGCCCGGCGGCGGTGGCCTGGCGAACACGATCGGGGTCGAGGTCCAGCGCCATGTAGGGTATCCGCTCGGCGTCGAGGAGCCGGGCCAGGTTCTGCCCGCTGCGGCCGTAGCCGCAGATGATGATGTGCCCCTCGGCATTGATGGCCCGCCGGGCGATGCTCGTCATCGCCACCGACTGCATCATCCAGTCGCTCGCCGACAGCTTCATCACGATACGGTTGCTGAAGAGGATCATCAGCGGTGCGGCCAGCATCGACAGCACCATCGCCGCCAGCACGGGCCCCTGCAGCGCTGCAGGAAGCAGCCCTTGCTGCGTGGCGAGCGTCAGCAGCACGAGGCCGAACTCGCCCGCCTGCGCCAGATACAACCCGGTGCGCAACGCGACGCCCGGTTGGGCTCCGAAGAGCCGCGCCAGGCCGGTGACGAGACCGAACTTGAACAGCACGGGCAGCAGCGTGATCGCTGCGACGACCTCCCATTGCCGCACCACTGCGTGCCAGTCGAGCTTCATCCCGATGGTGATGAAGAACAGCCCCAGCAGCACGTCGTGGAACGGCCGGATGTCGGTCTCGACCTGGTGCTTGAATTCGGTTTCGGCGATCAGCATGCCAGCCACGAAGGCGCCGAGCGCGAGCGACAGCCCGGCAAGCTCGGTGATCCAGGCCAGTCCCAGCGTGACGAGCAGCAGGTTCAGGACGAACAGCTCCTCGCTCCTGCGCCGCGCCACGATCGTGAGCCACCATCGCATCACGCGCGGCCCGCCGACGAGCAGCAGTGTCAGCAGGAGCGCGGCTTTCAGTGCGGCGAGGCCCAGGCTGCGCGTGAGGTCGCCGGCCTGGCCTTCGCTGCCGGCGCCGAGAGCCGGTATCAGCACCAGAAGGGGCACCACCGCGAGGTCCTGGAACAGCAGTACGCCGATCACCCGCCGGCCGTGCTCGCTCTCGAGTTCGAGCCGCTCGGCCATCAGCTTGACGACGATTGCGGTGCTGCTCATCGCCAGCGCGCCGCCAAGCGCTACCGCAGCCTGCCAGTTCAGGCCCCAGGAGTGGCCGAGGCGCGACAGCGCCCAGGCCAGCGCCGCGTTGCCCGCCACCGTGGCCAGCATCGTCAGCGTCACCTGGCCGAAGCCCAGCCCCAGGACCAGCGTGCGCATGCTGTTGAGCTTGGGCAGGTTGAACTCCAGGCCGATCGCGAACATCAGGAACACGACGCCGAACTCTCCCAGGTACTGAAAGCCGACCGAGTCCCTGGCGAGCGCCAGCGCATGTGGCCCGATCAGCACGCCCACGATCAGGTAGCCGAGGATCGGTGGCAGCTTCAGCGAACGGCAGGTCACCACTCCGGCCACTGCGGCGAGCAGATAGACGAGCACGAGTTCGAAGGTGGTGGCCATGCCTTGGCGAAGCTTGCGGTGCGCGCCGTACGAGGCGGTAAGTCCCTAGAATCCTTGGATCGTAATGGACGCCGAAGACCTCAGCGTGACAGCGCCACCTGCGTTCGACGCCGAACGCGCGCTCGCGCTCGCCCACCGCACCTTCGACATCGAGGCGCAGGCCCTGCTCGGCCTGAAGGCGCGCACGGGCGGCGCGTTCACCGCTGCGGTGGCATTGATGCTCGGCTGCCGCGGTCGCGTGGTCGTGATGGGCATGGGCAAGAGCGGCCACATCGGACGCAAGATCGCGGCCACGCTGTCGTCCACCGGCACGCCGGCGCTGTTCGTGCACCCGGCCGAGGCGAGCCACGGCGACCTCGGCATGGTGGCTGCGGGCGACGTGGTGCTGGCGATCTCCAACTCGGGCGAAAGCGACGAGCTCAATGCCATCCTGCCGGTCTTGAAGCGGCTCGACGTTCGAGTGGTGGCGATGACCGGTGGCGCCGATTCCTCGCTGGCGCGCCACGCCGACCTGTGCCTGGACAGCGCAGTCGACCAGGAGGCCTGCCCGCTCAACCTCGCGCCCACCGCGAGCACCACCGCGCAACTCGCGCTCGGTGACGCTCTGGCCGTTGCACTGCTCGACGCGCGTGGCTTTCGCGAGGAGGATTTTGCCCGCTCGCATCCCGGCGGCTCGCTCGGACGCAAGCTGCTCACCCACGTGCGCGACGTGATGCGCGCGGGCGACGCCGTGCCATGCGTCGCCGCCGACGCCGGCTTCATCGAGCTGATGCGCGAAATGACGAACAAGGGCCTTGGCGCGACCGCAGTGGCAGACAGCGACGGCCGCGTGCTCGGCATCTTCACCGACGGCGACCTGCGCCGGCTCGTCGCCAAGGGGCAGGACCTGCGCGCGCTCGCCGCGCACGAGGTGATGCACCCGCGGCCGCTCCTGGTACGCGAAGACGCGTTGGCCGTCGATGCGGCCGACATGATGGAGCGCCACCGCGTGACGAGCCTGCTCGTGGTCGACGCAGCGGGGCGGCTGATCGGCGCGCTGAATTCGAACGACCTGATGCGGGCGAAGGTGATCTGATGCCCGCCGATCCAGCGATTGCGAGGCCGCCGGTATTGAGCTTCCCGCCTGCGCTGCTGTTGCAGGCGCAGGGCATCCGCGCCGCGATCTTCGACGTCGACGGCGTGCTCACCGACGGCCGGATCTACCTGAGCGAGCGCGGCGAGGACTTCAAGGCCTTCAGCACGCTCGACGGGCATGGGCTGAAGCTGTTGCTGCAGGGCGGGATCGCACCGCTCGTGATCACCGGACGCGACTCCGCGGCGGTGCGGCGTCGGGTCGCCGATCTCGGCCTGCCGCACGCGATCTTTGGTGCGCGCGACAAGCTGACCGCGGCGACCGAACTGCTGGCGCGGCTGCAAGTCGACTGGAGCGAACTGGCCGTGATGGGCGACGACTGGCCGGACCTGCCGCTGCTGACGCGCGCCGCCTTCGCCTGTGCGCCGCCGCACGCCCACGCCGAAGTGCGGGCGCGCGCGCATCACGTGACGGCCGCGGCGGGTGGCTACGGCGCGGCGCGCGAATGCTGCGACCTGTTGCTGTGCGCGGCCGGGCGCTACGCCGGACTGCTGAGCGGACACCTGACGACGCTGGACGCCACCCCATGAAGGGGCCGTCGGTGCTCGAGCCGCTTGAGGCGCTCGGCGAGTCGCTGCCGAGCGCGCTCGCGCCGCAGACCCGCTGGACGGCGCTGCCCTGGCCGGCGCGTCTGCTCGACGCGTTGTCGTCGTACCTGCCGCTGCTGCTCATGGGCCTGCTCGCGCTGGGCAGCTGGTGGCTGGTGAAGAACACGCCGCTGCCCGAGGCCCCGCGTGCCACGCCACCGCCGCGCCACGAGCCCGACTACGCGATGCAGCAGTTTTCGATCCAGCGCTTTGCGCCCGAGGGGCCGCTACGGGCAAGGATCGAGGGCGACGTGCTGCGCCACTATCCGGACACCGACACGTTCGAGGTCGAGCGGCCACGCGTCAGGGCCTATGCACCGGGCGGCGGGGTCACCACTGGCCGTGCCAGACGGGCCTTGAGCAACGCCGATGGCACCGAGGTGCAACTGCTCGGCGACGCGCAGGTCACGCGCGAGGCGACGGCCAGCGAAGAGGGCATCAGCTTTCGCGGCGAGTTCCTGCATGCCTTCCTGAAGACCGAGCAGGTGCGCTCGCACCTGCCGGCCACCGTCACCCGCGGCGGCACGGTCATTCGCGCCGACGCGTTCAGCTACGACAACCTCGAGCGCACGGTGACGATGACCGGCGGCGTGCGCGCGTCGTTCCCGGCCCCGGGAGTGAAGGCAGGCCCCGGCAGGCGGTCGGGGGCATCGCCTTGAGGTCTCCATGACTGCGCCGCTCGCCTTCATCACCGGGGCGTCGAGCGGAATAGGCCAGGCGCTGGCCGCGCGCTATGCGAGAGCCGGCTACCGGCTGGCCCTCGTGGCGCGCCGCGCCGGCGAGGTCGAGACCTGGGCACGCGGGCAGGGCCTGGCGGCCGAGCGTGTCCGCGTCTACACGGCCGACGTGCGCGACGTCGCCAGCATCACCGGTGCCGGGCGCACCTGCCTGGCCGAGCAGGGCCTGCCCGACGTCGTGATCGCCAGCGCCGGCATCAGTGTCGGCGTCGACACGGCCGAACTCGCCGATCTGGAGCAGATGCGCGCGACGCTCGAGACCAACAACCTCGGCTTGGCGGCGACCTTCCAGCCCTTCGTGCGTGGCATGCGCGAGCGCCGCGCGGGCAGGCTGGTGGGCATTGCCAGCGTGGCCGGCATCCGCGGCCTGCCGGGCCACGGCGCCTACTGCGCGAGCAAGGCAGCGGTCATCTCGTACTGCGAGAGTCTGCGCGGCGAGTGCCGCCCGTTCGGCGTGAAGGTGGTCACCATCGTCCCCGGCTACATCGACACGCCGCTGACGCAACGGAACCGCTACCGGATGCCGTTCCTGATGCAGTCCGACGCTTTCGCCGACAAGGCCCACGACGCGATCGCCGCGGGCGTGAGCTACCGCGTCATTCCGTGGCAGATGGGCGTGCTGGCCAGGTTGCTTCGCGCGCTGCCCGACAGCCTGTTCGACCGCTTGTTTGCCGGGCGGGCGCGCAAGCGCCGGGCTGGCGAATGAGCGGCTCGGGCCTTGGCGTCCAACCAAGAAAAAAGCGGCGGGCCCGGGCGCCGCCGCTTGTCTCGCCCGCGCTGACGCGCGGGACCGGTGCCTGACTCAGTAGCCGCCGCGGCTTCCGCCGCCACCACCACCGTAGCCGCCACCACCACCGCTGCGGCCACCGCCGCCGCCACCGTAGCCGCCACCACCGCTGCGGCCACCGCCGCCGCCACCGTAGCCGCCGCCACCACCGCCACCATAGCCGCCACCGCCGCCGCTGCGGCCACCGCCGCCGCCGAAGCCGCCCGGACGCTCTTCGCGCGGACGGGCCTCGTTGACGACGATCGCGCGGCCTTCGAGGGCCTGGCCGTTCATGCCGTTGATGGCAGCCTGCGCTTCCGCGTCGCTGCCCATCTCGACGAAGCCGAAGCCCTTCGAGCGCCCGGTATCGCGGTCCATCATCACCTTGGCCGAAGTGACCGTGCCAAACGGCGCGAACGCCTGCTGGAGTTCGTCGTCGCGCACGCCATAGGCGAGGTTACCGACGTAGAGTTTGTTGCCCATGGGAGGCGCCTTTCGTTTCCTGAATGAACTTACGACCTATGTGGAGCTTCAACCCGTCCAGAAACATTCAAGCCAAGGCGCCGCTGCCAAACACAGAGTTTTCATTATCAAGGAAATTCGGCGCAATGCGCGACGCACGTCAAGCCCGCGCAGTGCAGAGTGTTGTTTTCCAGCCAGCCGGGTGCCGGATTCGACCGCCCTGCACCCAGGCCGTCGCGGCGGGAGCCCGCTGCCCAGACCGCGAAGGGGTCGGCGCAGCTGCGCCCCGAAGCGCATCGATCGCGCGCAGCACCGCATCGCCGATCGCGGGCCCGGCCGCACTGCGCCTTCCGCGCCTGCTCCGCATGACGCAGGCGAGAATCGCCCATGGACATCTACAAGCCGCTCATTGCACTGCTGGCCATCGTCAATCCGATCGGCGCGGTGCCGTTCTACATCCACTTCACGCAGAACCTGAACCGGGTGCAGCGCCAGCGCACGGTCCGCGTCTCGGCGTTCACTGCCTTCGCGGTGATCGCCGTCAGCGCCGTTGCGGGGCTGCGCATCATCGATTTCTTCGGAATTTCGCTCGCCTCGTTCCAGGTCGGCGGCGGGACGCTGCTGTTGATCTCGTCGCTGCAGATGCTCAATGCGAAGCCCGCCGAGGCGCGCACCGACACCGTCAGCGAAGGCGATACCAAGCTCGACGCAGGCGACAGCATCGCCGTCGTGCCGCTGGCCATTCCGCTGCTCACCGGGCCGGCGACGATCTCGACGGTCGTCATCTATGCCGACAAGACGCGCCACTGGTGGGAACACGCCGTGCTGGTCGGCTACGGGGTCGTGATCGGCCTGGCGGTCTGGGCCTGTTTCAGCATGTCCGGCACGATCGCGCGCGTGCTGGGCAAGACCGGCATCAACGTGATGACGCGGCTGATGGGCCTGATACTCGCCGCGCTGGCGGTAGAGGTGATGGCCGACGGCCTGGTCAAGCTGTTCCCGGTGCTGGCCAGTCAGATCGGCCGCTGAGGGCCACGGCGCCGCATTGACGCACGCTCGTGACCGTGCCCGACCCGGGCGCCTCCGACGAGGGGCCGGACCGGCGTCCGGCCCTGCAAAGCAAAGCAGGATTTCTTGGTTCACGCCGTGGCGCGCGGCACCTAGAGTGCGGTCGTCCCTCAGCTCCCACGACCCACCCAGTGAAGAACACTTCCTCGTACCGACCCACCCACCGCGCGCTGGCACTGCTGGCCGCCGCAACCCTCGCCTTCGCCGCGCTGCCGGCGCTTGCGCAGACCACACTGCTCAACGTCAGCTACGACCCGACGCGCGAGCTTTACCAGGACTTCAACGCCGCTTTCGGCAAGGCAATGGAAGACCAAGACCGGCGAGACGCTGACCTTCAAGCAGTCGCACGGCGGCTCCGGCAAGCAGGCGCGCTCGGTCATCGACGGGCTCGACGCCGACGTCGTGACCCTGGCGCTCGCCTACGACATCGACGTGCTGCACGACAAGGCCCAGCTCATCCCGGCCGACTGGCAGAAGCGCCTGCCGAACAACTCCTCGCCCTACACCTCGACCATCGTGTTCCTGGTCCGCAAGGGCAATCCGAAGAAGATCAGCGACTGGCCGGACCTGGCGCGCAGCGGCGTCGACGTCATCACCCCCAACCCGAAGACCTCGGGCGGGGCCCGCTGGAACTACCTGGCCGCCTGGGGCTACGCGCTGAAGCAGCCGGGCGGCAATGCGGAGAGCGCCAAGGTCTTCGTCAAGCGCATCTACGCCAATACGAAGGTGCTCGACTCGGGGGCGCGCGGCTCGCTCACCACGTTCACCGAGCGCGGCGTCGGCGACGTCTTCATCTCCTGGGAAAACGAAGCCTTCCTCGCCGTCAAGGAGCTCGGGCCGGACAAGTTCGAGATCATCACGCCGTCGCTCTCGATCCTGGCCGAGCCGCCGGTGACGGTGGTCGACAAGAACGTCGACAAGAAGGGCACGCGCAAGGTCGCCACGGCGTACCTGGAGTACCTGTACACGCCCGAAGGGCAGGACATCGCGGGCAAGCACTACTACCGCCCGCGCGACGCGAAGGTGGCGGCCAAGTACGCCAAACAATTCAGCCCGGTCAAGCTGTTCACGATCGACGAGTTGTTCGGCGGCTGGCGCCAGGCGCAGAAGACGCACTTCGACGACGGTGGCGTGTTCGACCAGATCTACGCGCCGGGCGTCAAGTAGGCCCGCGCTGATCGGCGCCTGGCATCGGCGGCGTCGCAGCGCGCTCGCGATTGAACTGCGTGACGTGGTTCAAGCCGCCGGCGCCGCGTTGGACGCGGTGCCGACCGCGGGCAGCCCGGCGGCGTCGAACACGCCTTCGAACAGCACCGAACTCAGGTAGCGCTCGCCGGAGTCGGGCAGGATCACGACGATGGTCTTGCCGGCGTTCTCGGGCTTGTTCGCCAAGCGCACGGCGACGGCCGCTGCGGCGCCGCAGGAAATGCCCGACAGGATGCCTTCCTCGCGCGTCAGCCGGCGCGCGAAGGCCACGGCTTCTTCGTTCGTCACCTGCTCGATCGCGTCGACCAGCGACAGGTCGAGCACGCCAGGCACGAAGCCGGCACCGATGCCCTGGATCTTGTGCGGGCCGGGCTTGACCTCTTCGCCCGCGCGCGTCTGCGTGAGGACCGGGCTCGCCGTGGGCTCGACCGCGACCGAGGTGATCTTCTTGCCCCTTGTGTTCTTGATGTAGCGCGACACGCCGGTGATCGTGCCGCCGGTCCCGACGCCGGAGACGAGGATGTCGATCGCGCCCGCCGTGTCGTCCCAGATCTCGGGGCCGGTCGTCGATTCGTGGATGGCCGGGTTGGCCGGGTTGTTGAACTGCTGCAGCAGCACGTACTTCGGGTCGCTGGCCGCGATTTCCTCGGCCTTGGCGACGGCGCCCTTCATGCCCTTGGCGCCCTCGGTCAGCACGAGCTTGGCACCGTAGGCGAGCAGGAGCTTCCTGCGTTCCAGGCTCATCGTCTCTGGCATCGTCAGCGTGATCGGGATGCCGCGCGCGGCGGCGACGAAGGCGAGCGCGATGCCGGTGTTGCCACTGGTCGGCTCGACGATCTCCTTGCCCGGGCCGAGCAGGCCGCGCTTCTCGGCGTCCCAGATCAGCGCCGAGCCGATCCGGCACTTGACCGAATAGGCCGGGTTGCGGCCCTCGATCTTCGCCAGCACCGTGGCCTTGGCGCCATCGGTGATGCGGTTGAGGCGGACCAGCGGCGTGCGGCCGATGGACAGCGAGTTGTCGTTGAAGTAGCCGGACATGTGGGTTCCCTCGTCGTTGAAATCGAGCTCTGCCGCCTGACTCGCGCAGGGCTTGGCGTCAGCCGCAATGAGCTTCCTGGCTCTTGCGCACGGCCGCAGCCCCGGCGCAGTGCCATCCCCGTCGCTGGCAGGTTCTGTGGACAGCAGGCTGTAGCGTAGGCGTTGCCCGTCGGCGCGGGAACGAAGAAATTCGGAGATCGATATTCGAAAAGTGTCGAAGCCAGCGCAACGGTTCACCCTGCTGCCAGATTCCGGTCGAGCTCGGCCGTAGCTTGGCCGGTCTGCTGTCGGCGGGCTCTGCGCCAATCGCGGGCATATCTGTCCTTCCGCTTTCGATCCCACGAATAAGCAAATTCTGAATCGATCGTTCCGGTGCTGCGTCGCAGCAACTAACCTGCGCGGTTCCGTCACAAGCCGTATTCCGGCCGGGGCTCGCTCATGTTCAATGCACATACCTTGTTCAGACCGGTCACCATGACCTTTCTCGTTGCGGCGCTTGCCCTCGCCGGCACGGCGTACGCCCAGGCTCCGGCCGACACGCTGCTCAATGTCTCGTACGACGTGAGCCGCGAGCTGTACAAGGACGTCAACCCCGCGTTCGTCGCGCAATGGAAGGCCAGGACCGGCCAGGCGCTCGTCATCAACCAGTCGCACGGTGGCTCGAGCTCGCAGGCGCAGGCCGTCGCCAACGGCCTGGAAGCCGATGTGGTGACGATGAACCAGTCGACCGACGTCGATCTGCTCGCCGAGCGCGGCCTGGTGGCGCCCGACTGGCGCAAGCGATTCCCGAGCGGCGCCGCGCCGTACACCTCGATCTCGGTGTTCCTGGTGCGCAAGGGCAATCCGAAGAAGATCGGCGACTGGGCCGATCTGACGCGGCCCGGCCTGGGGGTGATCGTTCCGAACCCGAAGACCTCCGGCAACGGCCGCTACACCTACCTTGCGGCCTGGGGCAGCGTGATCGCCAAGGGCGGCAGCGACGCCCAGGCGCGCGAGTTCGTCGGCAAGCTGTTGACCAACGTACCGGTGCTCGACGGCGGCGGCCGCGGCGCCACCACCACCTTCACGCAGCGCAATGTCGGCGACGTGCTGGTGACCTTCGAGAACGAGGCCGCGCTGATCGCGCGTGAAGTAGGCAAGGACCAGTTCGACATCGTCTACCCGAGCCTGACGATCGAGGCCGAGGCGCCGGTTGCCGTGAACGAGAAGGTCGCCGCGAAGAAGGGCACGCGGGTCGCGGCCCAGGCTTACCTCGACTTCCTGTTCACGCCTGCCGGGCAGGAGATCATCGCCAGGCACGACTTCCGCCCGCGCGACGCCACGGTGCTCAAGGCCAACGCGCAGCGCTTTCCCGCCGTCAAGACCTTCAGCGTCGACTCGCTGCTGGGCGGCTGGGGCGCCGTCTACAAATTGCATTTCGGCGACGGCGGCGTGTACGACCAGCTGATCGTCAAGCGCTGATGAGCACGCCGGGCCGCCCCAAGGGAGAATCCTCCCGCTCGGCGGGAGGGCGCGAGGCGCCTGGGGCGCAAGGATGAACATGCTGGCTTCCGCGGCGTTGCCACTGGGCGCCGACCCCGGCGCGAGGCGCAGGCCGCGCCGCGTGCTGCCCGGCTTCGGCCTCTCGCTCGGCGTCGCGATCACCTACCTCTCGCTGCTCGTGCTGATCCCGCTGTCGGCGGTGCTCTTCAAGACCGCCACGCTGGGCTGGGAATCGTTCTGGAGCGTGGTGACGGCGCCGCGCGTCGTCGCCTCGTACAGGCTCAGCTTCGGCACGTCGCTGATGGCGGCGGGGCTCAACGCGGTGTTCGGGCTGCTGCTCGCCTGGTCGCTGGTGCGCTACACCTTCCCGGGCAAGAAGATCGTCGATGCGCTGATCGACCTGCCGTTCGCGCTGCCCACGGCGGTGGCCGGCATCGCGTTGACCGCGCTGTACGCCGGCAACGGCTGGATCGGCTCGCTGCTCGAACCCTACGGCATCAAGGTCGCGTTCACGCCGCTGGGCATTCTGGTCGCGCTGACCTTCATCGGCCTGCCCTTCGTCGTGCGCACCGTGCAACCCGTGCTCGAAGACCTGGACACCGAGCTCGAGGAAGCCGCGGCCAGCCTCGGCGCGCACCGCTGGCAGGCCTTCCGCCACGTCGTGCTGCCGATCCTGACGCCGGCGCTGCTGACCGGCTTCGCACTCGCGTTCGCGCGCGCAGTGGGTGAGTACGGTTCGGTGATCTTCATCGCCGGCAACCTGCCTATGGTGTCCGAGATCACGCCGCTGATGATCATCACCAAGCTCGAGCAATACGACTACGCCGGCGCCACCGCGATCGCCACGGTGATGCTGGTCTTGTCGTTCGTGCTGCTGCTGGCGATCAACGGCCTGCAGGCCTGGTCGGCGAAGCGCCGCGGCGTCGGCGCCGGCAGGGGGCGCTGATGGCCGCCATCGCCGCCACCCTGCCGCTCGGCGCGGCGCGCGTGCATGCCGAGCGCTTCGAGGCCAACCCCGCCACACGCGAGGCGCGCTGGGTCCGTGCGGCGGTGCTGACGCTGGCGCTCACCTTCTTCTTCGTCTTCCTGCTGTTGCCGTTGCTGGTCGTGTTCGCCGAGGCCTTTCGCAAGGGCTGGCACACCTACCTCGCCGCGCTGGCGGAACCCGACGCCCTGTCGGCGATGCTGCTCACGCTCACCGCCGCCGCCATCGCCGTGCCGATGAACCTGGTGTTCGGCGTCGCCGCGGCCTGGGCCGTCACCAAATTCGACTTTCGCGGCAAGCAGGTGCTGGTCACGCTGATCGACCTGCCGTTCTCGGTCTCGCCGGTGGTCGCCGGGCTGATCTACGTGCTGATGTTCGGCGCCCAGGGCTGGTTCGGCCCCTGGTTGCAGGCGCACGACATCAAGATCATCTTCGCCGTGCCGGGCATCGTGCTCGCCACCGTGTTCGTGACCTTCCCGTTCGTCGCCCGCGAACTGATCCCGCTGATGGAGGCGCAGGGCCGCGAAGAGGAAGAGGCGGCGACGGTGCTCGGCGCCTCGGGCTGGCAGACGCTGTGGCGGGTGACGCTGCCCAACGTCAAGTGGGGTCTGCTCTACGGCGTGATCCTGTGCAACGCGCGCGCCTTCGGCGAGTTCGGCGCGGTGTCGGTCGTCTCGGGTCACATCCGCGGGCAGACCAACACGCTGCCGCTGCACGTCGAGATCCTCTACAACGAGTATCAGTTCGCCGCCGCATTCGCGGTGGCTTCGCTGCTCGCGCTGCTGGCGCTCGTCACGCTGGCGATCAAGTCCTTCATCGAGTGGCGCGCGAGCGCTGCGTTGGCACCATGAAACATTCAGTGGCATTCCACCTGCTGCGGGCCGAGGGGCTGTCATGAGCATCCAGGTTCGCAACATCCGCAAGTCGTTCGGCGCCTTCTCGGCGCTCGACGATGTCAGCCTGGACTTTCCTACCGGCGAGCTCGTCGCACTGCTCGGCCCTTCGGGCTGCGGCAAGACGACGCTGCTGCGCATCATCGCCGGGCTGGAGACGGCCGACAGCGGCCAGGTGCTGCTCGACGGCGAGGACGCGTCGGATACCCACGTGCGTGAGCGCCAGGTCGGCTTCGTGTTCCAGCACTACGCGCTGTTCCGCCACATGTCGGTGTTCGACAACGTCGCCTTCGGGCTGCGCGTGAAGCCGCGCAAGCTGCGCCCGAGCGAGGCCGAGATCGCGCGCAAGGTGCACGAACTGCTGGACCTGGTGCAGCTCGACTGGCTGGCCGATCGCTTTCCGCCGCAGCTCTCGGGCGGGCAGCGCCAGCGCATCGCGCTGGCCCGCGCGCTGGCCGTCGAGCCGCGCGTGCTGCTGCTCGATGAGCCCTTCGGCGCGCTCGATGCCAAGGTGCGCAAGGAGTTGCGGCGCTGGCTGCGCCGGCTGCACGACGACCTGCAGATCACGAGCCTGTTCGTCACGCACGACCAGGAAGAGGCGCTCGAGGTCGCCGATCGCGTGGTGCTGATGGATCATGGCCGGGTGGAGCAGATCGGCTCCCCGAGCGAGGTCTACGAAAGACCGGCCACACCGTTCGTCTATGGCTTCCTTGGCGCCGTCAACCGCTTCCAGGGCCGCGCCGATGGCGCGCTGCTGCGCGTCGGAGCGCAGACGCTGGAGCATGGCGTTCAGGGTCTGGATGCAGGCGCGCAGGTGCTGGGCTTTGCGCGGCCGCACGAGCTGGACATCGTCACCGCGGTGGGCCTGGGCGAAGTCGAGTCGCACGGCATCGAGGCCGACGTCGTGCGTGTGCTCAGCTTCGGCGCGAGCAGCCGGGTCGAGCTGACCGGACCGGGCGGCCAGCACTACGAAGTGGAACTGGGCCGCGAGCGAGCCGCCGCGCTGAACCTGCAGAGCGGCCAGCGGGTGCGACTGGTGCCTACGAAGCTGAGCGTGTTCGCCGATCCCGCGCCTCAAGGCCTCGCCGAACCCGAGGCGGCCTAGGGGCTGTGCAGCGTGAGCAGGTGCCGATGAATTTCCAGCAACTGCGCATCGTCCGCGAGGCGGCGCTGCGCAACTTCAACCTGACCGAGGTGGCCAATGCGCTCTACACCTCGCAGTCGGGCGTCAGCAAGCACATCAAGGACCTCGAGGACGAACTCGGCATCGAGCTCTTCGTGCGCCGCGGCAAGCGCCTGCTGGGGCTCACCGAGCCCGGCAAGGAGATGCTCGCCATCGTCGAGCGGGTGCTGCTCGACGCGAAGAACATCAAGCGGCTGGCCGAGCAGTTTTCCGGTCGCGACGAGGGCAGCCTGAGCATCGCCACCACGCACACGCAGGCGCGCTATGCGCTGCCGCAGGTGGTGCGGCGATTCAAGCAGGCCTTTCCGCGAGTGCACCTGCTGCTGCACCAGGCGAGCCCGGCCGAGATCGTGGCCATGCTGCAGTCGGGCGAGGCCGACATCGGCATCGCGACCGAGGGTCTGGACAGCAACGTCAGTTTCGTCAGCTTCCCGTTCTACGAGTGGTACCACGCGGTGGTCGTGCCGGCCGCGCACCCGCTGGCAGTCCAGGCCGAAGCAGGCCACCCACTGACGCTCGAAGCGCTGGCCGAGCAACCTCTGATCACCTACCACGAGGGCTACACCGGCCGCGGCCGCATCGACGCGCGCTTCGCCGAAGCCGGCCTGGTGCCCGACATCGTCATGTCGGCGCTCGACGCCGACGTGATCAAGACCTACGTCGAGATCGGCCTGGGCGTGGGCATCCTGGCCTCGATGGCGTTCGACGAAGTGCGTGACGCCGGCCTGCGCAAGATCGACGCGTCGCACCTCTTCGAGCGCAACGCCACCCGCATCGCGGTGCGCCGCGGGCACTACCTGCGCGGCTACGCCTACCGCTTCCTGGAAGAGTGCTCGCCGGCATTGACCGCGGCGAAAGTGCGCGAGGCGCTGGAAGGCACGTGAGATCGCTCGATCCCACGGCCAAACCCGGTCGGCGGGCAAGTCCTCCAGTCTTTGCGGCGCAGCGCGTCGCAACGAAGCGGGGCGGCCCGGTCGAGCCGGCATTGGCGACTCGTCCGCCTCGCACCCCGTTCCCGGGAAACCCCTAGTGCGATGCGCCGTGCGCCGGCCTACAGTCGCGCCACTCGCCGCATTCACCTTGCCGGTGTCTCGCGTCGGCGGGGGTAGAGGAGACAATGACAGTCCGGCCGCGGAGCGCTATCGGCGCCGCGCCAGGTCAGAGGCAAGCCGATCCGCATCGATGACCGGCTGATGAGAAGATGCAAAGGCGCCAGCGGACCCTGGCGCCTTTTTCGTGCGCCGCCTGCGACTCCCCCACTCGACCGATGTCCGACCTTGCCGTTCTCGCGCTCGCCGCCGGGTTCGCCGGATTCGTCGACGCCATCGTCGGCGGCGGCGGATTGATCCTCGTTCCCGCGCTGTTCAGCGTCTACCCGAACGCGGTGCCGGCCATGCTGTTCGGCACGAACAAGGGCGCCGCCGTGTGGGGGACCGCGTTCGCGACGGCGCAGTTCGCCCGGCGCGTGAAGCTGGCCTGGGGCGCGCTGCTGCCGGCCGCCCTCGCGGCCTGCGTGGGCAGCCTGGCCGGTGCCTGGGCCGTGACGCAGGTCAGCGCGCAGGGCCTGCGCAAGGCCTTGCCCTTCGTGCTGCTCGGCGTGCTCGTCTACACGCTGGCGCGCAAGGAAATGGGGCGTCACCACGAGCCGCGCTTTGCAGGACGCGCCGAGGCGCTGGTGGCGAGCGCACTGGCGCTCGTGATCGGCTTCTACGACGGCTTCTTCGGCCCCGGCGCCGGCAGCTTCTTCGTCTTCCTGTTCGTGCGCCTGCTGGGTTACGACTTCCTGAACGCCAGTGCCAGCGCCAAGCTGCTCAACACCGTCACCAACCTGGCCGCGCTGGCCCTGTTCGCCTGGACCGGTCACGTCTGGTGGCACATCGCCGCCGTGATGGCGGTGGCCAATGTCGTCGGCAGCCTGGCCGGCACGCGGCTCGCGCTGCGGCACGGCGCGGGATTCGTTCGCGGCGTGTTCATCGTCGTCGTCGCCGTGCTGATCTGCAAGACGGCGTTCGACGCTTTCCTGGCTGCGGGCTGAGCTTCGCGTCCGTCTCGGCCAGGCCCAAGGCCGGCCCGGACCGGGTCAGACGACGGCGGTGAGCGCGCGCAGGAGCCGCTCAGCGTCGATTGGCTTCGTCACGAAGTCATTCATGCCGGCCTGCAGCGCCTGCTCGCGTTCAGAAGCCAGCGCAGCGGCGGTCACCGCGATGACCGGCAGGACGCTCGCCGGGTAGCGCTGACGCAGCGTGCGCGTCGCCTCGGTGCCCCCCATCCGGGGCATCTGCAGGTCCATCAGCACCACGTCGTACGGGTCGCCCGCGCCCGCCGCGCGGTCCACCGCCTCGATCGCCTGCAGCCCGTCCAGCGCCTGATCGACCCGCGCGCCCCACTGCTCGAGCTGGGCGACCGCGATCATCATGTTGACCGGGTTGTCCTCGACCATCAACAGGTGCGCTCCCTGCAGCGGCATCGCGACCGCTTCGGCGCCCCGAGGTTCCTGCGTCGACGGCGATGCGGGAGGCAGCGGAAGCTCGGCCCAGAAGCGGCTGCCGCGCCCGGGCGCGCTCTGCACGCCGACCTCGCCGCCCATCAGCTGCGCCAGTTCGCGGCAGATCGACAGGCCGAGGCCGGTGCCGCCGTAACGCCGCGTCGTCGTCTCGTCAGCCTGAGAGAAGGGCAGGAAGAGCCGCCGCTGCGTTGCCTCGTCGATGCCCGGCCCGCTGTCGGTCACCGACAGGAGCACGCGCCCCTGCGCACCGCGGCCCAGCTCCATCTTGACGCCGCCGGCCGCGGTGAACTTGATCGCGTTGGCGAGGAAGTTGACGAGGATCTGCCGCGTCCGCACCGGGTCGCCGAGTACGGCATCGGGCGCGTCGTCGGCGAGCGTCAGCGTGAGGCTCAGCCCCTTGGGCTGCGCCAGCGCGAGATAGCTGCGGTGCACCGATTGCATCAGCTCGCGCAAGCTGAAGGGCAGCACCTCGAGCGTGAAGCGGCCGGCCTCGATCTTCGACAGGTCGAGCACGTCGGCGATGATGTCGGCCAGGCTCTGCGCGCTGTCGACGATCTGGGCGAGGTATTGCTGGCGCAGCGCCGCCTCGAGCGCGGGCTGCTGCGCCAGACGAGCCAGCCCGAGCAGACCGTTCAGCGGCGTGCGGATCTCGTGGCTGGTATTGGCCAGGAAGGCGCTCTTGGCGTGGCTCGCGGCCTCGGCCTGGTCGAGTGCGTGGGCGAGCGCCTGGTCCATCCGGCGGCGCTCGGTGATGTCCTCGGCGATCCAGAGCGTGCCCCCGTCGGTCGGATGGGTCGGGTTGACGGCCTGGCCGAGCAGGCGGCACCAGAACACGCTGCCGTCGAGGCGGCGCATTTCGCGCTCGAGCTCCAGCGGCCTGGCGTCGCCTGGCGCCCGTTCGCCGGGCCCACGCACGAGCGGCGCGCGCACGTCGGAGTTGCCTGGCGCGTCGGGCCAGAGCGCGTCGACCGGCTCGCCGACGAGCCGGCCCGTTGCGCAGCCGAACATGCGCTCCCAGCTCGGGTTGACCTGCTGGAACCTCCCCTCGCGCACGAAGGCGATGCCGATGGGAGCGCTCTGCAGGATGGCCGCGTATTCGAGACGCGCGCGCTCGGTCTCGGTGATGTCGTGCGCGTTGATCACCAGGTAGTCCTGGCCGGACATCTCGAAACGCGCCGCCGACAGCCGCAGCGACACCAACGCCCCCGACCTGGTGACGATCACCGGCGTCGCGTCGTTCACGCTGCCGCGCTCGAGGACGGCGGACGCCAGGCGCTCTCGATCGGACGGGTCGTACCAGAGGCCGAGCTCGCGCGACGTGCGCCCGATCACCTCGCCGGCCGCGTAGCCCGTGATGCTGGCGAATCCCGGGTTGACCATCACGTAGCGGTCGCTCGCCATCTCGGTCAGCGTGATGAACCCCGGACTCGTCGCGAACAAGTGCGACAGCAGGGCCTCGGAGCGCCGCAGCGCGGTGACGTCGAAGTAGATCGACAGCGTGGCCGGGCCGTCATCGGCCATCACGCGCACGGCGGTGGCCTGCACGGCGAGCAGGCGACCCGCGGGCGAGTGCAGCACGAAGTCGGCCACCGGCAGGCCTTCGCCGATCGCGAGCCGCTCCAGATGGCGCAGCCGGGCGATCGCGCTGGCGCGGGACGCCTCGCCGCGGTACAGCGTCAGCAGGTCGAATCCGACCATGGCCTCGGGGCTGTCGACGTCGCACATCGTCGCCGCAGCGAAATTGGCGTCGAGCACGCGCCCCCCGCGGTGCAGCACGAGCGGCGTCGGCGAGCGGTCGAACAGCTCGCGATAGCGCGTCTCGCTCGCCTGCACGGCGTACTGTGCGCGCACCTCGGCGGTGATGTCGCGGCCCACGCCCCAGTAGCCGCGGAACGCGCCGCCGGCGTCGAACCGCGGCTTGCCGCTGGCGCTGAAGAAGAGCGGCTGCCCCTGGCCGTCGCTGCGCCGCAGCAGCAGGCGGCTGAACGGCTCGTGCGCTTCGAGGTCGGCACGGTGGGCGTCCATTTCATCGTCGTCGAGCCCGAAGTCGCTGATGTCCCACGGCGACAGCCCGAGGTGATCGTCGGGGGTGATCCCGGTGTTCGTGCCGGGCGAGGCCTCGACCTGGACGAATCGCAACTGCTGGTCGAGTTCCCAGTACCAGTCGACCGACATGCCGAGCAGCTCAGTGAAGCGCTGTTCGCGTTCGCTCGCCTGCCGCAGCGAGCGATGCACGACGCGCGAGATCAGTATCCCGGCCACGAGACTCGCGCCCAGCATCAGCGAGATCGTCGCCAGTGGCAGCAGCAGGCCTTCCGTGCCCGGCACGCTGGCCGCGGGCAGCCATTGCGTTCCCTCGTTCAAGGCAAGACCGACAGCCATGGCCGCGCAGGCAGCGGTCAGCAAGGCGGCCGAGCCTGCGCCGGCCAGCACGGCAGTCACCGTGATCAGCAGCGGCCAGTAGCCGAGGACCTGGCTGTGCACCCCCGAGCCGAGGCCCAGAGCGACCAGGCCGGTCAGCGCGCTCGCCGCCCACGCGGCCGCCCGCACGGCGCCCGCCAGCGGCAGCGATGCAACCCGCCAGAGCAGCAGCACGAACACCGCGCCGAGCAGCAGGCAAGCGCCTGCCAGGGCGGCACGCGTGCCAGGCTGCAATGGCAGCGGCAGCAGGCCGAAGACGAGCACGCCGACCAGCGACACCACGCCGCCGCCGGCGAAGAACAGGCGCGCGATGTGCTGGCGATCCGGATGCTGGCTCAGGCTCGGGAGGGGTGGTAAGGGTTGGGGCGAGTTGCGCACGCGCGTCTGCCAGGGGCCGGGGCTTGCGGAAAGCCCCCGTAATGCCATGTCGGATGAAGTGTTACAGACTTGAGCCAGCCGGACTGCGTTGTCGGGTCTCCCGAAGGGACTGCGACCCGCTCAGTGCGCCGGGCGCGCCGCGTTCAACACCTTCCGGGTGGTCTCGGCCACGCCGCGCGCCGCTGCAGCGAAGTCAGCGCCCGCACTCGCGTACAGCACGGCCCGCGAAGAGTTGACGATGATGGGTGCGCCGCCCCGCGCGCCGGCGCGCACCGTCGCTGCGGCATCGCCACCCTGCGCGCCGATGCCCGGGATGAGCAGCGGCAGCGTCGGCGCCAGTTCCCGCACACGTTCGATTTCGGCCGGGAATGTCGCGCCGACCACCAGCCCGAGCTGGCCACCGCGGTTCCAGGAGCCGCTCGCCAGCCGGGCAATGCGCTCGTAGAGGAACTCACCCGGCTGGCCGTCGCTGCCGGCCAGCCGCCGGCCCTGCAGGTCCGAGCCGCCGGGGTTGGAGGTGCGGCAGAGCAGGATCGCCCCCTTGCCCGGGTAGGCGAGATACGGCTCGATCGAGTCGAAGCCCATGAAGGGCGAGAGCGTCACCGCGTCGGCGCGGTAGCGCTCGAAGGCTTCGCGCGCGTACTGCCCGGCCGTGGCACCGATGTCGCCACGCTTGGCGTCGAGGATCACCGGCACTTGCGGCGCCGCCGATCGGATGTGCTCGATCAGCCGTTCGAGTTGCGGTTCGGCACGGTTCGCGGCGAAGTAGGCGATCTGCGGCTTGAAGGCGATCACCAGGTCTTTCGTGGCGTCGACGATCGCGGCGCAGAAGTCGAAGATCTTCGTGGCATCGCCGGCCCAGGCGCCGGGGAACTTCGACGGTTCGGGGTCGAGGCCGACGCAGAGCAGCGAGTCGTTGAGCGCCCGTGCGCGCGCGAGCCGGTCGGTGAAATGCATTCCCGGCTACCGGATGCGCCTCGCCAGCTCGGCCGCCTTGCCGGTGTAGTTGGCCGGCGTCAGGGCGCGCAGGCGGGTCTTCTCGGCCTCGGGAAGCGCCAGCGTGTCGATGAACGCAGCCAGCGTTTCGCGGGTGATCGCCTTGCCGCGCGTCAGCTCCTTGAGCTGCTCGTACGGATTGTCGAGCCCATGGCGACGCATCACCGTCTGGATCGGCTCGGCCAGCACTTCCCAGGCGGCGTCGAGGTCG
The DNA here is from genome assembly GCA_963802435.1 of uncultured bacterium. Classification (GTDB taxonomy): domain Bacteria; phylum Pseudomonadota; class Gammaproteobacteria; order Burkholderiales; family Burkholderiaceae_C; genus CAIKUF01. Next base: position 71,022 of record CAWDIT010000007.1, read on the forward strand.
GCTTCCAGCGCCTCGCGGTTGACCTCGAGTTTTGCCAGGCCGCGCTTGAAACTGTCCATCCCGAGCAACGCGTAGCCGAAGGCCACGCCCATGTTTCGCAGCACGGTGCTGTCCGTCAGGTCGCGCTGGAAGCGGCTGATCGGCAGCTTCTGCGCGAGGTGCGTGAGCAGCGCGTTGGCCAGCCCGAAGTTGCCTTCGGCGTTCTCGAAGTCGATCGGGTTGACCTTGTGCGGCATGGTCGACGAACCGATCTCGCCGGCCTTCAGGCGCTGCCTGAAGTAGCCGAGGCTGACGTAGCCCCAGAGGTCGCGCGACCAGTCGATCAGGATCGTGTTCGTGCGCGTCATCGCATCGAACAGCTCGGCCATCGCGTCGTGCGGCTCGATCTGGATCGTGTACGGGTTGAACGTCAGACCGAGTTGCTGCTCGACGAGCTTGCGCGCGAACGCTTCCCAGTCGACCTCGGGGTAGGCGGCCAGATGCGCGTTGTAGTTGCCTACCGCGCCGTTCATCTTGGCGAGCAGCTTCACCCCGGCGATGGCCTCGCGCCCGCGCTGCAGGCGCGCCACGACGTTGGCCACCTCCTTGCCCAGCGTCGTCGGGCTCGCCGTCTGGCCGTGGGTCCGGCTGAGCATGGCGACCTCCGCCTGGTCGTGCGCCAGCTGCACCAGGTTGGCGATCAGTTCGTCGAGTGCGGGCAGCATCACGTCGGCGCGTGCGCGCTGCAACATCAGCGCGTGGCTGGTGTTGTTGATGTCTTCGCTGGTGCAGGCGAAATGAACGAACTCGGCCGCCGCCTTCAGCTCGCGAAGCGGCTCGGCCAGGCCCTCGAAGCGGCCCTTGAGCCAGTACTCGACCGCCTTCACGTCGTGGTTGGTCGTGGCCTCGATGTCCTTGATGGCGCGCGCGTCGGCCTCCGAGAAGCGCAGCACCAGCCCGCGCAACATGCCCCGCGCCGCGTCGGTCAGCGGTCTGAATTCGGCGAGCCCGGCATCCGACAGTGCGATGAACCACTCGACCTCGACCTGAACGCGACGGTGCATCAGCCCGAATTCGCTCAGCAGCGGGCGCAGCGCGGCCACTTTCGGCGCATAGCGGCCGTCGAGCGGCGAGAGGGCGGAAAGCGCAGACAGGGTCATGGCGGCAGCGAAATGCGAGCGCCCGATTCTAGAAGCCTGCCGGGAGGCGACTCCCGATTGACGTCGGCGGAACGCCTCTTGCCTAATCCTCGTTGCGCCAGCCGGCCCGCACAGCAGGCTGGCCGGGAACACGCAGCGCACCCCAACCCATACCGAGGAACCTCCATGACCTTCTCCCGTCGTCACGCCCTGCTGGGCACGCTGGCCGCCGCCGCGTTGGCCGCCACCGCCCTCCCCGCGCAGGCCCAGAGCAAGCTCAAGGTCGCCGCCATCTACACGGTGCCGGTCGAGCAGCAGTGGGTCAGCCGCATCGACAAGGCCTTGAAGGCCGCCGTGGCGCGCGGCGAGATCGAATACGTGTTCAGCGAGAACGTCAGCAACGCCGACTACGAGCGCGTGATGCGGGGCTACGCCGAGAAGGGCAATGCGCTGATCGTCGGCGAGTCGTTCGCGGTAGAGGATGCGGCGCGCAAGGTCGCCAAGGACTACCCGAAGGTCAGCTTCGTGATGGGCAGTTCGAAGGGCCCGCAGGCGCCCAACTTCTCGGTCTTCGACAACTACATCCAGGAGCCGGCCTACCTGAGCGGCATGATCGCCGGCGGCATGACCAAGAGCAACAAGATCGGCATGGTCGGCGGCTTTCCGATCCCCGAGGTCAACCGGCTGATGAACGCCTTCATGGCCGGCGCGAAGGAAACCAATCCGAAGGTCGAGTTCATGGTCACCTTCATCAACAGCTGGTTCGACCCGCCGAAGGCCAAGGAAGCCGCGTTCGCGATGATCGACAAGGGCGCCGATGTGATGTACGCCGAGCGCTTCGGCGTCAGCGACGCGGCCAAGGAAAAGGGCAAGCTCGCCATCGGCAACGTGATCGACACGCAGGACAAGTACCCCGACACCGTCGTCGCCTCGGCGCTGTGGAACATGGAGCCGACGATCGACCTGGCATTGAAGCAGGTCAAGGACGGCAAGTTCAAGGCCGAGGACTTCGGCAAGTACTCGACGATGAAGTACAAGGGCAGCGAACTGAGCGCCCTGGGCACCTTCGCGAAGAAGGTGCCCGCCGACATCGTCGCCAAGGTCGACGCCAAGCAGAAGGCGATCCTCGCCGGCACCTTCGCGGTCAAGGTCGACGACAGCCAGCCGAAGCCGACGGCGAAATGACGGCCCCAAGACGCCTGCGGCGTCGCCCCCCGCGGGGAGCGCAATCCTCTTGGGGCGGCCCGGCGCAGCGAAGGACCTGTGAAACTGTCCAGCGCAGCCGGGCCCATGCCGCCCCTCCCGTGCACAGCTGCGCAGGTGCTTCCGTGCGGGGCGGCCCGGCGAGGATTGCGTGACCGCCCCGTGATGCCTATGGCGGCGTGCGTTCCGCCCTTGAGCGAGACCGTCCTGCGCCTGCGCGGCATCACCAAGCGTTTCGGCAGCCTGGTCGCCAACGACGCCATCTCGCTCGATCTGGCGCGCGGCGAGGTGCTCGCGCTGCTCGGCGAGAACGGCGCCGGCAAGTCGACGCTGGTGTCGATCCTGTTCGGCCACTATGTCGCCGATGGGGGCGAGATCGAGGTCAACGGCGCGCCGCTGCCGCGGGGCAATCCGAAGGCCGCGCTCGCGGCGGGCATCGGCATGGTCCACCAGCACTTCACACTGGCCGACAACCTTTCGGTGCTCGACAACGTGATGCTCGGCACCGAGCCGCTGTGGCAGCCGGTCTCGCGACGTGCCGCCGCGCGGCGCAAGCTCGAAGCAACAGGGCGGCGATTCGGCCTCGGCGTCGCCCCCGACGCGCTGATCGGCAGCCTGTCGGTCGGCGAGCGCCAGCGCGTCGAGATCCTGAAGGCGCTCGTTCGCGGCGCGCGCATCCTGATCCTCGACGAGCCGACCGCGGTGCTCACGCCGCAGGAGAGCGAGTCGCTGTTCGCGACCCTCGCCCATCTCGTCGCCGAGGGGCTGTCGGTGATCTTCATCAGCCACAAGCTCGACGAGGTGCTGCGCGTGTCGCAACGCATCGCCGTGCTGCGCGGCGGCAGGCTGGTCGCCACGCTGCCGGCGGCCGCGGCGGACAAGGCGACGCTCGCCGAGCTGATGGTCGGCCGCGTCGTGCCGCCGCCGCGGCGCCATCCGCGGCCGCGGGGCGCCGTGGTGTGTGCCTTGCTCGATGCCGGGCTCGAAGGCCGCGCCGCACGCCGGATGCTCGACGGCGTGACGCTCGCCCTTCACGCCGGCGAGGTCGTCGCCGTCGCCGGCGTGGCCGGCAACGGGCAGGACGCGCTCGCCGACGTGTTGTGCGGGCTGCACGCGCTGACGGCTGGAACGCTGACGCTGAACGGCACGCCGCTACCCGCGAAGCCGCGGGCCTGGGTGCGCGCCGGCGTGGCGCGAATTCCGGAAGACCGGCACGAAGTCGGTGTCGTCGGCGACCTGCCGGTGTGGGAGAACGCGGTGCTCGAACGCTACGCCTCGAGCGCATTTGCGCGGCTCGGCGTGATTCGGCGCGCCGTCGCGCACGCGCATGCGCGCCGGCTCGTCGAGCGCTACGACGTGCGCGGCACGGAGGCGGCGGGCCTCGAGACGCCGACGCGCGCGCTGTCGGGCGGCAACATGCAGAAGCTCATTCTCGGCAGGGCCTTGATGGGCGACCCCGACGCCGCTGCGGGGCCGAGCCTGATCGTCGCCAACCAGCCGACCTGGGGTCTGGACATCGGCGCCGTCGCCTATGTGCACCAGCAGTTGCTCGATGCCTGCGCGGCCGGCGCGGCGGTGCTGCTGATTTCCGAAGACCTGGACGAGATCTTCGCGCTCGCCGATCGCATTGCGGTGATGCATCACGGCCGCATGACCGAGGCGCGTCCGGTCGCGCAATGGACGCTCGCCGGGATCGGCCTGGCGATGACGGGTTCGGCGAATGGGAGCGCACATGCTGCGGCTTGAGCGCCGTGCCGTCCCGTCGCGCCTTGCGCAGATCGCCGCGCCCTTGCTCGCGGTCGTCGTCACGCTGCTCGTCACCTCGCTGCTCGTCGCCTGGGCCGGCGCGCCGGTCGGGCGCGCGTACGCGCTGCTGCTCGAAGGCGGCTTCGGCACGGCGTTCGCGTGGGGCGAGACGCTGACGCGCGCCACGCCGCTGATCCTCACCGGCCTGGCTGCCGCCGTGGCGTTCAGGGCGCGGCTCTACAACATCGGCGCCGAAGGCCAGCTCTACCTCGGGGCGCTCGCTGCGGTGGCGGTGGGCGGCCTGCATGGCGGCAGTGGCTTCGCGTTGTCGCCCTGGATGCTGTTTCCGCTGATGATGATCGCCGCGGCGGCAGCGGGCGCGCTGCTGCTGCTCGCGCCGGCGCTGCTGAAGAGCCGCCTCGGCGTCGACGAGGTCGTGACGACGCTGCTGCTCAACTTCATCGTTCTGCTGTTCGTCAGCCTGATGCTCGACGGCCCGATGAAGGACCCAACGGCGATGGGCTGGCCACAGAGCGTGGCGCTGCAGGACTCGATGCAGCTGGGCAAGCTGGTCGCGCGCAGCCGGGTCCACAGTGGCTTGCTATGGGCGCTTTCACTTTCGCTGCTGCTGTGGGCGCTGCTCAAGTTCACGACCACCGGGTTCGAGATTCGCGCCGTCGGCGCCAACGCGCGCGCCGCAGAGTTCGCCGGCATGCCGGTCGGCTGGGTGACGGTGAAGGTGGCGCTGCTGTCGGGTTCGCTGGCCGGTCTGGCCGGAGCGATCGAGGTCGCGGGTCGTACCGGCTACGTCACCCTCGACATGTCGCCCGGCTACGGCTACAGCGGGATCGTGATCGCCATGCTCGCCGCGCTGAATCCGCTGGGCGTGGTGGCGGCGGCCGTGTTCGTCGCCGGCATCCTCGTCGGCGCCGACAGCATGAGCCGCGCGGTGACGGTGCCGACCTACATCGCCGACGTGATCGTCAGCGTGTCGCTGCTCGCGATGCTGGTGGCGGCGATGCTGGCGCAGTACCGCGTCGTGTGGCACGGGGCTTCGCGTCATGCTCGCTGAAACGCTGGACCTGCTGACCACAGTGCCCTTCTGGGTCGCGGTGCTGCGCATCGCGACGCCGCTGATCCTCGGCACGCTCGGCGTGCTGCTGTGCGAGCGTGCCGGCGTGCTCAATCTGGGCATCGAGGGCATCATGGTGGCGGGCGCCTTCACCGGCTGGCTCACCGTGTACCAGGGCGGTGGCCTGTGGCTCGGCGTCGGCGTCGCGGCGGCGACCGGCGCGCTGCTCGGGCTGTTGCACGGCTTCCTCACGGTCTCGCTCGCGCTGTCGCAGCACGTCACGGGGCTGGGCATCACGCTCTTCGCGTCCAGTCTGGCGAGCTATGCGTACCGGGTGAGCTTTCCGAAGGTCGACAGCCCGCCGACGATCCAGCCGTTTGCCGAGATGACCGCGCTGCCGGTCCCGGTGCTCAGCGCGCAGACGCCGCTGACGCTGCTCGCACTGCTGCTCGTGCCTGCCGTCGCCTACGTGCTCTATCGAACGCCGCTCGGCCTGGCTGTTCGGATGGTGGGCGAGAATCCGGCCGCCGCCGAGGGCCAGGGCCTCTCGGTCGCGCGCGTGCGCATCGGCGCCATCATGGCCGGCTCGGCGCTGATGGGCGTGGCCGGCGCGTTCCTCACGCTGGCCGCTTTCAACGCGTTCTACTTCAACATGGTCAATGGCCGAGGCTGGGTCTGCGTCGCGCTCGTCGTGTTCGCGTCGTGGCGGCCGGGCAAGGCGCTGCTCGGCGCGCTGCTGTTCGGCCTGTTCGACGCGCTGCAACTGCGCCTGCAGCAGTCGGGCTCGGGGCTGTTCGGCGTCTCGGTGCCGTATCAGGTGTACCTGATGCTGCCGTACATCCTGTCGATCGTCGCGCTGGTCGTGATGGCGCGCCGTGCCGCCTACCCGCAGGCGCTGATGAAGCCGTACCGCAAGGGGGAGCGCTAGCCATGAGTGAAGACACTTCATCGCGCAATGCGGAGGGCGTCTACGAGCCGTTCGAGATCGGCCGCGTGCCGTGGCAGGAGTTCTGGCATGGCACGCGCTTCGGGATGCGCTACCAGCAACTCGGCACCTTCGGCGGCGGATCCCAGATCAGCGTCTCGATGGAAGTGCTGCCGCCCGGACGGCAAGCCAACCCGGCCCACTACCACCTGCTCGAGGAGGAGCACGTGTTCGTACTCGAAGGCACGCTGACGCTGCGTCTGGGCGAACGTGAATTCAGCCTCGGGGCGGGACACTATGTCTGCTTCCCGGCTGGGCAGAAGGTCGGCCACGCGCTGATCAACGAGACCGACAAGCCGTGCCGCTACCTGGTGTTCGGCAACCCGCAGCCGCACGACGTGGCGGTGTACACCGATTCGGGTCGCGTCAGCGTGAAGTTGACCGGCGAGGGCTACCGCCAGTCGGCGACGATGGGCTACTGGGAGGGCATTGCGTCGTGACGAATGCGCTGCAGGCTTCCCGTTGGTTCGAGCTGCTGCTGGCAGCCGGCCTGGCCGCAGGATGCACGTCCGAGCAGATCTACAACTCGGCGCAGGGCTGGCGCCGCAACGAGTGCTACAAGCTCGTCGATCTGGCGCAGCGCGAGCGTTGCCTGAAGGAGGCCGACCGTCCCTACGACGCCTATCGCGCGGCAACTCCGTCTGCCAGTCGGTAGCGCCCTGCCCACGGCACTCGCTCGGGCCGTTCAGAACCTGGCCCGACTCATCCTGGACTTGAACAGCTCGGCGATGCCGACCTCGCGCGGGCCGGGCAGCAGGGTGAACGATTCGCCGGCGCGCAGCGTGCCGGGCACGCGCACAGTGAGGTACATGCCGCACCAGCCGCTTTGTGCCATCAGCTTGGCGGCCTGGTTGAAGCCCATCACCGCGTTGAACTTGAAGCAAGGGTGGCGCGGTTCGCTGACGGCGAGCTCGCAATCGGCGAAGCGCAGCACGTCACCGACCCAGGCCTGGGATTCGAGCAGGCCGGCGAGCGTCAGGTTCTCGCCCAGGAATCCGCTCGGAAGCAACTCTTCCCACGGTGACACCCTGGCCTGCGCGCGCACCGTCTGCCAGAAGGCGTAGTGCTCGCTCGGGTAGGCGTAGACCGCCTTGGCGATGCCGCCATGCACCGACGGATCGGCCTGTTCGTCGCCCTCGAGCCCGAGGGGGCCCACCGCAACGCTGCCCTCGACGCGGCGCTTGCCGATGGCCGTCAGCACGCTGCGACCGTTGATCTGCAGTTCGCTGGCCGTCGCGACATTGACGCTGAGGACTCGTCCGCTCATGCCGCGATGATGCCCGAGGCAGCAGGCCGGCGCGCTGCTCAGGCCTGCACCGCCACCATCACCGAATACGCCTTGAAGACCGCGGTGGCCGGTGTGCCGACTCTCAGGCCCAGCGCCTCGACGCCTTCGTTGGTGACGCTCGCGGTAATGGCTGCGCCGCCTGGCAGCGTCAATACGACGAGCGAAGAGACGGCGCCCTTTTCGATGCGCGACACCGTCCCTGCGAGCTGATTGCGCGCAGAGAGCTGCCAGCCGGCGAAGTCCGTGACGAGAACGATCGCCGACGCCTTGATCAGCGCCAGCGCCTCCTTGCCCTTCTTCAGCTTGAGCCGCCTGGCGGCGGCGCTGGTCAGCGTGGCGGTGATTTCGTCGGCGGCCTTCAGCGCGATCGTCACCTGGGTCGTCACCGGGCCCGTCTCGATGGCGGTCACGGTGCCGGCGAACTGATTGCGGGCAGTGGTCTTCATGGACATTCTCCTGAGCAGGCCGTGGAGGGCCGGCAGTTGGGCGAACTGCGCTTCCTGCGCGCGCAGGAACTCGCGGTGGTCGGACTGCAGCGTGCGCCAGGCGTCGAGCAAGCCATGGGCGGCTGCGGTGAGCCGCGTGCCGCCACCGCCAGCGCCGCCAGTCGCGGTTTCAAGCAGCGGCTCGTTGGCCAGGTTGCAGGCGGCTTCGAGCAGCATCCAGGCCCCTTTGTAGCTCAGGCCCGCGGTGCGCGAGGCGCGGGTGATCGAGCCCGTGCGGTCCAGCGCGTCGAGCAGCGCGAAGAAGCGCGCGTCCAGGCGGCCCGCGAGCTTGAGGTCGGCGCTGAGGAGTGAGCCGTCTGCCATCAGGCTAGGGCCTGTTCACGCTGCTGGAAGGGCCGCGAAGGGCCGCCGGCAGGGGCCAATCTAGGCGCAGCGCGCCGCCCGCACCGACGTGCGGGCAAGCGATGCAACGACGAGTGGCGCTTGCCGACGAGCCTTCCCTTCGGGTTGTGACCAGAAAGGGCGCATGCGGCGTTGCAAATCCTCGCCGGGTGTCCAACCCGGCTGCGGTTTGCGCCTTGCCTGCGCTCTTTCTGATCACAACGCGGTCCCTTCCAGTAGTGTGAACAGGCCCTATTGCACCACTATTCCATCAGCGCGACGGTCTTCACCTGCGCCCAGACGCCCATGCCGACGGTCAGTTCGAGCGCGTGTGCCGAGCGCCGCGTCAGCCGTGCCACCAGCGGCACGCTGCCGATGCGAACGCGCACCAGCGCGAGCGCCGGGTGCGTGTCGTCGGCGATGGCTTCGACGGTGGCGCGCAACTGGTTGCCGATGCTCGTGCCGGTATGCGAAGCGAGGGTAATGCTCACGTCGCGCGCCAGCACGCGCAGGCGCACGCGCCGGCCCAACGGCAGGCCCTGGTCGCGCGCCCACAGGCTGCAGCCTTCGGCGTCGACATCCAGCCTCGCCAGTTGCCACTGCGCGTCGCGCTCGCCGACCACGCCTTCGAGCACGACGCCGGCGTCCTCGCCGAGCGGCAGCGACAGGTCCAGCCGCGCCAGCATGTCGGCGAGCGGGCCGGCGGCGGTGACGCGGCCGGCCTCCATCAGCACGAGATGGTCGGCCAGGCGAGCCACTTCGTCGATCGCGTGGCTGACGTAGACAATCGGAATCGCCATTTCGTCGTGAATGCGCTCCAGGTAGGGCAGCACCTCATCCTTGCGCTTCGCGTCGAGCGCGGCCAGCGGCTCGTCCATCAGCAGCAGGCGCGGGCTGGTGGCCAGTGCGCGTGCGATGGCCACGCGCTGGCGCTCGCCGCCCGACAGCGTGGCCGGACGGCGGCCCAGGAGGTGGCCAATGCCGAGCAGCTCGACGACCTGGTCCAGAGCGATCCGGCGCTCGGCCTGTGCGATGCGTCTGTGTCCGTAGTCGAGGTTGCGCCGCACGTCGAGGTGCGGGAACAGTGCAGCCTCCTGGATCACGTAGCCGAGCGCGCGGCGGTGCGTCGCCACGAAGCGGCCGCTGGCGTCGTCTTGCCAGACCTCGCTGCCGAGCGCGACCCGGCCCTGGGCGCGCTCCAGCCCGGCCAGCGCGCGCAGCACCGTCGTCTTGCCGCATCCGGAGGGGCCGAACAGCGCGCTGATGCCGCTTTCGGGCAAGGCGAGCGCGACGTCGAGCGTGAAGTCGCTGCGCGCGAGGCGCAGCTCGACAGCGATCATCGGCTCGCTCCGGCATCCTCGCGCGGCGTCCGGTTCACGACGTACAGCGTCACCAGCACGAGCAGAGCGAAAGCCACCATGAACCCGGCAAGGCGGTGCGCGTCGGCGTACTCCATGGCTTCGACGTGGTCGTAGATCGCCACCGACAAGACGCGGGTCTGGCCCGGGATATTGCCGCCGATCATCAGCACGACGCCGAACTCGCCCACCGTGTGCGCAAAGCCGAGCACGCAAGCCGTCACCAGGCCCGGCCGCGCCAGTGGCAGCGCGACCGTGAAGAAGCGGTCCCACGCCCCGGCGCGCAGCGTGGACGCAGCCTCCAGCGTGCGCTCGCCGATGGCCTCGAAGGCCTGCTGCAGCGGCTGCACGACGAAGGGCATCGAATACAGCACCGAGGCGACGACGAGGCCGGCAAAGGTGAACGGCAACCGCCCGAGGCCGAGCGACTGCGTCAGTTGCCCGATCGGCCCCTGCGGGCCCATGAGCAGCAGCAGATAGAAGCCCAGCACCGTCGGCGGCAGCACCAGCGGCATCGCCACCAGCGACGCCCACACCGGCTTGAGCGGTGAGCGCGTGCGGGCCAGCCACCACGCGATGGGCGTGCCCACGAGCAGCAACAGCAGCGTGCTCGCGGCCGCCAGCTCGGCGGTAAGGCGGATCGCGCTCCAGTCTGCGGCGTTCATTGCCCGATCTTGCGCCTCACGGTCCGTAGCCGAAGGACTGGATCACGCGCCTGGCCGGCTCGCTCTTCAGGTAAGTCAACAGCGCTGTCGCGGCCGGGTTCTTCTCGCCCGCCTTCAGCAGCACCGCGTCCTGCCGGATCTCGCCGTACATCGACTGCGGCACGATCCAGCTCGATCCGGCGGCCGGCTTGCCGGGAACCGCGACTTGCGACAGCGCAACAAAGCCCAACTCGGCGTTGCCCGTGGCAACGAACTGGTAGGCCTGGGCGATGCTCTCGCCAGTGACGAGCTTGCTCGCCAGGGTGTCGGTCAGCCCGCGTGCCCCGAGCACCTCGACACCGGCTCGGCCGTAGGGCGCCACCTTCGGGTTGGCAATGGCCAGGTGGGCGAACTTGCCAGAGCCAAGCACCGCGCCCTGGTCGTCGACGAAGCCGGGCTGCGCGCTCCACAGCACCAGTTTGCCGATCGCGTAGGTGAAGTTGCTGCCGGCCACGGCATGGCCTTCGGCGATGAGCTTCTTCGGTGTCTCGTCGTCGGCGGCGACCAGCACCTCGAACGGCGCTCCGGCAACGATCTGCGCGTAGAGCTTGCCGGTGGCACCGGCCGAGACCTTGATCGTGTGGCCGGTCGCCATGCTGAACCCTTCGCCGATCTTGGCCAGCGGTCCGGCGAAGTTGGCGGCGACGGCGACCGACACTTCGTCCGCACGTGCCGCCAGGGCCGTCACGCAGAGCGCAGCGCCGATGAGCATGCCTTGGGATCTGGATTTCATCGTCGTCACTCCTCGTGCAAGTCTCGCGCGGAATCTCGCAGCCATCGTCGTATAGCAAAGTATATAACGCTACGCGCGTGCCAAGCCTCGCCGCGACAGGTCGTGACGAGGCCGCCAGCACGTGGCCTTCGGACCTGCACTCGCGCTGCGCCCTGGGTTGGCGGTGCATGCCCAGATCAAGGGCGCGGCAATCGGCTGACCCGATAAACTCTGCCGCTCGCCCGGCGCCTCGGCTGCAGAGGCTGCCCCGATCCCGATCCGCTCACCGACGACTGGACCCCCACATGAACCCAACCGCAGTGCAAGACCCGCGCCTGAACGTCCCCGCCTACGTCACCAACGCACGCCTGATCGCGTGGGTTGCCGAGATGGTCGCGCTGACCGAGCCGAGCGCGGTCTACTGGTGTGACGGCAGCGAAGAGGAGTACGCGCGTCTGTGCACTCAGCTCGTCGACGCTGGCACTTTCAGGCGCCTGAACCCCGACCTGCGTCCGAACTGCTTCCTCGCCCGCAGCGACGCGGCCGACGTGGCGCGGGTGGAGGATCGCACCTTCATCTGCTCGGAACGCCAGGAAGACGCCGGCCCGACGAACAACTGGATGGCGCCTGCGGAGATGCGCGCATTGCTGCAGACAGGTGAGCGCCCACTCTTCAGGGGCGCAATGAAGGGCCGAACGATGTACGTCGTGCCGTTCAGCATGGGACCGATCGACTCGAAGATCGCGCACCTCGGCGTCGAACTCAGCGACAGCCCCTACGTGGTCGTCAGCATGAAGATCATGACGCGCATGGGCCGCCACGTGCTCGAGGTGCTCGGCGCCGACGGCGCCTTCGTGCCCTGCGTGCACACGGTGGGCGCGCCGCTGGCAGCCGGCCAGGCCGACGTGCCCTGGCCGTGCAACAAGACCAAGTACATCGTCCACTACCCCGAGACGCGCGAGATCTGGAGCTACGGCTCGGGCTACGGCGGCAACGCGCTGCTCGGCAAGAAGTGCTTCGCGCTGCGCATCGCGAGCTGGATGGGGCGCGAAACCGAGAACAGCCTCGGCTGGCTGGCCGAGCACATGCTGCTGCTCGGCGTCACCTCGCCCGACGGGCGCAAGCATCACATCGCGGCGGCCTTCCCGAGCGCCTGCGGAAAGACCAATTTCTCGATGATGATCCCGCCCGCCGGCTTCGACGGCTGGAAGGTCACGACGATCGGCGACGACATCGCCTGGATCAAGCCGGGCGCCGACGGGCGCTTCTACGCGATCAACCCCGAGGCAGGCTATTTCGGCGTCGCCCCGGGCACCAGCGAGAAGACCAACGCCAATTGCCTGGCCAGTCTCGGCCGCGACGTGATCTTCACCAACGTGGCGCTGACCGACGACGGCGACGTTTGGTGGGAGGGCATGACCGACACGCCGCCCGCGCACTGCATCGACTGGCAGGGGAAGGACTGGACGCCTGCCCTTGCCCAGCAGACCGGCGCCAAGGCTGCGCATCCCAATTCGCGCTTCACCGTGGCGGCGACCAACAATCCGGTGCTCGACGTGGATTGGGACAACCCCGACGGTGTCGCGATCGACGCCTTCATCTTCGGCGGCCGACGCTCGACCACGGTGCCGCTGGTGACCGAGGCGCGCGACTGGATCGAAGGCGTCTACATGGCCGCCACGATGGGCAGCGAGACCACTGCCGCGGCGGCGGGGCAGCAGGGCGTGGTGCGGCGCGACCCGTTCGCGATGCTGCCTTTCGCCGGCTACAACATGAGCGACTACTTCCAGCACTGGCTCGACATGGGCACCCGCATCGGCGCGCTGTGCGCGAAGTCCGGCGCCCAACTGCCGAAGATCTTCTGCGTCAACTGGTTCCGCAAGAGTGCCGACGGCAAGTTCGTCTGGCCGGGCTTCGGCGAGAACATGCGCGTGCTGAAGTGGGTCATCGACCGCGTGCACGGCCGCGCCGACGGCGTCGAGAACGCGTTCGGCACCAGCCCGCGCTACGAGGACCTGAACTGGACCGGACTCGACTTCAGCCCGGAGCAGTTCCAGCAGGTCATGAGCATCGACACCGAGGCCTGGCGCACCGAACTCACGCTGCATGACGAATGGTTCAGGCAGCTCGCCTACCACCTGCCGTCGGAGTTGACGGCGACCAAGGCCCGCTTCGCGTCGCGCCTGGCCGCCTGAGCCGTTTCCGGATGCCAGCTCCCGACCTGCCCGCGGCGTTCGTCGACCTCAGCGACGCCGAATTCCAGGAGCTCGACGAGCTTCTCGACGCCACGCCCGAGCCGCTGCTGGCGATGGACGCCGTGATGCTCGACGGCTACCTGTGCGGCCTGCTCGTGCAGCCGACGCTGATCGCGCCGCAGCAGTGGCTGCCCTGGGTGTTCGACGCCGAGGGGCGCGCGCTGCCCGAAGGCGGCGATCGGGTCGGGCACGAACGGGCGCAGGCGCTGATGCTGCGCCGCCACGCGGCGCTGAACCGGGCCCTGCTCGACGAGGGCTGGTTCCACCCGCTGATCCTCGAGGACGCTGAAGAGGGGGACGGCGGCGCCGACGAGGCCAGTGCCCCGAACCCGGTGTCGCGTGCCCTGCTGCCCTGGGTGGCGGGTTTCCAGGACGCCTGCGCCAGATTCCCCGGATTGCTGGAATTCGAGGACCCGGCCGTGGCGCCTGCGCTGGCGCGGCTGTTCCGCCACCTGCCGGCCGAGACCGACGAGGAACGCGAACTGATCGCCACGCTCGACCGCGAGCTGCCGCTGGCGACGCTGGACGACGCGATCGAGGAACTCGTGGCCGCCGTCGCCGACCTGTACGAGTTGACGCAGGAGGCCCGCTTCCGCGTCGAGACGGTGCGCCGCGACGCTCCCAAGATCGGCCGCAACGACCCCTGTCCCTGCGGCAGCGGCAGGAAGTACAAGCAGTGCCACGGTGCCGCCTGAACTCGTTGCGATGCGCCTGCAGCTTCTCTCCGACCTGCATCTCGAGACCGAAACCTTCGATCCCGAGCCCGCGCCGGGTGCCGAGCTGCTCGTGCTGGCGGGCGACGTCGACAGCAGCTGGGCCGGCCTGGAGCGCTTTCGCGGCTGGCCGGTACCGGTGATCTTCGTCGCTGGCAACCACGAGTTCGACGGCCGCGAGCTCACGAGCGCCTGGCCGGCGCTGCGCGAGCGTTGCGCCGCCCTCGGCTTCACGCTGCTGGAATGCGAGAGCGTGGTGCTGCGCAGCGCGCAAGGGCAGCGCGTGCGCTTCGTCGGCACCGCGCGCTGGTGCGATTTCGACCTCTTCGGCAGCGACGGGCGCGAGCGCGCGATGCGCGCCGCCGGCTACTACATGCGGCTGATGGCGGCGACGCGCAACGGCCAGCCGTTCGACGCGGTGCAGGTGCGCGACGAGGCACTGGCTTGTCGGCGCTGGCTTGCGAGCGAGCTGCGCCGACCGCAGGGCGATTGGGATACCACCGTGGCCATCACCCATTTCGGTCCGAGCCGGCGCAGCGCCGACCCGCGCTACGGCGATCAGCCCGGCACGGCAAGCTTCTGCAACGCCGACGACGAACTGCTGCCGCTCGCGCAACTCTGGATCCACGGCCATCTTCACTGCCGCCACGACTACCTCGTGCCCAACGATCGCGGCGCGCCGACGCGTGTCGTCTGCAACGCCCGCGGCCATGCGCCCAAGGGAGAGACCGCGGGCTTCGACGGCCGGCGCGTGGTCGATCTGGGCTAGGGCCTGTTCGCACTGCCGTCCGTAGTGTGAACAGGCCCTGGCACTGACAGGCGTCAAGCCGCGAGCACCGACCCGCGTCAGACTGGAGTCCTTCTCCGATGGAAGGATCCATGCCATGAACATCCTGGTCGCCGCCGACGGCAGTTCCTACACGAAGCGCATGCTGGCCTACCTGGCGGCACACGACGAGTGGCTGGGCGCCAGCCACAAGTACACGGTGATGACGGTGGTGATGGCCTTGCCTGCACGGGCCGTCGCCGTGCTCGACAGGGAAGTCGTCAAGAGCTACTACGACGACGAGGCGGAGAAGGTCTTCAGGCCCATCCGCGCCTTCTTCGCCCGCCAGGGAATCAGCGCGTCATTCCTGGCCAAGGTCGGTCCGGCGGCCGAGCTGATCGCCAGGCGCGCCGAGTCCGGCAAGTTCGATCTGTTGATGATGGGCTCGCACGGTCACGGCAACCTGGTGAACCTCGTCGCGGGTTCGGTCGTCGGCAAGGTGCTGGCGCAGTGCAAGACGCCTCTGCTGCTGGTGCGCTGAGAGTTCTTCCGCCCCCCGGCGCGGCAGTCGCTCAGCGGCCGCGTTTCAGGCGACGACTGAGCCAGTCCATCGGCGAGTCGTCGCGCGGCGCGGGGTTTTCCGTGGAGGGGGCGTCCCCGGCAAAGTCGGTGCTGACCGGGCCGAGGCTGATCTCGAGCCCGATCTCCGTGCCCATGCCGGCGGGATCGTCTTCCACCGTTGACGACTGCTTCGAGACGATGCGGCGAAGGAACCAGGCAGCTGCTGCCAGACCCATTGCGAACCCCCGGGGGCGACTTGAGTGGCCAGTCTGCGCCCTGGCCGGCGGGGCGAAGCACGGAACAGCGGCAACTTCGCGTGGCAGTTGTGTCGGCAGGTGTCGCCGTCCGGGCGTGCCGGGGAAGGGCACCTTCCACGTTTGCTCACAGGTAGGGATTGCGCGCCCGCACACAAGCGCCTAAGGTGGAACGGGTCGGGCGTCGAGGTGGAAGCGGCCGCAGGGCGTTCACGGCATGTCCGACGTCGATCGAAATGAACCTGATCTCATTGCAGACTCTCACGTGGAGCACGGTCGCCGGCGCGGTCATCAGCGCGCTCGCGCTCGCTGGCGGGGAGCTGGTCGTGCCGCCTGTACGGGGGCGGGCCAACGTCGAAGCGGCGGGGCCGTGGCTGCAACTGCCGACCGCGCCGACGGCGGCGGGCCGACGTGAGCAGCCGGCGGCAAGCGCCGCGCGGGACGACGCTTCCCGACGGACTCCTAGCGCGAACCGAACATCATCTGCCGCGCCAGCGCCGACTTGACCGGCGCGAGCGCCTGCAGCGCGGCCAGGCCGATGCCGCGTGCGGCACCGAGGCCTGGCAGGTCCCAGGTGAAGCTGCGCGCGAGGAAGTCGGTCGCGGCGATCGTGCTCCAGCGATCCGGCGCACGGCGCCATTCCAGGCGCTGCAACACGCTCGCGACGTCGGTGCTGGCGGCCAGCGAGCGCACCAGCTCGAAGGCATCGCGCAGGCCCAGGTTCAGACCCTGCCCGGCCACCGGGTGCAACGTCTGCGCGGCGTTGCCGATGCGCACGGTGCGGCCCTGGACGAGGCTGCGCTCGGCGTTCAGGCCGAGCGCGAAGTGCTTCAGCGGCGTGAGACGCGTCAGCTGCCCGACCGCCGGGTGGAAGAGGCTGCCCAGCACGACCAGCCGCTGGGCGTCGCTCAGCGGGGCGACCGGATCGTCGTCGGTCGGAACGCACCAGACGAGCGCGGCGCGCTGACCCGCGGCGTCGCGCTTCAATGGCAGGAGGGCCGCGGGCCCCTGGCGCGTGAATCGCTCGAAGGCCGTGCCCGGCGAACCGCCTTCGAGCGTGACCTGCCCGACCCACGCCGTCTGCCGGTAGTCGTGCGCGAGCGCCTTGCGTGCCTGATCGGCGAACACGCCGCCTTCGGCGACCACCGCGAGGTCGAAGCGTTCGGCGATGCCGGCATCGACCTCGACCCCGCTGCCATCGGCGAGGTTCTTCACTGCGCTGACCGGCGTGCCGAAGCGGCTGTGCAGACGCCCCGGTTCGCGCGCGCAGGCGGCCAGCCACGCGGCCTGCAGCGGCGCCACGATGTGGCCGTAGCTCAGCACCGCGCCGAGCATCGGCACGGCCTCGTCGGCGGCACGGATGCGCAGTTCGGCCTCGCCGAACGGGGCCCAGCTCGGCGGCTGCTGCGACACATGCACCTCGAGAATCGGCTGTGCGCTGGCTGCATCCCAGGCGCCGAGCCGCTCGAGCAGTTGCACGCTGCCTAGCGAGAGCGCCAGCGTGCGCGGGTCGCGCGAGATGTCGAACTCCGCCGCGCGGGAATCGAACACCGTCACCGCCGCCCGCGGCAGCGCGCGCGCCGCGTGCAGCGCCAGGCTCAGGCCCACCGGACCGGCGCCGATCACGGCAAGGCCGAGCGCCGGATCGAGGGCGGGGGCGTTCGTCATGTGTTCCTTCCGTGCAGCCATGAAGGGGGCTGCGCAGGGTTGCATTATTCGCCGCGCCGATCACGGCAGCCTCGGGTGCGTCGAACGGCGACGCGGGCGGTGTCGCATCGAGGCTAAAGTCGAGCCCGCGTGCAGCTGCGGCGCAGGCACATGGGAAGGAGACGGTTCATGCAAACCCAGGTCGGCATCATCGGCGGTGGGCCCTCGGGCCTGTGCCTGGCGCGTCTGCTCAGCCTCGCCGGCGTCAAGAGCGTCATCCTGGAGCGCCACGACCGCGCCCATGTCGAGGCGCGCATTCGTGCCGGGATCCTCGAGCAGGGCATGGTCGACCTGATGCGCAAGGCGCAGGTCGGCGCCCGAATGGACCGCGAAGGGCTGTTGCACGACGGCATCGTGCTCACCTTCGGCGACCGCGTGGAACGGGTCGATCTCGCCGCGCTCACCGGCGGCCAGCGCGTGATGGTGTACGGCCAGACCGAGCTGACGCGGGACCTGTACGACGCGGTGCTGAGCGACGCCAACATCAGCGTCGTCTTCCAGGCGCACGACGTGCACCCGCGGGGCTTCCTCGACGGCCAGCCGGCGCTCGAGTTCGTCGAGGACGGCCAGCCGCAGGCGCTCGCCTGCGATTTCATCGCCGGCTGCGACGGCTACCACGGCGCGTCGCGCGCCGCCGTGCCGCGCGACATGATCACCGAGTACGAGCGGGTCTATCCCTTCGGCTGGCTCGGCCTGCTCGCCGACACGCCGCCGGTGCACGAGGAACTGATCTACTCGAACCACGAGCGCGGCTTCGCGCTGTGCTCGATGCGCTCGCACACGCGCAGCCGCTACTACGTGCAGGTGGGCCTGACCGAGAAGGTCGAGGACTGGCCGGACGATCGCTTCTGGGACGAGATCCGCCGCCGCCTGCCCGGGCGCTTTGCCGAGAAGATGGTCACCGGGCCGGCCATCGAAAAGAGCATCGCGCCGCTGCGCAGCTTCGTCGCCGAGCCGCTGCGCTTCGGCAAGCTGTTCCTCGTCGGCGACGCCGGGCACATCGTGCCGCCCACCGGCGCAAAGGGGTTGAACCTGGCGGCGTCGGACATGTACTACCTGTCGACGGCACTGATCGCCTTCTACCGGCAGGGCCGCAGCGACCTGCTCGACCGCTACTCGCAGACGGCGCTGCGCCGCATCTGGGCCGCGGTGCGCTTCTCGTGGTGGTTCACGGCGCTCTCGCACAGGTTCAACGACGTGCCGATCGAACGCAAGATCCAGCTCGCCGAATTCGACTACCTGATGGGCTCGACGGCGGGCCGCACGACGATCGCCGAGAACTACGTCGGGCTGCCGTTCGACACGAGCTTCCGCTAGCGCCGATGGTGCGCCGCGCCGGCAACGGCCTTGTGCACCGTCGACTCGTTGAGGTAGTGCCTGCGCTCAGCGCCCGACGCCGCCGAGCGCGGATCGAGGCTGCGCACTGCACTCGGGAACACCCACTGCCAGCCCCAACTCCGCGCGGCCCGCGAATACTTGGTAGCGAGCGCGTCGGGCAGCCAGACCTCGCCGGAGCCCGCCGCGCGGTCGCGATCGTGCACCGCACGGGCACGCGCGATCTGGCCTCGCAGCGGCAGCACCAGGTTCTCGGGCAGCACGGTAGGTGACGCGATCCTTGCCGCCCTTGCCATGGCGTACCAGCAACTCGCGGCGCTCGAATTCGACGTCCTTCACGCGCAGCCGCAGGCCTTCGAGCAGCCGCATGCCGGTGCCGTAGAACAGCGAGGCGACCAACCCCATCGTGCCGCTGAGCTCGTGCAGCAGCGCGCGCACCTCGGCCGTGGTGAGCATGACCGGCAGACGCTGCGTGTCCTTGGCCGCGACGATCTCGTCGAGCCAGGGGAGCTTGACGCCGAGCACCTGCCGGTACAGGAAGAGCAGCGCCGCCTTGGCCTGGTTCTGCGTGGAAGGGGCCACCGTGCGCTCGACCTCCAGGTGAGTGAGGAATGCGGCGACGGCGTCGGCCCCCAGATCCGCAGGGTGGCGCTTGCCGTGGAACAGGATGTAGCGGCGCGCCCAATCGACATAGGCCTGCTCGGTGCGGATGGCGTAGTGGCGAACGCGCAGCGCGTCGTGCAGGCGATCGAGCAGCCGGGGCGGCGCTTCGCACTGCCAAGAAGGAGTGCGAACAGAGTGCGGGACGCGTGGACTTCTCAGTGTGTCTTGATCGCGCAAAATCTTGTGCGACGAAAGCAGAAGGTGATGTTCGGCAGTTCCGTCTCTGTTTGCGACCGTAGGGCTAACCCCGTGTTCCAGCGGACTGCCGTCGGCAGCCGCTGAACACGCATTCGTTAGGCGTCACAGGCCGATCTTCGTCGCCAATCGCACCTCCGAGAGACACCATGCCCAAGCTTCGCGTAGAGAGTTTCACCATATCGCTCGACGGTTTCGGCTCTGGCCCAGATCAAGATGTCAACAACCCACTTGGAGTGGGCGGAAATTCACTTCATGGCTGGGCCATCCCAACCCGAACGTTTCAGAAGCACTTGTTCGGTAACGATGACGGAGAAACGGGCGTTGATGAAGACTTTGCCGCTCGAGGCTTTCAGAACATTGGGGCTTGGATTCTCGGCAGGAACATGTTCGGGCCGGTTCGCGGGCCCTGGCCAGATGAGAATTGGCGAGGTTGGTGGGGCGAGAATCCTGTCTATCACGTCCCAGTATTCGTGCTGACCAACTACAAGCGTGCGCCGCTGATCATGGAAGGAGGAACAACCTTCCACTTCGTTACTGAAGGCATAGCCGCCGCCCTGGCGCAAGCGCGCGACGCGGCCGATGGCAAGGATGTTCGCGTAGGTGGCGGCGTCAATGTCATTCAACAATACCTTCGCCAACGCCTGATCGACGAGATGCACTTCGCTATCTCGCCGGTCCTACTTGGCTCTGGTGAACGACTCTTCGAAGGAATAAACCTTCCTGCCTTGGGCTACGCCTGCATCAAGCACCAAAGCACTCCACTTGCAACCCACGTAGTTCTTACTCGGCAGGCCGGTTACCGGCAACGTTAGGCAGCACTGAGCACCTTCTTCGCAATCCTCCCGTCAATGAACCAAGCCACCGTCTCAGTCAAAGCGCTCGTACCCGAGTTGCAGCAGGACTTCCTGCGCTTCTTCGACGGCTCGGCGTTCTCGGACAACCCCAAATGGTCGTCCTGCTACTGCCAGTGCTTCTATGAAGACCACTCGGTGGTCAAGTGGTCCGAGCGCACGGCGCTCCAAAATCGTGCGCTCGCCTGCCAACGCATCCAAAGTCAGTCTATGCAAGGCTACTTGGCATTTTGCGAAGGTACGCCAGTGGGCTGGTGCAGTGCTGCGCCACGCAAGCTTCTCCACGCGCTGGACAACGAACCTGTGAAAAACGCCGAACATGTCGGCACCATTCTTTGCTTTCTTGTCGAGCCCAGCCACCGTGGCCGCGGCATCGCGCGTCAGTTGCTTGAGGCCGCTTGCGACGGTCTTCGCAAGCAAGGCCTGCGTGTCGCGGAAGCCAATCCAAGAACGACAACCACTTCAGCGGCAGAGAACCACTTCGGTCCGCTCAAGATGTACCTCGCTGCTGGATTCACGGTCAATCGAGAAGATGAGGACGGTAGCGTATGGGTCCGTCTTGCTCTGTGAGCTGTGGCTAGGTGCTGCCTAACCCCTTGGTCGATCTGACCCGCAACGGCATAGCACGTGGGCCGCGTGGCGTCCTTGTTTGTCATCTGCCACGCGGCCCAGGCGCTATGCCTCCACGGGCAGCTCACCGCGAACGTTAGGCCTCACACTGCACTCCAACCAGAGCGCGCGCCGTGCAAGGACCAGGTACCAGGTCGAGCGTCGTAGGAGCCCTCATCTGGCTCATTCTCTGCATCGCGGGTGCCTTCGTGGTACTCCAGCGGCTCGGCGAATACGGCTCCGTCCTGCACCTTCTGATCGGTGCCGCCATGGGCGTCCTGGGCGCGCTGGCACACATACTCCTGTCTGCCTTCAACAGTTTCCGTCGTCTTGGCTTCCTGCGCCGCGGCCTGCTGAACTGGTTGTGCGCGTACTTGGCCCTCGTCGCCGTCGGCGCGATGTTCAGCTATCCGAAGGCTCCCCCAAGCAGTTCAGCCGACTGGCAGGCCTTGGCGAAGCTTCTCTTTCTCTACACCGGCGCCCCGATGCTGGTGCTCGCGGTGGTCATCGCGCTCGTCACAAGCACCACACGGCGCCAAAGCAAGTAGACGTCACGGCGCTCGGTGATACCACCCAGGCGGTTCTTGCCGCCGCTGGAAACCTGGCGCGGTGTCAGGCCGATCCAGGCCCCGAACTGCGCACCGTGGCGGAACTGCTTGAAGTCACCCACCGTGGCCACGGCGGCGGACGCGCCGATCGGGCCGATGCCCTGCAGCGTGGCAGCCATCTTGACCGTCGGGTCGTCGCGTGCGTGCGCGGCGATGCGCTGGTCGCACGAAGCCATGTGCGCGTCGAGTTCGCGCCCCTGGCTTTGCGCGCGCTGCAGCACGAGCCGGGCCAGGGTGTTCATCTCGTTGCCGGCGTCTTCGAGCACATTGGCCAGCACGACTTGGAGCGCGGCCGGGCCTTGCGCGAAGATCAGGCCGAACTCGGCCAGCAGGCCACGCAGGCGGTTGATGCAAGCGGTGCGCTCGGCCTTGAAGCCCTCGCGCAGGCGGTGCACGCACAGCATGCTCTGCTGCTCGACGCTCTTGACCGGAACGAAGAGCATCTGCGGCCGGCTGGCGGCTTCACAAACGGCCGCGGCGTCATTGGCGTCGTTCTTGCCGCTGGTGCCCTGCCTGCGGTAGGGGCTGACCAGTTGCGCGGCGATGATGCGTGCGTCCAGGCCCAGGTCCATGAGCTTGCGCGCCCAGTGGTGCGAGCTCGAGCTGGTCTCCATGGCAACGATGCAGCCGGCGGGCAATTGCGCGCACCAGGCAACAAACTTGTCGCGAGGCAGGACGCGAGTGGTGATCACCTGGCCGGCGCCATCGACGGCGTGCACCTGGATCACGCGCTTGGCCCGATCGACACCGAGGCGAACGGCTTCACCTCGAACGACAGCTCGTGTAATCTGCTCCATGGGAGCTTCCCCTTCCACTGGCTTTAGATTGATGACTTCGAACACCACCAATCTTGGCGCATCGACGCCGTTGCCCGAAGGTGGGAAGTCCCTTCGCATTCCGCTCAACCGGACGCACCACGGCAGGCCACGCCGCCCGCGCGGCGCCGTGGCCTATCCTGCACCGCACGGGCGGCGCGTCCTGCCGCGTCGCGCCGGTCAGCTCGAACGTCATGCGCTCTGCTAGCAAAGCGCTGCTCTACTTTCTCTCCCTAGGCGTAGCCGCGTATGCCGCCATTGGGTACGGGGTCATGCCATTGGGTGCGCTCGTGCATCCTGACATGAAGGCGGACTTCGTTGCGCATCCTCTCGGCGTCTATCTGCATGTTTTCGCGGCGGCGGTTGCGTTACTCCTCGGGCCCTTCCAGTTTTCCGACCGGCTGCGGCGAGCTCGAAGCAACCTCCATCGGTGGATGGGGCGCGTGTACCTGGGTGCGGGTGTTCTTATCGGAGGTCTGTCCGGTCTCTACATATCTCAATACGCTTTTGGTGGCCTATTCGCCAAGCTTGGCTTTGCGACGCTCGCGGTTTGTTGGTTGTACACCGGATGGCGAGCGTTCCTCGCCATACGTCGCCGGGCAATCGACGAGCACCAGAAATGGATGGTGCGCAACTTCTCGCTTGCGTTTGCTGCCGTCATGCTGCGGCTTTACATCCCCGCATCTGTCCTTGCCGGCGCCGATTTCTCCGTCGCGTATCCCACTATCGCCTGGCTATGTTGGGTGCCAAACCTGCTTGTGGCCGAATGGCTCTACAAGACAGCGCATGACAGGCCGTTGCACCCGATCCTCGGGAGCAGCGCTCCGCGCCGTCCCTCGGCCGGGTGAACGGCGACTTTAGGCACCCGAATCTCGCAATCGTGGACCGTCACGCCCTGCTCCGCCTCGCCAACAGTTGCGGCCTGCTCCTGATCCCGGCGTTTGCCTGGAATCTCGCGCTGTTCGAGCAGCTGCCACCTGCCTTCTCCGGGGCCACCTTCTGGCGTGACATTCCGTCCTCCCTTGCCACCGTCGAGAACGTGGCGCGTACGGTCGTCTTCACACTTCCATTCTTCATGCCGCTCGAAGTTGCGACGCCAGTTCAAAGACGCGGCCTTGCGCTCTTCGCTGTCGGTACGCTTGTCTACTTCCCCCCGTGTCAAGCAGCCATCTTGTCGCGTGTGGTTCGGAGGTAACGTTCGTGCAGGAGGGCATACGGGATGTCATGCCGCCAGAGATGCGCTACCTCGGCTGGCAAGATGCGCTCGCGCGACGGGTGAAACCTGTCTAGCCAGAAATTCCGGGATGAGAACGTGACGACCAACTTCGCCGTCCTCCGGGACGCACGGAAAACCACCCCCGATGGGAGCACTGCGGAATGACTTCGAATGCGAAAGAGTCCACGGTTCGGGTTGCCGTCGTGCAGGCGGGTTCGGTGCCTTTCGACACCGAGGCCTGCGTCGACAAGGCGGTCCGGCTGATCGGTGAGGCCGCGGCCAGCGGCGCGAAGGTCATCGTCTTCCCCGAGGCGTTCATCGTCGGCTATCCGAAGGGTTTGGGCTATGGCCTCGTGATCGGTGCCCGAGACGCGGCCGGGCGCGAGGAGTTCCGGATCTACCTCGAGGCAGCCATCGAGGTCCCGGGGCCGCAAACGCAGCGCCTCGGTGAAGCCGCCGCTGCACATGGAAGTTACGTCGTGATGGGGGTGATCGAGCGCGAGATGGGCACCTGCTACTGCACGGTGCTCTTCTTCGGCCCGGACGGTCGCCTGCTCGGCAAGCACCGCAAGCTGATGCCGACCGCGCTCGAGCGGATGATCTGGGGATTCGGCGATGGTTCGACCTTGACGGCGGTGGACAGCCCCTACGGAAGGATCGGCTCGGTGATCTGCTGGGAGAACTACATGCCCATGCTGCGGATGGCCATGTATTCGAAGGACGTCGCGCTGTATTGCGCGCCCACCGCCGATGACCGGGACACCTGGCTCTCGTCGATGCGCCACATCGCCCTCGAAGGGCGCTGCTTCGTTCTGACGGCATGCCAGTTCGTGCGGAAGAAGGACTTTCCGGGCACCGTTCGCGTCTCGCTCGGCGATTCGCCCGATTCGGTATTGATGCGCGGCGGCAGCGCCATCGTCAGCCCTCTGGGCAAGGTGATCGCAGGGCCGCATTTCGACGGCGAAACGATCCTGACGGCGACCCTCGATCTCGGCGAGATCGGTCGTGGCAAGTTCGATTTCGACGTCGTCGGCCACTACAGCCGCCCGGACATCTTTCAACTGAGCGTCAACGAGGCGCCGATGCGCCCGGTCGTGGCAAGGACAGGCGAGTGATGCCCGGATGTTGCGCCCGACGCGGTGAAGCAAGGCCGGGTCAAGCCTGCGCTTCGAGCTGCCGTTCGAGCTCGTGCAGCACGCGGTAGCACGGCAGCACCCTGGCCACGCTCGCATTCGGCTCGCGGCCCTCGCGGATCGCGGCGAAGAACTCGCGGTCCTGCAGCTCGATGCCGTTCATCGACACCGCCACCTTCGAGACGTCGATCTTCTCGTCCTTGCCATTGAACAGGTCGTCGTAGCGCGCGATGTAGGTCGCGCTGTCGCCGATGTAGCGGAAGAAGGTACCCAGCGGACCGTCGTTGTTGAACGACAGGCTCAGCGTGCAGATGGCGCCGCTGCGGCTCTTCAACTGGATGCTCATGTCCATCGCGATGCCGAGCGCCGGGTGGATCGGCCCCTGCATCGCGTGCGCCTGCACGATCTCGCCGCCGGTCTGCCAGGCGAACAGGTCCACCGTGTGCGCGGCGTGGTGCCACAGCAGGTGGTCGGTCCAGCTTCGCGGCTGGCCGAGTGCGTTCATGTTCGTGCGGCGGAAGAAGTAGGTCTGCACGTCCATCTGCTGGACCTTGAACTCGCCCGCCTCGATGCGCCGATGAACGTACTGGTGGCTGGGGTTGAAGCGGCGCGTGTGGCCGACCATCGCGACCAGGCCGGTCGCCTGCTGCAGCGTGGCGACTTCCTCGGCGCCTGCGAGCGTGTCGGCGAGCGGGATCTCGACCTGCACGTGCTTGCCTGCCTTCAGACAGGCGATGCTCTGCGCGGCGTGCATCTGCGTCGGCGTGCACAGGATCACTGCGTCGACAGCCTCGATCGCCAGGCTGTCGGCGAGGTCGGTGCTCACGTGGGCGATGCCGTATTTCGCGGCGACCTGCTTCGTCTTGTCGAGCTCGCGGCCGACCAGCGAGACGACCTCGACGCCGTCGATCAGCTTGATCGCGTCCAGATGCTTGGTGCCGAAAGCGCCGGCTCCGGCCAGCGCCACCTTGATCGTCGTGCTCATCCGTTGTTCTCCAGGATCAGGTGGCCCACGGCGGTGTTCGACGCGGGCACGTGGAAGAAGCGGTGCCTGACCGTGGGCTTCGCCCCACCTGCCACGTCGGCCATCGCACCGCGCGCGATCAGCCACATCACGAGCTCGATGCCTTCCGAGCCGGCCTCGCGCACGTACTCGATGTGCGGCACCTTGGACAGGCCCTCGGGGTCGGCGATCAGCCGGTCGAGGAAGCGGTTGTCCCACTCGGCGTTGATCAGCCCGGCGCGCGGCCCCTGCAACTGGTGGCTCATGCCGCCGGTGCCCCAGATCTGGACGCGCAAAGGCTCGTCGTAGCTCTCGATCGCGCGCCGGATCGCTTGCCCGAGCATGAAGCAGCGCCGGCCCGAGGGCACCGGGTACTGCACGACGTTGACCGCAAACGGGATCACCGGGCAGGGCCAGGCGGCTGGCGAGCCGCAGAGCAGGTTCAGCGGCACCGTCAGGCCGTGGTCGACGTCCATCTTGTTGACGATGGTGAGGTCGAAGTCGTCCTGGATCACCGACTGCGCGATGTGCGCGGCGAGCGTCGGGTGGCCGACGACGGTGGGCACCGGGCGCGGGCCCCAGCCTTCGTCGGCCGGCGTGAACCCGGCCGCCGTGCCGATCGCGAAAGTCGGGATCATCTCCAGGCTGAATGCCGTGGCGTGGTCGTTGTAGACGAGGAAGATCACGTCGGGGCGGTTCTCCTTCATCCACTGCTTGGAGAACTCGTAGCCCCGGAACACCGGCTGCCAGTACGGCTCGCCGGTCTTGCCGTGGTCGATCGCCGCGCCGATGGCCGGCACGTGCGAGGTGTAGACGGAGGCGGTGATGCTGGCCATGGTCAAGCGCCTGCCTTGCGGCCCGCCGCGCTGTCTTCACGAGCGGCGCGGCCCGCCGCGCCTTGGGGCTGGCGGTGCGCCTGCGCGTCGCCGTCTTCGCCGACGAATCGATTGCCCTCGATCGAGCGGCCCCCGTTGATCATCATGTCGCGGTACTCCGCTTCGGTCATGCCGGTCATGCTGCCGGCCATCTGCTGGAAGCTCAGGCCATCGGTGGCGCCGATCTTGGCCAGGAAGTAGATGTTCCCGCCGGTGCGCATGCACCAGTTCAGGTCGCGCGCGAGCACGGCCTGCTTCTGCTCCTCGGTCATCGGCCACTCGTCGAGGTAGGCGCGCTCGTCGGCCTTGAAGCGCTCGCGGTTGGCGGCCTTCATCAGCGACATGCAGAACTGGTTCAGGTGGTAGCCCCGGCGCGACTGCTCGGCGTCGAAGATCGTCGTGCCGGGGACGTCGAGGTAGGGTTTGTCGAGTGGCATCTGGCGGCACTCCTCTCGTCAGGGTGTAGAACAGCGGAAGCTCGCCGCGGATTCGAGGTCGCCGCCGACGTAACGCGCCACCTGCGGCCAGGGGCAAAGGACTCGCGTGCGTGTCGTGCCCCAGCCAGCCGGCAGCTCCTTGTTCTCCGGGTTCACCGCGGCCAGCAGCGCGGCCGGTGCGCTGCCCTTCTCGACCCAGTCGACGAGCGCCCCGAGGGCGTCGAACTGATCGGTCGCCGGCCCGCCGCTGCAATGCGCCATGCCCGGCACCGGATAAAAGCGCGCGAAGCCCGCGATGTCGCCGCCAAGGTTGGCCTGCAGCCTGGCGAACCATCGCGCCGTGTCGTTGACCGAGAACACCGCGTCGCTGTTGCCGTGGTAGACGATCAGCTTGCCGCCCTTGGCGCGCAAGTTGGCGAGCTTCGGGCTGTCGACATCGGGCGGCGCCATGAACTGCATTGCCGATTCGGTGTAGGTGGCATCGGTGGTGTGGATGCGCGGTGCGTCGCGGTCGAAGTCGAATCCGGCGAGGTACTTCACGAGGTCGTCGGGCGTGCCGGGCGTGCGCGTGGGCGGGGTCGTGAAGATGTAGCTGAGCGAGCCGGCGCCCATCGTCGCGATCAACGGGTTGCGGTTCCAGGGCGGGATCTGGCTCTCGAGCTTCCAGAAGCGCCAGTTGCCCGAGCCGATGCCCGCGTCCCACGACCAGTCGCTGTACAGCATCTCGCCCTTGCTGTTGCGCGGACCTGCGAAGGCGCGCTGGAGTGCAGCGACCTGCCTCGCCGACAGACACTGCGCGTTCTTGTCGCCGCTGCACTGCAGTTCTGCGATCTTGAAGGTCGCCTGGCAGGCGGTCAGGTCGCCGACGATGCCGTCGGCGGCGCCGTCGAGCGCGTCGCAGCGCTGCACCACCCTGGCCGCGACGATCTTCATGTCATCGGGGCTGAAGGCCTTGCGGATGTCCGGGTCGGCCAACTGCCAGCTCTGCACGTCCCAGGCGTGCTGCACCGCCGCCTTCGGCAGGTTCAACCCCGGCGCGCCGGCGAGGATGCCGTCGTAGCGGTCGCCGTAGCGCGTCGCAGCCACCAGCGCATGGCGGCCGCCGTTCGAGCAGCCGGCCATGTAGTTGCGTTCGGGCGCCTGGCCGTAGTGCGCACGCATCAAGGCCTGCGCGACGCTGAACATCGTGTCGTTGGCGCTGTATCCGTAGTCGCGCCGCGCCTGTGGGTCCAGGCCGAAGACGTTGCTCTTCGCCAGGCCCGCAGCATTGTTCGCGGGGTCGTCTTCGCGGTGGCCGGAGTCCGAACTGATCACCGCAAACCCGCGCTGCAGCGCGCTCTTCGACCAGACCGCCAGCGCACCGAGCGCCGGCACGACCTTGCCATCGTTGCCGCCGTTGACCTGGTGCAGGAAGCGCCGGTTCCAGCCAGCGGGCAGGCGCATCTCGAAGGCGATCGCGTACTGCCGGCCGTCGATGCCGGTACGTTCGTTGGCCACGCCGCTCACCTGGCAGTGCGCGGGCGTGCCCTTGCCGTCGTCGGCTACCGCGGCAGAGGCAGTGACGCGCACGTTCTTGAGCGCAGCCACCGCCGCTGGCAGCTCGGCGCAGGCCACCGCTGCGCTGCGCGGCGGCGCACCTGCGCAGCCGGCCAGCAGCGCGGCACCGATGGTGCCGCTCGCTGCGGCGATCGTGATGCTCTTCATCGTCCTCTCCTCAGCCTAGTCGTTGTTCGGGCCAGTACAGGCGCATCGGGTTGTCGACCAGCAGCTTGCTCTGCAGTTCGGGCGTGGTCGCGATGTGCGGGATGAAATCGACCAGCAGCCCGTCGTCGGGCATGTGGTCCTTCAGGTTCGGGTGCGGCCAGTCGGTGCCCCAGAGCACGCGGTCGGGGAAGGCTTGGACGATGCGCCTGGCGAACGGCACCACGTCGCGGTACGCCGCCTGCTCGCCGTGCAGCGCCTTCGGGCCGGTGAGGCTCAGCCGCTCTGGGCAGCTCACCTTGCTCCACACGTTCGGGTGCTCGCGCAGGAGCCTGACGAACAGCTCGAACTGCGGGCCGTCGACCGGCAGGCTCACGTCGGGGCGACCCATGTGGTCGACGACGATGATGGTGGGCAGCGCAGTGAAGAAGTCCCACAGTTCGGGCAGGTCGACCGCCTCGAAGTAGATCACCACGTGCCAGCCGAGCGGCGCGATGCGCGCGGCGATCTCCATCAGCTCGTCCCTGGGCGTGAAATCCACCAGCCGCTTCACGAAGTTGAAGCGCACGCCGCGCACGCCGGCCGCGTGCATGGCACGAAGCTCCGCGTCGCTCACGCTGCGCCTCACGGTCGCGATGCCGCGTGCCTTGCCGCCGGAGTGCACGAGCGCATCGACCATGGCCCGGTTGTCGGCCCCGTGGCAGGTGGCCTGCACGATCACGTTGCGCGCGAAGCCGAGGCGATCGCGCAGCGCGAAGAGCTGCGCCTTCGAGGCGTCGCAGGGCGTGTACTTGCGCTCGGGCGCGTACGGGAATTCGGCGCCGGGGCCGAACACGTGGCAGTGCGCGTCGACGCTGCCGGGGGGCAGGATGAAGTTCGGTGGCGAAGGGTTGGCGTACCAATCCAGCCAGCCGGGAGTCTTGGTGAAATCGCCTGTCGTCGGGTGGCTCATCCTTCAGTCCTTGCCGTGCCGGGCGTGATGCAGGAGGCGGTCCGCTTCCACGCGCCAATCGGCGCTGCGCGCGAAGCCAGGGCTGCCACGCTCGCCGAACACGCCTTCGTCGGCGAGGTCGGCGATGAACGCCTGGCGCTCCGCCGTGCCCTCGGCCGACCACGGTGTCAGGCCGATCTCGCGCACGGTCTCGGCCACCTCGCGCACTTCCTCGCTGCGCCGGCGGCCGTGCTCGATCACGCGCTGGAAGAAGTAGGCACCCTGGCGTTCCCAGTCGATAGCGGGGAAGGTCTCCAGCAGCGACGCGATCAGCGCGTCTTCCACGCCGTAGGCGCGCGCCGCGGTGAAGCTCTCGATGACCATCGCCTCGAGGCCCTTGATCATCACGCTGCGGCACATCTTGGTCGCCGAGGCGATGCCGAGCGTTGCCGACGCGACCTTGGCCGCGAAGCCAAGGTCGCCGAGCAGGGGTAGCAGCGTCGCTGCATGCGGTCCGCCGAGCAGCAGCGGCACCTTGATGCGGTAGGGCGGAATCGAGGTCATCACCGCGCCCTCGACGTAGCGGCCGCCCGCTGCGTCGATCAGCCTTGCTGCGCGCTGCTTGGCACCCGGTGACGCCGAATTGAAATCGAGCAACCACGAGCCCTTCCTGATCGCCGGCGCGCAGGCCTGCGCCACTGGCACGGCCTGGCTCGCGGTGACGGCGCTGACGATCAGGTCGGCCGACGCCGCCAGTTCGGCATGCGACCCTTCGAGCCGCACGCCGTGCGCGGCAGCATGCTCGCGCAGCGGAACGCCCTGCCCGAGGTCGAGCTTCAGGTCGTAGGCGCTGACCGCGACGCCCTGTTGGCGCAGGTCTTCGGCGAGGATGCGCCCGACCTCGCCGTAGCCGACCAGGCCGACCTGCCATTGCCGGGGGTCGGTGCTCATGATCAGTCGATGTAGCGCAGCCCGGCCTTCTCGAGCGGCTCGCGCATCTTGTACATGTCCAGCCCGAGCACGCCGGAAGCCAGCTTGGCCCGCTTCTCGCCTTCGAGGGCCTCGCGCGCGACGGCCGCGACCAGCGCCTTCTGTGCCATGGCCTTCGGCACGCAGACCACGCCGTCGTCGTCGGCGACGATCACGTCGCCGGGGTTGACGAGCATGCCGGCGCAGACCACCGGAATGTTGACCGAACCGAGCGTCGCCTTGATCGTGCCCTTGGACGAGATCGCCTTGCTCCACACGGGGAACTGCATCTGGTGAAGCGTCTTCACGTCGCGCACCCCGGCGTCGATGACCAGAGCACGCGCGCCGCGCGCCAGGAAGCTGGTGGCGAGCAGGTCGCCAAAGTATCCGTCGGCGCACTCGGCACTGATCGCGGCGACGACGATGTCGCCCGGGCGGATCTGCTCGGCGACGACATGCATCATCCAGTTGTCACCCGGGTGCAGCAGCACCGTCACGGCGGTGCCTGAGACCTGCGCGCCGGCGTAGATCGGGCGCATATAGGGCTTCATCAGGCCGACGCGGCCCATGGCCTCGTGCACGGTGGCCGAGCCGAAGGCGCCCAGGCCGTCGGCAGCCGTGCGCTCGGCGCGCTCGATGTTGCGGTAGACGACCCCGAGTTCGTACATCTCACATTCCCTTCAGCTTCAGGGCTGCATCGAGGCGCGGGAACACGCGCCGCGCATTGCCCTCGTAGATCCGGTGGCGATCGTCGCCGACGACGATCGTCGAGGCCTCGATGTAGCGCTTGGTGTCGTCGTAGTAGTGCCCGGTTTCGGGGTCGATGCCGCGCACGGCGCCGATCATCTCGCTCGCGAAGAGGATATTGTCGACCGGGATCACCTTCGTCAGCAGGTCGATGCCCGGCTGATGATAGACACAGGTGTCGAAGAAGATGTTGTGCAGCAGGTGGTCCTTCAGCAGCGGTTTCTTCAGCTCCTGCGCCAGGCCGCGAAACCGCCCCCAGTGGTAGGGCACCGCGCCGCCGCCGTGCGGGATGATGAAGCGCAGCGTCGGGAAGTCCCTGAACAGGTCGGACGTCAGGCACTGCATGAAGGCCGTCGTGTCGGCGTTCAGGTAGTGCGCACCGGTGGTGTGGAAGCAAGCGTTGCAGCTCGTGCTCACGTGGATCATCGCCGGGATGTCGTACTCGACCATCTTCTCGTAGATCGGGTACCAGTGGCGGTCGGAGAGCGGCGGGCTGGTCCAGTGCCCGCCGGAAGGGTCCGGGTTCAGGTTGATGCCGACGTTGCCGTACTGCTCGACGCACTTCACGAGTTCGGGGATGCAGGTGGCCGGGTCGACGCCGGGCGATTGCGGCAGCATCGCCGCCGGGACGAAATTGTCGGGGAAGAGCCGGCTGACGCGAAAGCACAGTTCGTTGCAGATCGCGGCCCAGGTCGACGACACGCCGAAGTCGCCGATGTGGTGCGCCATGAAACTCGCCCTGGGGCTGAAGATCGTCAGGTCGCTGCCGCGTTCCTTCATCAGCCGCAGCTGGTTGGCCTCTATGGTCTCGCGCAGCTCGTCGTCGGTAATGTGGAGGTCGGAAGCCCGGGGCATCGCCCCGGGATCGGAGATGCCTGCGATCTGGCGCTTGCGCCAGTCTTCCAGCGCCTTCGGCGCCGTCGTGTAGTGGCCGTGGCAGTCGATGATCACAGCTTGTCTCCTGTCCAGATCGATGAGGGGATCATCACCTCGCCGCGCATGATCAGCCGCGCCGTGCGCAGCAGTGCGGCGCGGGTGACGTTCTGCGGGTTTTCCGGGTCGAGGCCGAGCTCGACGCTGAATTCACCCGTCGGGTGCTCGACCGAGATCGTCTTCGGGTTGCCCGCGGGCATTAGCGCGATGCCTTGCGTCACGGAACCTTCGAGCACGCAGGCCGTCGCCACGGTGACCGCCGCGAGCACGCCGATGGCGTCGTGGCACACGTGCGGGATGAAGCTGCGCGTCGCGATGCTGCCGCCATGCTTCGGCGCCGCGATCAGCGTCATCTTCGGGTAGTTCCTGGCCGTCACGTCGCCGAGCTGCATCGCATGGCCGCAGGCGATGCGCAACCGCTCGATGCGCGACTTGAGTTCGGCATCGGCATTCATCTCGGCCACGGTCTCGTAGCCGCTGCGGCCGACGTCTCCTGCCTTGAAGATCACCAGCGGCATGCCGTTGTCGATGCAAGTCACCTCGAGGTCGAACGCCGGCGCGTCGCCCTGTCGCTCGACGTGGATCAGGTCGCGGACCCGTCCGGTGGGCAGCAGGCCCGGGGCGACGGAGCCTGCGGTGTCGAGGAAGGCGATCCTGATCGGCGCCGACGTGCCGGGTACACCGTCGATGCGGGCCCCGCCCGCGTACTCGACCACGCCGCCGGGCGTCTGCACGGTCACGTCGCACTGCATGTCGGTGTTGAGCGTCAGCACGCGCAGCGTCGTCGTCTCGCCCTGCGCCCTGGCCATTCCGCGCTCCAGTGCGAAAGGCACCACCGCGGCGAGCATGTTGCCGCAATTGGGCGTGGTGTCGACCGTGTCCTTGTCGGGCTGCAACTGGGCGAACAGGAAGTCGAGATCGACGCCCGGCCTGGAACCGCGGCTGACGATGCCGACCTTGCTCGTCAGCGGGTGAGCGCCGCCGAGGCCGTCGATCTGCCGCTTGTCGGGCGAGCCCATCACCGCGAGCAGCACGCGGTCGCGCGTGGCGGTGTCGGCCGGCAGGTCGGCGGCGTCGAAGAACGGCCCGCGCGAGGTGCCGCCGCGCATGAACAGGCAGGGGATGGGGCGCTGCATGGAAGTCTTTCCGTGGGAGGACCGAAGCGTACCGCCACGCGGGCAGAATCGCACGATCTTCGGTCCGCGTACTTGCGAGACGGGCATCGAGCCCGTCTCGCTCGCCGCCGTTGCGCTGTCGATCCCCGTTCCGGGGCCCCTCGCCCTTCGCTCCGCTGCCTACATGGAAATCGATCCTTCCCGGAACTCGGTCGGGTCGAGCCAGACGTTTACCAGCACCGCCTTGCCGCTCCTGGCCAGCGCCCGCGCGCGGGTCAGGGCTTCGGGCACCTCGGCCATCGTGCGCACCAGGATGCCCTCGGCGCCGAAGCCTGCCGCCACCTCGTGGTACGCGGTGCGGGCCAGCACGGTGGCCACGTCGTCGTGCAGCATCTTCACCTGCTCGCGCGCGATCTGCGTCCAGCCCGCATCGTTGCCGACCAGCGCGATGACCGGGATGCCGTGGCGCACGAAGGTGTCGAATTCGACCAGGCCGTAGCCGCAGGCGCCGTCGCCGAAGACGATCCAGACCTCGGCCTCGGGCCGGCACAGCGCAGCGCCGAGCGCGAAGCCGGCGCCGACGCCGAGCGTGCCGAAGGCCCCCGGATCGAGCCAGCTCAGGGGAGTGCGCGGATGCATCACGTACGACGCGGTGGCCACGAAGTCGCCACCATCGGCGACGAGCCAGGCGTTGTCGCCGGCCTCGCGCTCGAGCGCCCGGAACAGCGCCACCGGGTTGACGAACTCGCCGCGCGTCTCGGCCTGGCGGTCGATCTCGATCTCGCGCTCGGCGTCGCGCGCCCGCAGCTGGTCGACCCACGAAGACCACTCCGGCGCAACCTTGGCGGACTGC
Organism: uncultured bacterium; assembly: GCA_963802435.1. GTDB lineage: Bacteria > Pseudomonadota > Gammaproteobacteria > Burkholderiales > Burkholderiaceae_C > CAIKUF01. The sequence continues at coordinate 105,283 of CAWDIT010000007.1, forward strand.
GCCATCGCCTGCAGGAAGAGCCCTGCATCGCCGATCGCCGCGACGTCGGGCCGGCGGTTCAGGCGGGCGTCCTTCGCGCTGCGGTTGGCGGCGATCAACGTGGCGCTGCGCCGCACGTGCTTGCCGTAGTCGAGCCGGAAGTCACACGGCACGCCGGCGAGCAGCACGCAATCGGCCTCGCGCAACGCCTGCCGGCGCTGGTGGCGCATCTGCAGGCTGTGCTTGCGGCCGAGCAGACCGCGCGCCATGCCGGAAAGGTAGACCGGAATGCCGAGCCTGTCGACAGCGGCGGCCACGCTTGCCGCGTCGCCGGCACGCACCAGCGTCTGGCTGCCGATGACGAGCAGCGGCTTCTTCGCCCTGGCCAGCGCGGCCACAGCCGCCTGCACGCTGGCCTCGGACGCGCGCGGCACGCCGACCTCGCGCACCTGCGGTGCGGCGGGCCGCTCGCTGTCGGCGAACATCTTCTCGACGTGGCGGTTCAGATACCAGCGCAGCGCACGATCGGCGATCGACGTGCCCTTGCCGGCGGCATCGGCGTACCACTGGCGGATCGATGCCTCGTCGTAGAGCAGGTCGACCGGGCACTCGATGAACACCGGCCCCGGCACGCCGGAGGCGGCCAGCGCGAAGGCCTCGTCGACTGCCGGGCCGAGCTCGCGCACGCGGCGGATCTTGATGAAACGCTTGACGTGCGGCTCGACGAGCGGCCGCTGGGCGATGTCCTGCAGCGCGCCGCGCCCCTGCAGCGCGGTCGGCGCCGCGCCGCCGATCAGGATCAGCGGCGACTGCGCGAGCTGCGCGTTCTTCAGCGCGGTGATGGTGTTCGTGATGCCGGGCCCGGCCGTCACCGCGGCGACGCCCGGCAGACCCGACAGCCGCGCGCTGGCATCGGCGGCGAAGACGGCGGTGGCCTCGTCGCGCACGTCGACGATGCGGATGCCGCGCGCCTTGGACGCGGTGAGGATCGGCGAGATGTGGCCGCCGCACAGCGTGAAGATGCAGCGCACGCCGTGCGCCAGAAGCGACGCGGCGACACGATCGCCGCCGTGCAGCTTCGGGGGGGATAGGTTCATGGCCTTGCCGGTGCCTGCGGTCACTGTTCAGGCCCAGAGCACCGTGCCCTGGGCGGCGTACCAGCCCTCCACCAGCGGCGCCACCGACGCCTCGATGCGGGCGCGCTTGATCTTCATCGTCGGTGTCAGGCAGCCGTTCTCGATCGCCCAGGGCTCGCGCGCGACGACGATCATGCGCAGCTGCTCGTAGTCTGGCCGCCGTCGGTTCACGGCCTGAAGCAACTCGCCGAGTTCGGACTGCACCTGCGCGCGCACGGCGGGGTCGCCCAGCTTCGGTCGCAGGCTCTCGGCGAGAACGACCATCGCGTAGGCCGACGGCTGGCCGACGCCGGAGACCATCGACAGCTCGACCATCGCGTGCGCGTTCAGTTCGTTCTCGATCGGTGCCGGCGCCACGTACTTGCCCTTGGCCGTCTTGAACAGCTCCTTGGCGCGGCCGGTGATCTTCAGCAGCCCGTCGGCGCGCCGCTCGCCGAGGTCGCCGGTGCGGAAGAACCCGTCCTCGGTGAACGACTGCGGCCGTGAGCTCCGGCTGCTTGTAGTAGCCGCTGAACTGGCCCGGCGACTTGATGAGCATCTCGCCTTCCGGGCTGATCCGCACCTGCACGCCGACCTGCGCGCACGCCCACGTAGCCGGGCGCGTTGAACTGCGCGGTGGAGGTGTGCGAGTACGAGTTGTCCTCGGTCATGCCGTAGCCCTCGTAGAGGTTCAGCCCGAGGCGCCGGTACCAGGTGATGAGGTCGGCCGGGATCGGTGCCGAGCCGCTGGCGGCCAGCATCACCTGGTCGAGCCCGAGGCCCTTGCGCACCTTGCGCGCGACGATTGGCCGAGGACGGGATGCCGAGAAGCGGTCGAGCTTCTTCGGCGGCATCTTCGCGAAGACGCCCTGCTGGAACTTGAGCCACAGCCTTGGCACCGAGATGAAGATCGTCGGGCGCGCGCGATTGCAGGTCGGCGATGAAGGTGTCCAGCGATTCGGCAAAGAACAGGTGCATGCTGCCATCGATGAGCGATGCCGCCTCGATGCACGAGCGTTCGTAGCTGTGCGCCAGCGGCAGGTACGACAGCATCCGGCCCTCGGTGCGGCACGATGACCGATCGGGTGTAGTTCGCGAAGCCCTCGCCGGCGCGGGTGATGGCGCCGGAAGGTGACCATCACGCCCTTGGGTGTGACCGGTCGAGCCGGAGGTGTAGATCATCATCGCCAGGTCGTCTTCCTGCGCGCCGGGCGGCCGGCGAGCGGCGGCGTTCGCGCGACGATGGCGTCCCAGGTCTCGAAGTCCGTCTTCGGGGCGAGTGGGAAGGCGATGCAGGGCAGGCCGGCGGGCATCGCCGGGGCGCCTGCTGCGGCCAGATGTCGAGCTTGCCGACGAACAGCAGGCTCGCCTCGCTGTGCTCGAGCACGTAGCGAACGGTCTCGCCGGTCTCGGTGGGAAAGATCGCCACCGTCGTGTAGCCGGCCATCCAGATCGCCAGCTCCGTCATGAAGAAGTGCGCGCAGTTCTTCGACAGCATCGCGATGCGCGCGCCGGGCTCGAAACCGCGGCTCTTCAGGTGCGCCGCCATGCGCCGGGCCTGGTCCAGCGTCTGCGCCCAGGTGTAGTCGGCCACCGGGCCGCCGCCGAGCGGCTGGGTCAGGAGCACCTTGTCCGGGTGCGCCGCCTCGTGGTCGTAGACGTAGTCGAGGATCAGCTTCGCTGTGGCCATGGTTCGCTCCCGTGTTGCGTCAGCGGGCAGCGTAGCCGAGACCCATGGCCATCGGCAAGCGGGGAATCCAGCGTGGCGGGCCGGTGGTGGATTCGTCAACCTGCCCTTCGCGCGCTGGCTTCCAACGAATGCGCCCCGCGGTTCGGTGACGAACCCGGGGCGCAGGTGGGTCGGCCCGCAGCCGGGCGCGAATCGGCCGCGAAGGATCAGGAGCGGATGGCGATCTCGTTCTTGACCGACTTCACGCCCTTGACCTTCCAGGTCAGGCTTTCGGCGGTGGTCTTCTCGGTGCTGCTCTTGGCAAAGCCCGACAGCATCACGGTGCCGTTCAGCGTCTCGACGCTGATCGCCGCGGCGTCGACCTTCAGGTCGTCGACGAAGCGCGCCTTCACCGCGGTGGTGATCGCGGTGTCGTCGATGTAGGCGCCGGTGGTTTCCTGGCCGCGGGTGACGGCGCAGCCCGAGGCGGTGATCAAGGCGAGGGCCGCTGCCGTGGCGACGAAGAGGGTGCGAATGTTCATGGTGAATCTCCGGTGAAGGTTGAGGTGCGATCGGGGTTCGATCGGATGGCGACGAGCCCCGCCATCCAGGGGTGGATACCGGCCGCGGTCTCAGTCGGTGAGCCCGTTCCCGCACTCTGCGCCGCGACGCACCAGGCCGACAGCTGAACTGTAGGAACGCCACCGCGCAGCAACCATCGGCGGCAGGCGCCTGCGCACGTAGGACGGCGCCGCGCGCCGCTGTCGGCGGCTCGCGCCGGACCGAAGCACCCATGCAATGGTGCAGGGAAGGCGCGAGGGTGAGCCGCCTTCGCTGCGCAGTTCCACAGGCGCTTCGCTGCGGCGGCTCACAGCAGCGCGGCGCCTGCCGCGAGTGAAGGCGGAGGCGACGTCGCAGGCTCGTCCGACAGCGGGATCACGAAGCAGGTGTCCGGCGCCAGACCGCGCCAGCGCAATGCCTCTCCGCGGCGCAGCAGGCGAGCCCCGGACAGCGCCGTCGCCGCGAGTGCTGCGGCCGGCGTGGCGCGGAGCAGGATGAAGCGCATCGTGCGTCCGTCGCGGCGCAGCGTGATCTCGGCTCGATTCCAGTGCGAGGGCAGGCACGGGGTGAAGCACAGTTCCTGCGCGCCCAGGCGCAAGCCGAAGATCGACTCGATGGCCGCGCGGTGCATCCAGGCGGCGGCGCCGGTGTACCAGCTCCAGCCGCCGCGCCCCACGTACGGCGGCTGCGTGTATACGTCACCGGCCATGACGTAGGGCTCGATCCCGTACGCCGCGCCATGCGTCGCGTGGCGCGCGCGGTGCGCGGGGCTCAGGTAGGTGAAGTAACGATAGGCGTTGTCGCCGCCCTCGAGTGACTCCGCGAGGCTTGCCGCATCGCCGGCATGGAACTTCGCCTGGGCCATCAGCGCCCACACGCCGGCGTGCGAATACTGGCCGCCGTTCTCGCGCACGCCCGGCGGATAGGCCTGGATGTAGCCGGCGCTCGGAACGGCGTGCGCCAGCGGCGGGTCGAGCAGCTTCAGGAGCCCGGCCTCGTGGTCCACCAGGCGGTCTTCCACGGCCGCCAGCGCGATGCGCTGCAAGGCTGCAGGCGTGGCGCCGGCAAGCACCGCCCAGGCCTGGGCCACCAGGTCGATGCGGGCTTCGGCGCCGGTGTGCGAGCCCAGCGCCTGTCCGTCGTCGAAGAAGGCGCGCTTGAACCATTGACCATCCCATGCGGGGCCGTTCAGCGCACGCTCCCAGCCCTGCCGGGCGCTTTCCCAGCGCAGTGCGCGCGCCGCTTCGCCGCGCTCGCGTGCCAGCGGGGCGAAGTCGGCCACCAGCTGGCACAGGAACCAGCCCAGCCACACCGACTCGCCGCGGCCCTGGTGACCGACGCGGTTCATGCCGTCGTTCCAGTCGCCGCTGCCCATCAGCGGCAGGCCGTGCGCGCCGACGCGCAAGCTGCGATCGATGGCGCGTGCGGCATGCTCGTAGACCGATGCATCGTCCTGGCTGACGGTGGGTGTGTAGTAGGCGTCCTCGGCACCCTCGGGAATCGCGGTGCCTTCGATGAAGGGGACGCGCTGGTCGAGCAGCGCCGCGTCGCCGGTCGCGCGCAGGTAGTGCACGCAGGCGTGCGCCAGCCACAGCAGGTCGTCGGAGAAATGCGTGCGCACGCCGGCACCGAGCGGCGCGTGCCACCAGTGCTGCACGTCGCCCTCGGCGAACTGGCGCGACGCGCACAGAACGATCTGCTGGCGCAGCATCTGCGGCGCGGCCCAGGCCAGCGCCATCGCGTCCTGCAACTGGTCACGAAAGCCGGTGGCACCGCCGGCCTGGTAGAAGCCGGCCTTGGCCCAGAGCCGGCAGGCCACCGTCTGGTAGAGCAGCCAGCGGTTCACCATCGCATCGAACAGGGGGTCGGGGGTCTGCACCGTGGTGGCACCCAGCAAGCGATCCCAGCGGCCGCGCGCCTCTTCCGTGCGCTGCGTAGCGGGTGTCGTCGCGGCCAGCGTGGCGAGTTGCTGGGCGGCGCCCACGCTGTCCGCGTAGCCCAGCAGGAACACGCGCTCGGCCGATCCACCGGCCGCCAGCACGACGCGTGTCGACAACGCCGCGCACGGGTCGAGGCCGCCGCCCTGTTGCTTCCCGAAGTGGTCGGGCAGCACGAGGCGGCCGCGGGCGTCGAAGCACTCGCGCCGGTCGCAGGTCCAGTCTTCGGTCTCGTCGGCGGCGCCGGCAAGGGCCAGGAAGGCCGTGCCGTCGCCGAAGCCGGCAGAACGCTCGCGCTGCGTGGCCAGCAGTGCGGTGAGTTTCTGCACGCGCCCGTCTGCATCGGGTGTCGACGCCTTCGCATCGGGCAGGCGCTGGCGATACAGCGCCGTGTGCACCGTGCTGCGGTCGGCCCGGTTCGCGCCCATCATCCACTCGGCGATGCCGATCGCGCGCAGCTGCAGCGCCCTGTGGCCATGGTTGACGATGCCGAGTCGGACCTGCTTGACGGACGTCTCGGCATCGACGCACCACGAGGCCGTGACCTCCACGTCCCCGCGGCGGTGGCTGATGACGCTGTAGCCCTGCCCGTGCGCTACGCGGTAGCTCGCGCCATCGTCGCCCCAGGCGGAAGGCGCGACGCTCCAGACCTGCAGCGTCCTGAGGTCCTGCAGCAGGAACCATTCGGACGGCGAGTCCGCCACCGGGTCGTTCGACCAGGCGGTGAGCTGGTTCAGGCGGCTGTTCACCGCCCAGGTGTAGCCACCGCCGGACTCCGACAGCTGGGCGCCGAACGCCGGGTTGGCCAGGACGTTGATCCAGGGCCGCGTGGGACGCGACTGGCTGCCGACGTCGAACTGGAACTCGCCCGAGGCCGCGTCGAACCCGCCCGTCGGAGCGGGTGGTGCGGCATCGGCGCCCGAGCCCACGGCCACCGCGGTGGTCGACGTGGCATGCCGGTCGTCCCAGGCCTGCTCGTGCAGCGCAGCCCATTCCTGCACGTGATGCCGAAGCGGCCGGCCGTCGGCTTCGAGCCGCACCCGCGCCAGACGTTGCAGCGTGCCCAGTTCGTCGCCCGACAGCTCGTCCGCGCGCAGCAGATGGAAGCCGGTGTTGGCGGGGCCGGAGGGTCCGCCTCCGTCGGCGCCATGCCGCTCGCACAGCGCGGCGATGCCGCGCTGCACCGTCATCTGGTAGGAGGCGACTTCGGCATTCACCACCACCAGATCGCAGGCGATGCCGCCCCACGACCACAGGCTCAAGGCCCTGGCCAGCGCACGCAGCAAACCGAGGCCCTGCGGCACGCCGGCCGATACGAGGATCAGCGGACGGTCGCCCGAGATGCCGAAGCGCCACAGCAGCCGCCGATCGCAGACCGCGGCTGCCGTGTCGTCGAGGGCGACGGGGCCGGGCCGCGGGCGCGTCAGGCTCAGCACCAGCGCCGTGGTCAGGGTCTGGACGGCGGCGAAGTCCTCGGCGCTGATGCGCAGGGCGCGCAAACGGATGCCGGCGAGCGTGGCCGACATCATCGAGGCCCGCTGCACGTGGCTCGGTTGCCGGTACTTGTCGATCACGGCGTGCAAGGTGCCGCCGTTGTCGGACGCCGCCGTGGCGAAGATCAGCGTTGCCTTCGCGTTGGGTTCGATGCGCAGGTGCACGGCCAGGGCACAGACCGGATCGAGGCCGGTGTCGAGCGCGGCGCTCGGCTCGCCCGGTGCTGCCGGCGCGGGGTCGAACGAAGCCAGCGGCTGGCTGGCGCGGTGGTTGCGCCCCAGCCAGCGCTGGCGGTCGGTCTGAACCTGCACGCCCACCACCTGCGGGTCGGTGTCGGCCAGGAAGTGCGCGACCCGCAGTGCCTGCTCGGTCGGCAGGCGGGGCCTGCGCTCGAACACCAGCGCCTGGTGCTCGGCCTGCCACTCGGCACGCACGAACAGGTTGGTGAACGCTGGATGGGCTTCGTCCGCGCGCGGCTCGCTGAGCGACACGTCGAAGGCCGAGATCAGCTCGATGTCGAGCGTCCGATCGCTCAGGTTGCGCAGCTCGACCTGGCGGAACTCGATGTCGTCTTCCGGGCTGACCCACACCGTCGTGTGCGCCTGCACTTCCGTCCAGGCCGCGTCGAAACACACGCGGTCGGCGTGGTAGATGCTCTGGTAGTGCGCAGCCGCGTCGGGCGCAGGGTGCTGGGTGATCGAGACCGGCTGCGGCTGCTGGTCCCAGCGCAGGTAGAAGAAGCTGCCGCAGGCATCGCGCAGCGCATCGTCGCGCCAGCGCGTGATGCCGGTCGCGCCCCAGCGACTCCAGCCGGCGCCATTGGCGCGCAGCGTCACGCTGTAGCGCCCGTTCGACAGCACATGGGTGGGCGCCAGTGCGGTCGAGCCGGGGAAGACGTCGCGCAGCAGCCCTGGCGCGCGTCGTTGCAGCGCCTGCGGCGGCGCGCCGGACGGCGGCGCGTACAGCATCGACACCTCGCGCGGCGCGCGCTCGTGCAGCAGTGAGCTCACCGCCTCGATGTGCGCGTTGGCCATGCCCCAGCGCTGAGCCACGCCGCCCAGCAGCAGGTTGGCCAGCGCCACGATGCTCATGCCCTGGTGGTGCGCCATGAAGGTACCGACCGGCGTGACCGCCTCGCTGCCGGTCTGCCGCGCGGGGGTGTAGTCGAGCGCCTCGATGAAGCCGTAGCGCGCGCGCGCAGCCAGGGCTTCCAGCGCCGCGAAGTTCAGCGTCGCGCGGTGCGGCGCGATCTGCGCAGCCAGTGCGGTGGCATAGGGGGCGATCACCAGTTCGTCCGGCGGCGTGCGGCGCAGCGCCAGCCTGGGCACGCCCTGGGGCGCGTACTGGTAGGCCAGCGTGTGGTCGCTGCCGGCGTAGGCCGACTCCGACATGCCCCAGGGCACGTGGTGCGACTGCGCGAAGGCGATCTGCTCGCGCAGCGCCGCAGGGCCGGCTTCGCACAGCACGCTGCCGAAGGGCTCGGCGAGCACCAGGTTGGGCATCAGGTACTCGAACATCGAGCCCGACCACGAACGCAGGCCCGCGTGGGCGCCGACGGCGTAGAACGGCCGGCCGAGCGAGGCCCAGTGATTGACCGGCACGTCGCCCTTGCCGATGGCCAGCAGGCTGGTCAGGCGCGACTCCGACGCCAGCAGGTCGTAGAAGCCGGCGTCGAGTTCCTGCTCCACGACGCGGTAGCCGATGTGGAACAGGTGTCGCTTGCGGTGGTAGAGGAACGCGAAATCGGCCGCCCAGGCCAGCTGTTCGCAGTCGTGGGCCAGTGCCTGCAGGCGCCGGGACGCGGCGTCCGGCGAGGCCGCCGCCTGCGTGTCCAGCCAGGCGGAGCGCAGCGTTGCCAGGTGATCGGCGAGCATCCAGGCCAGCTCGTCGTAGCGGGTCGGCGAGGTGGGGGCCGCGGCTTCGTCCCTGCCGGCGCCCAGCGGGGCCATCTCGTCAGTGGCCTGGCTGAGCAGGCGCCCGAACTGCGCGGGGTCGCGCTGGCACTCCGCCAGCGGGTCCGGCAGGGCCAGCAGGCGCGCCAGTGCGGCATCGCCGAGCAGCGTCGGCAGCAGGTCGGGCCACAGCGGAAGCAGCGGCGCGAGCCGCTGCCTCGAGGCCTGCAGGGCACGCTGCGCCGCGACCGGATCGTGCGGCGCGTGCGCCAGCTCCAGGCAGGCCTGGGCCACCGCAAGCAGGTGGCCGCTCAGGTTGCCGCTGTCCACGGTGGACACGTACATCGGCAGCAGCGGCGCGCGCGTCTGCGTGTCGTACCAGTTCATGAAGTGGCCGCGGTGGCGCTGCAGCGTGGCCAGCGTGGCGAGCGTGGCCTCGACGCGCGCCAGCAGGTCCTGCGTCCCGATCCAGCCGAACGCCCTGGCGCAGGCCACGCTCAGCAGGTACAGGCCGATGTTCGTCGGCGAGGTGCGGTGCGCCACCATGTCGTAGGGCGTGATCTGCAGGTTGTCGGGCGGCAGGTGGTTGTCCTGCGGCCCGACGCAGCGCTCGAAGAACCGCCAGGTGTCGCGCGCGATGCCTTCCAGGTAGGCCTGGTCCTGCAGCGGCAGGGCCGCGCCCTTGCGCGCCGGGCGCGGCCGGCTGACCCACCAGGTGCCGACCGCCGAGCTCGCCCACAGCAGGCACAGCACGAGCGCGAGCGCCGGGTGCGGTGTGCCCACGGCCAGCAGTGTCGCGAGCAGCAGCAGCGCCACCACCGGCAGGCTCCAGTGCTGGCGCAACACCTCCGGGAGGGCGGTCTTCGCCTGGGCCAGTGCGCTCGCGGCGGTGGTCCATTGCAGCAGGTGGCGGCGGCTGACGGTCATCCGGTAGAGCGCGCGCACGATGGCGTCCGTCGACATCAGCGCCTGCTGCAGCAGTTGCTGCAAGAGCCACAGCCCGCCCCACAGCGCGCGTGCCAGGTCGACCGCGGCCTGGCGGTAGAAGTGGAGCTTGGCGATGTCGTCGCGGCTGGGCGCAAAGCCGGCCACCGCCCCCATCAGCGGCCCGGCGGTGAACGCCGCCATCACCAGCACCAGCGCCGCCCAGGGCGAGACCCCGGCGCCGGCGAGGGCCAGCAACAGCAGGGCGAGCGACATCGGCGCCACCAGCGAGCGGCGCAGGTTGTCGACCATCTTCCAGCGGTTGATGGCGCGCAGGGGATAGCGACCGGGTTCGAACAGGAAAGGCAGCAGCTGCCAGTCGCCGCGCGTCCAGCGATGCACGCGCGAGGCGGCGACGTCGGCGTGGAACGGCGCGTCCTCGATCAGCGTGATGTCGGTCACCGCGGCGCAGCGTGCCAGCGAGCCCTCGAGCAGGTCGTGGCTCAGCACCCGGCCTTCGGGCAGGCGGGCGGCCAGCACGGCATGCATCGCCCGCACGTTGAGCAGGCCCTTTCCGCTGAAGCTGCCTTCGCGGAACAAGTCCTGATAGACCTCCGAAGTGGCGGCGCTGTAGGGGTCGATGCCGCACTGCCCGGCGAACAGCCAGTGGTAGAGCGTGAAGTCCTTCAGCGCGGGCAGCGGCGTGACGACGCGTGGCTGCAGGATGCCGTAGCCGCCCACCACGCGGCGCCCGCCGGCGTCGAGCCGCGGCTGGTTGTGCGGGTGCGCGGCCACGCCGACCAGTTCGCGCAGGCGCCCGGGCGGCAAGTGGGTGTCGCTGTCGAGCGTGACGACGTAGCGGGTGTCGGCAGCGATGCGGGAGGTCTCTCCCAGGTCGAGGAACGCGGCGGACGCCCCTTCTGCCAGCGCCGCGACCAGCAACTCCAGCTTGCCTCGCTTGCGTTCCCAGCCGATCCAGCGCCGCTCTGTTTCGCTGAAGGCGCGCTCGCGGTGCAGCACGATGAAACGCGGTGCCGCCCCGGCCTCGGCGGCTTCCCGCGGATAGCGCGCGTTGAGCGCCTGGACCTGCAGCGTCGCGCTGCCCAGCAAGGCGTCGTCGGACTCGACGCGCGCCGTGTCCGCATCGGCCCAGTCGGTGAGCAGCGCGAACTGGGCGTGGCGCTCCGGATTGGCGAGGTAGTGCAGCTGCAGCCGGTTCACGAGCTCGGCGATCGATGCCGGACCGGTCAGCATCGCCGGGATCACCACCATCGTCCGGTGCTCGGCAGGGATTCCCGTCGAGAGGGCCAGTCGCGGCAGGTGCCTGGGCCGGGCCGACTCGCTGATCAGCCGGTTGACGACCGCCACCACCGCTTCGGAGGCCGGGAACAGCATCAGTGCCGCGGCGAGCAGGGTCAGCCACTTGAATGCGCCGCCGCCGTCCGGCCCGACGCCGTGGTGCAGCAGCAGCCACGCCACCAGGCCCGCGGTGCCGAGCAGCAGCGAGCCCAGGTAGACCGGCAAGGCGATGCGGCGTGCCGTGGCGCGCCAGGGCGGGCCCGCGCGCGCGTGCAGGCCGAGCGCCCACGCCAGTGCCGGCCGGCCTGCGCCGCGCAGCCAGTGGCTGGCCACCGCCGTCTCGCTGTCGGCACTTTCGGCCGTGTGCATCCTCTCGAGCAGCGTCTGCGCCACCGACACCTCGCTGCGGCCGCTGCGCCTGGCCAGGCGCTCGATGTCGTGCAGTGCCTGGTCGCGCGTGGCGACGTGCTCGGCCTCGAACACTGCCGAGGTGAGCATCAGCCGCATCAGCGCACTGGTGCGGGCGACGATGTCGGGCCAGTCGGCATCGCCGATCGCGCGCAGCGACGTGACCGCGTTGCTGACGCTCAGGTTGTCGGCGGCCTGGTCGGCGCTCTGCTGCGTCTGCAGCGCGGCCAGGTCGGGCAGGGCGCTGCGCAGCCAGTCGTGATAGCGGGCGTCCTCCGTCGTGCGGCGGTCCTGCAGGCGCTGCGCCATCTGCGCCAGGAACACGCGGCCGACGCCGCGCTGCTCGAGCAGCGCGAGCAGCTGGTCGAGCGCATCCAGGCTGTAGGCCTCGATGCGATCGCAGCACAGGTTGGCCACCTCGCGCGCCGCCTTGTTGGTGGCGACGCGCTCGGCCAGCCGGCGCAGGTTCTCGATCAGCACCACCCGCAAGGTGGTCGGCAGTGCCCACATCTCGGCGAGGTTCAACTCGCGCGTCTCCTGGTAGGCACAGAGGAAGCGCACCAGCAGGTCTTCGTCGAACGCGCCATCGGTGTGGGCCACGAAGGCCCAGGCGACGCCATAGACGCGCGGCAAGCCGGCCAAGGGCTCGTCGAGCAGCACCGGCAGCGCGCGGTAGTAGCTGCGCGGCAGGCCGTCGTGGATTTCCTTGAGCTGCGCCTCGATCAGGTGAAAGTTGTCGAGCAGCCATTCGGCCGCCGGGCTGATGTCGTAGCCGGTGGCCGCCTGCACGCCGATGTAGCGGTGCGCTTCGCGCAGCGCGAGGATGTTGCTGCGCAGGCGTGGAAAGAAGGTCTCGGCGCGCGATCCCGCGCGCGCGGCGCGGTGAGTCTCGCCCAGGCTGCGGCCGTGCTGCGCGAACCGCTGCAACCCGAAGATCTCGGAGCGTATCGGCGGCTGCACCGGGCCGCGCGCGCTGTCGAGGATGTCGCGCAACGCCTCCGGCGCACCCGGCAGGAGGCGCAGCAGCTCGGGAAGCGCCATGGCTTACAGCAGCAGCGTCGTGACACCGATCAGCAGCGCAACCGCCATCAGCGTCGTGACCAGTCGGGCCGCCACGAAGCCGTGCATGGTCTCGGCGACGCAGTGCCAGGCGAACAGGCGGCCGCGCGAGCCCTGGCAGATGTCCAGGTGTTCACCGAGGGCCGACAGCTCCATCGGCGATGTGTCTGCGGTGTCGCCGAACGATGCGGTGCTCCAGGAGGGACGGGCAATGAGGTCGTTGTTCATGAGGAGCGCTGCGCCCGCACGGCCTGGATGCCGGGCGGAGAGATGTTGGGGCACGGTACGAAATCGGGCCTCTGCGCTGGTGGGCGCAACCCCGGCAACGCCGTGTTTCGGGTGCGCGCAACTCAGCGGCGCGACTTGCATGGCCACTGTAGGCCGCACGACCCTCTGGGCCCATCGGACGCGCACCCCACCCCCTGTCGGACTGGGCCTACAACGCCTCGCCGCGCTGCAACAGCCCCCCGATCTGCCCGCTGTAGGGCGTCTCCTACGGTTGGTCTGCCCCTTGCCTGATGGCGCAATGCGGGCCACCGGGCACCATCGCTGCATGCCGAGTCCGCATGCCGCGGGCTCGCAATGGGAGCGCGTTCATGGACATCGATTCGGAATGCTTCGATCACGGGGCGTCGGCCTCGCCGGCGGCACGATTCGGTGGCGTCGGGCCGCAGCCCGAGCCTGCCGCGTACCGCTTCGAAGACATCGGCTACGAAGCTGCCGACCCGTCGCTGCAGGCCTCGTTCTGGTGCGAACCGAAGCAGGCCCTTTCAGTCGGAGCGGATGGGCGCTGACGCGCCGAACGGCGACCGCCAGCGGCCGCAAGCGTCGGCGACGGCGGGTCGATCCGTGTGTGCGCCAGCGCACAAATCAGCCTGGGCTGGCGGACAATGGACTCCACAGTGCTGTCCGTGGACGAGGCGCAACGCGCTCGACCTCGACGCCAGTCCGGCATCAGAGCACCCGGATGGCCAGCACTCCAGACCCCAGACAGAACCACCTGCTCGCCGCGCTGCCGGACGCGGAGTGGAAGCGCTGGCAGCCCCGGCTCGAGGCGGTGGAGATGCCGCTCGGCCAGGTGCTCTACGAGTCGGGCCACACACTGAGTCACGTGTACTTCCCGACCACGGCGATCGTCTCGCTGCTCTACGTGATGGAGAACGGCGCGTCGGCCGAGATCGCCGTCGCCGGCAACGAAGGCCTGGTCGGCATCTCGCTCTTCATGGGCGGCGGGTCCACGCCGGCCCGTCTGACCGGATGGCGACGTGAGCATGCAAGACGACCCTTCGGCCGCGGTCGAGCCCGCCGCCGATTCCGCGCCAGCCGAGCCGGTGCGCGTGCACCTGCACATGCCGATCAACGTGCGCAGCGTGTCGCTGGCGGTGATCGCGTTCCTGGCAAGTGTCTACACGCTGCACTGGGCCAGCGCGGTGTTCATTCCGCTGCTGCTGGGCCTGATGTCCAGCTATGCGTTGTCGCCGGTGGTGGACCGACTGCAGCGCTGGCACGTTCCCCGCTCGATCGGGGCGGCGGTGCTTCTGGTCGCGGTCCTCGGCGCACTGGGCTCCGCGACCTACTCGTTGAGCGACGACGCTTCGACCCTGGTCGAATCGCTGCCCGACGCAGCACAGCAGCTGCGCGAGTCGATGCGCACCACCCGCGGCACGCCCGAGGGCCCCATCCAGAAGGTGCAGCGGGCGGCGGCAAAGCTCGAACAGGCGGCTGAAGAGAGCGGCTCGGCGGCGCCGATGGCCAGCAAGGGCGTGACCCGTGTCCAGATCGAGCGGCCGCACTTCAACATCAAGGACTATCTGTGGAGCGGCACGCTCGGCGTCGCCGGATTCGCGGGCCAGGCGATGGTCGTGTTCTTCATTGCCTATTTCCTGATGGCCTCCGGCGACAGCTTTCGCCGCAAGATGGTGAAGATCGCCGGGCCGACCTTCAGCAAGAAGAAGATCACGCTCCAGTTGCTCGACGAGATCACCGAGCAGATCCAGCGCTATCTGCTGGTGCAGATCTTCACCAGCATTCTGGTCGGCGTGGCGACCTGGCTCGTCTTCATGTGGATCGGGCTGGAGCACGCGGCCGTGTGGGGTGCCGCGGCAGCCGTGCTCAACCTCGTGCCCTACCTCGGGTCGATTGCGCTCAGCGGCGCGGCGGCGCTGGTGGGCTTCCTGCAATTCGGCACGTTCGGCATGGCTCTGCTGATCGGCGGTGCATCGCTCGTCATCCACACCCTCTCGGGCAACCTGCTCACCCCCTGGCTCACCGGCCGGGCAAGCCGCATGAACCCGGTGGCGATCTTTGCCGGTGTGCTCGCCTGGGGCTGGCTGTGGGGCATCTGGGGACTGCTGCTGGGTGCCCCGCTGCTGATGGTCGTGAAGGCCGTGTGCGACCGCATCGACGACCTCAAGCCGGTTGGCGAATTGCTCGGCGAATGACCCCGGCGAGGTCGCTTCGCCTATCCGGATCCGTCTGCATCCTGTGCGACTTCGGTAGCGGACTTCGGCACACCGTCCAGTTCCCTGCGCTCGTCCAGCGCGGCGAGCACGAGATCCGGATTCATTGCCTGCTTCAGCGCTGTCGCATCGGAATCGTGTCGATTCTTGACGTTCGGCAGGTCTCGCCTCAACTCTTCCAGGAGGTCGATCAACTTGGCGGCCTTCTGCTCGGTCAACAGCGTCACCTTCAGGTCCAGGTGAGCCCGCTGCACCTCGAGCTGGGCCATGCGATTCTGCTTGCCGAGGACGACCGTCGCAGTCAGCAGCGCGCTCAGGCCGACGATGCCCTGCAGCCAGAAGTACGGTGCGGGGTCGAATTCGGTCAGGCCCAGTCTGCGCAGCACGACGTTGGCCGCTATCCAGCCGGCCACGCACATCACGACGATGCCTGCGAACGCCGGCTGCCCGATGAAGCGGCTGATGCGCTCCAGCATGCGCTGCGAGCGGCTGAGCTTGCGCTCTTCGCGCCTGTAGAACTGCTGGACGGCCGCGATGTTCTGGCTGATCTGGTCGAGCTCGGAATCGATGGCCGGGTCATCTCTCTCCGGCGGCGGCGGGGCGGGCGGCATGGCTTTCATGCGGACTCAGGCCGGAACGAAGCACCTGCGCAGCTGTGCAGAGAAGGCCTGAGCTTGAGTCGCCTGCTCTGCGCAATTTCATAGGCGCTTCGATTCGGCGACTCAGACCGTGCCCGGCGAAGCCGGGATCGGAGCCTCTCGATGTCCTGGCCTCAGCGAAGGCCGAAGAACGACAGGGCGGCGAGGATGATGACGACGAGGCCGACGAGCCAGATGATGCTGTTCACGATGCCATTCCTTTGTTGGAAGTTCCATGGCAACCATAGGCGCTTCCGCGCGGCACCCACGTAGGACAAGCTCGCCACTCGCGGTCGGCCGGCGGCGCGCATGAGCCCGCGTACCGGCCGAGGGCAAGGCGGACCCCATTTCGCGGGGCGTAAGATGGCCCGCACTCGCGGACGCAGAAAGCGGCCCAATCCATGCAGAGCCCAGAGAGCCGTCGACTCGCAGAAGCCCTGGTGCGGAGAACAGGCGCTGACGCCGACGCCGCGCGAATCGCCGACGCGACGCTCGCGATATGGAATGAAATCGACGACGCCCTGACGCCCATCGTCGGGCCGCTTGGCGTCGTGGCGCTCTACAGGCGCAGCCTCCACCTCACCGTCGCGGCCCACCCCTGGGTGGAGGGCGGACCCGACGGTGCCCAAGCTGCCCCGGATCCCGCTGCGCTGAAGGCCGTCCTCGCGCGGCGCAGCAGCGCCGAAGCCGTGGCAGGCGGCAGTGCCTTCCTGCAGACGTTCCACGAGTTGCTGGCCAGCCTGGTCGGCCCCTCGCTCACCGAGCGCCTGCTTCGTTCCGTTTGGGCCCCCTCTTCGAGCGGCCCGCCCGCCCAGGACACCACGACATGACCACCAAGGTAACCATCAACCGCCTGGCCACCGGCGTGCCGGGGCTGGACGAGGTTCTCGGCGGCGGACTGCCCGAGTTCTCGTTCAACCTGATCGCCGGGCCGCCCGGTTGCGGCAAGACCACGCTGGCGCATCAGATCATGTTCGCGCTCGCGACGCCGCAGCGCCCGGCGATCTATTTCACGGTGCTCGGCGAGCCGCCGCTGAAGATGCTGCGCTACCAGCAGCAGTTCGACTTCTTCGACAGCGAGGCCGTCAACCGTTCGGTGCGCTTCATCAACCTGTCCGAAGAAGCGATGGCCGGCGACCTCGACCGGGTGCTGCGGCGGATCGTCGAAGCGGTCACGACGCACGGCCCGGGGCTCGTCTTCGTCGACTCGTTCCGCTCCGTGGTGTTTGCCGGCACCACCGAAGGCAACGGGCACAACAAGCTGCAGCAGTTCGTGCAGCAGCTCGGCATGCTGATGACGAGCTGGCAGGCGACGACCTTCCTGATCGGCGAATACTTCACCGAGACCGACGCCAACCCGGTGTTCACGGTGGCCGACGGGCTGCTCTGGCTGCGCCAGAGCGTGCAGCGCAACTCCATGGTGCGCAAGATCGAGATCATGAAGATGCGCGGCCAGCCGACGCTGCCGGGGCTGCACACCTTCCGCATCGGCACGGCAGGCATCACCGTGTTCGCGCCCGCAGGCCCGGCGGGAGCGGCGCACGCCGAGCCGACCACGCCGCGTCACGGCCTCCGCGTGCCGCTCGGCGTGCCGGGCCTGGACGAGATGCTCGGTGGCGGCCTGCCGCGCGGCTACTCGCTGCTCGTCGCCGGCCCGTCGGGATCGGGCAAGAGCATCCTCGCTGCCAGCTTTCTGGCCGAGGGCGCGCGCCACGGCGAGGCCGGCGTCATGGCGGCGTTCGAGCAACACCCGAACCGGGCGCGCAACCGGGTGCTCACCGACCTGATCGCAGCCGGCAAGGTGGGCCTGGTGGACAGCCGGGGCTCCGACCTGTCGATCGACGAGGTCGTGCTGCTGCTCCTGAGCGAGGTGCGCCGGCTCAAGGCGAGCCGCGTCGTCATCGATTCGCTGACCGGCTTCGAGCTCGCGCTGGCACCGACCTTCCGCGACGACTTCCGCGAATCGCTGCTGCGCCTGGTCACGGTGCTGGCGGGCGAAGGCGTCACCGTGCTGATGACCTCCGAGCTCGAGGACCGCTACACCGACCTGCGCTTCAGCCCCTACGGCGCGGCCTTCCTGACCGACGCGATCATCGTGCAGCGCTACATCGAGGTCGACAGCCGGCTGCTTCGCGTGATGGCGGTGGTCAAGGTGCGGGCCAGCGCGCATTCGAACCAGTTGCGCGAGTTCAGCATCGACGACCGCGGCATCCACCTCGGTGAGATGCTGCCCGACCAGGAAGGGCTGCTCGGCGGCCGGCCGACGCGCAAGCGGGCCGGCGACCGCGCCGGTCCGGCCACCGATGCCATCGACGGTTGAACGGCGCCGCACGAGTCCGCCGCCGTGAACCCGACACTCGACCCGAACGACGCGGCGGCAGCAGCTGCCTCTGGCGAGCTGGCCCAACTGCACGGTCAGGTCGAGTCGATGCGTTCGCTGCTGATTCGCCTGCTCCAGGAGGTGGTGCGGTCGGAAAGCCGCCTCGACAACAGTCACGCGGCCCAGCTGCTCGAGGCCAACGAGCAGCTCGTCGTCACGGCACTGCGCGCCCAGACCGACGCCGTGACGACGGCCTTCGCGCTGGACGATGCGTCGCAGTCGGCCCAGCTCGATGCGCTGACGCAGCTGCCCAATCGCGCGCTGCTGCGCGACCGGCTCGGGCAAGCCATCGCCAGCGCCGGGCGCCGGGGTGGCCGGCTGGCTCTGCTGTTCGTGGACCTCGACAACTTCAAGCAGATCAACGACACGCTCGGCCACGCGGTCGGCGACGAGGTGCTCAAGGGCGCCGCGCGTTGCCTGGTGTCTTCCGTTCGCGCGGCGGACACGGTCGGCCGCTACGGTGGCGACGAGTTCCTGATCCTGCTCGCCGAGGTGTCGCAGCCGTCGGCTGCCGGCTTCATCGCCGAGAAGGTGATTGCGGCCATCGGTGGCCTGGGGCACGTCAGCAGCCAGGGGGCGCCGCTGACGGCGAGCGTGGGCATCAGCATCTACCCCGATGACGGAAGTGATGCGGCGACCCTCATCGCGCGGGCCGACGCCGCCATGTACCGTGCGAAGAGGCATCGGCCCGGGGCCTTCGCCTTCCACGGCCAGGTGCCCGTCGGCGAGCGGGGTCCGGCATCGCCGCCACGCGCGTCAACTGCGCAGGGCGCGACGCGAACCGAGCTGGCGCTCGCCGAGCAGGCGCGCAGGAATGCCCAGTTGCGCGAGGCGAACGAGCAGTTGGTGCTTGCAGCGCTCGGTGCCCGGGAGCTGCAGGCTGCCGCAGAGCAGGCGCAGCGGCGGCAGGCGGATTTCCTGGCCGCGGTGGTGAACGAGTTGCGCAACCCGCAGGCGCCGATCCGCATCGCGACGGCCATGCTGGGCCGCGGTCGCACCGACGAGCCCCTGCTGCCGCGCGTGCAGGCCATCGTCGAGCAGCAGGTGGCGCAGGTGTCGCGCCTGGTGGGCGACCTGCTCGATGCCGCGGGTACCACCACCGGTACGCTGACGCTCGAGCGCCGTCGGGTCGACTTGGCCGGCCTCGTCGGCGATGTCGTCGATGCCTGCCGCCCCGCGATCGACAAGCGGCTGCAGGAATTCAAGCTGCAGCTGCCGGCCTCCGCGGTCGAAGTCGACGGCGACCCGCTGCGCCTCGGCCAGGTCGTCGGCAACCTGCTCGACAACGCCTCCAGGTTCACCCCCGAGGGCGGAAAGATCGAGCTCGCGGTCGAGGTGGTGGGCGATGCCGTCGTGGTCACGGTGTCCGACGATGGCATCGGCATCACCGCACAGGTCCTGCCGACGATCTTCGAGCCGTTCGTGCAGGACAGCCACGGCATCGGCTGAATGCTAGGGCCTGCCCACACTGCGCAGGCCCCGGGGGGAATTGGCTGCCAGGGTGCAGCGCGTCGCTCGGCTGCCTGTCCGAGCCGGGCGGTCGTCCAAAGCGCCGGCCGGGGGTTTCGGATGCGGCGCAGACGATCAAGGACGAATTCGAGCGGTCGGGTGCGGTGATGCACCTGCTGCTGCGCTACACGCAGGCGCTGATCACGCAGATGGCGCAGACGGCGGTGTGCAACCGCCACCACACGCTGGACCAGCAACTGTGAGGAGTACGACCGGCTGCTGCCCAACAAGTTGGCAAACTGAGCCAGAGGACAACGACATGACGCTCGCCGTGGTTGCACCTAGAGTGGGGCCTTCGACCCCTGCCCTCATGGATGCGGCGGACCTGTCACACCGCCGCCGCTCAGCCTTTCAGATCTTGGCTGCGGCCTTGCCCGCGGCCAGCAGCACGGGGTCCCAGACGGGGGAGAACGGCGGCGCGTAGGACAGGTCCATGCCGCCCACCTCCGCCACGGTCATGCCGGTCCACAGCGCGTGGCGAAGACGTCGATGCGCTTGCCCGCACCCTCGCCGCCGACGATCTGCGCGCCGAGCAAGCGACCCGTCCTGCGCTCGACCACCAACTTGATCTTCATCGGCTGCGCGCCCGGGTAGTAGTGCGCACGGCTCGATGCCTCCGTGGTCACGCCAATGAAGTCGAAGCCTGCGGCTCCAGCTTCGCGTTCGCTGAGCCCGGTGCGGGCGATTTCCACGCCCCGGAAGCGGGTGATCGCTGTACCGAGCACGCCACCGAAGGCAGCGTTGCCACCGGCGATGTTGGTGCCTGCGACGCGACCCTGCTTGTTGGCGTGCGTGCCGAGGGCCACGACGACGGACCGTCCGGTCATGCGATGTCGGGACTCGACGCAGTCACCGGCAGCCCAGACATGCGGCGTGCCGGTGCGCAGGTGATCGTCGACGATGATGCCGCCGGCCTCGCCAACGCCGATGCCCGCGGCTCGGGCCAGGTCCGCGTTGGGGCGCACTCCCAGCCCGATCACCACGAGGTCGGCCTCCACCGGACCCGCCGCCGTCTCCACGGCAGTGACATGCCCGCCGACCGTCGTGAACCCGCTGACCGCGGTGCCCAGCCGCAGATCGATGCCGGCGGCCCGCATGGCGTCCGCGACGCCGGCGGCCATGTCGGCGTCCAGCACGGCAGCCATTGGTGAGGCTAGCCGTTCGACGACCGTCACCTCGAGGCCGCGTTCGAGCAGGGCCTCCGCGACCTCCAGTCCGATGTAGCCGGCGCCGACCACCACGGCACGACGGGCGCCCGCGTCGAGCAGTCGTTCCATCGCCGCCGCGTCGTCGAGGGTTCGAAGCTGCAGCACGCCCTCGGCGTCGATGCCCGGCCACTGGGGCGCGACGCCTGAGGCGCCCGTGCTGACGAGGAGTTCGTCGTAATGCTCGACGGACTCCCGAGCGGTGTCGAGGTCGCGCACGGTCACGGTGCACGCCTTGGCATCGATCGCGGTGACTTCGTGTCGGATCCGGACATCGATACCGTTGGCCCTGTGCTCTTGCGGGCTCCGGGCGACGAGGCTCTCCGCGGCCTTCACGAACCCGCCGACCAGGTAGGGCAGGCCGCAGGCGGCAGTCGAGGTTCGGGACGAACGCTCGAAGGCGACGATCTCGAGTTCCGCTGGGGACGTCATTCGTCGCGCCTGAGCGGCCGCGGACATCCCTGCGGCGTCACCGCCGATGATCACCAGTCGCCGTGTCATTTCCGGCCCTCGCGTCGCGCCAAGTCCGGCGTCATTCGGACTACTTCAAGTGAAATCCGGCCCCGAAGAGCCCAAGCAAACCGATGACGATCAGATAGATGGCGACGATGTAGTTCAGCAGCCGAGGCACGACGAGAATGAGCACGCCGGCGATGAGCGACACGAGCGGGCCGATACTCAGGTTCAGATTCATGGCATATCCGCCTTTGCGTTTGTGAAGTGGAGGAATGGAACATGCAACGCGCAGCGACGAGGGATGAAGCATCTGCGCGCTCCATGCGGAAGTCTGTGCGTCTACGCACAGACGAGAACGGTTCCATGCGCAAGTCCTCGAAGGACTTGTAGCGTGCTCTGCATGGTCATGGCTCCTTCGCCCGGCAGCCGCTGACCTTCCCAGGCCGGCCGTCCCCGGCGGGCGCTGTCGCACAGACGCCCGGACAAGTGAGGCCCGGCAGTCCGAGGCAGGTGGCCGGAGCCTGGGAAGCGTCTGGTGTCTTCGTGAGGTACCGGGGATCCGTCGGTGAGTGTCGCCCGTCAACCGGAGTTCGACATGCGCCTCGGGTCGACCCAGGCGTCGAACTCCGCTTCGCTGACGCCGCCGACCGCCAGCGCCGCCTGGCGCAGGCCGAGTCCGGTGGCCTGCGCATGCTTGGCGATCTCGGCAGCGCGGTCGTAGCCGATGTGCGGCACCAGCGCGGTCACGAGCATCAGTGAGCGGCTCAACAGCTCCTGCGCGCGCTCGGCGTTGACCTCGATGCCCTCGACGCAGTGCTCGGCAAAGCTCGCCATCGCGTCCGTCAGCAAGCGCAGGCTGTCGAGCACGTCGTAGGCAATGAGGGGCTTGTAGACGTTGAGCTCGAAGTGACCCTGGCTCGCCGCGATGCCGATCGCCACGTCGTGCCCCATCACCTGGGCGCAGACCATCGTGATCGCCTCCACCTGCGTCGGGTTCACCTTGCCCGGCATGATCGAACTGCCGGGCTCGTTGGCGGGCAATCGCAGTTCGCCAAGCCCGGCACGCGGACCGCTGCCCATCAGGCGAATGTCGTTGGCCATCTTGTTGAGCGCCACGGCGACGGTCCTGAGCGCGCCATGCAGGCCGACCAGCGGCTCATGGCCGGCCATCGCCGCGAAGAGGTTGTCGGCCACGACGAAAGGCACGCCCAGGCGGGCCGCCAGCACGGCTGCGACACGGGCGCCGAATTCGGGGTGGGTATTCAGTCCGGTGCCGACCGCGGTGCCGCCGATCGCGAGCGCGTGCAGGTCCGCCAGCGCGCGGCGCAGCGCCGCTTCGGCGATCGCGAGTTGCGCGTCGTAGCCGCCGAATTCCTGGCCGAAGGTGACCGGCGTCGCGTCCTGAAGATGCGTGCGCCCGGTCTTGAGGTTGTCGGCGAATGCCAGGGCCTTGGCCTGCAACGCGCCGCGCAGACGCGCCAGCGACACCAGCAGCGGCCTCGCCTGCAGCACCGCGGCGACGTGCATCGCCGTCGGGAACACGTCGTTCGATGACTGCCCGAGATTGACGTCGTCGTTCGGGTGCACGCGGCGCGCCGCCCCGAGGCCGCCGCCCATGGAGAGCGACGCGAGGCTGGCGACGACCTCGTTGGCGTTCATGTTGCTCTGCGTGCCCGAGCCGGTCTGCCAGACCGACAAGGGGAACTGGGCGTCGAACTCTCCCGCAGCGACGCGCGCAGCAGCTGCCGCCACGGCCTGCGCCTTCGCCGGCTCCAGCAAGCCGAGATCTCCGTTGACCTCCGCGGCGGCGCGCTTGATCTCCGCCAACGCGTGAATGATCGCAAGCGGCATGCGCTGCTCGCCGATCGCGAAGAAGCGACGGCTGCGCTCGGTCTGGCCCCCCCAGAGGGCGTCGTCCGGGACCTCGATCGGACCGCTGCTGTCAGTCTCCGTGCGGGTCGAGGACATGCGGATCACCTCACGACATGGGCCACGTCTTCGTGATTGGCCGATGAGACCACAGAGCGGAGCAAGACCGCGCACCGCAGGCCCATTGGCCTGTGATCACTTGCGGTTTTGCGTGACGATCCAGGTCACGGCTCCGACAACGATGACCAGCAGGATCACCACCCAGATTCCGCCGTATCCGCCCATCCAGCCGAAGCCATAGCCGCTCATCATGCCGGACCCGTAAGTGCCTTGACCCTGGCCGTACGTCATGCCTGGGCCGGTGCCACCCTGGGCTGGCGTTTGCTCTTGACCTTGACCTTGGCCGTACATCATTCCGGGCCCCGTTTCGACGCCGCGCGGCGCAGTGACCGGGGGTGAAGTGTCGGAACCGGACGTCGTCTGGGCCAGCGCGACCGGCACGGTCACTGCGAAGGCGACTGCCGCAACGGCGGTGGCGATGAGTCTCTTCATCTCGTTCCTCCTGGTGAGGATCGAGAATGGAAGACGCTGGAGAGGGCGTCTGTCGGACGTGCGCTCGACGTCATGTAGGCAGCGCGTGTGAGCCACCGGATGCGGCGTTCTCCGACAGGAAACCTGCGGCGTAGGCCGACGTGGCGTGGCTGCGTTGGCCCACGTGCACTGCGCGAGTCCGGTTCTAGAGTGGGGCGACTCCAACTTCGAGACAGACTCCCATGAAACACTCCTTCAAGCTCTTGCTCGCCTGTGTCCCGGTCGTCTGGCTTTCCGCCTGCGGCGGCGGTGATCTGCAGGATCGTCTCGACGTTGCCGACCCGGCGGTTCGCTTCGTGAACGCCTCGGCCATCGCGCCCAGCCTGACGCTCTACCGCAGTGCGGTCGCCCAGTCGGATGCGACCAACGTGCCCTACGAGTTCGCCTCGGATTACTTCGACGTCGACACGAGCATGGCCGACTGGACCGTCAAGACGGCGAGCAGTGGCGTGACCATCGGTTCGGTGTCGATCGACCCGACGCGCGGCACCAGGTACACGATCGTCGCCCTGCCTGCCTCAGGCAGCGAGACCAGCGTCTACGTGATCGGCGATCCGTACAACAAACCGCTGGGCAGCAACAGCACCCGGCTGAGGGTGATGAATGCATCGTTCAACGCGAGCAACATCGATCTGTACATGAACGCGGTCGGTACCGACATCGCGGCCGCCGGCGTCAACCCGTTCGTCGCAGCGACGGCATTCAAGACCTCCGGGCCGGCCTCGGGCAGCGACTCGGCCGACATCCCGGCCGGCACCTACCAGCTGACGATCACCTCGGCCGCCACGAAGACCGTGCTGTTCAAGGGGCAGCTGGGCTTCGGCGACAACAAGGACATCCTGGTCGTCGTCGTGCCCGACCTGGCAGTGCCCGGAGCCATCCAGGCCTTGTTCAAGGTCGAGGGCACGGCCGGACTGATTCAGGTCCCGGCAATCTGACCCTGGGCCATTGGGTTGCCGCGGTGTCGGACTGCAACCCTGGGCTCTTGATCGGGCTTCGCCGCCCGGTCGCGCCGCAGCGCCAACGTGCTCGCCCGTGTGCGCTGGCGCACCGACGAGGGCCTCTTCTGCCGTAGAAGAGCGTGCATCGCCCAGGCCATCGGCAGAGGACACCGTGATGCGCTCCAAAGCTCCGATCACCGTCGCGCCCAGCGCTCGCAGTCAGCTCTTGCAGCGGAAGCCGAGGTCGCGACCGCGGCCGTCCTGCGCAACAGCACTCCCGCCGGCCCTCGCGCCTGCGACGGCTCCTGTGGATGTTCACCTCGGGGCAGTAGCCGGTAGGGCCGGCAGTGTCATCGTTCTCGCATCAACACTTGAGGGATCCATCATGGCCATGAGTAGCGGTCCGGCCCAGGGACGCCGTCATGGCGCTGTCGAGCGTTCGGCCGCACCCATCGCGGCGTTCCCTCTCGGTCATGTCGGGGAGTTCGTCATTCCCGGGACCGGGCGGCGAGTGTGGTGGACCGGACGCGTGGCCATCGGGCTGCTGTACCAGCCGGAGCGTTTCAGTGCACCCCTGGTGCTCGACCGTTCGGGTGGCAACGGAGCCGACGAATGCTGACCCCGCGGAATGGACGCGTCCGAAGCGCTGGCGGCTGGATGACGCATCCGGCGTGCCGGCCGACCCCCCGACTTCGGGGGGTGTCTGCCGCAATGCGCGTTACCGCACCGACGGGCCCGGGCCCCGATGAAACGATGGGTTCGTCGAGACGGGCACGAGCGGCATCAGCGGCTGCCTCGGTCCGCCGGGGGCACGCATTGGTGTCGGATCCGCTCGAGCAATCAACGCTTCAAGGAAGTACCTCATGCGACACGAGCTTGCGATGATCGTCCTGGCGAGTGCCTGGGCCTTCAATGCCCATGCCACCCCGGTCACCCATGCCCACCCGGCCACCCAGGCCACGACCATCGACTGGGGGGATCACGACAGGATCGAAGCGGTTTCGGACCATCCCACAGGCGACGACGACGACTTCATGCCGTACAAGGCGCGGGGTGACGCAAGGCTGTTCGGTACTGCCGCGTCGAGCCACGGCGACGAGGAGCACGGGAGGAAGGGCGGCAGGCACTTCCGCCTCGAGGACGACAGCAGGACTCCCGCCGGCAGGCACGGATTCCATGGCGGAGTGCATGGCGCAGCGCACGAGCTCGACCTGGATGCCGGCAACGACGACGACCGGGTCGTCGGAACGGGACCGGGCGCCAGTGGCGGCGGGTACACCCCCAGTTCGTCGCCGAGCGACGAGCCCGTGTTGATTGCGGAGGCGGCGCTGGCCGAGGCGACGGATCTGCCCGAACCGCAAAGCCACGCGCTGGTGCTGGCCGGGCTGGCGGCGATCGGCTGGGTGTCACTGCGACGCAAGGCCTGAGCCAGGCCTGACTGACGGACTGCCGCGCCGGCGAAGGCGTCGGGGCCGTCACCGACGAATCCGTCGGCTCCGGCTGCGTGCCTGTCACCCGCTACTGGCGAGGCGGGATCACCACGACGGTGTTGCCCGTCTTTCCCGTGCTGCCCGTGGCACCGGTGTTTCCAGTCGCGCCGGTGTCGCCGGTCGCGCCGGTCCCGCCCGTGTCATCGCACGCAGTCCCACAGAGTTGATCAGGTTCGGCCATGGGGATTCGACGTCTGCGGATCAATCCAGCGCCGCTGCTCGAACGGCTCGGCAGAACTGCGCGCCTCGCCATTCGAAACGAGATTACGCAAGAGCGGCTCGCGAGTCGGTGCGATAGCGCGCATAGAACGGGCTCTTGTCGGTCACCTCGCCGGTCGACTTCATTGAGCCTGCAACAGCGCTTCAAAGCGACTGGAAAAGCGCTCCAGGTCGGTGAATCGAATCCGCCGGTTGTCGATCTCCAGCAGACCTTGCTGCTGGAAGCGCGCAAACGTGCGGCAGACGGTTTCCAGCGTCAGGCCCAGGAAGCTGGCGATGTCGGAGCGGGCCATGCGAAGGTTGAAGTCGCGGGCAGAGTAGCCCAGCGCGTCGAAGCGCCGCGACAAGTCCAGAAGGAATGCGGCCAGCCGGTCCTGCGCACTCGACGTTCCCAGCAGAAGCAGCATTCTGTTTCCGCGCGAGATCTCTTCGCTCATGAGCCGACCCAATCGGCGCTGCAATGACGGATCTCGCCCGGTCATGTCGATCAGCGGGGCGTAGGCGATGGCGCAGACGTGGCTGTCCTCGAGCGCTGTTGTCGTGGTGGCGTGGGTGCCGTCGGCGACGCCGTCCAGGCCGAAGACGTCTCCTGCCATGTGGAACCCGCAGATCCGGCCGCGATGGGCAGGGAGCTTCACCGTCGATTTGAGTACGCCGCAGCGCACGGCGTAGATGGAATCGAACGCGTCGCCTTGCGCGTGCAGATCCTGACCGGCCATGACCTTGCGCCGAGCGAACGTGACACCGGGCCGTCCTTCCGTTTCGACGGTCGCCAGGCTGCAGGGCGGGCACAGCCCGAACAGATTGCAGGCGGAGCAGAAGGCATTGCGCGGCAAGTCCGGCGTGACTCGCCCGCCGTAACCAGTCGAGATGGCGCGAGCGGTCGTATGCACGGGCTCGAGGGCTGTGGTCGGCATGAGTGGTTCCCGTGCGTGTCGGCCCTGGCACGGTGACAGGGCCGCGCGCCCGAGTCTGTGCACTGCCGAACACAAGTCGCCGCTTGCGCCCTGCAGAAGCGGCGCGTGGTTCTTCGCCGCGGGAAGGGCGTTGAAGCTGTTGCGCCGATCGCGCCGCTGGATGCGCGGCGGCCAGACTTGACTCTCGCGGATCGCGCCTCGCGCCGCCCAATGTGCGGTACGGCACAGACCGCGGACTCCGCGGCGCAGAATGCACGTGATGACCACCTTTCGCGCTGACCGCCGCGAGGCTGCCGCCCGCATGCGCATGCGGGCCGTCGCGGGCAGCCTGACGCTGGCTCTCTTCGGCTGCGGCTCGATGACACCGCAGCCGGTCGCACCGGTGGCGGTCGAGGTGCCCGCCGCATGGTCTGCCGCCGACGTCTCCGTGGCGGGCGACGCGACGTCGCTGGCACAGTGGTGGATGCGCTTCGACGACCCCCTGCTCGGCCGCCTGGTGGTCGACGCCCTGCAGGCCAACACCAGCGTGAAGGGCGCGCAGGCCGCGCTGCGCCAGGCGCGGGCGCTGCGCGACGTCTCGGCCGCCGCGCTGTGGCCGTCGGTCGGTGCTGCGGCCACGGCACGGCGGGGAGCCGCCGGCGGGCAGACCACGGGCAGCAGCTTCGCGGCGGGACTGGACGCGAGCTGGGAGCTCGACGTCTTCGGCGCCAACCGCAGCGCGCTCGACGCCAGCGAGGCCGGCGCCCAGGCCAGCGCGGCGAAGCTGGGCGACGTGCAGGTGTCGATCGTCGCCGAGGTGGCGCTGTCGTACATCGCGCTGCGCGGCGCCCAGGAGAGGCTGGCGATCGCCGACGACAACCTGGCGAGCCAGCTCGAGACCTTGCAGCTCACGCAGTGGCGCGAGCAGGCCGGCCTCGTCTCGTCGCTCGAAGTCGAGCAGGCGCGTGCGGCGGCCGAGCAGACGCGCGCCCAGGTGCCGACCTTGCGCAGCCTCATGGCGCAGACCAGTCATGCGCTCGCCGTGCTGACCGGGCACCCGCCGGCGGCCTTGTCGGCGCTGCTCGCCGCTCCGGGCCCGATGCCGCGGGCCCGCAGCGACCTGGCGCTGAGCATCCCCGCCGAGACATTGCGCCAGCGGCCGGACGTTCGGGCCGCCGAAGACCAGGTGAGGGCGGCGATGGCCCGCGTGGCGCAGGCCGACGCGGCGCTCGCACCGAACTTCCATCTCGGCGGAACGCTCGGCCTCGCCGCGCTGACGCTGGGCTCGCTGACCAGCGGATCGGCGGTCGTCGGGTCGCTGCTGGCCGGTGTGTCGATGCCGCTGTTCGACGGCGGGGCCCTGCGCGCCCAGGTGCGCGCCCAGGAGGCCGCGCTCGATCAGGCCGGCGTGGCCTACGAGGCCGCCGTGCTGACGGCGCTGAAGGACGTCGAAGACGCACTGGTCGCGTTGCGCGGCGCCCGCGAGCGGCTCGCGACGCTGGAGCGCGCTGCCGATGCGGCCGGCAATGCCGCGTTGCTGGCGCGCCAGCGCTACGCCAGCGGGCTGATCGACTTCCAGACCGTGCTCGACACCCAGCGGACCCAGCTCAACACGCAGGACAGCGTGGTCGGTGCCACCTCCGAGCTGAGCGCCAACCATGTGCGTCTGTACAAGGCGCTGGGGGGCGGCTGGCGCCCCGATGGCAACGACGAATCGCCCGCCACCACCGAAGACGCAGTCCCCCGCTCATGACCACTCCCGCCGCCTCTCCCGCAGTCGAAGCGCCGCCCGGCCCGGGCACCGAGACCGACCTCGCGAGCCTGCTCGCCGAACCCGCGGCGCGCGCCTGGTACCGACGCCCCGCGTTGTGGATCGGCGTGCTGCTGCTCGCGCTGACCGGCGCCGGCTTGTGGTGGTGGCAAGCGCGCCAGGCCGCCAGCGCTGCGCCGACTTACACCACTCAGACCGTTGCACGCGGCAACCTGACACTGACCGTCACCGCCAACGGCACGCTGCAGCCGACCCGCTCGACGAGCATCGGCAGCGAACTCTCGGGCACGGTGTTGAAGGTCAACGTCGACGTCAACGACCCTGTCCGCAAGGGCCAGGTGCTGGTCGAGCTCGACACCGCCAAGCTGAACGACCAGATCCTGCGCTCGCGTGCCGCGCTGTCCGCCGCGAGCGCGAAGGTCGCGCAGACCGAGGCGACGGTGAAGGAAGCCCGGGCCGGCCTGGCGCGGTTCGAGGAAGTGGCCCGCCTGTCGGGCGGCAAGGTGCCGTCGAAGGCCGAACTCGACGGCAGCCGCGCGGCGCTCGCCCGCGCCCTCGCCGACGAGGCCAGCGCCCGCGCCAGCGTTGCCGAAGCGCAGGCGACACTGTCCACCGACGCGATCAACCTGTCGAAGGCGTCGATCCGCTCGCCGGCCGACGGCGTGGTGCTGACGCGCAGCGTGGACCCCGGCAACGCGGTGGCGGCGTCGCTGCAGGCGGTGACGCTGTTCACGCTGGCCGAGGACCTGAAGCAGCTGCGCCTGCAGGTCTACGTCGACGAGGCCGACGTCGGTTCGGTGGCGGTCGGCCAGAAGGCGAGCTTCACCGTCAGCGCCCACCCGGGCCGCAAGTACCCGGCGACGATCACCCGCGTGGCCTACGGCTCGACCATCACCGACAACGTCGTCACCTACCTGACCTACCTGGAGGTCGACAACAGCGACCTGAGCCTGCGCCCCGGCATGACGGCCACCGCGACGATCACCGCGGTGCAGCGCAGCGACGTGCTGCTCGTGCCCAACGCCGCGCTGCGCTTCTCGCCCGCGGAGGCGGGTGCCAGCAACGGCCCGCCTGCGGCCAGCGGCGGCATCGTCTCCAGCCTGATGCCGCGCATGCCGCGCAGCGGCACGCGCCGCTCGGCCGCGGCCGGCGCCAGCACCGCGGCAGCGCGCCAGGTCTGGGTGCTGCGCGACGGCGCCGCCGCGGCGGTGGCCGTGATTCCCGGCATCAGCGACGGCCGCATGACCGAGATCACCGGCGGCGATCTGCAGGCCGGCATGCTCGTCATCACCGACCAGAAGGCCGCCGCGGCGAAATGAGCGAAGTGCTGATCCGCCTGCGCGGCGTGACCAAGCGCTACGGCAGCGGCCAGGCCGAGTTGATGGCCCTGAAGGGCATCGACCTCGACGTCGCCGCCGGCGAGTTCGTCGCCATCATGGGGCCCAGCGGCTCGGGCAAGTCGACCGCGATGAACATCATCGGCTGCCTGGACACGCCGAGCGCCGGGCAGTACCTGTTCCGCGGCGCGCACGTCGAAGCGCTGTCGCGCGACCAGCGTGCGCGGCTGCGCCGGCGCTACCTCGGCTTCGTCTTCCAGGGCTTCAACCTGCTGGCGCGCACCTCGGCGCAGGAGAACGTCGAACTGCCGCTGCTCTACCGTGGCGAGAGCGCCGCCGTGCGGCGCGCCTCGGCAGCCAGGGCGCTGCAGTCCGTCGGCCTCGCGGGCTGGGAGCACCACACGCCGGCGGAGCTCTCCGGCGGGCAGCAGCAGCGCGTCGCGATCGCCCGCGCCCTGGTCACCGAGCCGGCCGTGCTGCTCGCCGACGAACCGACCGGCAACCTCGACACGCTGCGCAGCCGCGAGATCATGGAACTGCTGCGGGCACTCAACGTCGACCACGGCATCACCGTGCTGATGGTCACGCACGAGACCGACATGGCGGCCTACGCGCGGCGCTGGGTGCGCTTCGTCGACGGCCGCATCGACAGCGATTCGCCGAACCCGCAACCGGCGCCGGCGCCGGAAGCAACGGCCGGGGCGGCCTGATGCTGCTCAACACGCTCTTCCTGGCGCTGCGTTCGATCCGTCGCAACCTGCTGCGCTCGTTCCTGACCATCCTCGGTATCGTGATCGGCGTCAGCGCGGTGATCACGATGGTCACGCTGGGCAAGGGCGCCACGCAGGCGGTACAGATGCAGATCTCGAGCCTCGGCAGCAACCTGCTGATGGTGCGCCCGGGCCAGCGCCAGGGGCCCGGCGGCGGTGGCGGCGGCGGGGGCGCACCGGCGTTCAAGGAGGCCGATGCCGAGGCGATCCTGGCGCAGATCGGCGGCGTCGCCGCGGTGGCCCCCGAGGCCCGCGCCGGCGTCACCGTGATCGGCAACGGCCGCAACTGGGCGACCAGCGTCACCGGCAGCAGCAACGCCTGGTTAGCGACCGGCAACTGGAAGCTCAGCTCCGGGCGAGCCTTCGAGGACGACGAACAGAACGCCGGCGCCGCCGTGTGCATCATCGGCGAGACGGTGCGGCGCGAGATCTACGGCGGCACGCGCGGCCTGGGTGAACAGTTGCGCATCAAGCAGTTCTCGTGCGCAGTGGTCGGCGTGCTCGCGTCCAAGGGCCAGGCGGCGTTCGGCAACGACCAGGACGACACGGTGCTGGTGCCGCTGCGCACGCTGCAGCGCCGCGTCAGCGGCAACCAGCGCGTCAACACGCTGCAGGTGTCGATGGAGGACGGCAGCGACAGCACGCGGCTCAAGGCCAGCCTGCGCCAGCTGCTGCGCGAGCGCCGCAAGCTCGCCGACGGCGACGACGACAACTTCAACATCCTCGATACCCAGCAACTCGCCGAAACGCTGTCCGGCACGACTCAGGTGATGACCACGCTGCTCGGCGCGGTGGCCGCGGTGAGCCTGCTGGTCGGCGGCATCGGCATCATGAACATCATGCTCGTCAGCGTGACCGAGCGGACCCGCGAAATCGGCCTGCGGCTGGCCATCGGCGCGCTCGAGCGCGAGGTGCTGCTGCAGTTCCTGATCGAAGCGGTGGTGCTGGCGGCCATGGGCGGCATCGTCGGCATCGTCATCGCCACTGCCGCGTCCTTCGCGCTGGCCGGCGTGATGAGCGTGCCCTACCTGTTCGACCCCGCGATCAACCTGCTGTCGTTCGTCTTCTCGGCCGCCATCGGCGTGCTGTTCGGCTATTTCCCGGCCCGGCGCGCCGCGCAGATGGATCCGATCGAGGCACTGCGGCACGAGTGAGCGCCGGGGCCGGCGAGCGCCCGGGCGGCGGCGCTCACGCCGATGCTGCCGCTCACCACGCGACGAGACAGCAGACGCCGGCTCGCCAGCGGTCTGCCTCTTCGCGCTACCCGCTACCTACTGTTCGCCGTCCTTCTTCTTGTCGTCAGGCTTGCCTGCGGCAGGCTTGCGCTCCTTGCTGCGGGACTGTGCCTGTGACGCCGGCTCAGCTTGCGGCGGCGGCGCCTTGGGCGCGGCCGCAGGCGGGCGGGGCTCGGCCTGCTTTGCGGCGGGCGCGGGCTCCGGCTTCGCACGCTGCGCTGGGGGCTGTGCCGCCGGTGCTGGCGCGGGCTCAGGCTTCGCACGTGGGGCGGGCGGCGGCGCTGCCGGGGCGACCGGCGGTGGCGGGGCCACCTTGGGTGGTGCCTGCACAGGGGGAGCAACCGGCGGTGGTGCAGCCTTCGGCTCGGCGGCTCGTTGTGGCGGCGCAGGCGGCGGTGCAGCAGCTTGGCCCCGAGGTTCAGTCCTTCCGCGCTGTTCAGCCTGGCCGCGCGGCTCAGCCGGCTGCGCAGCAGGCGTCGGTGGCGGGGTTTGCGGCGTGACGGCCTTCGGCTCGGGTGCGCGCGGCGTGGGCGCGGGCGGCGGCGCCACGGGTTGTGCCCGCGGCTCCGGCTTGCCGCGTGGCTCGACCGGCTGTGCTGGCGGCACCGGCGGTGCGGCCTGCGGGGGTGTGACGGCCTTGGCCTCGGGCGCGCGCTGTGGTGGCGCAGGCGGCGGTGCAGCAGCCTGTCCGCGAGGTTCGGCGTTTCCACGCGCTTCCGCCTTGCCGCGCTGCTCAGCCTGTTGCGCTGCTGGCGTCGGCGGCGTGGCTTGCGGTGTGACGATCCTTGGCTCGGCAGTGCGCGGCGTTGGCGCGGGCGGGCTCGCGACGGGCTCGCCGCGCTGTCCTGCCTTGCCAGGGGGTTCGGCCTTGCCGCGCTGTTCCGGCGCGGCTGTTGCCGCTGCCGGAGGCGTGGCCTGCGGCGGCAACGTGCGCTGTGGCGGCGCAACCGATGCGGCCGGCGCGACGGGCGCTGCCGGAGCCTTGCGCTCGTCTGATTTCGCGCGTCCCTCATCGGCTCTGGGAGCGGGGGCTACGGCTGGAGGGCGCTCCTTCGGCGCTGCTGCCTGTACCGGTGCAACCACCTTGACGACCGGCGCCGGCGCAGCCGCCGAAGGCTTCAATGCCTTGCGCGCAGCATCGTCGAGCGGTTGGCCCGGCTTTGCCGCAAGCTGCGGCTGCTGCGCGGCAAAGCCGATCGACGCCGCGGGTGGCGCGGTGCGGGCGACGACCGGCCGCTCGAACACGCGCGGCGGCGGCTTGTCGCCCGCGGCGGCGGCTCCGCGCACGCTTCTTTCGGTCGGCGTGGCCTGCGGAATCAGGGCGACCGGCGCGCTGGCGACCATGGTCTGCGTGACCCGGACTGCCGCCCTGGACACCGGCTGCGACTGCACGAACGTGGTCGTCGGCACGGCGACGACGGCTCCCGGCACCTGCCGGTTCGCATAGACGATGTTGGTCACGTTCGTGTTGTTGTAGGTGTTGTTGATCACGGTCGTATTGACGACCGTGTTGCTGCGGTTGATGTTCTCGAAATAGCCGCGGCTGACCGGATAGGACGGTCGATAGACTTCGCGCGGGGCCAGCGGGAACCAGCCGATGCCGCCGACATTGCCGCTCGAGACCGCGAGCTGGAAGTTGGCGCCGCCGACGAACACCACCAGTGCCGGGGCGTAATAGGCCGGGGTGCGCACCGGGCCGGGGACCCAGCCCCAGCTTCCGCCGAAGTTCGCCCAGCGGCCGTAATGCGACACGGCGAAGCCCCAGGGCGCGTCGTCCACCCACGTCCAACCCCAGGGGTCGACCCACGCCCAGTGCCCGTCGCGGTAAGGCGCCCAGCCGGCGGCCACGCGGTTCGGTGTCCAGACGTTGCCGTAGGTCGCGTCGACGCGCCAGCTGCCGTTCGCATCGAGGTCCTGGTAACCGACCACGTCCGGCGACACGTAGCGGGCGGAGCCCGAGTTGTCGTACGCGTGGTCGCGATCGCCGGCCCAACGGTCGAAATCGTCGGAGCGCGGCGCGTCGACGACGTCGTACTCGCGCAGGCCGGTTCCGTAGAAGCGATAGGGCTGCCGCGAATCGACCACGTACGACGCGTCTTCGCCATACACCTCGCCCTGGCCCTGGCGCACGACGATCGTCGTCGCGTTGCCGTCGGGATCCACGTCGATTCGGTATGCGCCAGGCTGCCTGAGGGTGAAGGCGAGATTCGGCGTGTCGACTTCGAACGACTGGCCGCGCCCCAGGCGGCGCACGTTGACGTTCAACGTGCCCTGCGTCAATTGCAATTGAGCGATGCGGTCGTCGAGGTTGAGAACGGAAAGACCGGTACCCGCGCCCAGACGGATCATCGCTCCGCCGACCTGGATCTCGGCCCGCGCCCCGGCGTCCGTCCACAGGCGGTCGCCGGTGGTCAGCGGCCGATTGACCCCGGCCCGCACCCAGTCGTCCTCGCCGGCGGGCGAGAAGCTGACCGCGCCGCTCATGTAGCCCACTCGCGCGACGCGCGAAGGCGGGTCGGCGCTGGCCCAACCGCTGAAGGCGATCAGGGCGAGGCCGGCGGCAAGTGCCAAGACTCGAAGACGGAGCGGTTGTGTGCGCATGACGATTCCTCGCGAGAGTGCTTGCTGCCCGGACGCGCGATTCGGGCGCGGCCTGGAGACAGAGCGGGTCGGTCAGGCGGCGGCGATGCCTGCGCGGCACCGCTGGTCGCTGCCCAGGGCTGGGGCGGCTAGCTTCTCTTGCCGCCGACGACCAGGAGCACGCCGCCGATCACGATCGCCCCCACGCCGGCCCAGACCGGGACGTTGACCGTCTGCTTCTCGCTGACCGACAGCTCGATCGGCCCGAGCTTGGCCTCGTGGGTCTCCTTCGTGTAGCTGAAGCTGCCGTACGCCAAACCGAGGATGCCGGCGGCGATCAGCGCGATGGCTGCCATCTTGACTGCGTTCATCACTTCTCCTTCTGTTCGAGAAACACCTGGATATCCCTCCGGGACTGCGCACCAGGGAACGCCCGTCGAGACCGCACCCGCAGCCGACGGGATCGCTCTGCCGGACTCCGTGCCGTGCAGAGCCCTTCCAGCGCCGCTACACGCGTCGGCCCTGAATGACGCGAACCAGGATCACGATGATCGCGATGACCAGCAAGGCGTGGATGAGCCCCCCCATCGTGGTCGAGGTGACCAGACCCAGAAGCCAAAGAACGATCAGGATGATGGCAATGGTTTCAAGCATTTCGATGCTCCTTCGATCGGGGCGGGCGCCGCATTTGTCCCTCCCCAATGCAAGTTGATACGTCTTCCGGTTCGAGCCCCTGACGGACCCTCCCCACTTCTGAAACTAGCGCAGGCTCTCCCGGGCGGCAAGCCAGACAGTCGGTTACACGAGCGGTTTCGTTGACGCCGCTCAGGATCCCTCCGACTCGATCAAGATGGCCCAGACGTGCGCCGCGGTCTGTGCGGTGGCGAACACTCGCCGCATTGCTTGTCTCGCAAGCTGTGGCACGCAGGTGAAATTCTCCAGCGCCACCTGGGGCTGCCTTGTAGGACCGAGCCGACATCGGGAGTCGGCCATGGCCGATACCTGGTTCGCACGCTGCGCTGGAACATGGGGACTCGAACCATGCAGCGAGAGTCCAGTGCACACACCACCCCGCCAGGCGTCCGATCCGCGCCAGAACCAGTTGCTCGCGACGCTGACCGGCGTCGAATCGGATCGCTGGCAGCCGCACCTGGAGCTGGCGGACCTGGCCGTCGGCCAGGTGGTGTGCGAAGCGGGCAGCAAGCCCGCCCATGTGCTTTTCCCGACCACTGCCGTCGTCTCGCTGCTGTACCGGACGCAGGACGGCGGATCGACCGAGTTCGCGGTGGTGGGCAATGACGGCGTGGTGGGCATCTCGCTCTTCATGGGCGGCAATGCCACGTCGAGCCATGCGGTGGTGCAGAGCGCGGGACAGGGCTATCGGCTGCGCGCCGAGGCGCTGATGAGCGAGATCGAACGCGCCGGGCCGGTGCTGAACATGTTGCTGCGCTACACCCAGGCCATGATCGCGCAGGTGGGACAGACGGCCCTGTGCAATCGCTACCACACGATCGACCAGCAACTGTGCCGTCGCCTGCTGCTCGGCCTGGACCGGGCGTCGTCCGACGAACTGGCGATGACCCAGGAGCTGGCGGCCAGCCTGCTGGGCGTGCGCCGTGAAGGCGTGACCGCCGCCGCCCGCAAGCTGCAGCAGGCCGGCGTGATCCGCTACCGCCGCGGGCGCATCGCCGTGCTCGACCGCCGGCGACTCGAGCAGCGCACCTGCGAGTGCTACGCGGTGGCGAAGAAGGAGTATGAACGCCTGTTGCCGATGGCGCGCGCCGCGTGACGCGGCGTCCCCGCAGCGCTATGTGCGCTGGCAGACAGTCGCGTGACAGCGTCGCGCGCAGACTGTGAGCCATCATGGCTGCCGTGCGCTTTCCTTCATCGACGCCAGACCGGGATGCCGTCCGGCCGCGGAACGAGGGGACCGACGCTGCCGAGGCCGTGCCGATCGATCGCGTGCTGCCTTGCATTGCGGGCTTCTTCACCACCGAGTCCGCTGCGCAGATGACAGCGCAGCAGTTGCAGCTGGTGCAAGGTCTGTCGCCGTCCCAGCTGACGCTGGCGGACCCCGCCGATGCTTCGCGATTCAGGTTCGGGCGGGTGGCGCGGCAGTGGACGCCCCGCCCCTCTGCGGACGACACGTTCCGGGGCGGCAAGCTCTGGTTCGCCGCCGCGCTCGGGGGCCTGCTCGCCGGCGCGGCGTTTGCGGCCTGGCTGGTGCTCGACGTCGACCCGTCGGCTCGGCAGCACGTGCTGCCGGCAACGCTCGCGGTTCTGGCTGGCGCCGCGACGGGCGCTGGCGTGGCTCGGCTGCTGCGTCGCGGCTCGCAACCCGGGCAATTCGATCGCATCGTGCGGCGCCAGCTCGCCGCCGG
The DNA here is from genome assembly GCA_963802435.1 of uncultured bacterium. Taxonomy (GTDB): domain Bacteria; phylum Pseudomonadota; class Gammaproteobacteria; order Burkholderiales; family Burkholderiaceae_C; genus CAIKUF01. Next base: position 142,347 of record CAWDIT010000007.1, read on the forward strand.
ACGCTGGGCTCTGGTGGTCAACGGCGTGCCGTGGGCACAGCAGTCCGGCGTGCTGTCGCTGGTGCGGGCGAACAGTCTCAAGTGGTGCGCGATGGCGCCGGCACCGTATCGCCTGTGAAGTGATCGCGCCCGGGGCCCGATCACCTTCGAAGTCCCTGTCGTCCGCTGGAGAGCCTGTCTTGGCCACCGCCGAAAACCACCTGATCGAACTTCTGCCGCGCCAGGCCCGTCTGCGCCTGCTCGCGCTGTGCGAGCCGGTCCAGCTGGTGCTGTCCGAGGTGCTGTGCGAACCCGGCATGCCGACCCGCCACGTCTACCTGCCCACCGAGGGCTTCATTTCGCTGGTGACGCTGATCGAGGGCAGTCCGGGCCTGGAAGTCGGCATGGTCGGTCGCGAGGGCCTGCTCGGCGCGCAACTGGCCCTCGGCGTGGTCAGGGCACCATTGCACGCACTGGTGCAGGGCCAGGGCGCGGCGTGGCGCGTCCATGCCGGCGCCTTCCGCAGCGAACTGGCGCGCAGCCCGGCGCTGCAGCGCGTGATGAACCGCTACCTCTATGTGCTGATGACCCAGCTGGCACGGTCGGCTGCGTGCCTGCGCTTTCACCAGATCGGTCCGCGCCTGGCCCGCTGGCTGCTGATGAGCCAGGATCGCGCGCACTCCGCCAGCTTCCACGTGACCCACGAGTTTCTCGCCTACATGCTCGGGGTGCGCCGCGTCGGCATCACGGAGGCGGCCGGTGCCCTGCAGAGCGGCGGGCTGATCGAATACCACCGCGGCGACCTCACGGTGCTCGACCGCAGCGCGCTCGAAGGCGCGGCGTGCGGCTGCTATGCGGCAGACCTGCAGTCCTACGCCGAATTGATCCACTGACACGGCCGCCGCGCCGCGTCGTCGCGTGGACGAAGGCCTCGCGAGGGTCGGCCGGACCGAGCTGCGCGGGCGGCTGCAAGAGACCCGCTGTCAGGCGTCTCCTACGCAAGGTGTGCCCCTTCGCCGATGGTGCGGGCGTGGACCGGCAGGCACGATCGCCTCATCCAAGGGGTGCATCGTGCACTTCGTCGCGGGAGCAGGTTCATGGGCAGATTCGGAGCATTTCGATCATCCGCGGCCTGCACCTCCGCGGCACGAAGCGATGCAAGGCCAACCGAACTCGCGGGATGGGCGATGAAGGCGGAGCGTCTCGGATGGCCGGCCGCGCTGCGCTCGCCGCAGGCGTATGCGGTTCTCGCGACGCTGGCCATGCTCGGACTGCTTCTGGCCTTTCACCAGGTCGTGCTCGGGGCCGTGCAGCAGGGTGAGTTGCGCCGCAAGGCCACCGCGATGCAGGCCGACGCCGCATGGCGCTGCAACGCCTTGCCCGCCGCGCGCTCGCGGGAAGGCTGCCTGGTGCAGTTGAACCCGACGCCGCCAGTCCGCGACGGGCCGACCGAAGCGAACGTCGCTTCCGTTCACCGTTGAGCGGCCGGCAGCGTGCTCCCGTGTTTGCAAGCGAACCGAACCGTGCCTGGCTTGCGCCTGCGCCGGTCAGCTCCAGATCGCGACCTGACGGGTTGCGCCGAATGTTGTTCACGGATGCGCAGAAGGCTTCTGCGCAACGATCTTTCACTACCAAAGGACTAGCCATGAAGAACTCGTTGTTGATATCGGCGCTGCTCGCCACGTTGAGCCTGGTCGCCTGTGAGAAACCCACCGTCGTCAATGTCCCCGCCACGCCGGTTGCCGTGCCAGGACCCGCGGGTCCGCAGGGTGCGACCGGAAGCCAGGGCGCCGAGGGCAGCAAGGGCGAGACCGGCAAGACCGGCGGCGACACCACGTTGATCGTGATCCCGCCCGCGGCTTCGGCCCCGACGAACTGAAACCCACCACTGCTTCGAGGAACATGCCATGAGCCTGGGAACCATACTGTTGATCGTCCTGATCCTGATGCTGGTCGGCGCCATTCCGAGTTGGCCGCACAGCAGGAGCTGGGGCTACGGGCCCAGCGGCGCGCTGGGATTGATCGTGGTCGTCATCGTCGTGCTGCTGTTGCTGGGTCGGCTGTAACGACCAGGCGGCGACGGGTCTGTGGGACGGGTCCTACGCCGCCATCGGACACCGCCGCCCGAGATCGATGGAGCTCTCCGACAGCGCGGCTGGGCGCGGACTCGTAGATTCACTGCATGTGCTTGTGAAGCCAAAGGAGTCTCCGATGAAAACCGCTCGACCTCATCTTTCACGTCCGACGCTGGCCCTGCTGATGCTGGGTGCCGCGCTCGCCTCCACGTCCGCGATGGCCGCCAGCAAGACGGCCTCGGCCGACGCGCTCGCCCGCTATCAGCAGGAGCGTGCCGTCTGCGCGAGCGGGCAATCGAACCAGGATCGCGCCACCTGCCTGCGCGAGGCGGGCGCCGCGTACGCCGAGGCCAAGCGACGTGCCTCGGGCGACGAGGACCCGGCGCAATACAAGGCCAACGCGCTCAAGCGTTGCGAGCGGTTGCCCGACCCGGATCGCCGCGACTGCATGGCGCGCATGGACGGACAGGGCACCACCAGCGGCAGCGCCGCTGCCGGCGGCATCTCCCGCGAGCTCGTGACGCGCGAAACCGTCCCGCCGAGCCCGGCCGGCGGCGCGTCGGCAGTTCTCGTCAAGTAGCCGCTCGGCATGGATCGCATGGCACTCGAGATGCCTTCCTGCAGAACCGATGAGCACCGTCAAGCGCGCGCCAGAAAAGCGGCGGCGCCGGCCTTTCGGCCGCATTGCCGAGCGCCTAGAGTGAAAGCCGTGGGGGCATTCATGGGCGCTTCCTCGAATCGAATCACGAACCAACCGTCATAGGAGAGACATCATGATCATCCGCAACACCCTGATTGCCACAGCGGCTGCATTGGCCCTGCTCACTGCGTCCGGCTGCGCAGTCACCCGCGGCCAGGAAACCACAGGCGCGTACATCGACGACAGCGTCATCACCACCCAGGTCAAGAGCCGCATGGTCGAGAACAAGGACGTCGACGCCGCGGCGATCAGCGTCGAGACGCTGAACGGGACGGTCATGCTCTCCGGCTTCGCCAAGAGCGCGACGGAGAAGAACACCGCCGAAGCCATCGCGCGCAAGGTCAATGGCGTGAAGTCGGTCAAGAACGAAATCGCCGTCAGGCCCTGAGCGTTCGCACGACCTCGATCTCGAAGTTTTTCAACCCAACACCAAAGGAGATTCACATGAACTGGGACCGCATCGAAGGCAACTGGAAGCAAGTCGTCGGCAAGGCCAGAGTGCAATGGGGCAAGTTGACGGATGCCGACTTCGACATCGTCGCCGGCCGCCGCGAGCAGCTCGCCGGCAAGATCCAGGAGCGCTATGGCATCGTCAAGGAAGACGCCGACAAGCAGATCAGCACGTGGATCGCCAAGGCCGACGATTCCTGGTTCAAGTAGCGCCGCGACGCGGCGGCTCATGCCGTTGCGTGATGAGGTCGGGACCGGCAGGGCGCTCCGCACTGAGAGCTTTCTGACCGGTCGGATCGAAATGGAGGACGGAAAATGCGTTACATCGTCGCACTGCTCTTGATGCTGTGTGTCTCAATGACCTCGGCGATCGCCCAGGTGAGCATCGGTATCGGCTTTCCCGGTGTGAGCATCGGGTTCAACCTGCCGGTCTACCCGCAGCTCGTACGGGTGCCCGGCTACCCGGTCTACTACGCGCCGGGCCTGAACTCGAATTTCTTCTTCTACGACGGCATGTACTGGGTGTACCAGGGCGACAACTGGTACGCGAGTTCCTGGTACAACGGCCCATGGGGCATCGTCGGCCCGCAGTACGTGCCGCTGTACGTTCTTCGGATTCCCGTGCGCTACTACCGCGCTCCGCCGCCGTACTTCGGCGGGTGGCGTGGCGATGCACCGCCGCGCTGGGGCGAGCACTGGGGCAATGACTGGGAGCGGCAGCGAAGCGGATGGGACAAGTGGAATCGCCATTCGGTGCCTGGGCCCGCGCCGCTACCGTCCTACCAGCGGCAGTACACGGGGGATCGCTATCCCCACCAGGTCGAGCAGCAACAGCAGCTACGCAACCAGAATTACCGCTACCAGCCGCATGACCCCGTCGTGCGCCAGCACTACCAGGAGCAGCCGGCGCAAAGAGCACCCGCGCCTTCCCAGCAGGGACGAGCGGGCCCGCCGCAGGACAGGGGTTCGAAGCCGCAGGACGCCCAGCGCTCGAGTCCGCCGCCGAACGCCGGCAGAGATACCGGCAGGCCCGCGCCGACGCAGGCGCCTCCGCAACAGCGGGGGCCGCAGGCGCAGGATCAGAAGCAGCAGCAGCCTCGCCAGGGGTCTGCCCAGCATGAGCAGCCGGCACCGGGCCAGAAGGACATGCAGCAAGGCAAGGGAGCGCCGCAGGAGTCGAAGCGGGGCCAGGGCCAGGGGCAGGACAAGGATGCCGACAAGGGCGAGGGACGCGGCAAGCCATAGCGATGCCGGGCCAGGTGTTGGATCGAGCGGGGCCTGTTCACACTGCGGACGCATCTGTCGCCCGCAGTGTGAACAGGCCCCGCTGCATGAATGCGCTACATTGAGCTTGACCGCTTCCACCACGCAACCGGAGAGAACGATGGCCACCCGCAAACCGAAGAACCCCGAACTGGCCGCGGCGGCCAGCAACCTTGGCGTTGCTGCCCGTCACATCCGCAGGGCCGTCAGACACAAGGTCGACGAGCTCGGAGCTTCAGCCTCGACCGAACTGGCCAAGGCCAGGCATCAGTTCGACGCGCAGTGGAAGAAGGTCGAGGCGCGGCTGATCAGGGCCACCAACGAGGCCAAGAGGTCGCTCCACAAGGCAGTGCGCGAGGCCGAGAAGAAGCTGCAGGCGACGAAGAAGGCGGCGCAGGCCAAGCTGGCCGAGATGCAGCGCCGTGGCAAGGGCGGGGCCGCGACCAGGAAGACGGCGGCGAAGAAGGCTGCGGTGAAGAAGGCACCAGCAAAGAAGGCGCCAGCGAAGAAGGCAGCCGTGAAGAGGGCGCCGGCGAAGAAGGCGGCGGTCAAGAAGGTCGCGGCCAAGAAGGCGGCGGCCCGCAAGACTGCCGCCTGAGGGCCAGCCCGCGGGCGCGTGAACCTTGACGCGGCGTTCAGCCGCGATCGCGTGAACGGACCAGCAGGCTACGCCAGCGCGAACAGCGCGGCTCCGGCGACGGCGGCGATCAGCACCGACTTGACCGGCTCGTCCTTGATGTAGCCCACCGTGCTGTCGGAGACGCGCAGCGCGCGTTCGCGCAACTGCTGCGAACCGTCGCGAACGGCATCCACACCACGCCGTGCCAGCGCAATGGCGCGGTCGGCCGACAGCGCGGCCCCGTCGGCAAGGATGTTGGACTGTTCTGACGTGTTGCCGGCAAACATGGGGGTTCCCTTTCTGGTTCGATGATCGACGCACCGCACGCGGTGCATGGCGCTCGCAAGCCGTGTCGCTGCGATGAGACCAGTGTGGTCGCCGGCGCCGGTGGCGGCGATAGGCCGCGCTGCCGCAGCCGTGTCGGCAGATTCATGGACGTCGCGTAGGAGGCTGCCGACAGGCGCCCGGCAGTGCGCGGGAGGAGCGGAGCCTCAGGTCGTGACCGGCGATGCTTCCGGCAGCTTCACCTGAATCAGCGTGCCCTGCCCCGGCGCGGACACCAGGGTCAGCGCGCCCCCTTCGGCCTCGACGCGCAAGCGCATGCCCATCAAGCCGTAGGCGGAGGTCCGCCTGGCGCCGGTGTCGAAGCCCACGCCATCGTCGCGCACCGAGATTTCCACTTCGTCGTCCGTGTGCGGCCAGCTTGATCCAGACATGGCTCGCCTGCGCATACTTGGTGACGTTGGTGATGGCCTCCTGCACCAGGCGATAGAGCATGAGTTCGGCGGACGCGGCCAGCCTGACGGGAGTCAGCTCGCAATGGACCTCGATGCCGGACTGCTCGGCGAACTCGCGCGCCAGGATCTCGAGTGTCGGAACCAGGCCGAGGTTGCTCAGCGTCGACGGCCGCAGGTCCTCGATGATGCGGCGCCCGAGCGCAATGCTGCTGTTCAGCGTGCCGACCAGGTGGGCCAGGCGCTCCAGCGCCTCGGGTGCCGTACCGGCCAGCCGCGACTTGATGCGCGCCGCGTCGAGCTTGGCCGACGTGAGCAGCGAACCCAGCTCGTCGTGCAGGTTGCGCGCCAGGCGGTTGCGTTCGTCTTCGCGCGCGGTCAGCAGGTGGCGTGTCAGTTCGGTCAGCTCGGCCGTGCGGTGCGCAATCTCGATTTCCAGGCGATCCCGTTCGGCCTGCACGATGCGTTTGAGGTCCAGTTGCTGTTGCTTGAGCACCAGGGTCTGCCGCAGGTACAGGAACAGGGCGAGCAGGCTGAGGGCGCTCAGCGCCGCCATGCCGATGCGGCTGAGCATCAGGGTGCGGTAGAGATCGCGGCGCCCGGCCTCGACGCCCCGGTCCTCAAGGGCCAGCAGTTCGGCGCCGAGCACCCGGATGCCCTCCATCTTCTCCCTGCCGATATCGTTCAAGACGATCTGCGCCGCCGCTTGGGCCTTGCCCTCTTCATGCAGCCGGATCGTCAACGCCAGTTCGGACAGTCTCGATTCCGTCAGGGCATGCAGTCGCCGCAGCGACTGCGTTGACTCTGCTTTGCCGAGGTAGTACTGATCCAGAGCCGTGAGCGATGTATCGACCTTCTTCAGCGCTACATCGTAGGGTTCGAGGTACTCCGTGCGGCTCGTCAACAGATAGCCACGCTGGCTGGTCTCGGCCTCCAGCAGGCTCTCTTGGAGGCTGCGCAGGCTCGCGCGACCCACCTGGATCGCACCCAGGTCGTCGAGCGCATCAATAGACTGCCAATGCGCTGCTTCGCTGATCAGGACCATCGCCACCGCCGCAACGCAGGCCAGCGGAAAGACCAGCGGGCTGCGCTTGACGAGCGTGACCAGGTCCATCTTCAGCCCTCGCTCCGAAACGTGGGATCATGCGGCGCGGAGCGCTGCCACCCACCATGATTCGAATTGCCATCGTCGACGACCATGCCATGGTACGCGCCGGCCTGCGCCAGTTCTTTGCCGATCAGATCGATTTCTCCGTCGTCGCCGAAGCGGCCACCGGGCGCGAGGCGCTCGACATCGTGCGCAAGGGCGGCGTCGACGTGGTCGTGATGGACATCGCGATGCCGGACCAGAGCGGCGTCGACGCGCTGGCCGCCATCAGGGCACGCGCGCCCGACCTGCCGGTGCTGATCCTGAGCGGGTTTCCGGAAGAGCACTACGCCACCACCATGCTGCGCCAGGGCGCCAGCGGCTACCTGAACAAGGACTGCGACCCGGAGGAGATCGTGAAGGCGATCCGCACCGTGTTCCGCGGGCGCAAGTACATCACGGCAGGGGTGGCGGAGCGCCTCGCCGACGGCTTGAGCGGGGGCGGCGACAGGCCGCTTCACGAGACGCTGTCGGAGCGCGAGCTGCAGGTCTTCCTGCGGCTGGCCAAGGGCGAAACCATCGGACACATGGCCGACAGCATGTCGCTCAGCGTGAAGACGGTCAGCACCTATCGCACCCGGGTGATGGAGAAGATGCAGCTCGAGTCCAACAGCGACCTGACCTACTACGCGCTGAAGAACGGACTGATCCAGTAGCACCGCTCAGCTGAGCGCCGCAGGGCCGCTGCTGCCGGTCGGGCCGGCGGCGAGTTGCGCGCAGTACGCAATCAGCGCATCGATGTCGTTGGACTTGTCGAACACGCGATCGGCGCCCAGATCCAGGCACTTGCGCCGGATGTCGGGGGTCGCGTAGTTGCTCAGCACGACCATCTTGTGCCGTTGCGGCAGCCCGTTCGAGGCCCTGAGCACGCCCAGCCCCGAGCCGCCCTTCAGGAAGATGTCGACGATCACGAGGTCGAATTGGTTGCTCGGCTTCTTGAGCCATTGCACGGCCGTCGATTCGTCCTCGGCCGTGCCGACCACCTCGACCGGCCCGAGCTCTTCCAGCGTGGCGATCAGGTTCTCGCGAATGACCAGGCTGTCTTCGACGATGTAGGTTCTGAGTGGCTGCATGGGCAGCGGCAATTCCCTGGATTCCAGAGCCCGTAGCGTCGGCCCCTTGCTGGCGGGAGCCTCGCTTCCGAGGCAATTCGAGGATGGCGTGTTGTAAGGCACGAAGAACTCCGTCTGAGTGTGGGTTCGCGTTCGCAGGAACTCCATGGGCCGAAGCAGCGTCGCGTTGTCGGACAAGTCCTACACCGCAGGCCCGGCCTGCCGGCGCACGCAACGCCGCTCGATCGACGACCGACCCTGCATTCGAACACTTCGGAATCCACCGGTGAATCGGCGGGTGGGCAGCGCCGCCGTAGGACGAGGCCGCGCGTTGCGGCTGCAGGCGTAGGAGATCTACTACGACGGCTCGCGGTGCAGTCCGCTGTTCGCGGTGCGGGGCGCTTCCGATACTGAGCTCAGCTCCTGAGTCAGGCAATTCGCGTTCGGTGCCGCTATCCGCAACCGGTCGCCACCCGTCCCCGACCAGGCCGAAAGACCGGTTCAACAACGCTCGAGAAGGACTCACCATGAAGACGACTCATAGATTCACGTTCAGTGCGCTTGCCGCAGCCCTGCTCCTCGCACTCGGCGCTTGCGCCGGGATGTCGACGCAGGATCAGAACACCGTTGTCGGTGCCGGCGTCGGTGCCGTCGGTGGCGCCATCCTGACGGGCGGCAGCCCGGTCGGAACCGTCGGCGGCGCAGTCGTTGGCGGTGTCATCGGGCACGAAGTCAGCAAGACCAAATAGAGCGCAACGCCGCCCGGCCCGCTGTCCGAAGGGCAGGCGGTCCGCAGGCCGAACGCAGCAAACGAAATCCGCAGGCGGGCATCGACTTGCGGCAACAAAGCCCCTACCGGGAGAGATCGATGAATGCAGTTCTGAAGAGCGCACTCGCGCTGGCCGCAGTGGCTGTTGCCACGCAGGCAGCCGCCCAACTCACCATTTACGAAGACGAGGGCTTCACGGGCCGGACGTTCACCACGGAGCAGGAGGTCCGCGACTTCAAACGCACCGGCTTCAACGACCGCGCCTCTTCGGCCGTGGTTGTCGGCGACCGCTGGGAGGTCTGCGAAGACGCCAGGTTCCGCGGTCGCTGCGTCGTCTTGCGGCGGGGCAACTACCCGTCGTTGGCCGCAATGGGCCTGAACGACCGCATTTCATCGGTGCGCGAGGTGGCCAGGAACACCCGGGTCCGTGACGATCGGTACGCTCCCGCTCCGCCGAGCGCGCAAGTCACCTTCTACGAGCGGGAGGGCTTCCAAGGGCGGTCCTTCACCACGGAACAGCAGATCGGTGACTTCAGGCGCAGCGGCTTCAACGACCGCGCGTCGTCGGTGGTCGTCACCGGCGAACGCTGGGAGGTCTGCGACGACGCAGGCTTCAACGGGCGATGCGCCGTGCTGCGTCCGGGCAACTATCCGTCGCTGGCAGCGATGGGCCTGAACGACCGTGTTTCATCCGTGCGGGCCGTGAACTCGAACGCCTACCTCGAAGAGAGCCGCTATGCGCCGCCTCCTGCGGTGGCCCACGACTACCGTCGCCGCGACCAGGAGCGCTTGTACGAGGCCAACGTCACGTCGGTCCGGGCGGTGGTCGGGACGCCCGAACAGCGCTGCTGGGTCGAGCGCGAACAGGTGGCACAGGCGCAGAGCAGCGTCAACGTTCCCGCAGCGATCGCGGGCGCCGTCATCGGCGGCATCCTCGGCCACCAGGTCGGTGGCGGCCGGGGCAAGGATCTCGCCACGGCCGGTGGTGCCGTCGCGGGTGCAGCGATCGGCGCCAACGTCAACGGTGGCGGGCAGCCGGTGCAGACGCAGGACGTCCAGCGCTGCGCCAGCGCGCCCAGCCAGGCCCGGCCGGACTACTGGGACGTGACCTACAACTTCCGCGGACAGGACCATCGCATGCAGATGACCACCGCGCCCGGATCCACGGTGACCGTCAACGCACAGGGCGAACCCCGCGCCTGAAGCAGGACCCGGCGCGACGCCGAATTGCATTCTCATCTCGACAAACAAGGACTCTCATGAACAAGCATTTCAAGCTCAAGACTTCACTCATCCTCGCCGGCATGCTGGCGCTGCCGATGGCACAGGCGGCGAGCGTCGCCAAGACCGACTACAACGCGGGCAAGACGAGCATCGCCGCGGACTACAAGGCCGACAGCGCGGCCTGCGCCTCGCTGGCCGGCAATTCGAAGGACATCTGCGTCGAGCAGGCCAAGGGCAGGCAGAAGGTCGCCCTTGCCGAGCTCGAGTACTCGTACACCGGCAAGCCGGCCGACCAGACCAAGGTGCGGGTGGCGAAGGCCGAGTCGGCCTACGCGGTCGCCAAGGAGCGGTGCGACGACCTGGCGGGCAACGTGAAGGACGTCTGCGTCACGGAGGCCAAGTCCTCCGAGGTCAAGGCGCTGGCCGACGCCAAGATGGGCAAGGAGATCGGTGCTGCCAGGACCGATGCCGCCGATACCAAGCGCGACGCCGACTACAAGGTGGCCGCGGAGAAGTGCGACGCGCTGGCGGGCGATGCCAAGGCCAGCTGCATCTCGAACGCCAAGGCAAGATTCGGCAAGACCTGAACCCTGCGCAGTGACGCGAAGGGCCGGCCTGTGCCGGCCCTTCGTCCGTCTTCGGCCGGGCAGACCCGGCGGGCGGACCGCGGGAAACCTGGCCCGACGCGCTTTCCGAGTCTTGCGTCCGCGACCGGCACCCCGAGCCGCGGCGATACTGGCGGGCCATGTCGCTCGCCATCTTCCTCAAGCTGATCGCGATCTTCGCGGTCGTTGCGCTCGGCTGGATCGCCGGCCGTGCGCGCTGGCTGGGCGAGGGCGACGTGGCGCGCGTGCTGTCCAACGCGGCGTTCTTCCTGTTCGTCCCCGCACTGCTGTTCCGCACCACGGCGCGGATCGACCTCTCCGCGATGCCCTGGGTCACGCTGGCTGCGTTCTTCGTGCCGGTGCTGGCAGCGATGCTCGCCGTCTACCTGTGGATGCGACGCTTCGCATCGACCGCCGGCGTCGCATCGCCCAGTGCGCGCGCCCTCTCGGCCGGCTTCGGCAACACGGTGCAGTTCGGCATTCCGCTGGTGAGTGCACTGCTCGGAGAGGTGGGGTTGTCGATTCACCTGGCCATCGTCAGCCTGCATGCGCTGCTGCTCCTGACGCTGGTCACCGCGCTCGTCGAGCTCGACCTGGCGCGTGCCCACGCGCGCAGCCAGGGCATCGAACGTCCGCTCGCCGCGACGCTGCTCGCTACCGCGCGCAACACCGTCATCCACCCGGTGGTGTTGCCGGTGCTCGCCGGTCTCGTCTTCAACCTCTGCGGCGTGCCGTTGCCAGCGCTGGTCGACGAGACGCTGCTGCTCTTGTCGCTGGCCGTTCTGCCGCTGTGCCTGGTGGTGATCGGCGTCTCGCTCGAGCACTACGGGCTCGAGGGCCGCCTGCGCGGCGCGCTGTGGCTGAGCGGGGCCAAGCTCCTCGTGCTGCCGGCGCTCGTGCTCGGGCTCGGGCACTGGGGTGCCGGCCTGCACGGCATGCCGCTGGCGGTGATCGTGCTCTGCGCCGCGCTGCCGGTCGGTTCGAACGCGCTGCTGTTCGCGCAGCGCTACTCGATACTCGAGGCCGAAGCGACGGCAGCCATCGTTCTGTCGACCTTCGGCTTCATGCTCACGGCGCCGCTGTGGCTGATCGTGCTGGGTTGGATCGGTTGAGTCGGCCTGGAAGCCACCGTTGGATGCGCCGCTTGTGCCGGTGACACTTGCTGACGCATCATTGCGCCCTGCACATCCCTGAAGGAGACCCCATGAGAATCGCCTTGCGTCGAACGATGGCGCTGACCCTGCTGGGCGCGGCCAGTCTGGCCCAAGCCGCCGGCTTCACGCTGAGCAGCCCGACCATCAAGCCCGGCAGCACCCTGACACAGGCCCAGGTGTTCAACGGCTTCGGCTGCAGCGGCCAGAACATCTCTCCCGCGCTGAAATGGAGCGGTGCGCCTGCGGGCACCAAGAGCTTCGCGGTGACGCTGTACGACCCCGACGCGCCCACCGGGTCGGGCTGGTGGCACTGGGTGGTGATCAACCTGCCGGCCGACACCGCCGGCCTGGCCGAAGGCGCCGGCACGGCCGACGGCAAGGCGCTGCCCGCCGGAGCGCAGCAGGGCCGCACGGACTTCGGCGCGCCCGGCTTCGGCGGCGCCTGCCCGCCACAGGGCGCCAAGCCGCACCGCTACATCTTCACCGTGTATGCGCTGAAGATCGACAAGATCGACGTCCCCGCCGATGCGACGGCGGCCTTGATCGGCTTCATGCTCAACGCCAACAAGCTCGCCACCGCGACGTTCACGGCGAAGTTCGGCCGCTGACGTCGACTGACGTCGCGTTCGCGCCGAGCGGTCGGGCAGCGCACCACGGACGGAACGGACTGCGGATGCGAAAATGCGCCGCATGGTGAACCTCGAACTGGAGCCCTACATGGCCGGCGTCGGCCAGGCGGCGCGCGCGGCATCGGCAGTGCTCGCGGCAGCCTCGACGGCGGCGAAGAACATGGCTTTGCTCGCGATTGCGCGGCGCATTCGCGAGCAGCGCTCCGCATTGCAGGCCGCCAACCGCGAGGATGTCGCTGCGGCGCAGGCGGCCGGCCTGGCGGCGCCGATGGTCGATCGCCTGAAGCTGACCGACGGCGTGATCGAGCAGATGGCCGAGGGCTGCGAGCAGGTCGCCGCGCTGCCCGACCCGATCGGCGAGATCAGCGATCTGCGCCGCCGGCCGAGCGGCATCGCCGTCGGGCGCATGCGCGTGCCGCTCGGCGTGTTCGGCATGATCTACGAGAGCCGGCCGAACGTGACCATCGACGCCGCCACGCTCGCCGTCAAGAGCGGCAATGCCTGCATCCTGCGCGGCGGCTCGGAGGCGCTGCGCTCGAACCGCGCGCTGTGCGGCCTGGTGCAGGCCGCGCTGGCCGAGGCCGGGTTGCCGGCCGATGCGGTGCAGCTGATCGCCACCACCGATCGCGCCGCGGTCGGTCTGCTGATCTCGAACCCGGCGCACGTCGACGTGATCATCCCGCGCGGCGGCAAGGGCCTGATCGAGCGCATCGCCCGCGAGGCTCGCGTGCCGGTCATCAAGCACCTCGACGGCAACTGCCATGTCTACGTCGACGCGCAGGTCGACCTGGAACTCGCGCTGCGCGTCACCGACAACGCGAAGACGCAGAAGTTCAGTCCCTGCAATGCGGCCGAGTCGCTGCTCGTGCACGAGGCGGCGGCGTCCGCGTTCCTGCCGCGCATCGGCGCCGTGTTCGCGGCCAAGGGCGTCGAGATGCGCTGCGACGAAGCGTCGCTGGCGCTGTTGCGCGGCGTGCCGGACGCGACGCTCAAGCCGGCGATCGCGGCCGACTGGTCCGAGGAGTACCTGGCGCCGATCATCAGCGTCAAGGTCGTGGCCAGCCTCGACGAGGCGATCGCCCACATCAACCGCTACGGCTCGCATCACACCGATGCGATCCTGACCGAGCATCACCCGAGCGCGATGCGCTTCCTGCGCGAGGTCGACTCGGCGAGCGTGATGGTCAACGCCAGCACGCGCTTCGCCGACGGCTTCGAGTTCGGCCTCGGCGCCGAGATCGGCATCAGCACCGACAAGCTGCATGCGCGGGGCCCGGTGGGACTCGAGGGGCTCACCTCGCTCAAGTGGATCGTTCTCGGCAACGGTGAAGTCCGGGCCTGATCAAGCGCAGGGTTCGGCGGGCTTGCGCCCGGCGATCGGGGAAGCTTGACGATGAGCATGAATGAGATCGTCGCCATCGCCGGGGCCGCCGTGATGGGCTTCTGGATGCTCGGCGCCCATAACCGCCTCGTGCGCCTGCGTCGGGCGATTGCCGACGCATTTGCGCAGCTCGACAGCCACTTCAGGCTGCGCCACGATCTGCTGGCCGAGCTGATTCAGGCGGCAGCGGTCGAACTCGCGGAGACGCCCGAAGCGATTGCCGCGGTCGAGGCCGCCCGGGTTCAGGCGCGCACCGCAGCCGACCGCGCGGCAGCACAGTCGGCGAGCGCCGACCGCCTGGCCACCCTGGGTCTCGCCGAACAGGCGCTTCGCACCGCGCTGTCGCGCCTGATCACGCTGGTGAAGACGCGCCCGGCACTGCGCAACGACCCGAAACTGCGCGAAGTGCTGAAGAACCTGTCGACGACGCAGACCCGCCTTGCGGTGGCGCGCCACACGTTCAACACCACGGTGATGGACTACAACCGCGGTGTGCGGCAGTTCCCGACCCGCCTCGTCGCGGCGATGCTAGGCTTCAACGCCGCGGGCGAGCTCTAGGGCCTTTCCAGTCGTGTGAACAGGCCCTGGTTCGACCTCAACCGCAGACCGACGCCGTGGCGACGAGTTCCTCGAACAGCGCCATCGACATCCGCCCCGACAGGGAATAGGGATCGAGTGTCTCGGTCTCGGAGTACTTCAGCAGCAACGCCGGGTTCAGGCGCGCCAGGTTCACCTGGCCCATGGACCAGCCGGCGAAGCGACGCTCGCTGATCTCTTCGTAGCTCAGCAGCACGACGTCGCTGTGCCGCGGGTCGGCGACGATGCCGTTGTAGATCCGGTTCACGACGCTTCGTCCACCCTCGAGCACCTGCATGAACAGGCCGCCGGAGAAGCACAGCACGCCGGTCACGCCGAGCGCCGGATTGTTGGCGCGGCATTGCTTGACGATCGCATCGAGGACGGTGTCGTCGACTGCCGCGGCGGCACGGCTGGCATACAGAAGGCGCACTAGCATGGCGACCTCCGCCGAGCCGCCTCAAGGAGGTCGCGCGCCCCCTCGGGGGGCAGCGAACGCAAGTGAGCGTGGGGGTTCATATGTCTGCTCCTAGACTTTCTTGCTCAGCAGCGAGAGGAACTCGCGCCGCAGATTGGCGTCCTTCAGGAAGGCGCCGCGCATCACGCTGTTGGTCATCATCGACTCGTCGTCCTTCACGCCGCGCCAGTGCATGCAGAAATGGTCGGCCTCCATCACGATCGCGAGTCCATCGGGCTTGACGCGCTTCTGCAACTCGTTGGCCAGCATCATGACCGCCTCTTCCTGGATCTGCGGCCGGCTCATGATCCATTCGCAGATCCGCGCGTACTTCGACAGGCCGATCAGGTTCGAATGCTCGTTGGGAAGGATGCCGATCCACACCCTGCCGAGAATCGGGCACAGGTGGTGCGAACAGGCGCTGCGCACCTTCACCGGGCCGACGATCATCAACTCGTTCAGGCGCGAGAAGTTCGGAAACTCCGTCACCGACGGCATCGGCACGTAGCGACCCCGAAACACCTCGGTCAGGAACATCCTGGCGACGCGCTTCGCGGTTTCGTTGGTGTTGTGATCGCTGCCGGTATCGATCACCAGCGCTTCCAGCACGTCCTGCATACGGGCCTCGACTTCGACCTTGAGCTCTTCGAATTCGCCCTCGCGGATGAAGGCAGCGATGTTGTCGTTGGCGTGGTAGCGAGACTCCGCGCCGACGAGCCGATAGCGGATCCGCTGCGAGGCGGGCAGGGCCGCGAGTTCCTCTTCGCTGCGAAAGATCGGCGCCGTCGGCAGGTTCGGGGTCTGGGCAGGCATGGGCCATCTCGGGAGTCCGCACAAGGGCACAGCCTAACCGAAGCGGAGCCTACTGGCGGCTGGCAGGGCCGCTTTGGCGTCTGTCCGATCCAGAGCTCGCCGGGCTTCTACACTGCCCGCGTGACAGACAAGCCTTCGTCCACTGCATCCGAAGCGAGGTCCCTGCCACTGGCGCGCCTGCTTTCCCATGCCGCCGATGCGCTGCTGGCGGTGCGCGCCGGGCGCTCGCTCGACGATGCGCTGGCGCAATGCCCGGCCGATGCCAGGCCGGGGACCCAGGCGCTGTCGTTTCACGTGCTGCGTTGGCTCGGCAGCGCGCAGGCGCTGCGCGGGCGGCTGGCCCCGCGACCCCCGTCGCCGCCGGTCGACGCGCTGCTGACCAGTGCGCTCGCGCTGCTGTGGCCGGCCGGGCCGCCACCGTACGGCGAGCACACGCTCGTCGACCAGGCGGTGCGGGCGGCGCGTCTGCGCGGCGGCGGGCGCGACAGCGCTCCGTTCGTCAATGCCGTGTTGCGCCGCTTCCTGCGCGAACGAGAGGCGCTTGTCGCGACGCTGGCCGACGACCCGGTGGCGCGCTGGAACCACCCGGCGTGGTGGATCGCCCGGCTGCGAACGGACTGGCCGCTGCGAGGCGGCGGCCTCGGGGGCGCCAACTGGCAGGCACTGCTGGACGCCGACAACGAGCACCCGCCGATGACGCTGCGCGTCAATGCACGGCGCGCCGACGTCGGCGGCTTCGTCGCCCGGCTCGCGGCTCAGGGCATGGCGTGCCGGGCGGTCGGCGCGCACGCGGTCGAACTGCTGCAGCCGCGGCCGGTGACGCAGATTCCTGGTTTCGCGCAGGGCGAGGTGTCGGTGCAGGACGCTTCGGCCCAGCGTGCCGCGCCCCTGCTGATCGGCGCCGGTCTGGCGCCCGGCGCCCGCGTGCTCGACGCCTGCGCTGCGCCCGGCGGCAAGACAGCGCATCTGCTTGGAGCTTGCCGACCTCGACGTGCTGGCGATCGACCGCGACCCGGCGCGACTGGCGCGGGTCGAGGCAACGCTTGCCCGGCTCGGCCTGCGGGCCCGCCTGCTGGCCGCCGATGCGGGCAACCCGACCGCCTGGTGGGACGGCGTGCCCTTCGATGCCATCCTGCTCGACGCACCCTGCAGCGCGTCGGGCATCGTGCGCCGGCACCCCGACGTGCGCTGGCTGCGCCGCGCGAGCGACATCGACGTGCTCGTCGCGACACAGGCCCGGCTGCTCGACGCGCTGTGGCCACTGCTCGCGCCGGGCGGGCGCTTCCTGTACTGCACCTGCTCGGTCTTCAAGGCCGAGGGTCAGGACCAGATCGACGCTTTTTTGCAACGCCACGGCAGCAGCGGGCAGGCCAGCCTGCTGCCCTCGCCGGGGCACCTGCTGCCACTGGCCGACAATGCAGGCGACGGTGCGGCGCCGACCGGCGCAGCCGCGCCCGACGGCTTCTATTACGCGTTGCTCGAAAAGGCCGCCCGCTGAACCTTCTGACCTCTCCTGCACCCGCAGCGCACCGGCTTCGTGGCCGCGGCCCTGCGCACTCGGCCGCCCGGGCCCTGGCCTGCCTGCTGCTGGCCGTGCTGGCCCTGGCCTGGCCGAGGCAGGGGCACGCCGAGTCGGTGGAGCTCTCGACGTTCAGCGTGGTGCGCGGCGAAGAAGGCGTGCTGCTGAGCTACAGCGCGAACTTCGAGCTCCCGCGCAGCGTCGAGGACGCGCTGGTCCGCGGCGTGCCGCTGTATTTCGAGGCCGAGGCGAGCCTGTTCCAGTCGCGCTGGTACTGGCGCGACAAGCGCATCGCGCAAGTCACACGAAGCTGGCGCCTGACCTACCAGCCGCTGACGCGCATGTTCCGCGTCAGCACCGGCGGTCTGAACCAGAACTTCGAGACACTCGCCGAGGCCCTGGACTCGCTGCGCCGCAGCTCGCGCTGGAAGCTCGCCGAGCCGGGCCAGGTGGAAGACGACGCGCGCCACTACGTCGAGTTCACGTTCCGCCTCGACACGACGTTGCTGCCACGCCCGATGCAGATCGGCATCGGCGGAGAGGCGGCGTGGTCACTGTCGGTCGAACGCACGCAGCGGCTCAATTGAAATGATGAAGGCCCCAAGACACCTTCGGTGTCGCCCCCCAAGGGGATCTCAGTCCTCTTGGGGCGGCCCGGCGAGGACTGGCCGACCCGCAGCATGACCAAGCCGAACCGTTGGGGCTGGATCGCGTCGCTGGTGGCGCTTACCGCGACCGCGCTCGTGCTGTTCTTCCTGCTCTCGATCACGACGGGCAACCGCGCCCTCTACGAGAGGCACTACGCCTGGCTGTTCTGGGTCAACGTCGTCGTTGCGGTGCTGCTGGTGCTCGTCATCCTGGCCGCGGTGGTGCGTCTGCAGCTGCGCGTGCGTGGCGGCAAGTTCGGCAGTCGCTTGCTGCTTCGGCTGGTGGGCGTGTTCGCATTCGTCGGCGTCGTGCCGGGGGTGTTGATCTACACCGTGTCGTACCAGTTCGTCTCGCGCAGCATCGAAAGCTGGTTCGACGTGAAGGTCGAGAGCGCACTCGACGCCGGACTGAACCTGGGCCGCGACACGATCGACGTGCAGGTGAAGGAACTCGGCGCCAAGACGCTGCTGGCAGCGGAGCGGCTGGGCGAGGCGGGTGCGCAGGTGCCGCCGCTGGCGCTCGAGCGCTTGCGCGAGCAGCTCTCGGCGCGCGATGTCGCGATCGTCGGCGCCGGCGGGCAGATCCTGCTCGCGGCGGGCAGTGCGTCGAACAGCCTGACGCCCGACCGCCCGGCGCCGGCGCTGCTGCGCCAGGCGCGCGGGTCGCGAGTGGCGAGCCTGCTCGAGGGTCTGGACGAAGACGGCAGCGTCGGCGCCAGCCTGGCGAGGGTTCGCGCGATGGCGCTGATCCCGAGCAACAACTTCGCGCTCGGCGAGCAGGACCGCTTTCTTCTCGTGACGCAGATGCTGCCGCCGAGGCTGACCACCAACGCGCTGGCCGTGCAGGCGGCGTACCGCGAGTACCAGCAGCGCGCGCTGGCCCGCGAGGGGCTGCGGCGCATGTACATCGGGACGCTGACGCTGGCGCTGATCCTGGCCGTGTTCGGCGCGCTGCTGCTCGCGGTGGCGCTCGGCAACCAGCTCGCGCAACCGCTGCTGATGCTGGCCGAAGGGGTGCGCCAGGTGGCGCAGGGCGACCTCACGCCCAAACCCGTGTTTGCCTCGCATGACGAACTCGGCGGACTGACCCGCTCGTTCGCCGACATGACCGCACAGTTGTCGGAGGCACGCACGCTGGTGCAGCGCAGCGTCGACCAGCTCGACAGCGCGCGCGCCAACCTGCAGACGATCCTCGACAACCTGACGGCCGGTGTGATCGTGTTCGACCGCAACGACCACATCGACACGGTGAACCCCGGCGCGACGCGCATCCTGCGCCTGCCGATGTCGGCCTACCGCGGACGGCGCCTGGACGAAGTGCCCGGGCTGCAGGGCTTTGCCAACGCGGTGGGCGCGCGCTTCGAGTCGCAGGCTGCGAGCCGCGAGGCCGGCGAACGCGACCAGTGGCAGGATGCGTTCGAACTGCAGACCACACCCGACCGCGAGGTGCTGACGCTGCTGGTTCGCGGCGCGGCCATGCCGCAGGACGCGCGGTTGCTGGTTTTCGACGACATCAGCGACGTCGTCTCGGCACAGCGTGCCCAGGCATGGAGCGAGGTGGCGCGGCGCCTGGCGCACGAGATCAAGAACCCGCTGACGCCGATCCAGCTCTCGGCCGAGCGGATCGCGCACCGTCTTTCGCCCAAGCTCGAAGGTGCCGACCAGGCGATGCTGGCGCGATCGGTCGACACCATCGTCAACCAGGTGCAGGCGATGAAGCAACTCGTCAACGAGTTCCGCGACTACGCGCGACTGCCTGCGGCGCAGTTGGAAGCGCTCGACCTCAACGCGCTGGTCGGCGAGGTGCTCGCGCTGTACGCCACGGCGCAGGAAGCGGGCCAGCTGCGCGCCGAATGCGAGCCCGGACTGCCCCTGATTGCGGGCGACGCGACCCAGCTGCGCCAGGTGATCCACAACCTGGTGCAGAACGCGCTCGACGCCGTCGCCGAGCGGCCCGACGGCCTCGTTCGCGTGCACACCGAGGCGGTGCGCAACGAGCAGGGCGCGCTGCGCGCGGTGCGCCTGCTGGTGATCGACAACGGTCCGGGCTTCAGCGACAAGGTGCTCAAGCGCGCGTTCGAACCCTACGTCACCACCAAGAGCAAGGGCACCGGTCTCGGCCTGGCGGTGGTGAAGAAGATCGCCGACGAGCACGGCGCGCGCATCCGCGTCACCAACCTGGGCGCGGCAGGCGCCGGTCGAGAAGGCGAGCCGGCAACTGCCGGTGCGGCCCGCGGTGCCCAAGTTTCGTTATCATTTTCCAACTTCCCCCCGGCCGACCGCCACGCTGCAGCCGCAGCGACCGACATTGCCCGGGTGCACTGAGCATTCATGGCCACCATCCTCGTAGTCGACGACGAACTCGGCATCCGCGCCCTGCTGTCGGAAATCCTGACCGACGAAGGGCACAGCGTCGAGCTGGCCGAGAACGCCGTTCAGGCGCGGGCCTGTCGTGAACGTCAACGGCCCGACCTGGTGCTGCTCGACATCTGGATGCCCGACGTCGACGGCATCACGCTGCTCAAGGAATGGGGCACCACGGCGCAGCTCACGATGCCGGTGGTGATGATGTCTGGGCACGGCACGATCGACACCGCGGTCGAGGCCATCAAGTACGGCGCGATGGCCTTCCTGGAGAAGCCGATCACGCTGCAGAAGCTCTTGCGCGCCGTCGAGCAGGGGCTGGCCAAACCCGCGCCGCGCAGCGCACATCCGCCTGACGAGGCCCGCGCCGAACCGGCCCAGGCCCCGCAGGGCGTGCACGCCGGCGCCGCGATGCCGATTGCGGCGCCGCTGCTGGGCCCGCAGGCGGAGCAGAGCTTCGAGCTAGACCGCCCGCTGCGCGAGGCGCGCGATGCGTTCGAGAAGAGCTACTTCGAGTTCCACCTCGCGAGGGAAAACGGCAGCATGACCCGCGTCGCCGAGAAGACTGGCCTGGAGCGCACGCACCTCTACCGCAAGCTCAAGCAACTCGGGGTCGACCTCTCGCGCAACAAGCGCAACTGAGGCCGGAGCGCCGACCCGCCGGCCCTATAATCTGCGCCTTCGGCCTGGTAGCTCAGTTGGTAGAGCAGCGGATTGACCACCAGGCCGGCGCAGCCGGCCCGGTGGCGGCGAAGACTCATGAACGCGCAGCGTTCGTGATGTCGGAGCCAAAATTCGCCCCGAACCGAACGCGGATCCTCGAGGCCTGGTAGCTCAGTTGGTAGAGCAGCGGATTGAAAATCCGCGTGTCGGTGGTTCGATTCCGCCCCAGGCCAC
>CAWDIT010000008.1:0-40077 GCA_963802435.1 uncultured bacterium
AGAGCGTGAGAGGGAATCGAATGCACCCGCGCCGGGGTGGCCAAGGGCGCTGGGGTAGGCGCGGCGCGCAGCCCAGGCTCATGCCTGGGCAAGCGGCGCAACACCGCCCAGCGCCCTTGGGTGCCCCGGCCCGAAGGGTGAGGTCCCAGATCGGACCCACTCGTCGTTGCAAATGCTCGCCGGGGCCCGACCCCGGCTCCGCTTTGCGCCTAGATTGGGCCCGATCCGGGACCTCACGCGGGTGCACTCGATTCCCTCTCACGCTCTCAGTCCTGCTGCGCGGCCAGCCTCGCGCTCTGCCAGTACACATCGTCGCCGCCCAGGCCATCGAGGTTGGCGCGGTTGAGCACACGCGCCAGCACGAAGAGCAGATCGCTCAGGCGGTTCAGGTACTGGCGCGGCTCGTCGCGCACGCGCTCGGCAACGCCCAGGGCCACCAGCGAGCGCTCGGAGCGCCGCGCCACCGTGCGCGCCACGTGCGCGATCGCCGCGCTGCGCGTGCCGGTCGGGAGGATGAATTCCTTCAACCGCGGCAGCGCAGCGTTGTAGTGCGCCAGCGCCCCATCGAGACGCGCAACGGCTTCGGTCTTGAGCAGTTCGAAACCCGGTATCGACAACTCGCCGCCGAGGTTGAACAGCTCGTGCTGGATGACGACGAGCAGCTCGCGCACGTCGTCGGGCAGCGGCTCGGTCAACAGCAGGCCGAGCGTCGAGTTCAGCTCGTCGACGTCCCCCATCGCCTGCACGCGCAGGTGATCCTTGGCCACCCGCGTGCCGTCGCCGAGGCCGGTAGTACCGTCGTCGCCGGTGCGGGTCGCAATTTGAGAAAGCCGGTTCGCCACGCGACGATGCTAGCAGGGGCTGGCGCTGCCAGTAGCCAGGCGGGCTCCTAGAATGCCCTGCCACTCGCGGAGACCCCGATGAACGCACCCGTGCCTGCCCAAGTGCTGCCGCAGTTCGAAGCGCGCCCTGTTCCCGCGGAAATGCTCGCCGCGCTGAAGACGCGCTTCGGCGACCGCTGCTCGACCACGCTCGCGGTGCGCGAACAGCACGGGCGCGACGAGTCGCCATTCGACGCCCCACCCCCCGAGGTGGTGGTGTACGCCGAGACGACCGCGGACGTGGCCTTCGCCGTCGGCCTGGCGAACCATCATGCGGTGCCGGTGATCCCGTTCGGCGTCGGCTCCTCGCTTGAAGGGCATCTGCTGGCGGTGCAGGGGGGCGTCAGCATCGACTTGTCGCGCATGAACGCGATCGTCTCGGTGCAGCCCCAGGATCTGACGGTGACGGTACAGGCGGGCGTGACGCGAAACCAGTTGAACGACGAGATCCGCCACAGCGGCCTGTTCTTCCCGATCGACCCCGGCGCCGACGCGACGATCGGCGGAATGAGCGCCACGCGGGCCAGCGGCACCAATGCCGTGCGCTACGGAACGATGCGCGAGAACGTGTTGGGTCTCACCGCCGTCACCGCGAGCGGCGAGGTGATCCGCACCGGCACCCGTGCCCGCAAGTCGGCCGCAGGCTACGACCTGACGCGTCTGTTCGTCGGCAGCGAGGGCACTCTCGGGGTGATGACGGAGATCACGCTCAAGCTCTACCCGCTACCCGAGGCCGTGTCGGCCGCTGTCTGCCATTTCGCCGACATTGCCGCGGCAGTGAAGACGACGATCCAGATCATCCAGATGGGCGTGCCGATCGCGCGCTGCGAATTGCTCGACGCCAATGCAGTGCGCGCCGTCAATGCGCACGACCGGCTCGCCCTGCGCGAGAGCCCGATGCTGCTGATGGAGTTCCACGGCAGCGCGGCGGGAGTGCGGGAACAGGCGGCGACGGTGCAGGAGATCGCGCGCGAGTTCGGCGGTGAAGACTTCCAGTGGGCGAGCACGCCCGAGGAACGCACGCGACTCTGGACGGCGCGCCATCATGCTTACTTCGCCGCGCTGCAGATGAAGCCCGGCTGCCGCACCGTGACGACGGACACCTGCGTGCCGATTTCGCGTCTGACCGAGTGCGTGACGCTGGCCAAGGCGGAAGCCGAGGCGGAGGGATTGCAGCACTACATCGTCGGACACGTGGGCGACGGCAACTTCCACATCGCCTACCTGATCGACCCTGACGTGCCGGCAGAGCGTGAGGCGGCCGAGCGGCTCAACCGCGCGGTGGTTCGGCGGGCGATCGCGATGGATGGCACGTGCAGCGGCGAGCACGGCATCGGCCTGCACAAGCAGGGCTTCCTCGTCGACGAGGCCGGTGCCGGCGCGGTCCAGATGATGCGCTCTCTGAAGCACGCGCTCGATCCGAGGAACATCATGAACCCGGGCAAGATCTTCGCCGCCTGACGCTCGACCAGGGCGTTCCCGAGGGCGCGTTCACATCCTCGGCGCAACACGCGCACCGGCCGTTCAGCCCGCGTTCCGGCGAAGCTTCTCGATCAGACCGTTGAGTTCGTCGAGCGAGCCGAAGGCGATCGTCACCTCGCCCTGATCGCCACGTCGCGTGCGCTTCCTGATGCGGATATCAACCGGCGCGGTGAGCAGGTCCGAAAGCTCCTCTTCGAGGCGCAAGACGTCGCGCGACTTCGGCTGCTTGACGCGCAGCAATGGCTGCTGGCGGGCACTTCCTGCGGCGCGCGCGACGAGCCGCTCCGCCTCTCGCACGCTGAGCTTGCGGGCAACGATCTCGCTGGCGTGAGTGATCTGGCGTGCCTTGTCGAGCGCCAGCAGCGCGCGTGCATGGCCCATGTCGATGTCGCCAGCCATCAGCATCTGCTGCACCGGTTCGGCCAGGTTGAGCAGGCGAAGCAGGTTGCTGGCAGCGCTGCGCGACCGGCCGACGGCCTTGGCGGCGTCTTCGTGAGTAAGCCCAAACTCCTGCGTCAGGCGCTGCAAACCCTGCGCCTCCTCCAGCGGGTTCAGGTTCTCGCGCTGGATGTTCTCGATCAGCGCCATCACCGCGGCGGTCTCGTCGGGAACGTCCTTCACCAGCACCGGCAGTTCGTCCAGACCCGCGAGCGAGGCGGCTCGGAAACGCCGCTCGCCGGCGATGATTTCGTAGCGCCCGCCAGTCAGCGGCCTCACGAGCACTGGTTGCATGATGCCCTGGCTCCTGATGCTTTCGGCCAGTTCGTACAGCGAACCTTCGTCCATCCGGGTGCGCGGCTGGTACCTGCCGGGCTGGAGTTGCCCGAGCTTCAGCACGGTGGGCGCACCGTCGCCCGCGCTGCTCGCATCCTTCACTTTCGGCCCGAGCAATGCTTCGAGGCCGAGGCCGAGGCCCTTGGGTTTCTTCGTGACCATGCTCGATGTTCCTCGGGGTGATCAATCGTCGGTTGCGCTGGCGACGCCGCGCGCTCCGCCCGGCGATTCGGCGCAAGGGACAGCCAGCGAACGGAGCAGGGCCATACCCTGCGGCCAGTCGCCGAGGCCCGAGTCGCCATTCAGGTGTCCGCCCACGCCCGCCAGCACCAGCGCGGCTCCCCAGTCGGCGGCGAGCGCCTCGCTGCGCCGTGGTGCGCAATACGGATCGTCGCTGCTGGCAACGACGATGGCGGGGAAGGGCAGTGGCTGTCGCGAGATCGGCCGCCAGGTGTGCAACTGAGGTGGGATGTCGTCCCGCTCGGTATCGGGTGGCGCGACGAGCAAGGCGGCCCGCACGCGGGCCGTGTGCCGCGACCGGGCGGCCCACGTCGCGACAAGCTGGCAGCCGAGGCTGTGCGCCACGAGCAGCGCCGGCGTGCCGGATCCGATCAGGACTTCCTCCAGGCGCGCCAACCAGTCGCCGCGGCGCGGCCAGAGCCAGTCGTCCTGCTCGACACGCTCGAATCCGTAGGTCTGTTCCCAGCGCGTCTGCCAGTGGGTCGGGCCGGAACTCAGCCAGCCGGGCAAGGTCAGCACCGACAGATTCGCGCGTCCGCGGCCAGTGGGTTCGGCTTTCGCGGCCAGAGGCAGAGTCATGCAGCCTCCGAGGCGCATCGATGCTGCGGCACAGGTGCCCGTCGGCGGCCGGCATCGAGCGCGGCGTCCTCGATTCGCGCCGTGTCGGCAGGGCTCCAGCGCGGCATGGGGTGCGTCACATCGTCCGGGTGCGCTCGACCATCTCGCCCGCGAAGGCAACGAAGGCCTGCGCGCCCTTGGACGACGGGTCGAACACCACGCCGGGCAGGCCGTAGCTCGGCGCCTCGGCGAGCCGGACGTTGCGCGGGATCACGGTGTTGAATACCTTGTCTCCGAAGTGCGACTTGAGCTGCTCGCTGACCTGCTGCTGCAGCGTGATGCGGGGGTCGAACATGACGCGCAGCAAGCCGATGATCTGCAACTCGCGGTTGAGGTTGGCATGCACCTGACGGATGCTGTTGACCAGGTCCGAGAGTCCTTCCAGCGCGAAGTACTCGCACTGCATCGGCACCACGACACCATGCGCGCAGCACAGGCCATTGAGCGTCAGCAGGCTGAGCGACGGCGGGCAGTCGATCAGCACGAAATCGTAGGATGCGGCTACGCTCTCGAGCGCCACCTTGAGGCGCCGCTCGCGCCGCTCCAGACTCACCAACTCGACTTCCGCCCCAGCGAGTTCGCGGTTGGCGCCGAGCACGTCGTAGCCACCGCGGGGGCTCGCGACGCGCGCCTCGGCAATGCTCGCGCTCTCGAGCAGCACGTCGTAGACACTCAAAGTGAGTGAGCGCTTGTCAACTCCGGAGCCCATGGTGGCATTGCCTTGCGGGTCGAGGTCGACCACCAGGACACGCTGTCCGACCTGAGCCAGACCAGCCGCGAGATTGACGGTGGTGGTCGTCTTGCCGACGCCACCTTTCTGGTTCGCCACACAGAAGATGCGAGCCATGACTTCAGTTGCTTCCCAGGCGGATCCCGAAACCGACGAGCAAGACCCCGGCCGTTCGCTCGAGCCAGCGGGCTGCGCGACGGTTCGCCCTGACCTTGCGCGCGACCGCCTGGGCAAAGGCGCACAGCGTCAGGCAGTAGACAGCGGTCAGCGCGGCGATCGTGACTGCCATGGCGAGAAAGGTGACTCCGCCCCGATGGGTCAGCGGATCGATGAACAAGGGGAAGAACGCCATGTAGAAGACGATCGCCTTCGGGTTGAGCAAGGTGATCAAGAAGGCCTGGCGCGCATAGTGGCGCGGCTCGATGTGGACCGGCGAGGACTTGCCCTCACGGGCGAAGATGAGCTTCAGCCCGATCCACGCCAAGTAGGCCGCGCCACCGTACTGCACCGCCTTGAAGAGCGCAGGATGGGCAGTGAGCAGCGCCGCGACGCCCGCAACGGCCAGCCACAGCAGCATCTGGTCACCGGCAATCACGCCAAAGGTGGCGGCCGCTCCGGCGCGAAGGCCCCCTTTGGCGGTCGACGTCAGCAATGCGAACGTACCTGGCCCGGGCAAGGCCAGAAACAAGAGCACCGCCGCGCAGAATGCGCCGTAGTCTGAAATGCCGAACATCGATGCCCCTCCGGGCCTGAAGTGTAGAGGCAGCGAGACTCGCCGCTGCGCGCGCATGCTTATTGTGGTGTCAGCGTCTTGCCCTGTGGGTGCAATTGCAGACGCTCGAGGTCGTAGCCCTGTTCCCTCAGACGTACGCGGATCGTCGCTTCGTCGTCAACGGACAGCGCCGGTGTGCGCGAGAGCACCCAGAGGTACTGCCGCGAGCTTTCGCCGACCACGGCGTAGCGATAATCCGGGGCCAGTTGGATCACCCAATACGCACCCCAGCCCCAGTGGCCCATGTCCTGCGCCCAGCGCAGCCAGGAGGGCAGAAAGCTCACCTCCAACTGAGCTGGTTTCAGGATGCCCGCGGTGAGAGTGCCGGTCGGGCGTGCGTAGCCGATCGCCTCGTCCCAGTCGCCGCGTTTGTCGCGGCAGCGGTTGAGCACCTCGACGGCGCCATCGCTGCGCTGACGATAACTGGCGGTCGTGTCGCTGGCGCACTGCGCCTGGAACCGGTTCGGGATCAGCGCGACCTGGTACCAGGTACCCAGGTAGCGCGGCAACTCCAGTGCCGCGATGGGTTCGATCGCCGCCGTCGAAGCGCCCTGCACGGGAGCAACGTTGCCGAGTGCCCCGCAAGCCAGGGCGAATGCAAGCCATGTGCGCATCATCTTCCTTCTCTCATCCAAATGAGGCAGCGCGAGGCGTCCTGGCCAGGCACTGCCAGTTGTTCCACGTGAAACACGTCGACCGCCTGCGGTAGTGCGGCCAGCTCTTCGGCCGGAAGCCGCCCCTTCATCGCCAGCCAGACGGAACCCATCCCCACATGGCGCCGTGTCAGCGAAACGAAATCCGCCAAGGACGCGAAGGCGCGCGAAACGATCACGTCGAACGGCTCATCGACCAGCGCCTCGACGCGCGCATGCACCGCGTGCAAGTTCTTCATCGTCAGTTCAGCAGCGGCCTGACGGATGAAGGAGGCCTTCTTGCCCACGGCGTCGACGCACGTGACGTCAAGCTCCGGCATGAGCAGGGCGATCACGATGCCCGGCAAGCCTGCGCCACTGCCGACGTCGAGCACGCGCGCAGCCTTGCCCTTTGTCCAGCGCCGCAGGGGCCCGACCACGGCGATGCTGTCCAGCAGGTGCTGCACGATCATCGCGTACGGGTCACGCACCGCGGTAAGGTTGTAGACCCGGTTCCACTTGGAAAGGAGCGCGAGGTACGCGAGCAGCGCGGCCAATTGACCGGGGCTCAGCGAAACGCCGAGCCTACCGGCGCCGTCCATCAGCGCTGTCGAGTCAGCTAGCTGCATCGAATCGGTCGTCTTCGACGACGTCGAGTGACTTGACCTGGCGCTTCTTCAGGTGGATCAGCAGCAGCGAGATCGCCGCCGGCGTGATGCCAGAGAGGCGCGCGGCCTGACCCAGCGTCTCCGGGCGCTGCTGGCTGAGTCGCTGCCGCACCTCATGAGACAGCGCGACGACTTGTGCGTAGTCGAGATCCTCGGGCAGTCGCAGCTTTTCATAGTGTGCTACGCGGAGCACCTCTTGGTTCTGCTTGTCGATGTAGCCAGCGTACTTGACGCTGACCTCGACTTGTTCGATCACCGTCCCGGCAAGTCGTGCCCCTAGTTCCTCTTGGAGCCGTTCGCGCGAGACCTCTGCCTCCGGTCGGGCGATGCCGGCAACCGCTGCGATCTGGTCGAATCCCACCCCGGGTCGGCGCAGCAATTCGGCCAGGCTGTATTCATGCTCGACAGACTTGCCAAGCAGCCGCTCCGCGTCGGCGGCGGGCAGCGACGACGGGCCGACCCAAGTCGACTTCAGCCGTTCTGTTTCACGTGAAACAGCGTCGCGCTTGCGGCAGAACGCCGACCACCGCGCGTCGTCGACCAGGCCCAGCGTTCGGCCGATTTCCGTCAAGCGCAGGTCGGCATTGTCCTCACGCAATTGCAGGCGGAACTCCGCGCGGCTGGTAAACATCCGGTAGGGCTCGCTGACCCCCTTGGTGATGAGATCGTCGACAAGCACGCCCAGATACGACTCGCCGCGCCCGGGCATCCACGCGTCGCGTCCACGCGCGCGCAGTGCGGCGCTGAGCCCGGCGAACAGCCCCTGCGCCGCAGCTTCTTCGTATCCGGTGGTGCCGTTGATCTGTCCGGCGAAGAACAGCCCCGCGATCGAACGCGTCTCGAAATTCGCCCGCAGTGCCCTCGGATCGAAGTAGTCGTACTCGATCGCGTAACCCGGCCGCAGGATGTGCGCCTGCGCCAATCCCTGAATCGAGCGAACGGCAGCGAGTTGCACATCGAACGGCAGTGAGGTCGAGATGCCGTTCGGATAGACCTCGTGCGTGGTCAGCCCTTCGGGCTCGAGGAAGATCTGGTGCGAGCGTTTGTCGGCGAATCGATGCACCTTGTCCTCGATGCTCGGGCAATAGCGCGGGCCGACGCCTTCGATCACGCCCGTGAACATCGGGCTGCGGTCGAGGCCCGAGCGGATGATTTCGTGAGTTTGTTCGTTCGTGTGTGCGATCCAGCAGGGCACCTGCCTCGGGTGCTGGCTCGCGTCGCCGAGGAAGCTGAACACGGGCACCGGGTCCAGATCGCCGGCTTGCTCCGCGAGGAGGCTGAAGTCGATGCTGCGGCCGTCGATGCGCGGCGGCGTGCCTGTCTTCAGCCTGCCCTGGGGTAGCTTCAATTCCTTCAGCCGCGCCGACAGCGACAGCGCTGGCGGGTCCCCGGCCCGCCCGGCGGAGTGACTCCGCAGCCCGACATGGATGCGCCCATCCAGAAAGGTCCCGACCGTGAGCACCACTGCCTGCGCCGCGAAACGGATTCCCGCTTGCGTCACGACCCCGGTCACGCGCTCGCCCTCGACTCGCAGGTCGTCGACTGCCTGCTGGAACAGCCACAGATTGGGCTGGTTCTCGAGTCGGCGCCGGATCGCTGCCTTGTACAGGATGCGGTCCGCCTGTGCCCGCGTTGCCCGCACGGCTGGCCCCTTGGATCCGTTGAGGATACGGAACTGGATGCCTGCCTCGTCGGTCGCCGCGGCCATCGCACCGCCCAGCGCGTCGACTTCCTTCACCAGGTGACCCTTGCCGATGCCGCCGATCGACGGATTGCAGCTCATCTGGCCAAGCGTTTCGATGTTGTGCGTCAGCAGCAGCGTCGCGCAACCCATGCGCGCTGCAGCCAGGGCAGCCTCGGTGCCGGCATGCCCGCCACCGACGACGATCACGTCGAATTCCTTTGGGTACAGCATCAAGTGGCTTCCTGGGTCGCCCCAACGCCGCTCCGGCCACCCGGCCGGATCCCCGCCGCGAGCGTGATGCTCGAGCCGGCTTGGCAGCACAGTCCTATGCGACCGGCCCGCTGGCCGGACCACGCCCTCGTGCGGCCGTCTACTGACGGCACTCGGCAGTCAAGAACAGATCCACACGCGCCGCCTTCGCGCTGCCGACGCTCGGCGCATCCGAGGCGCACCGCGGTGGGCAGCTTACAGCCCAGAGCGGACAGTGAAGATCGCTCGCTCTTGGTCTGCGTCGGCGGGAGCACCGTCCCAACCGGGAGTGGGGTCGTCGACGCAGCAAATGAGAATCCCCTGAACGGAGCCGGCGACCCCACTCCCGGCTGCAAGCGCGCCGCCGGCAGCAATGGGTCGGAAGCAGACAGCCACACAACGATGCACTGCAAACGTTTCATCCTCGAGAACTGGAAAAGCAGCCAAGCCACGCCGGTTCGGCGACTAGTCTGTCAAGTGATTGCTTACATCGAGTTTGACGCAATGTCAAAGTCACTTTGATCGCTCAGTGCTTCGACATGCGCCGTTCGCTGTGAGGCGCGCTCGAGGGCGTCACACTCCCCCATCCTCGACGCCGTCGAGCGCCACTCAGGTACCGTCGCGAAACTCACCCCAAGTGCTGGTCGCGGGCCGCCGCACGAACCTCGATGGCATGAGCATTCTGGTCACGCATGGGGACCGCCATCAGTGAAGGGCCGCTAGTGTCGCCCCCACTCCGGGCGCAGCGAGGCTAGGAGCGCCAGGCTCAGGATTGCTCGGCTTTCACCGCCAACACCGGGCACGAGACCGAGAGCAGGATGTCCTGGGCCACGCTGCCCATGATGAGTTTCCCCACGGGGGTGCGCTTTCGCAGGCCGATGATCAGGACCGAGACCTGCAGCGACTCGACCAGCGCCTCGATTTCCGAGACAGCGCTCTTGCCTCGAACGAACTGCTTGAATTCCGCATTGAGGCCACACCCTGCGAGAACCTTCTCGACTCGCTCGACATCCTGAACGTCCGCCAAGGATGGATCTTCCTGTGTTCCCCCGGGGCTGGCATTTACCACCACCAGACGTTCCTGACGGCGCTTCGCAATTTCTATCCCTTTGTCCAGGGCGGCCTGCCCTTCCGGACGCGGCACATAGGCTACAAGTATGGTCATGGTTTCAGTCCTTCTCTTTGGAACGCATGCGGTGAACTTGTCATTGTCCACATTTGGCTCGCATCCGCGCGGACACCCGATGGCGGGCGCTCGCTCGAGGCCCTGCAACGCCGCGCCCTGCGGGGGCAAGGCAGAGGAGGTCCACGGATACGACGTCAGATGCTACCCGTGTCGCAAGGGTTTCGATAGGCCGCTTACGGCGCTGGCACCTGCCCGGCCGGTCCGAGCGCGCCCTTCGCGGTCGCGACGCGGCGTTTCAGGCGGGGCGCAGCATCTCCAGGTGCGGGATGCCGTCCTCCAGGTACGGCGAACCCTCGGCAGCGAAGCCGAAGCCGGCGTAGAAGCGTGCCAGACGCTCCTGCGCCGAGATGCGGATGGCGTGTCCGGGGTGAACCGCCGCGCTGTGCAAGAGCATGCGGCACAACAGCTCTCTCCCCAGCCCCAGTCCGCGCGCCGGAGCGGTCGTGATCACACGCCCGATCGAGGGCTCGGCGTACTTGCCGCCCGGCTTCACCAGCCTTGCGTAGGCAAGCGGTGCGGCATGATAGGGCGACCAGGCGGCAAGGTGGTGCGACTGTTCGTCGAACGTATCGGCATCAAGATAGATGCACTGCTGCTCGATCACGAACACTTCCTGGCGGGCGCGGTAGATGCGCGCGAGCTCGACGGGACTCAGCTCGTCGAAGCGGCTGAAGCGCCAGCTGATCTCGGTCGGCAGACGTTCGGACACGGCGTCTTGCGCTCCCGTTCGCGTCAAGCCAGATGCGCTGCGGCGAGCAGCGCGCGCGTGTACTCGTGCGCGGGAGCGTCAAACAAGGCCAGCGCTTCCCCCCGCTCGACGATGTTGCCGTCCTTCATCACCAATACGCGGTGAGCCATGGCCCGCACGACGGCGAGGTCGTGGCTGATGAACACATAGCTCATGCCGTAGCGCTGCTGCAGTTCCGCCAGCAGCGCGAGCACCTGCTGCTGCACCGACACGTCGAGCGCCGAAGTCGGTTCGTCGAGGACAAGCACCTCGGGCCGCAACACCACGGCGCGCGCGATCGCGATGCGCTGGCGCTGCCCACCCGAGAACTCGTGCGGGTAGCGCTGCAACACGTCGAACAGGCCCTCGGCCTCGCTCAGCCCCACTTCCGCCAGCATGGCCAGCACGCGCTGCTCGCGTTGCACCGTGGTCAGCCCGGGCAGGTGCAGCGCGAGACCTTCGCCGACGATCTGGCCGACTGTCATGCGCGGGCTCAAGCTCGCGAACGGATCCTGGAACACCACCTGCATCCGCCGGCGCATGGCCCGCAGTGTCGAGCGGTCGGCGGCGTCGATGCGCGTCGGACCCATCGCGATGCGGCCATCGGCAATGGGCTGCAATGCGAGCAGCGCCATGCCCAGCGTCGTCTTGCCAGAGCCCGATTCGCCGACGATGCCCAGGGTCTCGCCACGCTGGAGTTCGAGCGTGGCGTCGCGCACCGCGACGAAGCTGCGCTTGCGGAACCAGCCGCTCGAGGTCTCGAACTCGACCCGGATGTCTTGCCCCGACAGCAGCGTCGGCGCATCTGTCGGCACCGGCCTGACGACACGCTGCGGCCGGCTGGCGAGCAGGCGCTGGGTGTAGGCATGGCGCGGGTCGGCGAACACCTTGGCCGTCACGCCGATCTCGACCAGCCTGCCACGCTCCATCACGCCCACGCGGTGGCTGAAGCGGCGCACCAGGTTCAGGTCGTGGGTGATGAACAGCAGCGCCATGCCCATCTCCTGCTGCAATTCGTCGAGCAGCGCCAGGATCTGCGCCTGGATCGTGACGTCGAGCGCGGTCGTCGGCTCGTCGGCGATCAGCAGCTTAGGACGGCAGGCCAGCGCCATCGCGATCATTGCGCGCTGGCGTTGCCCGCCCGACAGCTGGTGCGGATAGGCCTCGACGCGACGCTCGGGGTCCGGGATGCCGGTGCGGGCCAGCAGCTCGATCGAACGCGCGCGCGCCTGCATCTTGGACAGCCCCTCGTGCAGTTCCAGAACCTCGCCAATCTGGTTGCCGACCGTGTACAGCGGGTTCAGCGCCGTCATCGGCTCCTGGAAGATCATGCTGATCGCCGCGCCGCGAATGCCGCGCATCTCGCGCTCGCTCTTCGCGCAGAGGTCAACGCCTTCGAAGCGGATCGCACCGCTCGTCGCTGCAGCATCGACCAGGCGCAGTACCG
Organism: uncultured bacterium; assembly: GCA_963802435.1. Classification (GTDB taxonomy): domain Bacteria; phylum Pseudomonadota; class Gammaproteobacteria; order Burkholderiales; family Burkholderiaceae_C; genus CAIKUF01. The sequence goes on from CAWDIT010000008.1 coordinate 12,091, forward strand.
ACAACGCGCTGATCGACTTGCCCGACCCCGACTCGCCGACGAGCGCGAACTTCTCGCCCGGCGCGATCGCGAACGACACGTCGTCGACGACCTTCGAGTCGCCGAAGCTCACGCTCAGGCGCTCGACCGACAGCAGGGGACTGGCGCTCATCGACGCGGACCTCATGACTTGCGCGTGTCGAAGGCGTCGCGCAGCGCATCGCCGATGAAGGTCAGCAGCAGCAGCGTCACCACCAGCACCATGAAGGTCGGGAAGATGATCCACCACGCGTCGAGGTTGGCCTTGCCCTGCTTGACCAGGTCACCCAGCGAGGGCACGGAAGGCGGGACACCGAGGCCCAGGAAGTCCAGCGCCACGAGCGACAGGATGGCGCCGCTCATGCGAAACGGCAGGAAGGTGATGACGGGCGTCATCGAGTTCGGCAGCACATGGCGCCAGATGATCTGCAGGTTCGAGAGGCCCATCGCCCGCGCCGCCTTCACGAACTCGAGGCCGCGGTTGCGCAGGAACTCTGCGCGCACGTAGTTCGACAGTCCGATCCAGCCGAACAGCGATAGCAGCACGAGCAGCAGCAGCAGCGAGGGCTCGAAGATCGAGGCGAAGATGATCAGCAGGTAGAGCTCCGGGATCGAGCTCCAGATCTCGATCAGGCGCTGGACGCCGAGGTCGGTGCGCCCGCCGAAGTAGCCCTGCAACGCGCCGGCGGCGATGCCGATCGCCGTGCCGACGGCCGTCAGCGCCAGCGCAAACAGGATGCTGACCCGAAATCCGTACAGCAGCCGCGCGACCATGTCCTGCCCCAGGCTGTCGGTGCCGAGCCAGTTCTTCGCGCCCGGCGGCGCCGGGTTGGCCATCTTCTGGAAGTAGTCGGTCGATGTCGCCGAGTGCGGGTTGATCGTGTCTAGCTTCCAATTGCCCGGCCTGGCGAACTGCTCGGCGATGAACGGATCCTTCCAGTCGGTCGGGGTGGCGAAGTCACCGCCGTAGCTCGTCTCGGGCGGGTTGTCGAAGACCGGGAAGGACCAGCGGCCTTCGTAGCGCGCCGCGAGCGGGCGGTCGTTGCTGATGAACTCCGCCAGCGCGCTGACAACCAGCAGCGCGAGCATGATCCACAGCGACCAGGTGCCGATCCGGTTGCGCCGGAAGCGCGCCCAGGCACGCTGGTTTGGCGACAACGGTTTGCCACGACGAGCGACGCCGTTCATGTCTGCGGCTTGGATGGCGGCACCTGTCATTTCGCAACGCTCCCGAATTGCACCCGCGGATCGACCACCACGTAGAGCAGGTCGGACACCAACTTGACCGCCAGCCCGATCAAGGTGAACAGGAAGAGCGAGCCGAGCACGACCGGATAGTCGCGCCGCACGATCGATTCGTACGACAGCAGCCCGAGGCCGTCGAGCGAGAACAGCGTCTCGATCAGCAGCGAGCCACCGAAGAAGGCGAACACGAACGCGGCCGGCAGCCCCGTGACCAGCGGGATCAGCGCGTTGCGGAAAATGTGCTTCCACAACACCGTCTTCTGCGACAGGCCCTTGGCGCGCGCGACCAGCACGTACTGCTTGCGCAGTTCCTCGATGAAGGTGTTCTTGGTCAGCAGCGTGACGATCGCGAAACTCTCGATCACGTAGCAGATCATCGGCAGCGTCAGGTGCCAGAAGTAGTCGGCGATGCGTGCCGGCCAGGCGAGTTGCTCCCAGTTGTCGGAAGTCAGCCCGCGCAGCGGGAACACGTCCCAGAAGCTGCCGCCGGCGAACAGCACGATCAGGAACACGCCGAGCACGAAGCCGGGAATCGCGAAGCCGACCAGCACGAGCAGCGTCGTCGCCACGTCGAAGCGAGAGCCTTCCCTCACCGCCTTGGCAATGCCCAGAGGTATCGAGATCAGGTACGTGATCAGGAAGGCCCACAGGCCGAGGCTCATCGAGACCGGCAGCTTCTCCTTGATCAGCTGCCAGACGTCCTTGTTGTGCATGAAGCTGCGACCGAGGTCGAAGCGCGCGAAGCTCGCCAGCATCTCGACGTAGCGCACCTGCACCGGCTTGTCGAAGCCGTACAGCTTCTTCAGTTCGGCGAGCTGCTTGGCATCGCTGTCGCGGCCCGCCTTGTAGACCGAGCCTTCACCGCCCTGGCCGATGCGCGCCTCGGCCATGATCTGCTCGATCGGGCCACCCGGCACGAACTGGATCACGATGAAGGTAATGGTCAGCACGCCCAGCAAGGTGGGCACCATCAGCAGCAGGCGCTTGAGGATGTAGCTCAGCATGGTCGGGGCACCTTTGCATCTCTTCTAGCGTCTTGCGGGATCCCTGATCCACCACGTCGCGAGCGGCCAGGGGAGCTGCGGGTCGACGTCGGGCGGAAGATCGGCGGTGAAGAACTTCGGCCGCACCGCCGGAATGCCGAACTTGTCCCAGTAGGACATCGGTTCGTAGTCGGCGTAAAGCTCGGGAATCTGCCAATGGTTCCACATCACCACGCGGTCCAGCGCGCGACAGGCGTCGCGGAACTCCTCCAGCGTCTGCGCGCGGCTCATCGCGTCGAGGATACGGTCCACCGCAGCGCTCTTCACGCCGCGGAAGTTGTTGTTGCCCTTTTCGTCGGCCGACTTGCTGCCGTACAGCGTCACGTAGTCCGCCACCGAGGGCAGGCTGAACGCGCCCTCGACGATGGTGATCATGTCGAAGTCGTACTCCTCGAGGCGGCGCGCGTAGAGCGCATAGTCGACGTTGCGCACCTTGAAGGCGATGCCGAGCTTGTCGAGGTTGCGCGCCCAGGCCTTGAGCCGCGCATCGTTGACGCTGTCGCCAGGCGCGAGGTACTCGAACTCGAAGGGCTCACCCTTGGCGTTGCGCAGCTTGCCGTCGGCCGCAAGCTTCCATCCGGCCGCCTCGAGCAGCGCGCGCGCCTCGAGCAGGTTGCGCCGCAGGGCGTGCACGTCGCTGTCGGTGCGCGGCGCGATGAACGGCGGGCCGAACACCTCGTCCGGCAGCTCCTTGCGATGGGGCTCCAGCAGCTTCAACTCGCCCGCCGAGGGCCGCCCCTGGGCGGCGAAATCGGAATTGCTGAAGACGCTGCTCGCCCGCTTGAACAATCGGTAGCGGTTGTTCGTCTCGAAGTCGTAGCTCAGCGCGAGAGCTTCGCGCACGCGGATGTCCTGGAACAGTGGCCGGCGAAGGTTCAGCTGGTACGACTGCAGGCCCTGCCCGGTGCCGACAGGGAACGCCTGCTTGACGATGCGCCCATCGTCCCACTTGGGCCCCTTGTGCTGGCGCGCCCAGACGCTCGCACCGTAGACGCGCACGAGGTCGAACTCGCCTGCCTTGAACGCTTCGGTTGCGACCGCTTCGTCCTGGTAGTAGCGGTAAACGACGCGCGAGAAGTTGAAGAAGCCGCGCCGCACGGGAAGCTCGCGCGCCCAGTAGTCGGGGTTGAGCTTGAACTCGATGCGACGGCCCGAATCGGCGGCGCCTATCGTGTAAGGCCCGCTGGTGACGGGGTATTCGCTGACGATCTCGTCGAATCGGGCGTGCGTGCCATCGGGCTTCAATCCCCACTTGTGCGAGAACACGGGCAGCGCGCCGAGCTTGAACAGCGTGTCACTGCTGCGCTCGCCCAGATCGAAGCGGATCGTGCGCTCGTCGATCACGGTCGCCTGCCGCACGCCAACCAGTGTCGAGCTGTAGGTCGGCGACGCGTACTTGCCCGACAGCGAATCGAAGCTGTACTTCACGTCGGCCGCCGTCACCGCATCGCCGTTGCTGAAGCGCGCCAGCGGGTGCAGGCGAAACGTGATCGCACTCAGGTCGGGCTCGATGCGCATCTCCTGTGCCAGCAGGCCGTACATCGTGCGCGGCTCGTCGGCGCCCAGCGTCGTCAGCGGCTCCACCATGAAGATGCCCATGCCTGCCGGCGCGTTGCCGAGGACGGTGTAGTTGTTGAACTTGTCGAAGCTGCTGCGCCGGTCGGGGTTGCGGAGCTGGAGCGTGCCGCCTTTGGGGGCGTCGGGATTCACGTAGTCGAAGTGTCTGAAGTCCTTCCCGTACTTCGGCTCGCCGAAGGCAGCATAGGCATGGACCCAGGTCGCGGCAGCCGGCGCCGGCTGGGCCTGCAACAGCGCGACGATCACGCCCACCGGCAGCAGGCGCTGCCGCCACGCCGCCGCCGCACGCGGTCTGCTGTCAACGCTGGGCAGGATCACGGATCCACCACGTGCTGATCGGCCAGGCCGGCTGCAGGTCGTTCGGGCTGTCGATCGAGTAGTACTTGGGCATCACCTTGGGCCGGCCGAACTTGTCCCAGTAGCTCGTCGGCAGGCGCGAAAAGTACAGGTCGGGCACCTGCCAGTGGTTCCACATCACCACCCGGTCGAGCGCCCGCGTGGCGGCGCGCAGTTCGGCTAGGGTCCTCGCGTCGCTCATGGCCTGGATCAGCGCATCGACCGCCGCGCTCTTCACGCCACGGAAGTTGTTGTTGCCTTTCTCGTCGGCCGACTTGCTGCCGTACAGCCTGAGGAACGTGTTCGCATCGGGCAGCGTGAAACGACCCTCGACGATGACGACCATGTCGAAGTCGTAGTTCTCCAGCCGCCGCCGGTAGAGCGCGAAGTCGACCTGGCGCGTCTTCATCGTGATGCCGAGCTTCTGCAGATTGCGCTCCCAGTCGGCGAGGCGCGAGCCTTCCTGCGGCGTCATGTACTCGAACTCGAACGCCTCGCCCTGCGCATTGCGCAGCTTGCCGTCGGACGCGAGCTTCCAACCCGCTGCTTCCAGCAGGCCACGCGCCTTGAGCAGGTTCGCGCGCAGCCTAGCCGCGTCGCCGCCGGTGCCGGGCGCGCGGTAGGCCGGCCCGAACACCTCGGGCGGCAGCTCCTTGCGAAACGGCTCGAGCAGCTTGAGCTCGGCCTCCGACGGCAGACCCTCTGCGGCGAACTCGGAGTTGTTGAACAGGCTGTGCGCACGCTTGAACATCTTGAAGCGTTCGTTGACAGTGTCGAAGTCGTAGGTCAGGCCGATCGCCTCGCGCACCCGGATGTCCTGGAATATGGGCCGACGCAGGTTGAAGTCGTAGGCTTGCAGGTGCTGCCCGAAGCCGGTCTCGAAGAGCTCCTTCGCGATCCGCCCGTCGTCCCACTTGGCACCCTTGTGCTGGCGGTTCCAGGTGCGCGCACCGTAGACGCGCACCATGTCGTACTCGCCCGCTTTGAAGGCCTCGGTTGCGACGGTGTCGTCCTTGTAGTAGCGGTAGACGACGCGGTCGAAGTTGAAGAAGCCGCGCCGCACCGGCAGGTCGCGCGCCCAGTAGTCGGGGTTGCGCTTGAACTCGATGCGTCGCCCCGGGTCGATCGCACCGACGGTGTAAGGGCCGCTCGTGATCGGCAGTTCGGTCACTATCTCGTCGAACTTCTTCGGGCCACCATCCGCGGTGAGTGCCCACTTGCGCGAGAACACGTACAGGTTGGTTCCGATCGTGAACAGCGTGTCGTTGCTCCGATCGACCAGGTCGAAGCGGATCGTTCGTGGGTCGAGCACCACCGCGCCGCTCACACCCTCGAAAGCCGAACGGTAGGTCGGCGCGGCGAACTTCCCGGTCAACGACTCGAAGCTGTACATCACGTCCAGCGCGGTGACCGGGTCGCCGTTCGCGAAGCGCGCCTTCGGGTTCAGGCGGAACGTGACCGAGGACTTGTCGGGCGCGACCAGCATTTCCTCGGCGAGCAGGCCGTACATGGTCTGCGGCTCGTCCGCGCTGAGCACCGCGAGCGTCTCGAACGACAGGATCACCAGGCCGCCCGGCGAGTTGCCGCGGGTCGTGAACGGGTTGTACTTGTCGAAGGTCGTGCGCCGGTCGGGGTTCTTCAGCCGCAGCGTGCCGCCCCTGGGCGCCCGCGGGTCAGCGTACTCGAAATGGTCGTATTCGCGCGGGTACTTCGGCTCGCCGAAGGCTGCATAGGCGTGCGCCCAGCGTGCCGGCGTGACGGTCGCCGGGGCCGGGACCGGCGGCGCTGCGGCAAGCGCCCCCTGTGCCACGAGACTTGCCCCCAGCAGCAGCGCCGCCAGACCGCGGCGCAGACTCATGTCTCGAACGGACGGCCGTCAATCATGGCGACCGATTCTAGGACGCTGCCAGGCAGGTGCTCCGCCGCAGCACGCGCCCTCATTCGGCCAGCAGCCGCCTGAGCTCGCCACTTGCGATCAGCGTGTCCAGATCCCGCGCGCCGCCAACGAGCACGCCCTTGACGAACACCATCGGGAAGGTCGGCCAGCCGGTCCACATCTTCAGCGCATTGCGCGTGCGCCACTGGCTGAGGTAGCTGCCGTAGCCGAGGTACTTGTACGGCACGCCTGCAGCGGCGAGGGCCCTGCGCGCGCGGCCACAGTACGGATTGCCCGCCATCCCCACGACGAGCACCGGGTTCGACGAGGCCGCCGAACGCACGTTGTGCACGATCTCGGCGTGCAGGTTCTGCACGGCATCGCGGATCGCGGGGTGGATCTGGGCTTCGTCGAGGATGGGGCGGGGCATGGGAACTCCTGGCGGGTCGAGGGTGCGAGCGTAGCGCGGAACGCGGCTCAGGCCTGCAACTGCTTCTGGAACACCAGCCCCGCGTGCTCGCGCAGTGCGTGGAACTTGATCTTCGGCCAGTTGGCCTCGATTGCGCGCAGTTCGGGCGCGTATTCAACGAGCACCGTCGGCGCGTCGACGGCGTCGTAGGCCACGCGATGAGCGTTGCCGTCGATGAAGCGCTGCAACTCCTTCGCGCCGCCGTCCTCGTCGGGGCAGGTCACCCAGCGCGCCACCTGGTAGCGGCTCGGCATGATGCGCGCCTTCACGCCGTACTCGTGTTCGAGCCGGTGCGCGACGACTTCGAACTGCAGTTGCCCCACCGCGCCGAGCAGCAGCACCGAGCCGGCCAGTGGGCGAAAGACCTGGATCGCACCTTCCTCGCCCAACTGCGTCAGCCCGGCCTTGAGCTGCTTGGTGCGCAGCGGGTCGGCGACCTCGACACTGCGGAACATCTCGGGCGCGAAGAAGGGCAGCCCGGTGAACTGCAGCGGCTCGCCCTCGGTCAGCGTGTCGCCGAGCTGCAGCACGCCGTGGTTCGGGATGCCGATGATGTCGCCCGCATACGCCTCGTCGAGCAGCTCGCGCCGCTGCGACAGGAAGCTCACCACGGTGTTGGGGCGCAGCTCCTTGCCCGAGCGCGTGACCTTCAGCCGCATGCCGCGCTCGAAGTGGCCGCTCGCCACGCGCACGAAGGCGATGCGATCGCGGTGCGCTGGGTCCATGTTGGCCTGGATCTTGAAGACGACGCCGCTGAACCTCGGCTCGTCGGGCTGCACCACGCGCTGGATCGCAGCACGTTCACCGGGTGGCGGCGCCAGGTCCACGAGCGCGTCGAGCACCTCTCGCACGCCGAAGTTGTTGATCGCCGATCCGAAGAACATCGGCGTCTGGTGGCCCCGCAGGAACTGCTCCTCGTCGAACGGCGGAGCGGCATCGTGCAGCAGTTCGATGTCGTGATGCGCATGCTCGTACTCGGCGCCGAAGCGCTGCGCGTAGATCGGGTTCTCGAGACCATCGATGATCTCGTTGCCTGCTCGTTCGTCGTCCTGCCGGTTGCGGTCTTCGCCGGGGGTGAAGACACGCATGCGCTTCTCGCGCAGGTCCATCACTCCGTGGAAACGCTTGCCCATGCCGACCGGCCAGGTGAACGGCACGACTTCCATTCCCAGTTCGCGTTCGATCTCTTCCATCAGCACCAGCGGCGCCTGCACTTCGCGGTCCATCTTGTTGACGAAGGTGAGGATCGGCGTATTGCGCGCCCGGCAGACCTGCAACAGGCGCCGCGTCTGCGGCTCGACGCCGTTGGCGGCGTCGATCACCATCAGCGCCGCGTCGACGGCGGTCAACACGCGATAGGTGTCTTCGCTGAAGTCCTGGTGGCCGGGCGTGTCGAGCAAATTGATCACGCAGTCGCGGTACTCCATCTGCATCACCGAGCTCGCGACCGAGATGCCGCGCTGCTTCTCGATCTCCATCCAATCGCTGGTCGCATGCCGAGAGGCCTTGCGCGCCTTCACGCTGCCGGCGATCTGGATCGCACCCGAGAACAGCAGCAGTTTCTCGGTCAGCGTGGTCTTCCCGGCGTCGGGGTGGGAGATGATGGCGAAGGTGCGGCGGCGGCGCACCTGCGGAGTGAGATCGGACATGCGTGTGCGACCGAACGCTGCGGTCGCCTCGAAGAGAGAACCCGCGATTATCGCGGGCCACGACGGTTCAGGACCGGGATCGGTCCGCCGGCACGTCGATGAACGGCCTGACGACGTCGAGCAGCCTGGCCACGTAGGCGTCGCTCTCGCCGACCGGCGCCACCCGATGCAGAGCCTGCGCCGCCGCGTCGAAGCCTGCATGGCGCGCCATCAGCCACGTCGCGAGGTACTGCGCGGCGAGGCAGCCCCCCGCGGTGGCGATCGGACCGCGCGCATGGAACGCTTCATCGACGACCCGCACGCCGGCCTCTACGACCCAGGGCTTGGTCGTCAGGTCGGTACAGGCCGGCATCGAAGCGAGCAGACCCAGGCGCGCCATCAGCAGCGCACCCGAGCACTGGCCGCCGATGGATTGGCGCAGCGGGTCGAGCTGCAGCCTGTCGAGCAGTGCGCTGTCTTGCGCGATCGCGCGGGTGTAGATGCCGCTGCCGAAGATCACCGCGTCGGCCTCGTTGGCAAACGCCAGCGGCCGCTGCGCCTGCACCGTCACGCCGTTCATCGACGTGACATGGCTCGACGGACTGGTGATGGCAGCCGACCAGCCCTGCGCCGAAAGCCGGTTGAGCAACCCGAGGGGGATGAACGTGTCGAGCTCGTTGAAACCGTCGAAGGTCAGCACCGCCACGCGCATGGCCGTCTCGCTCGAAATGGCTACGCCGCAGCGGCCAGCGGATTCGGCGTCGGTTCGCCGATCTTCGCGAGCGTGTTGCGGTCGGTGTGATGGAAGGGTTCGTCGCGGCCGCGGATCATCAGCACCGTGTCCTCGTCGTACGACCAGGTGCCGTCGGGGTTGATCGTGACCTTGATGCGAAACTCGACCGTCTTGAACGCGTATTCGAGGAACAGGTTCGAGCAGATCCCGAACGTTTCCTTGCCGCGGGTGGCGATCAGTTCGAAGCTCGTCGCATCGGCACTCGCCTGGCCTGCGGCCATCGCCGTCTGCCCGCGCGGGATCGTCAGTGTGTGGATGACCGCGCCGGTGGCCGGCTCCCACAGCCAGTAGCCGACCTGGTCGTGGTAGGTCTTCACCTGGTCGGGCTTGGTCACGTGGCTGTGATAGCGCAGCCCGTAGAGCAGTTGCGGCCCGTTCGTCTGCGGGTCGATCGGCTGCAATTCGATGCGCTCGACGTAGGCCTGCTTCTTCGGCCCCTCGGCCTTGGGCTTGACGTCGAGCCCGCGCTTGCCCTGCCAGATGCCGGCCATCCGCGTGAGCGGTCCGAGGTTGGCGAGCGTATGTACGTCCACGTCGGACGGCTCGGTGTAGATGTCCTCGGGGAATGCACTCATGACTGCCCGTGGGGGTGATGCAATGCCCCGATGGTAGCCAAGTCGGGAGCACCGGCCTGTGGCGCGCGCTGGTGCTATCGAACGACGTCCGGGTCCGCCAGAGTCAGGCCGCCTGCCGTCGACGGCACGTGCAATTCGAGCCCGTGCCCCGAGGCAACCCAGGCGTCGAGCCCACCGGCCAGCGGCCGCACACGCGTGAAACCCTTGGCGGCCAGGCGCCCGGCCGCGCTCGCTGCCGACGCCTCATTCGGGCAGTTGCAGTACAGCACCAGCTCGCGGTCGCGCGGATGTTCCTTCGCCAGTCGCTCGATGTCGCGCAACTCGACCGCGATCGCGCCCGGGATGCTCCGCTCGTCGATCGTGCGCGCGGCGTCGGCGCGAACGTCGATGATGAGCGGTGCATTGCCGCTGTCGATCAGCGCACGCAGTTCGTCGACGTCGATGCGCGGCATCGCGACACCCTTCAGGAACAGGCGGCGCCGCCAGTAGCGCAGCGCCAGATACGCGGCCGCGATGACGAGCAGCGCTAGCACGGCCACCACGCCGAGCGTCGACAGCAGATCCATCACCCTCTGAATCTGGTCGGCGAAGATCCACCCGATGCCCAGGAACAGCGATGCCCAGATGGCTGCCGCAAGCGTCTCGAATCCGAGGAAGGCGCCGAGCGACATGCCGAGAGCGCCCGCCATCGGCGGCGCGACGACCGACACGCCGGGGACGAACTTGGCGGCGATCAGCGAACTGCCACCCCAGCGCAGGATGAACGCCTCGCTCTGGCGGACACAGGAGTCGGGCGACAGCGAGATCCGGCAAAGCAGCTTGAGCACTCGGTAGCCATACATGCGCCCGGCCCAGAACCACAGGCCGTCGCCGAGGATGTTGGCCACGATCGCGGCGGCCAGCGCGGCCACCCACGAGACCTGGCCGGCGACCGCGAGCCCTCCGGCAACAACCAGGAACGGCGCCGCGGGCACCGGCGCGCCGATGCGCGCGGCCAGCGTGGCGGCGAACACGAGCAGCGTGCCATGGGCGACGACGAGGGCGATCAGGGGCGACATGGCTTCCAACGGTTGCTGGAGCGGGAGTATGGGCCGGGACGCGCGCCCTTGCTGGAGTAAGGGTAAACCCGGAATGAAATCGACCGCGCGGCACCTGCGCGCCGCGCGGTCGGGCGGAGATGCCGGCTGGCTCGACTAGATCAACGTACCTTGCCCGCCTTCCAGGCGTTGAGCAGCGTCTCGTAGGCGATCGTTTCGCCCTTCGGCTTCTCGTTGGCCAGCTTCGCCCAAGGGGCCCCCTTGTCGCTGAGCCACTTCTTCGGGTCTTCCTTCTTGTTGAGCTTCGGCGCGCAGCGGGCCATGCCGGCGCGCTCGAGCCTGCCCATCACCTGGTCCATCTCCTCGGCCAGGTTGTCCATCGCCTGCTGCGGCGTCTTCTCGCCGGTCACGGCCACCGCCACGTTCTTCCACCACAGTTGCGCGAGCTTCGGGTAGTCGGGCACGTTGGTGCCCGTCGGCGTCCAGGCCACACGCGCCGGGCTGCGGTAGAACTCGACCAGGCCGCCGAGCTTGGGCGCCAGGTCGGTCATCGCCTTGCTCTGGATGTCGCTCTCGCGGATCGGCGTCAGGCCGACGATCGTCTTCTTCAGCGAGGTGGTCTTGGCGGTCACGAACTGCGCGTACAGCCAGGCGGCCGCGGTCTTGTTGTCGTCGTGCTTGTCGAAGAAGGTCCACGAGCCCACGTCCTGGTAGCCGTTCTGCATGCCCTGCTTCCAGTACGGACCGTTCGGGCCGGGGGCCATGCGCCACTTCGGTGTGCCGTCGGCGTTGACGACCGGCAGCCCCGGTTTGGTCATGTCGGCGGTGAACGCGGTGTACCAGAAGATCTGCTGCGCGATCTGGCCCTGCGCCGGCACCGGGCCGGCTTCGCCGAAGGTCATGCCGGTGGCTTCCTTCGGGGCGTACTTCTTCATCCAGTCGACGTACTTCGTCAGCGCGTAGACGGCGGCCGGCGAATTGGTGGCGCCACCGCGCGAGACCGACGCGCCGAGCGGCGTGCAGCCGTCGGCCGAGGCGCGGATGCCCCATTCGTCGACCGGCTTGCCGTTCGGAATGCCGATGTCGGCAGTGCCAGCCATCGACAGCCAGGCGTCGGTGAAGCGCCAGCCCAGCGACGGGTCCTTCTTGCCGTAGTCCATGTGACCGTAGATCGGCTTGCCGTCGATCGTCTTCACGTCTTCGCTGAAGAACGCGGCGATGTCTTCATAGGCGCTCCAGTTCAGCGGCACGCCGAGGTCGTAGCCGTACTTGGCCTTGAACTTGTCCTTCAGGTCCTGGCGCGCAAACAGGTCGGCGCGGAACCAGTACAGGTTGGCGAACTGCTGGTCGGGCAGCTGGTACAGCTTCTTGTCGGGGCCGGTCGTGAAGCTGGTGCCGATGAAGTCCTTGATGTCGATGCCGGGATTGGTGTACTCCTTGCCCTTGCCGGCCATGTAGTCGGTCAGGTTCATGATCTTGCCGTAGCGGTAGTGCGTGCCGATCAGGTCCGAGTCGCTGATCCAACCGTCGTAGATCGACTTGCCCGACTGCATCGAGGTCTGCAGCTTCTCGACCACGTCGCCTTCCTGGATCAGGTCGTGCTTGACGGTGATGCCGGTGATCTCGGTGAACGCCTTGGCGAGCGTCTTGCTCTCGTACTCGTGGGTGGTGATGGTCTCGGACACGACCGAGATCTCCTTCACCCCCTTGGCCTGCAGTTTCTTCGCCGCCTCGATGAACCATTTCATCTCGGCCATCTGCTGATCCTTGCTCAGCGTGGACGGCTGGAACTCGGCATCTATCCATTTCTTGGCCTCGGCCTCGCCAGCCCATGCGCCTTGGCCGAGGGCCAGGGCGGCGGCCGCAAAGGCCACGGCGTTCAAGCGCAATTTCATCTTCATCTCCTCAAGTGCTTCCCGTGGTTGTTGTCAACACGCCGGCTGGGAAGAAAGGGCCGGATGTTTCCCTTCAGAGACCTATCCCTTCTTCATGATCAGCGCAAGCAGCGCCATCGACGCGACGAAGCTGAACCAGATCGATGGTTCCTGCCCAAGCCCGAACCACTCGATCATCTTCTCGCTCACGGCAACAAAGGCCAGGTTGACATAAGCGGCAGACAGCAGGCCAATGAAGAGCCTGTCGCCGCGCGTCGTCGCGATCGGCAGGAAACCCTTGCGCAGGAAGGTCGGCGATCTGATCTCCCACAACGTCATGCCGACGAGCATCAGCACGATCGAGCAGAAGAACACCGCGACCGGTAGCGTCCAGGCCATCCATTCGAACATCGGCGGGCCTCCTCTCGGGCTAGACGCGGCCCATCGCGAACCCCTTCGCGATGTAGTTGCGGACGAAATAGATCACGATCGCGCCCGGCACGATGGTCAGCACGCCGGCCGCGGCGAGCACGCCCCAGTCCATGCCCGAGGCGGAGACGGTGCGCGTCATCACTGCGACGATGGGCTTGGCGTTGACGCTGGTCAGCGTGCGCGCCATCAGCAGCTCGACCCAGCTGAACATGAAGCAGAAGAAGGCCGCGACGCCGACACCGGCCTTGATCAGCGGAATGAAGATCGTCACGAAGAAGCGCGGGAACGTATAGCCGTCGATGTAAGCCGTCTCGTCGATCTCGCGCGGGATGCCGCTCATGAAGCCCTCCAGGATCCAGACTGCCAGAGGCACGTTGAACAGCAGGTGGGCGAGCGCCACCGCGATGTGCGTGTCCATCATCCCGAGCGTCGTGTAGAGCTGGAAGAACGGCAGGAGGAACACGGCCGGCGGCGTCATGCGGTTGGTCAGCAGCCAGAAGAACACGTGCTTGTCACCGAGGAACGAGTAGCGCGAGAAGGCATACGCGGCCGGCAGAGCCACCAGCAGCGAGATCACCGTGTTGATGGCCACGTAGATCATCGAATTGATGTAGCCCGAGTACCACGACACATCGGTGAAGATGACCTTGTAGTTGTCGAAGGTCAGTGCACGCGGCCACATGCTGAACACCGACAGGATTTCCTCGTTCGTCTTGAACGACATGTTGACCATCCAGTACACCGGCAGGATGGCGAAGATCAGGTAGACGATCAGGAAGATCGTCCGCTTCTTGAATCGCCTGTCATCCATGGCAGGGCCCGCCCGGCCGCCCGAAGGGCCCTGCGCGCCCCCTCGGGGGCAGCGAACGAAGCGAGCTTGGGGGCAGTTCACTTCGCCTCCGTCTTGTCGGCCGTTCCCACGCGCTGCATCCAGTTGTAGAGGATGAAGCACAGCAGCAGGATGATCAGGAAGTAGATCAGCGAGAACGCCGCCGCCGGGCCGAGGTCGAACTGGCCGACCGCCTTCTGCGTAAGGTACTGGCTCAGGAAGGTCGTCGCGTTGCCAGGCCCGCCGCCGGTCAGGACGAACGGCTCGGTGTAGATCATGAAGCTGTCCATGAAGCGCAGCAGCACGGCAATCATCAGGACGCCGCGCAGCTTGGGCAGCTGGATGTAGCGGAACACCGCGAACTTGGACGCGCCGTCGATGCTCGCGGCCTGGTAGTAGGCCTGCGGGATCGCGCGCAGCCCGGCAAAGCAGAGCAGCGCGACGAGCGGCGTCCAGTGCCAAACGTCCATCAGCAACACGGTGAGCCAGGCCTGGGTCGCGTTGCCGGTATAGCTGTACTCGATGCCCAGCGCCGCGAGCGCCGCGCCCATCAGGCCGATGTCGGTGCGGCCGTAGATCTGCCAGATCGTGCCGACGACGTTCCACGGGATCAGCAGCGAGATCGCAACCAGCACCAGCACCGCCGAGGACTTCCAGCCCTTGGCCGGCATGGCCAGCGCGAGCGCGATGCCGAGCGGGATCTCGACGAGCAGGACCGACAGCGAAAAGCCGATCTGGCGCAGCAATGCGCCCTGCAGATCGTCGTCGCGCATCACCGCCTTGAACCACTCGGTTCCGACGAAGACCCGCCGCTCGGGCGAAATGATGTCCTGCACCGAGTAGTTCACGACCGTCATCAGCGGCAGGATGGCCGAGAAGGCCACGCACAGCACGACGGGCAGCACGAGCAACCAGGCCTTCTGGTTGACCGGCTTCATGACTGCACCTCGGTGGCGCGACCGGCGCTGGCGATCAGTTCATCGTTGCGGCCGTAGTAGCAGGTGTGCGCGCCTGCCACCTTGAGCCACACCTGCGCGCCGGTGCCGGGCACCGCCGACTCGGGATCGAGGCGCGCACGCAGCAGCACATCGCCGCAGCGCGCCGTCAGCAGCCAGTAGGTGCCGACGTCCTGGCGCTGCACGACCTCGGCCGGCAGGGCGGTCGGATCGTCGGCGCCGGCGAGCGACACGTACTCGGGCCGCACCCCGAGCGTGAACTCGCCCGCTGCTGCGAGCACGGCGGCGTCCGAGGTGATCTGCAGCGCGTACCCGGCGACCTCGATGCCGCTGCCGTTCCATCGCGCCGGCATGAAGTTCATCCCCGGCGAGCCGATGAAATTGCCGACGAAGGTATGGCGAGGGCGCTCGTACAACTCCGACGCCGTGCCCACTTGCACCGCCCGGCCGCGCGTCATCACGACCACCTCCTGCGCGAAGGTCAATGCCTCGACCTGATCGTGGGTGACGTAGATCAGCGTCAGCTTCAGCTCGTGGTGGATCTGCTTCAGCTTGCGCCGCAGCTTCCACTTCAGATGAGGGTCGATCACCGTCAGCGGCTCGTCGAACAGCACTGCGCTGACGTCCTCGCGCACCAGGCCGCGACCGAGCGAGATCTTCTGCTTGGCGTCGGCCGCCAGGCCGGCGGCACGGAGGTCGAGCTGGCCGCTCAGCTCGAGCATCTCGGCGATCTTGCCGACGCGCTGCCGGATGCGGTCGGCCGCGACGCCTCGGTTCTTCAGCGGGAAGGCCAGGTTCTCGGCGACCGTCATCGTGTCGTAGATCACCGGGAACTGGAACACTTGCGCGATGTTGCGCCGCTGCGGGCTGAGGCTGGTGACGTCGCGGCCGTCGAAGGTCACCGTGCCCTGCGACGGAGTGACGAGTCCGGAGACGATGTTCAGCAGCGTCGTCTTGCCGCAGCCCGAAGGCCCGAGCAGCGCGTAGGCACCGCCGTCCTCGAAACTCATCTTCAGCGGCAGGAGCGCGTAGTCCTCGTCACGCTGCGGGTCAGGAGCGTAGGCATGCGCCAGATCCAGGACGATGCGGGCCATGTCAGTGCCTTCCCGCTCCGTCGGGCTCGTCCGGCGCGAGCAGCAGTTCACCACGGGCGTCGAATACGTAGAGCTGTGCCGGTCCCAGGTAGAGCGTGATCGGCTCGCCGATCGTGAATTGATGCACCCCCGAGAGTTGCGCGACCACTTCGCCGACCGCTGTCTCGACGTGCACGAAAGTGTCGGATCCAGAGATCTCTGCCAGTTCCACCTTGCCGGGCAGGCTCGCGTCACCCTCGCGGCCCCGAACGCGCAGTGCACTGGCGCGGATGCCCACCGTCAGCGCCTGCCGGATCGTCTGGCTGGCCGGAAGCGTCAGCTGCAGATGCGGCCCGCTCGGCAGCGTGACGCCGTTCGCCGCAGCCTGGCCAGTGACCAGGTTCATCGGCGGGTCACTGAAGGCGCGCGCGACGCGCATCGACCGCGGCCGCCGGAAAACCTCCGCCGTCGGCCCGTACTGCAGCAGTTCACCGGCATCCATCACCGCGGTGTAGCCGCCGAGCAGCAGTGCCTCGGTCGGCTCGGTCGTCGCGTAGACCACGGTCGACTCGCCGCTCGCGAAAAGTGCCGACAGCTCCTCGCGCAGCTCCTCGCGCAGCTTGTAGTCCAGGTTCACGAGCGGCTCGTCGAGCAGCATCAGCGGCGCCTTCTTCGCCAGCGCACGCGCCAGCGCGACGCGCTGCTGCTGGCCACCCGAGAGTTCCGCCGGCAGGCGCTGCAGGAAGGGCTCGATGTGCAGCTTTGCCGCAAGCTCCGCGACGCGGGCGTCGATGGCTGCGCGGCCGTGCCCGCCGCGCAGCTTCAGCGGCGAGGCGATGTTGTCGGCCACCGTCATCGACGGGTAGTTGATGAACTGCTGGTAGACCATGGCCACGTTGCGCTCGCGCACGGGCATGCCGGTCACGTCCTTGCCGTCGGCGAGCACGCGCCCGGCGCTCGGTGCGTCGAGGCCAGCCATCACTCGCATCAGCGTCGTCTTGCCGGCCTGCGTCGCGCCGAGCAGTACGGTGACGGCGAGCGGCACCAGCGTCAGATCCAGCGGGGACAGGTGCGTCTGCGCACCGACCCGCTGTGCGATGCCCTCGAGCCTCAGCTCCACGAGCTCTCCGCGACGGGCTGCGCGAGGCTGCCTGCAGATGCCGCCGGCCAGTGCACCGCGCACCAGGCGGCCACTCTCCCCCGCTGGGCGGCGTTCAGATGCAGCCCGAGCTTGGTTCTACGCCACAGCACGTCGTCGGCCGAGCGCGCCCATTCGTGCTCGCGAAGGTAGTTCAGCTCCGACTCGAACAGCCCCGGTGCCACTTCGGCGCCCGGATCGCCGGCGAGCAGCAACTCCACGCGCGCCCCGTAGCAGCGGGCCAGACGGCGAAGCAGAAGAGTTGGAAGCTCGGGGTGGCGCAGCGTGAGCGCCTGCACAAAGCGCTCGAAGTCGGTGTCCGGGCGCTGCGGCGCGCCGATCCAGGCGCTGAGGTCGCCGCCAGGGAAGTAGGTGCCGCGCGTCCAGGCGCCGCGCTTCACGTCG
Source organism: uncultured bacterium (assembly GCA_963802435.1). Lineage (GTDB taxonomy): Bacteria > Pseudomonadota > Gammaproteobacteria > Burkholderiales > Burkholderiaceae_C > CAIKUF01. Next base: position 29,396 of record CAWDIT010000008.1, read on the forward strand.
AGCGCGCCCGACAGCAGGTCGGAGGCCTCCTCGGCGAGCCTGCGAAAGACCGTCAGCTTGCCGCCCCAAACCGTCAGCATCGAAGCGGCCGTGCCACCTGCCGTATCGAGTTGCAGCGAATAGTCGCGCGTTACTTCCGCCGGGTTGCCCGACTCGTCCTCGAGCAGCGGGCGCACGCCCGAGTAGGACCAGACCACGTCAGCGGGAGTGACCGCTCGCTCGAAGTAGCGGCTCGCCTGCTCGCACAGGTAGGCGATCTCGCCGACGTCGATGCGAGCTTCGCCGATGGCGCCACGGTGCTCGACGTCGGTGGTGCCGATCAGCGTGAACTCGCCTTCATAGGGGATCGCGAAGATGATGCGCTTGTCGGGGTTCTGGAACAGATACGCGTCGCGGTGTTCGAACATCCTGCGAACAACGATGTGGCTGCCCTTGACGAGCCGCAGCGCCCGGTGGCGCGGCTCGTGGGCGTGCTCGGTGAGGAACTGGGCCGCCCAGGGTCCCGACGCGTTGACGAGCGCGCGCGCGGTGACGTCGCGCGTCTCGCCGCCAGCGCACTGAAGGCGGGCTTGCCACTGCGTCGGGCCGCGCCGCGCATCGACGCAGGCGCAGCGCGTCAGGATCGTCGCGCCACGCGCGGCAGCGTCGATCGCGTTGAGCACGACCAGCCGCGCGTCGTCGACCCAGCCGTCCGAATAGACGAAGCCCTTCGTGAAGCCCGGCTTGAGCGGCGCGCCCGCCGCGTGCTGGCGCAGGTCGATCGTGCCCGACGCCGGCAGCACCTCGCGTCGAGCCAGGTGGTCGTACATGAACAACCCGGCGCGGACCATCCACACCGGGCGCATGCCCGGGTCGTGCGGCATCACGAAACGCAGCGGCCACATGATGTGCGGCGCGCTCCTGAGCAGCACCTCGCGCTCGGCGAGCGACTTGCGGACCATCGAGAACTCGTAGTTCTCGAGGTAGCGCAACCCGCCGTGGATGAGCTTGGTCGATGCGCCAGAGGTGTGCGAGGCGAGGTCGTCCTTCTCGCACAGCAGCACCGACAGACCGCGCCCGGCGAGGTCGCGCGCGATGCCCACGCCATTGATGCCGCCACCGACCACGAGAATGTCGAAGTGCGACTCCGAGCTCGCCGTGGCGCGATGCACAGGGGACACTGCGGAGGGCTGAATCGACTGCATAGGGTGGGGCGTCTGCCGATTCGCGGGCAGCGGCCTTTTCGCGTTGGTGGCGATTATGTTCGTTGCATGTTCGTTTCAGATCCACGCTTACCCTAATGACCGCTCGCTTTTGCTCGCTTAGATTCGCTCAGATGCAATTCCACCCACGCCAGGTTCGCTTGCTCGAGAAGGTGCGCCTGCAAGGAAGCGTCTCCGTCGAGACACTGGCCGAACACTTCGGTGTCACGCTGCAGACCGTGCGGCGCGACGTCCGGCAACTTGCCGAGGCCGGATTGCTGTCGCGCTTTCACGGCGGCGTGCGCGTACCGGGATCGACGACCGAGAACATCGCCTACCGGCAACGCCAGCTGCTCAACGAGGCGGCCAAGCAGCGCATCGCGAGGGCCGTGGCGAGGGCAGTGCCCCATGACTGTTCGCTGATCATCAACATCGGCACCACGACCGAGGCCATCGCACGCGAGCTGATGCATCACCGCGGACTGCGAGTGATCACCAACAACCTGAACGTCGCAGCGACGCTGAGCGACCACCCCGACTGTGAGCTGATCGTCGCCGGCGGCATGGTCCGCTCGCGCGACCGCGGCATCGTCGGCGAGGCGACCGTCGATTTCATCCGCCAGTTCAAGGTCGACATCGCGCTCGTCGGTATCTCGGGCATCGAGGCCGACGGCACGCTGCGCGACTTCGACTACCGCGAGGTCGCCGTGGCGCGCGCCATCCTCGAGCACTCGCGCGAGGTCTGGCTGGCCGCCGACCACAGCAAGTTCAACCGCCCGGCGATGGTGGAAGTGTCGCGGCTGGACAACCTGGACCAGTTGTACACCGACGCGCCGCCCCCCGACCCGTTTCCGCGCCTGCTCACCGAGGCCGGCGTGCAATGCATCATCGCCGAGTGACGTCGCGCCGGGCGCAGGCGTGGCGTCGCCCCCCGCGCCGCTGAAGGAGAACCGGATGAGCTACCTGCTGGCCCTCGATCAGGGCACCTCCAGCTCGCGCAGCATCGTGTTCGGCAGCGACGGGCGCATCGTCGCAATGGCGCAGCGCGAGTTCCGCCAGATCTACCCGCAGCCCGGCTGGGTCGAGCATGATCCGCATGAACTCTGGTCCACGCAGCTCGCCACGGCGCAGGAGGCGCTGGCCGCCGCGGGGCTGAAGGCGGGCGACGTGAAGGCGATCGGCATCACCAACCAGCGCGAAACCACCGTCGTGTGGGATCGCCGCAGCGGAGAACCTCTCTACAACGCCATCGTCTGGCAGGACCGCCGCGCCGAGCCGGCCTGCGCCGCGCTGCGAGCCGCGGGCCACGAGGCGGACATTCGCGACAGGACGGGCCTGATCGTCGATGCCTACTTCTCGGGCACCAAGCTGAAGTGGATCCTCGATCACGTCCCCGGCGCTCGGGCCGCGGCGGCGCGCGGCGAGATCGCGTTCGGCACCATCGACGCGTGGCTGATCTGGCAACTGACCGGCGGCCAGGTTCATGCCAGCGACGTCAGCAACGCGTCGCGCACGATGCTCTTCAACATCCGGCGCAACGAGTGGGACGACGCGTTGCTCGGTCTGCTCGACATCCCGCGCGAGATGCTGCCCGCGGTGCATCCGTCGAGCCACGTCTACGGCCACACGCGCGCCGAACTGCTGGGCGCGAGCCTGCCCATCGCAGGCGTGGCCGGCGACCAGCAGAGCGCCCTCTTCGGCCAGGCCTGCTTTTCCGCAGGGCTGGCGAAGAACACCTACGGCACCGGCTGCTTCATGCTGATGCATACGGGCCAGCAGTTCCTGACCAGCGGCAACGGATTGATCACGACCTCCGCCGCGCAACTCGGCGTGCAGGGAGCCCAGCGGCGGGACGCGCCAGTCTCGCCAGGGGGCACCCGCGACGCTCGTGGTGGCCCGACGCCGCCCTGGATGCCCGAGTTCGCGCTCGAAGGCAGCGTCTTCATCGGCGGCGCGGTCGTGCAGTGGCTGCGCGACGGGCTGCATGCGATCCGCGCCAGCGGTGAGGTGCAGGCGCTTGCCGAGAGCGTTCCTGATGCCGGCGGCGTGATGTTCGTGCCCGCCTTCACCGGCCTCGGTGCGCCGTACTGGACCCCAGAGGCGCGCGGCGCCATCGTCGGCCTGACGCGCGGCAGCACGGTGGCCCACATCGCGCGCGCGGCGCTGGAGAGCATCGCCTTCCAGAGTGCGGCCCTGCTCAAGGCGATGAGCCGCGACACAGTGGCCGCCGGCGGCGCGCCGGTAAGCGAGTTGCGCGTCGACGGCGGCGCCTGCGTGAACGACCTGCTGATGCAGTTCCAGGCCGACCTGCTGGGAATCCCGGTGGTGCGCCCGCAGGTCATCGAGACCACCGCGCTCGGCGCGGCGTATCTGGCCGGGCTGGCCTGCGGCGTCTATCGCAGCATCGACGAACTGGCGGCGCAATGGAAGGTGGAGCGGCGCTTTCAGCCGACGCTACCTCGCGAGCGTGCGGCTGAGTTGATGCAGCGCTGGGAGCGCGCGGTGCGGCAGACCGTAGCCACTTGAGGCAGCCAGGCATTGGGGGTGCAGATTCAGCACATCTCGGTTATTCCACCCTGCAGTGCACGACCCGCGGCGTCCGTGCTGAAGAGAGCGGGAGAGAGAGTCTGCTGTCGGCCATTGCAGTCCTTCGTCTCGACTGCTGGAGCGTGCCAAGGCCATCGGGTGGCCGACTCCGCTCATGTCCCCCGGGCCGGGCTGCGCCCGGCCCTCCTCCTTTACTTCGCTGCGTCAGCCACCCGACGCCCTTGGCCGGAGACGCTCGCGCTTTTCGCACCATTGGAAGACAACTACGGTCCAGCGCGGCGGGCGGTGCCCGGTGGGGGCGATTTCTGTGGCGACGAGAAGCGCAGGTCCGCGGTCGGCGCGCGCAGCGCGCTTCGTAGACTGACTCGGCGCAGTTGTCCGAACGGAGAGAGCGCAGCGAACGCAGTGAGTTCTGCGACGCGACCGCGGACAGAGCATCGCAGTGGAGTCGGCGCGCAGCGCCGACCGCCACAGCATGAGCCCCGGCCGGGCACCGCCTGCCACGCCGCGCTGAAGCGACAAGAAAGCGGACGAGTGCGAAAGACCGCAATGGGCCGAAAGCCGACTGCCAGACAACCTTGGGAGGCGCTTGTCTCTCCCTCAGTACAACGGCCCGCGCGCGCGGACCAGGCGCGCGACGCCAGCGTCGCGACGCCAGACAGCGCAAGCACGCCCACATCGCCAGCGCATAGCTTCCCGTGCGGTCGAACACCGCGCCGGCGGCCACGGGTCCGAGCAGGTTGCCCACCGCCGCGCCGGTGTAGAGCGTGCCGAGGATGCTCGCCACCGCGCGCGCGCCGAACAGGTCCATGCAGATCGCCGGCAGCAGCGACACGATGCCACCGTAGCTCAGTCCGAACCAGAGCGCGAACACCGCCAGCGCGGGGTAGCCGCCGGCGGCGTTCCACAGCACATAGGCCAGACCCATGGACGCCTGCGCAAGCGTCAGCGTCAACGCGCGGCCCAGGCGGTCGGCCATCGCGCCGATCGCGAAGCGTCCGATCAGGCTGCCGATGCCGATCAGCCCCACCAGCCCTACGGCGCGCGCATCGGTGATGCCGAGGTCGCGCGCCGATACCGACACGTGTGCGAACGGAACGAACATGGTCGGGCCGGCCGTCACGACGGCCAGGTACAACCACCAGAAGCGTGCGCTGCGCAGCGCCTCGGACAGGCTCGATCCGGGCCGATGGCCCGAGGTCGATGCCGGTGGCAGAGGCGCGCGTCGCAGCAGGAACGCCGCGCCGACGCCGACGAGTAGCACGCCGAGCGCGAGTGCTCGCAGCGCGCCGCGCCACTGAAGGTTAGCGATCGCCTGCGTCGCGAGCAACGGGACGAGCACCGTGCCGGCGCCGATGCCGGCGCTCGCGATGCCCGCGGCCAGACCGCGCCGCTGCGTGAACCAGGGTTGCACGCAGGCGATCGACGGCGTGTAGACGAGCGCGATGCCGACGCCGATGCCGACGCCGTAGGCGGCGTAGATCATCGTCATCGAACTCGCGACGCTGCTTCCGGCCAGGCCGAGCGCGATGCACAGCATGCCGGCGCAGCAGATCACTCGCGGACCGAAGCGGTCGGACAACATGCCGCCGCCGGCTCCGAGCACGAAGTACAGCAGGCCCGAGAGGCCGAAGACCAGCGACACGTCGGCCCGCTGCGCGTCGAACTCGGTGGCGAACGACGCGAAGAATGCGGCGAACGAGTACGCGACGCCGAAGATCACCGCCAGGCAGACGAACACCGACCAGACGACCACCCAGGCGTAGCGGGGCTCCTTCATGTCGCGGGCAGTGTAGTCCCCGATCTGTATAGCTTCCCGTGCGGTCGAACACCGCGCCGGCGGCCACCGGTCCGAGCAGGTTGCCCACCGCCGCGCCGGTGTAGAGCGTGCCGAGGATGCTCGCCACCGCGCGCGCGCCGAACAGGTCCATGCAGATCGCCGGCAGCAGCGACACGATGCCACCGTAGCTCAGTCCGAACCAGAGCGCGAACACCGCCAGCGCAGCGTAGCCGCCGGCGGCGTTCCACAGCAGATAGGCAAGACCCATCGACGCCTGCGCAAGCGTCAACGTCAACGTACGGCCCAGGCGGTCGGCCAGCGCACCGATCGCAAAGCGTCCGATCAGGCTGCCGATACCGATCAGCCCCACCAGCCCCACGGCGCGCGCATCGGCGATACCGAGGTCGCGCGCCGAGACCGAGACGTGCGCGAACGGAACGAACATGGTCGGACCGGCCGTCACGACGGCCAGGTACAACCACCAGAAGCGTGCGCTGCTCAGGGCCTCGGCCAGGCTCGAGCCGGGCCGATGGCCCGAGGCCGATGCCGGCGGCAGAGGCGCGCGCCGCAGCAGGAACGCCGCGCCGACGCCGACGAGCAGCACGCCGAGCGCGAGCGCTCGCAGCGCGCCGCGCCACTCCATCCCTTGCGATCGCCTGCGTCGCCAGCAGTGGGACGAGCACCGTGCCGGCGCCGATTCCGGCGCTCGCGATGCCCGCCGCCAGACCGCGCCGCTGCGTGAACCAGGGCTGGACGCAGGCAATCGACGGCGTGTAGACGAGCGCGACGCCGACGCCGATGCCCACGCCATAGGCGGCGTAGATCATCGTCATCGAACTCGCGACGCTGCTGCCGGCCAGGCCGAGCGCGATGCACAGCATGCCGGCGCAGCAGATCACTCGCGGGCCGAAGCGGTCGGCGAGCATGCCGCCGCCGGCGCCGAGCACGAAGTACAGCAGGCCAGAGAGACCGAAAACCAGCGACACGTCGGCCCGCTGCGCGTCGAACTCGGCGGCGAACGACGCGAAGAACGCGGCGAACGAGTACGCGACGCCGAAGATCACCGCCAGGCAGACGAAGACTGCCCAGACGACCACCCAGGCGTAGCGGGGCTCCTTCATGTCGCGGGAAGTGGAGTCGCCGAACTGTGAGCCACGGCCCGGCACGGGCGTGTCGATGTGCCTGGCGGCGTAACGGCTAGCGCGCTGTGACCGCCGCCGCTCCCGCCACACGCTGTTCCGCGGCTGCCGTGGCGGGCGGATCGGCCTGCCATCCGCCGCCGAGGGCCTTGTAGAGCTGGATCACACTCTGCGATTCGTCACGCCTGGCCTGGACCAGCTGAAGCTCCGCGTCGAACAGCTGCCGCTCCGTATCCAGCACTTCGAGGAAGCTCGACACGCCGCCCTCGTAGCGCATGTTGGCGACCTGGCTGGCGTCCGCCAGCGTCTTGACGAGCAGTTCCTGTTGCTGCCTGAATTCCTGCCGCTTGCGAATGCCGATCAGCGCGTCGGACACTTCGCGCAGTGCTTGCCGAAGCGTCTGCTGATAGCGCAGCGCGGCCGCCTGGGCTTGGGCCTCGTTGTAGTCCACGTTGGCCTGGAGGCGGCCCATGTTGAAGATCGGCACTGAGATCTCGGGCAGCACGTTGAGGATCCAGAACGGCCCGAAACTCGCGCCGTTGACCGTCGCATTGCCGCCTCCGCCGAATCCGGAAATCGTGACCTGCGGGTAGAGCGCCGCCTTGGCAACGCCGATCTGCGCGTTCGCGGAAACGAGTTGCTGCTCGGCCTGTCGGATGTCGGGCCTGCGCGTCAGCAGATCCAGCGGCAGCCCAGGGGGCAACGTCGGGGCAGCGATCTGCTGGTCGAGGGGGCGCCCGCGCCTGATCGGGCCCGGGTTCTGTCCGAGCAGGATGTTGATGGTGTTCTCGGTCTCCTCGATCTGCCGCTGGATGTCCGGGATCGTCTTCGTCGCGCCGTAGTACAGCGTTTCGGCCTGCCGCAAGTCGAGAACCCCGGCCACGCCGCCGTCGAGCCGCGCTTGCACGAGATCGACCGACTGCGCGCGGGAACCCACGGTGCGCCGCGAGATTTCGAGCGTGATGTCCAGCGCGCGCAGCGTCAGGTAGGCTTGACCGACGTCCGAAACGAGCGTCGCCATGACGGCGTAGCGCGCCTCCTCGGCGGCGAGCAGGTCGGCCCACGCGGACTCTGAATTGCGGCGGAACTTGCCCCAGAAATCCAGTTCCCAGGCGACACCGAGCACGGCCTGCGGCTGGAAGCTGTGGTCGGCGACCCCGGGAGGCAGTTCCGAACCCGAATACGCGGCATACGGGGCACTGATGCCGCCGCTGACCGTCGGATACGGCAACGAGCCCGCCACCGTGACCAGGCTTTGCGCCTGCAGGATGCGCTGCACGGCGACGCGCAGATCGTAGTTCTGCGCGAGCGCCGTGCGGATCAGGGCCTGGAGTTCCGGATCCGGGAAGACACTCCACCATTGAATGGCGCCGAAGGTCTCGGCGCCGGCGGCCGGCGGCGCGGCGTCGACCCCTCGATAGGCCGGCGGCAACGAGAGCTCCGGCCGCTTGTAGTCGGGGCCGGTCGTGCAGCCGGCGGCGACGAAACCCAGCGCGCAGAGCAGGAGAGCTTGTTGGCGGCTCATCTCAATCCGCTCCTTCCTTGGCCGTCGCTGCCGGCACGGCCGCAGGTGTCGCCGCGGCCTTCTTGCTGCGGCCGAGTCCTTCGACGAAGGCGAAGTTGCCGGGAATGATGAACACGCCCAGCGCGGTGGCGACCAGCATGCCCCAGAACACTCCGGTGCCCATGACGTTCTGCGCGCCCGCGCCGGCGCCGCTCGCCAGCATCAGCGGCACGACGCCCAGGATGAAGGCGAAGGCCGTCATCAGGATCGGCCGAAATCGCAGCCGGGCCGACTCCAGCGCCGAGTCCTCCAGCGACATGCCCTCTTCATGCTTGGCCTTGGCGAACTCCACGATCAGGATCGCGTTCTTCGCCGCCAGGCCGATCAGCATCACGAGGCCGATCTGGACGTAGACGTTGTTGTCGTAGCCCATCAGCCAGACGCCGAAGAAGGCGCCCAGCGCGACCAGCGGCGACCCGAGCAGGACGGCCCAGGGCAAGCGCCAGCTCTCGTACAGCGCGGCGAGCAGCAGGAACACGCAGACGATGGCCATGATGAAGGTCGGCGTCGAGGGGGGCGCGATCTTCTCCTGGTACGACATCGACGAATACGCAAAGCCCATCTCCTTGGGCATCGTCTCCGCGAACACCTGTTCCAGCGCGGCGAGCGCCTGCCCCGAGGTGTAGCCACGCGCGGGCGAGCCGTTGATCTCGACCGAGCGCTGCAGGTTGAACCGCGTCGTCAGTTCACTGCCTGCCACGTCAGTGATCGTGACCAGCGTCGACAGCGGGACCATCGCGTTGGTCGTGTTCGAGCGGACGTAGACCTTGCCAATATCCTCCGCCTTCAGGCGTGCCTCGGCGTCGGCCTGCGCGTAGACGCGGTACAGCCGCCCGAAGCGGTTGAAGTCGTTGACGTAGCTGCCACCGAGCACGGCCGACATCGCCTGGAACACGTCGTTCACCGGGACGCCGAGCGTGCGCGCCTTCTCGCGGTCGAGCTCCACCTTGACCTGCGGATAGTTCGGATCGAACGAGGTGAACAGCGTGCCCAGTTCCGGCCGCTTGCGTCCCGCCGCGAGGAACTTGCTCGACTGCTCGCCGAGCTGCGCGATCGTCAGCGAACCGCTGCGGTCCTGGAGCAGGAAGTTGAAACCCGACGCGGCGCCGAACCCCGAAAGTGTCGGGATATTGAACGGGAAGATGATCGCCTCCGGGATCGCTGCGAACTGACGCTGCAAGCCCGCCATGATGCCCGTCACGTGCAGTTCTGCGCTCTTGCGCTCCTCCCACGGCTTGAGGCGCGAGAAGATCGTGCCGTAGTTCGGCTGGTACGTGCTCGTCACCGCGCCGAAGCCGCCGATAGTCTGAAACGACTCCAAACCATCGGTCTTGGCCAGGATGTCCTCGACCTTCTTCAGCACGATGCTCGTGCGTTCGAGCGATGCTCCCGGCGGAAGCTGGACCGAGACACCGAAGATGCCCTGGTCCTCGTCTGGGATGAACCCGGCCGGGATGACGCGCGCGAACAGGCCGGCACCGACCGCCACTGCGGCGACGATCGCGATCGTCAGCAGCGAGCGGCGCACGAGCAGGCGCGACACGTGGACATAGCCGCTCGTCGTGACGTCGAATGCCTTGTTGAAGCCGCGGAAAGCGGCCCCCAGCGGGCCGCGCATCGGACGCGGCGGCTTGAGCAGCATCGCGCACAGTGCAGGCGTCAGCGACAGCGCGTTGAACGCCGACAGCAGCACCGAGATAGCAATGGTGAGGGCGAACTGCTTGTACATGCTGCCGACCAGGCCGCCGAGCATCGCGACGGGGACGAACACCGCGCACAGGATGAGGGCGATGCCGATGACCGGGGCCGTGACCTCTTTCATGGCCTGGATCGTCGCGTCCTTCGGGCTCTTTCCCTTCTCGAGGTGGTGGATCACCGCCTCGACGACGACGATTGCGTCGTCCACCACGATGCCGATTGCCAGCACGAGGCCGAACATCGACAGCGTATTGACCGAGAACCCGAGCAGCGGGAAGAAGATGAAGGTGCCGATCAGCGACACCGGAATCGTGATCAGCGGGATGATCGTCGCGCGGATGTTCTGCAGGAAGACGAAGACGACGAGCGTCACCAGGATCAGCGCCTCGACGAAGGTCTTCAGGATCTCGTGGATCGAGGCCTGGACCGCGGGCGTCGTGTCGTAGACGATCTTGTAGTCCATGGCCGGCGGGAAGAGTCCCTTCGCCTGTTCCATCGTCGCATAGATCGTCTCGGCGGCCTTGAGCTGGTTCGCGCCGGGAAGCAGGTAGACCGCCATCGCGCCGGCCGGCTTGCCGTTCAAGCGCCCGAACGAGTTGTAGTCCTGCGAACCGAGCTCGGCGCGGCCGATGTCCTTGATCCGCACGACGGCGCCGGTCGAGCTCTGGCGGATGATGATGTTCTCGAACTCCTCGGTCGTGACGAGACGGCCCGGGGCACTGACCGTGTTGGTGAACTGCTGGTCCTTGGGCGTCGGCGCAGCGCCTACTTTG
>CAWDIT010000009.1:0-124168 GCA_963802435.1 uncultured bacterium
CAGCCACCACATCAGGGCCACGTAGGGCAGCAGCTGGGCCGCCTGAAGCAGCGAAGGCGCGCGGGCCTGGCCGGCGCCCTGCATCAGGGTCAGCGGCACGTGCGCCAGGCAGTTGATGAAGATACCGATCGCGAACAAGCGAAGCATGGGGGCGCTCTGCGCGGCGAACGTGGGGTTGATCCACAGGCCCAGGATGTCGTTGGCGAACAATGCCAGTGCCAGCGTCAGCGGCAACAGGGCCACGAACAGCCAGCTGACCGCGCGCATCGCCAGATGCCAGGAAGATCGCCCGCCGATCGAGGCTCCGGCGGAGAAAGCCGGAAACAGCACGGCGGTCAACGCACCCGGAATGATCCACAGCTTGGTCACCAGTTCGTTCGGCGTGGCGTAGTAGGCCACGGCACTGGCCGAGACAGTCGCGGCGATCACGAATCGGTCTGCGTAGCCCATCACCGGTCCAACGATGTTGCTCAGGGTGAGCCAGCCACCTGTCGCCAGCAAGGGCTGCACCTGATCGCGCTGCACACGGAACCTGCCGCACCCGGGCGGGCGCGATGCCCATGCCACCCAGGCGTGCGCCAGGAGTCCCACCAACCTGCCCAACGTCAGCACGAACGCGATGACGTCGAGTCGCGGCCCGAACCACAGCGCCACCGCCAGCGGCCCGAGAAACGTGAACAGCCCGAGAGGCAGCCGCAGCACGTTGACCAGGCCGAAGGCATGCTGGGCTTCCAGCACGCCGCGCAGGCCCGTGGTCAACACCACCGCCGGCACTGCGATCGCCATGAGCAGCACCGCGCGCACGGCCTCGGCGGGATCCGGCACGCCACTGACGAGTGCCACACCCCGATCCGCGAGCAGCGCCATGACGACGCCGGCCAGCAGGCCGATGCAGGCCATCAGCACGGATGCCGTCGCCACGATCGGCCCGATGTCGTTCAGCTTCCCAAGCGCCAAGGCCGACGCGAGCCGTTGCGTCAGGGCGCGGCCCAGGCCCAGATCGAACAGGCCGAAGTAGCTCACGACCGCCCAGATCAGGGTCAGCAATCCAAACCGTGCCGGCCCGAGGACGTCGATGAGCATCGGGATGGAGACGACGGCTACCAGCAGCGGCGCACCCAGGCCGACGAGGTTGAAGAGGGTGTGGCGAGCCAGCTTCATGATCGGGACTCGCCGCTGCAGGGCAGGGGCAGCCGCATGAGTTCGGCAATCCAGGTCTCCAGCGAATCGATCAGAGCCTTGCGGTCGAACTCGCGCTTGCAGTAGGCGCGGCCCGCGCTGCCCATTGCGGAGAGCGTGTCGGGGCTCAGTGCCACCAGTTGCTCGACGCGGCGGGCCAGCGCCAGGCCGTCGCCCGCTGCGCACACCAGGCCGGCGCCGGCGTCCTCTATCACGCGCGCACCTTCTCCGTCGAGCATGCCGAGCAGCGGCAACCCCGTTGCCAGGTAGCTCTGTACCTTGCCGGGAATGGTCAACGCGAAAGTGGGGTCGGCCTTCAGCGACACGAGCAGCGCACTGGCGCCGCGAAAGAAAGACGGCATCCTTTCGAGCGAATGGCGACCGAGCATGACGACGCGCCCGCCGAGCCCACGCCGCTCGATCTCGTCACGCACACCGGCAGCCGCCCGCCCGTCGCCGACGATCAGCCAGCGAACGTCCGCTCGGCACTCCAGCGCTTGCGCCGCTTCGAGAATGGCCGGGAAGTCCTGTGCCTCGCCGATGTTGCCGGCAAACATGACATTGAACGTGTCGGCGTAGGGCGCGACTTCCGGCGCGGGCTCGACGTTCTGCGGATCCTGATCGAAGGTCGCCTCGGCCCAGGCGGGAAAGTAGCGGACGCGCGTCGTGTCTCCCGCCCAGCGTTCGATGTTGGGATAGAAGGCCCGTGACTGCACGAGGATGCGGTCACAGCGCTTGTAGATGAAGGCGACGAGTGCGCCGACCCAGCGCAGCAAGCGCGGTGAACGCACGACGCCTACCGCCGACAGCGTCTCGGGCCACAAGTCCAGCACCCACATCAGCAGCGGAGCCCGCTTGAGCCGGCGCAGCAGCAGGGCCGGCAGTGCCGAAGTGATCGGAGACGTCTCGAAGACGAAGATCGCGTCGTAGCTGCGACCACGCAGCCGCCACGCTCCCAGCAGCACACCCCAGAAGACGAAGCTGAGATAGTTCAGCATCAGCCTGAAGTTTCCGCGGCCGCGCGGTCGCAGCGGCACGCGCACGACTTCGGCGCCCTCGTAGCGAGCGAAGCGGGAGGGATCGCGCCTGTACTCCTCGAAGACGCGGCCGTCCGGATAGTTGGGTCGACCGGTCAGCACCGTGACCTCGTGACCCCGGGCGACGAGTTCGGCCACGACATCGTTGATCCGGAAGACCTCGGGCCAGAAGTACTGGCTGACGACGAGCAGGCGCACGGAGCGATGCTCAGTCGTACGTGCGCCAGACGATCCGGTTCACGTAATCGGTGTAGCTGTGGATGATGCGCAGTACCTTCTCCGACACGTTGGGCATGCTGTAGTCGGCCACCTGTCGGAGGTCTCGACGGTCACCCCGACCCTGGGTTCGGAGGATCGCCAGGCCCTGGCGTACCCGTTCCACGTTCAGCCCCACCATCATCACGGCAGCCTCTTCCATGCCTTCTGGGCGCTCGTGCGCTTCGCGCAGGTTCAGTGCCGGGAAGTTGAGGATCGACGATTCCTCACTGATCGTGCCGCTGTCGGACAGGACGGCGCGCGCGCTCGTCTGCAGCTTCACGTAGTCCAGAAAGCCCAGCGGCTTGAGCAGCCGGACGTTCGGGTGGAACGACACGCCCATCGCATCGATGCGCTTCTGCGTGCGCGGATGCGTCGACACGATCACGGGAAGGTCGTCGTCCTGCGCCACCGTGTTGAGCACCTGCACCAGCTTGGCGAAGGTCCGTGGTGCGTCGATGTTCTCCTCGCGGTGGGCGCTCACGACGAAGAATCGCTGCGGCTCGAGGCCCATGCGCGTTAGCACGTCCGAAGCCTCGATCTTCGGGCGGTAGTGCGCGAGCACCTCGAACATCGGGCTGCCTGTCTTGATGACGAGGTCGGGCGGCAAGCCCTCCCGCAACAGGTACTCCCGTGCGATGTCGCTGTAGGTCAGGTTCACGTCGGCCGTGTGGTCGACGATGCGGCGGTTGGTCTCTTCCGGCACGCGCTGATCGAAGCAGCGGTTGCCGGCTTCCATGTGGAAGATCGGGACCTTGCGGCGTTTGGCGGGAATGACCGCCAGGCAGCTGTTCGTGTCGCCGAGGACGAGCATCGCGTCGGGCTTTTCGATTTCGAGCACGCCGTCGACCGCGATGATGACCTTGCCTATGGTTTGCGCGGCGTTGCCACCGGCGCTGTCGAGGAAGTGGCCAGGCTTGCGCACGCCGAGGTCGTCGAAGAAGACCTGATTGAGTTGGTAGTCGTAGTTCTGCCCCGTGTGGACGAGCACGTGCTCGCAGTGCTCTTCGAGTCGTGCCATCACGCGCGAAAGGCGAATGATCTCAGGCCGGGTGCCGACGATGGTGAGAACCTTCAGCTTCTTCATGCTCTCACCTCGATCGCTGCGGATGACACCAGGGCGGGCCGTCAAGTATGAGAACAGCCCGCTGTCGGGCGCATTGAGCATCTCGCCGGACTCGCCGTTCGGAGCGAGGCGACTTGGCAGTGGGTCGTCTAACGATTCGGGCGGCAGGTGGCTGACGTAGGTGGCGTACAGCGCGCGCTCGAGCGCCGTGCCGACTCTTGGCGCCGTCGACGAGCGACGGCTCTCGGCGAAGCCCTGGAGGGTTTGCACGACCTCACCCACGGTCGTGGCGTGGATGGGCCCGGCCTCGACGAAGCCGCTTTCGGCCTGCGGTGCGGTGAGCACTCGAACCAACGCCTCCACCACGTCGTCGACATACACCAGCTGCAGTTTCGCGGCGGGGTCGTTCACGGTGATCGGCAGGCCGCGCGCAATGTTGTGGCAGAACGTCGCGATGCCTGAGTTGTAATTTGGTCTGCTCCACTTGCCGAAGACGTTGGTGAGTCGAAACAGGTGCACGACCGCGCCGGTCGTTCTGGCATGTTCCAGCAGCGCGTCTTCTGCGGCCCTCTTGCTGCGCCCATAGGGGTTGTCGAGGGCGGCCTGCGTCGACGAGCTGTACGCCACCGGCACGCGCCGGCCGCTCGCCGCGAGCACAGCGCACAGCGTCTTCGTGAAACCGGTGTTACCGGTGGCGAATTCACCCGGATCCTTCGGACGGTTCACGCCGGCAAGGTGGTACACGAAGTCTGCGCGCGCCAGCGCAGCATCCAACTCCGCCGTGCCCGAGGTGCTGGTGATGCTCACGACATCGGTGTGGCCCATCTCGCGCAGCCGAACGCGCAGGTTCCTGCCGATGAAGCCGTCGGCGCCAGTGACGACGATGCTCACGATGTCAGTCCTGTGGCGCTGCGGTGGTTTCACCGCGCGCGATACGTTGCATGAAGTCGAGCTTGAGCAGGAGCCGCTTCATCCCCGCAACGTCGAGCCGCTCCGTATTGTGCGAGTTGTACTCGTGGCTGATCGAGATGCGCGGCTCGCCCTGCTCGACGAACTTGGCGTAGTTGAGATCGCGGCCATCGGGGGGAACGCGGTAGTACCCACCCAGGTCCGCTGCAGCGGCCATCTCTTCGCGGCTCAGCAGCGTTTCGTAGAGCTTCTCGCCGTGGCGCGTGCCGATCTGGCGGACTTCGTGGTTCGGGCGTTGCATCAGTTCGAGCAAGGCCTGGGTCAGCACCTGCACCGTGGCGGCCGGCGCCTTCTGCACGAAGATGTCGCCGTTGCCCCCGTGCGCGAACGCGTAGAGCACCAGTTCGACAGCGTCGTCGAGCGTCATCATGAAGCGCGTCATCGCCGGGTCGGTCACGGTGATCGGCCGGCCGGCCAGCACCTGCTCGACGAAGAGCGGAATCACCGAACCGCGCGAGGCCATCACGTTGCCGTAACGCGTCCCGCATATCACGGTACCCGTGTCTTCCAGGTTGCGCGAGACGGCGACCATCACTTTCTCCATCATCGCCTTGGAGATGCCCATCGCGTTGATCGGGTACACCGCCTTGTCGGTGCTCAGGCAGACGACGCGCGTGACCTTCGCGGCGATCGCCGCCTCCAGAACGTTCTCGGTCCCCAGCACGTTGGTACGCACCGCCTCCATCGGGTGGAACTCGCAGGAGGGTACCTGCTTCAGCGCCGCGGCATGAAAGCAGAAGTCCGCGCCGCGCATCACCGCGGCCACACTGCGCTGGTCGCGCACGTCGCCGATGTAGAACTTCAGCTTCGGGTGATTGAAGCGCTTGCGCATGTCGTCCTGCTTCTTCTCGTCGCGACTGAAGATGCGGATCTCGCGCAGGTCGGAGTCGAGAAAACGGCGCAGGACGGCATTGCCGAACGAGCCGGTGCCGCCGGTGATCAGGAGGGCTCTGTCAGTGAACATTCTTTGCTTTCCAGGCAACCTGGTTGAACTGCGGAAGGCGTTGCGAGCACCGTCAGGCGATCCGCTCGAGCGAAGACCGGATGATGTCGTCCTTCTGCGCCGGGTTGGGATAGTTGATCAGCACCGCCTTGTAGGCACCCTTGAACACGAACAGGCTGCCCGCTGCGGCGCCGACCACGCCGCAGGCCTCGATGAGCTTGCCCATGTCGGCCAGCGAGCCGGCGCCGCCGAGCACCGTCATCGGCACATGCAGCGCCTGCCGCAGGCGGATGGCCAGCGCGAGGTCGTAGCCCAGCATCCGGCCGTCGTTCTCGATCGAGTTGACGACGATCTCACCGGCGCCGCGCGACTGCGCGTCGACAGCGACATCGATCGCCGTCTTCTTCGTGTTCCGGCGACCATTGTGGGTCCACACCTCGTGCTCCCTGCCGAGCAGACGCTTCTTCACGTCGAGCACGACCACGACGCTCTGGCCGCCGATTTCTTCGGCAATGCGCGAGATCAGCTCCGGGTCGTCCAGCACGGCGGCGCTGAGGGCCACCTTCTCGACGCCGAGGCCGATGATGCGCTTGGCCTGCTCGACGCTGCGCACGCCACCGCCATAGCAAAGCGGCATGCGGCACTCGGCGGCGAGGTCCGCGATCATCTTGTAGTCAGGCTCGGCGCCATTCACGGTGGCGTCGATGTCGAGAACGACGAGTTCGTCGGTCTCTTTTTCGTTGAAGATCTTGACCGCGTTGATCGGGTCGCCGACGTACTTCGGCTCCTTGAAGCCAACCGTCTTGACGAGACCGCGGTCGTGCACCAGCAGGCAGGGAATGATTCTGGGGCGCAGCACGTCAGAGTTCCGCGAAGTTCTTCAGCAATTGGGTGCCGCAGTGGTGGCTCTTCTCGGGGTGGCATTGCACGCCGAACACGTTCCCCGACTGCACGGCGCAAGCGAAGTCGACGCCGTAGCTGGCCGTGGCAATGACATCCTCGCCGTGCGCGCAGTCGAAGTAGTACGAATGCAGGAAATAGAAGCGGGCGTCCCGCTCGAGTCCGGCGAACAGCGGGGTAGGGCGTGTCGGCGTGACGTCGTTCCACCCCATGTGAGGCAAGGGCAGTCCGGCTGCCTTCGGCGCAGACCTGAGCGCGCGCACGCGGCCCGCTACCCAGCCCAGTCCCGGAAGCGCCCCTTCCTCGCTGCCCTCGGCGAGGATCTGCATGCCAACGCAGATGCCCAGCACGGGTACCTTGCGCCCGAGCACGAGCTCGTCGAGCGTCTGGCGCATGCCCGAGCGCTGCAGAAGGTCCATCGCATGGTCGAAGGCACCGACCCCCGGCAGGATGATCTTCTCGGCGGACGCGAGTTCGTCGGCGCGAGTGGCCGTCCGGGCCTCGACATTCATCCGCTTGTACATGTTCGAGAAGGCGCGGACGTTGCCGAGCCCGTAGTCGACGATCGTGATCATCGGATGATCGCGCGCTGGACGCCGATGCTGCGCATCACGCGCGTGCCGAGATCGATGAAGCTCATCGCGTTCCTGTAGTCCTTGTAGCTCTTGTTGGGGCCGGCCATGATCGCGCGCAGTTCGGGCACGGTCAGGTCGAGCTTGGTGGCGATGTACTCGAAGTCCTGTGCCAGATTCTCGGCGTCGTAGGCCGGCTGGGCGATGCGCTGCAGGGCCTCATCGCGCGTCATCTGCTTCGTGAGGATCAGGCTTGAGAAGTGCGCGCGTCGCTTGTCGTAGCCGAACTTGGTCGGCAGCCAGTAACCTTCGTAGAAGCGGGTGAAGCGTGACTCGTAATGCTTGTGGGCGTACTTCTGCCAGCCGAACTTGTCGACCAGTTCCTGCATCGCTTCTTCCTTGTGGAAAGGAACGTAGTTCAGCGGCTTGACGACCTTGACGCCCTTGATGAAGCGGTAGTACAGCTTGTAGGTGAAGATGTCGGCCAGCGGAAATGTCTTCAGCGGGCGCGTGCCGAACCGG
Organism: uncultured bacterium; assembly: GCA_963802435.1. Lineage (GTDB taxonomy): Bacteria > Pseudomonadota > Gammaproteobacteria > Burkholderiales > Burkholderiaceae_C > CAIKUF01. Next base: position 7,444 of record CAWDIT010000009.1, read on the forward strand.
CGATGGATGTCCTTCAGCTGGCGCAGGTCCGACGCGTGGTAGTGCCACTCCAGCGGTTCGCGCACGCACTCGGTCGAGTAGTTGGCGCCGGTCAGGATGTACTTCACCCGGTGCCTGGCGGCGAAGTTGTAGAGGCCGGCGAAGAAGGCATGGTCTTGCGGCGTGTCGATGTGGGGCACCTGGGCCTTGAAGAACGCCAGTTGCAGGTCCTTCATCTCCTGCCAGTTGATGACCTCGGTGTGCAGGTCCAGGCCGAGCCCGTCGACGAGCTTCTCGATGTTGTTGACCGCCTGCTGCGAGTTCCAGCCTGCGTCGACGTGGAACAGCAGCGGGCGCAGGCCGAAGCGCGCCTTGGCCAGGTAGGTGACGTAGGAACTGTCGACGCCGCCGCTGATGCCGATGATGCAGTCGTGGTCGCGTCCCTTGCCGTCGCGCTTCATGCGTTCGACTACCTGCGCGATCTGGCGCGCGCCCCGCTCGTCCGGGTGCCAGTGCGGAAGGATGTTGCGGTGGTAGTTGTTGCAGTAGTCGCACCAACCGCGCGAGTCGAACGTGATGTTCGAGTCGGAGGTGTCCATGATGCAGCTACTGCAGATTTGGTACGGGCGGCTCTTGGAAGACATGGTCACGAAGACAGCGCTTTCGATTCAGAGGTTGCGCAGTGCCAGCTTCTTCAGGCGCAGGGCCGGCCTTTCGATCCAGCGCCAGGAAGCCAGCGCCAGGGCTACGGTGGCCCCGCTGGCGGCGAAGACATTCCACTGTTCGCCGCTGAGGCCGTGGAATACCAGCAGGTTGATCACCGGCATGTGGTAAATGTATACGCCGTAGGAGATGTCATTGCGTCCGAGCAGGCGCTCGGAGAGGTCAGGTCGGGCGTAGGCCAAGCGGAACACCAGCATCGCGAGCAGCAGGTAGGAAAGAGGGTTGACCTCGTTGCCGATCACGCGCAAGCCAGCCAAGTCGCCCAGCACACCGGCGCCGGCGTAGGCGGCTAGCAGGGCCAGCGGATGCAGCTGCAGCAGCATGGCCTGCCAATCGCTGCGCGTGGACAGCCAGGCCCCCAGCACGAACATGTAGAACCAGGGAGGGAAGCTGACCGAGAACAGCTTGGCCGCAAAGCTTCCGCTCCAGAAGCCCATGGCCAGATTGGCAGCTACGCCGAGACCGATGATCGCGGCCCAGACTGAGCTCCGGTTCCGGGTCGCCCAGGCCAGCAGCGGCGTCAGCAGGTAGAACTGCAGTTCGACCGCAACCGTCCAGAGGCTGCCGTTGAGCACGCCGACCCCGAAGCCGCGCAGAAACTCCGCGTTGTAGATCTGCAGCACGCTCAACTGGGCCGCGGCCCAGATCAGGAACGGCCGCGAAGCGAGGTCCGACCAGGTCAGGTAGCCCGTTGCCAGCACCATCGCGACCGAGACAGCGAAGCAGACGACGAGGGCCGGATAGATGCGCAGCATCCGGTTGACGCTGAACTGGTAGAGGCCGCGGCTGTTGCCGTAAGACTGGAATATCAGGAAGCCGCTGATGAAGAAGAAGACCGGCACGCCAGGAAACACACCCAGCAGTTCGGTCCCGGGGCCGTCGAATCCCAGATGAATCAGCGCATGCTTGAGCATCACCTGCAAGGCCGCGAGCAGGCGGATAAGGTCGAAATTGTTGACCGACGTCAGGTGTCTGGTCAGGGCGACGGAGGGCAATGTTGACGCCTCAGGCAGGGGTGGAGCGCGCAGCGGCCCTGTCGGCGCTCGGCGGCTGGTTGAAGCGCAGGGTCTTCTCGATCAGCGTATTCCAGTCGAGCAGTTGCGCGCTCACACGCCGCGCGCCCGCGGACATGCGCTGCCGCAGTCCGGCATCGCTGGCAAGGCGTTCGACATGCGCTCGAAGCTCCTCGACGATGGGCCGATGCTCATCGAGCACGATGATGTTGCTCGCGGTATTCAGGTAGGACACGTCCTGGACCTGGCTCGCACCGGCACTGCGTTCACCCACTACCAGCGGCAGACCCATGCTGATGGCCTGTTGCCACATGATGGACTGACTGGCGGGAAACACGGCAATATCGGCCATGTCGAGGTACTCGTAGACCCCTGCGGCATCTTGCCATCCGACGAAGTGGATGTTATGGGCCGCGGCCGCGCGCTGCAGCAGCAGCGCCTTGTAGTCCTGGTGCTGAGCCGCAGCCTCACCGACGACGAATAACTGCAGGCCAGGCTGACTCGAGCCCCGTACCGCATCGATCAGGTCCTCGGTGCGCTTGAGCGGATCGAGCTTGCCGCCGGTGAATATCACGCATTCCTGCTCGGCGACGCGATACGCCGCGCGCAGGCGCGCCCTGGCGCCAAGCCGGCGGACCTCAAGACCGCGGTCGGTGTCTGCGCCCAGAGGCAGCAGCTCCATGTCGGCATGCGGGATGCCGTAGATCTCGTGGAGAAAGGTGGCGCTGGCCGGCACGACCGGGAAGATGCGGGCAAGGCAGGGGCGCGCCTGATCAAGGTAGCGTTTGCGAATCACACCGTGCAGGACCTTGAGCGACAGCCAGTTCTTGCCGGAGTTGCTGTAGTCGGCGTGGTAATCCAGGACCATCTTGCAGGCCGGATGGCGTTGCACATGGCGCACGCATTCCGGCAAGTTGAGCATGATGTCGTGTACGAAGATCAGGTCGGGGCGCGTTTCGGCCAGCAGCTTGTCGATAGGCGGGAAGGCGCGCAGGCGATTGCGGATGTTGAAGCGGTAGGGCAGCTTGATGATCCTTGCGCCTTGGTCGTCGTAGTCCCGCATCGGCAATTGTTTGTCGTGCCTGTCGTGGTAGTAGTCGAACACCGACTCGAAGGTTGAGGCAATCACCGTCACCGCATGGCCATGCTTGCGGTAGTACTTGACCAGCAGGTTCTCCTGGTACTCGAGCGATTCGTTGTAGAAGTCGCACAGCATCACGATATTCATGGTGGTGCGTGGATTGCCATGCGCCGGCCATAGTTGCTGCGCAGAACTGCAGCAGCCCGAGTCTGCGGCGCAACGCGCGCGTAGAGGCCCACTGCCAACGGCAGCAACTGATGCGTGAAGTGCTTGGCCGTGATTGCGAACAAGGCCGTCAGGAGGAGCAGTGCGAAGGCCAATCGGTAGTTGGCATTGCGCAGGTCCAGCCGACGCAGCACGAGCAGATCCAGCAACGGCACAGCGATCAGCGCGACATAGAACACGAAGCCCGCGAGCCCGATATCGACCCAGGCCGACAGCGCATTGTGGATGTGCTCGCCGGGTGCATAGCTGCCGAAGGCGCCAATCCATGGGCTTTCGATGATGCTCCGCCAGCCACTGCTGAGCATCCGCGCACGCTCGTTGGCCGAAATGTCGTCGTTGTAGTCGATGAACAGGAAGACTGTGCGGCTCTCGGGGTAGAGATCGGCCAGCCAGGGCAGGGCGGCGATGCCGAGTCCCACGAGGGCGCCCGCCACCAGCAGCGTTGCCAGCTTGTGCCTGGACATCAGGAACTCGAGCAGCAGGATCAGCAGGAGCACGCCGATGAACTCGGTGCGCGCTCCATTCAGAAACAGGGTCGGGACGCAGATCAAGTAGACAAGTAGGCGTTGCCAGCGTTTCTGCATCGGAGCCAGCACGAAGAGCATCACGACCGAATATACAAAGGCGTAGGCCTGGTAGTTGGCCAGGTAGTTTGTGGTCTGCAGCAAGTCCAGGGCAGCTGCGACAAACGTGCCCTCGTCGGCATTGAACGCGATGGCGCCACTCATCAGCAGCAGGAAAGCCAGCATCCAGCGCTGGAAGCGAGGCTGGCCCAGCGGCGCCAGACGGGCAAGCCAGTAGAGTGCAAGGAACTGGGGAACGATGCCCAGTTGCTCTGACGCGGTCGAGCTGTGCGAGCTGAACAGCAGATGTGCCAGCAACACCAGCGCGTAATACACCACGAAGGCATGGAAGGCGGCATCCATGAACCTCCAATTGCCGCGATCGCTCAGCAGATGCTTGCCGTAGACGATGCCCAGCGGCAATAGCAGCAGCCCAGCCATCGCGCTCGAGTAACCTCCGAGCAATCCTGGCAACAGCTGTTTGGCGACCAGGAAGTGATAGACGAAGAAGCCCGGCAGCAGCAGATAGAAGCACAGGCTGACGACGCGCGTCGATCGGACCGGGAGGGGCTTCATAGCAATCCCCCCAGTCTGGCGAGGTGAAAGCCGCCCGCCAGCAGCGCCGCGGCGCCGGTCCAGGCCAGGCCGGCGGTCAGGCTACCGGTCAGGCCGCTCAGCAATCGGCGCAACGGTGCGCGTACGACGACGAGGATCAACGAAAGATATGCCAGGTAGAACAGCGCACCCGATATCGCATAGGCCTCGGATGCCAGGCTGGCATGCCATCTTCCCGCGCTCCACACCATACCCACCCGCAGGCCCAGACCCAGCAGTTGCAGCAGGAGCGAGGCCCGTTGGTGACCGGTGACGTGCAGAGCCATCGACACAGGCACCGCCAGGAACTGGAGAATGAACCAGGGCGTCATCCAGGCCACCAGCCAGCCAGCGCGTTCCCACCCGCCGCCGAAGACCAGGCCGAACAGCGCCGGGGACAGGATGCCGATGGCCAGCAGCGGGCCGACGCCGGTTTTGAGAAGCCCGCTGAGGATCTCGGCCGTGAAGGCCCCCAGTCTCCCGGCGCGCAGTTCCTCGGGCGCGCGCGACAGGTAGACCTGGCTGATCGCCGTGCCGACGAGCGACATCGGTGCCTGCGCCACGTACATCGCCATCATCAAGTAGCCAGCCTCGGATGGTGCGGCCAGAGCCGCGATCATGATGATGGGCAACTGGATCGAGGCGCTGTTGGCGAGAGCCTCGAAGCTGGAGTACTGCGGAAAGCGACGGTACTCGATGGCCAGTTCACGCATCCGTCGACCGGAGATGCTCGGGGCGGCGCGCAGCAACTGGCCGCCCAGCGCAAGACAGGCGATGCCCGTGTTCATCACATAACCGAGCAGCAGGCCCAAGGGGCTGATGCCGCCCCAGCCCATCCCGATCTGCGTGGCGCCGCTGCCGGCGGACTGGGCGATTCGTGTGCGCGCCAGCAGTGTGAAGTGCTTCTGCCGCACATGCCAGAACTGCAGTGCACTGTAGGCGCCGGCCATCAGCACGCCCACTGGCAGCAGCCAAAGATGCGCAGCCAGCCCAGGCTGCCCCAGACGCCGCGCGATCCAACCAGGCGCCAACGCGACGGCGAGCGCGAACAGCAGACTCAGGCCCAGGCAGCACAGCAGCGACAGGGCCAGCAACTGCAACGCGTCCTCGTCCGATTCGGGCAGCGGGACGGCCAGTTCAAAGCGCAGGCAAGCCGCCACCGCGATGATGGACAGCAGGCTGGAAAACACCGCCAGCAGACCGAAGTCGGCCGGACTGTAGAGCCGCGACAGCACCGGCAGCGCGGCAGCTGTCAGCCCATGCGCAAGCGCCGTTCCACTGACGAGCACCAGCACGGCGCGCACGAAGCCACCGCGCGAGGCAGGCGGCGGCCGTTGAGCGGCGGGCATGGCCAGCGGCAGACGACTTGCGGTCACGAAGCCCCTCAGACCCGGCTCAACGCCTCGGCCAGGGCATTGACCACCTGCCGTTGGTGGGCCTCGCTCATGTCGGCGCTCATCGGCAGGCTCATCACCCGATCGGCAGCGAGATTGCTGTGGGGCATGCTGGCGCTCGGGCAGTCGTCCCGGGCGTAGGCGGGTTGGCGATGCAGCGGGCGGGGGTAATGAACGGCGGTCGGGATGGCGGCGGACTTGAGCGCAGCCTGCACCGCGTCGCGGGCGCTGATCTTGATGGTGTACTGAGCCCATACGCAGTCACGATCGCTCGCCACTTGAAGCAATTCGACCGGCGCGCGGGTGGCGCGTATCAGTTCGGCGTAGCGATTGCCGAGGTGCTTGCGCTGCGCTATCTCCCATTCAAAGCGATCCAGCTTGCCAAGCACCACCGCGCACTGCAGCGTGTCCATGCGCCCGCCGACCCCGACCCGCGTGTGGTTGTAGCGACCGCTCTGACCGTGCACTCGAATCTCGCGGCAGGCCTGCGCCAGCGCGTCGTCGCTGGTGAAGATCGCACCGCCGTCGCCATAGCACCCGAGAGGCTTGCTCGGGAAGAAGCTGGTGCAGCCGAAGGTGCTCAGGTTGCAGCTCTTCCTGCCTTTGTAGGTGGCGCCGAAACTCTGCGCCGCGTCCTCGATCACCGGGATGTCACCGTGGCGCGCGGCGATGGCGTTGATCTCGTCCATGTCGGCCACCTGGCCGTACAGGCTCACTGGCATGATCGCCCGCGTGCGCGGTGTGATCGCGGCTTCGATATCGGACGCGTCGATGTTGCAGGTGTCGGGCTCGATGTCGACGAACACCGGCTTGCCGCCGGCGAGGACGATCATTTCGGCGGTGGCCGCAAAGGTAAACGGCGTGGTGATCACCTCGTCGCCCGCCTTCAGGCCGAGCGCCATCAGGCTGATCAGCAGCGCCTCGGTGCCGCTGGCCACCGTGATGCAGTGCCTCGCGCCGGTGAACGCCGCGAGCTTGTCCTCCAGTTCCTTGACCTCGGGGCCCATGATGTACTGACCGTGGTCGAGGACGCGCTGGATGCGCGCGTTGATGTTCTCGCGCAGCGCGGCGTACTGCGACTTGAGGTCGATGAAGTCCATGGGCCGGACATGTTCGGGTGCGTTCATGCGGAGGCTTCTTCTTCGACGAGGTGGACGGTCCCGCCGGCGAGCAGGTAGCGGTCCCGGGTGTGGGGGCACAGGGCCTCGGCTCGGCCCTCGAGCGGCAGCGCCAGCCGCTCGCCGAAGCGGCTCATCCACCCGACCTGCCGTCCGGGCACGCCGACGACAAGGGCGAAGTCCGGAACGTCACGGTTGACGACGGCACCGGCGCCGATGAACGCGTAGCGACCTATCGTGGTGCCGCAGACCACGGTGCAGTTGGCGCCCAGCGTCGCGCCGCGGCGAACGAGGGTGGGGCGGTACTCATCCTTGCGGGTGACGGCCGAGCGCGGGTTGTAGACATTCGTGAACACCATGCTCGGCCCGCAGAACACGTCGTCTTCGAGCGTCACAGCGTCGTAGACCGACACGCTGTTCTGGATCTTCACGTTGTTGCCGATCACCACGTCGTTGCCGACGTAGACGCCCTGCCCGAAAGAGCAGCGTTCGCCGATTCGCGCGCCCGCGCTGATGTGCACGAAGTGCCAGACGCGGCAGCCGTCGCCGAGCTGCGCACCGGCATCGACGATCGCCGAGGGGTGAATGGTCGTCGCCATGCAGGCCGTGCGGTCAGTAGGCGAGCGGCAGGTTGACGCGCTTGCCGTCGCGCGCCGACAGATACATCGCAATCAACAGTTCCAGCGACTTGAGGCCCTCGCGGCCGTCGGTCTCGGGCTGGGCCTCACCACGCAGCGCGGCGATCACGTTGTCGTAGTACAGCGGGTGCCCGAAGCCGTAGACGGAGGTTGTGAGATAGCTCGCGTCGGCGACGAGGGTATCCATGGCATCGGGCTGCTCGAATTCCCAGTGCTTGATCTCGTTGACGGCGACGCCGCCGACGCGCACCGTGCCGCGCTCGCCGAGGATCGTGATCGAGCCCTCCAGGTTCTTCGGGTAGGTGAGCATCGTCACGTTGATCGACCCCATCGCGCCGTTGCGCCACTTGATGGCCGCGACGCCGCTGTCCTCGACCTCGATGTTGCGCGCCAGAGTGCCGGTGTAGGCCATCACGCTCTCTACCGGGCCGCCGATCCAGTCGAGCAGGTCGACGTAGTGGCTGGCCTGGTTCATGAACGCGCCGCCGTCGAACTCCCAGGTGCCGCGCCACGCCGCGCTGTCGTAGTAGGACTGCGGTCGCGTCCAGAAGACGTTGACGTTGAGCATGTAGATGCGGCCGAAGCGGCCCTGGCTGACGGCCTGCTTGAGCAACTGCAGCGTGCGGTTGCGCCGGTTCTGCTTGACGACGAACAGGCGAACGCCCGCCGTGTCGCAGGCGCGCACCATCTCGAGGCCGTCGCTCCAGCGGGTGGCCATCGGCTTCTCGGTCATCACGTCGAAGCCTGCGCCCGCTGCCTCGATGGCTTGCGCCGGGTGCAGGCCGCTGGGCGTCGTGAGCACGATGCAATCGGCCTGCGTCGCCGCGAGCATCGCGCCGAGGTTGGCGTGGCCGCGGGCACCGGTCCTGGCCACCGCGACCGCCAGTGCGGCCGGGTCGGTGTCGCAGACGTCGGTCAGCTCGCAGCGCTCCGCATGCTTGAGCACGGCATCGAAGTGGTTGCCGGCGATGCGGCCGCAGCCGGCCAGGGCGAAACGCACCTTGCGGCCGGTGACCGGGGCGCGTCGGACATGCATGCCTGTCATCGTTTCCCCTCGGGCAGTTCGCCCTTCAGCGCGTCGATCGTGCGGCGCAATTGCTCGAACTCGGCTTCCTTGCGCGCAAGAAACGCCTTGGTCAGGCGAAGCTTTTCGCGCAAGCCGCTCGGCGTGAGCACGTAGGCATAGGCAAGTTTGCTGTCGCTGCGGCGGAAATTGCCCGCCTTGACCAACCCCTTGTCGAGCAGCGAATGCAGCACGTAGTGCGCCTTTCCGAGGCTCAAGCCGAGCGCTTCGGAAAGCTCGCGCTGCGACATGTCGGGCCGCTGCTCCAGCAGGCGCAGCACAGCGAGCCGGGCGCCCTCGGAATCGCCGTGCGCCGGCGCTTCGGAGCGGACGAAGATTGCCTGTTCAACCATTGAACGCGCGATTGTACGGCACGCCATCGACCCGAACCAGGCGCCCGGGCGGGCGCTGCTTCAGGCTTGCTTCCAACCGGGGGCTGCCGCGTCCTTCGCCGAAATCGCCGGCTTCACTCCGTGCAAGGGCCATTCGATGCCGAGCGCGGGATCGTCCCAGCGAATGCACCCTTCGGAGTGCGGCGCGTAGTAATCGGTCGTCTTGTACAGGAAGTCTGCGCTGTCGCTGGTGACCAGGAAGCCGTGGGCGAGGCCGGGGGGTATCCACATCTGCTTGTGGTTCTGGTCACTCAGTTCGACGCCGACCCAATGGCCACAGGTCGGGCTCCCTTTGCGAATGTCCACCGCCACATCGAACACGCTGCCCTGCGTCACCCGCACGAGCTTGCCTTGCGCATGGGGCGGGCGCTGGTAGTGCAATCCACGCAGCACACCCCTGGCAGACCGTGAGTGGTTGTCCTGAACGAAGCTGACTTCGCAGCCAGTCGCTTCGTTGAAGGCCCTCTGGCTGAAGGTCTCCATGAAGAAGCCGCGCTCGTCGCCGAACACGCGCGGCTCGAGAATCAGCACGCCGCCGATGGCGGTGCGAGTCACCTTCATCAGAAGGCCCTGCCGCCTGCCACCTGCAGCAGGTACTGCCCGTAGCCGTTCTTCAGCATCGGCTGTGCCAATGCCTCGATCTGCTCGCGGCTGATCCAGCCGGCGCGAAAGGCGATCTCTTCCGGGCAGGCCACCTTCAGGCCCTGGCGCTTCTCGAGCGTGGCGATGAACTGCCCGGCCTCGAGCAGGCTGTCGTGCGTGCCGGTGTCCAGCCACGCATAGCCGCGGCCCATGATCTCGACCTCGAGCTGGCCCTGTGCCAGGTAGCGCGCGTTCACGTCGGTGATCTCGAGCTCGCCGCGCGCCGAAGGCCGGATGCCGGCGGCGATGTCGCAGACCTGTTCGTCGTAGAAGTACAGCCCCGTCACTGCGTAGTTGCTCTTCGGCGCAACGGGCTTTTCCTCGATGCTGAGCGCCCGCTTGTGGTCGTCGAACGCGACCACGCCGTAACGCTGCGGGTCGTGCACGTGATAGGCGAACACCGACGCGCCCGTGGTGCGTGAGGACGCGTGATGCAGCAGCCCCTGGAAGTCATGTCCGTAGAAGATGTTGTCGCCCAGCACCAGCGCGCTCGGCTGGCCGGCAACGAACGAGCGGCCGAGGATGAAGGCCTGCGCCAGGCCATCCGGGCTCGGCTGCACGCAGTAGGCGATGTCCACACCCCACTGCCGGCCGTCGCCGAGCAGCGCCTGGAAGCGCGGGGTGTCCTGCGGCGTGCTGATGAGCAGGATCTCGCGGATGCCGGCCAGCATCAGCGTGGCCAGCGGGTAGTAGACCATCGGCTTGTCGTACACCGGCAGCAACTGCTTGCTCAGCGCGAGCGTGGCCGGATGCAGCCGCGTGCCGGAGCCGCCGGCGAGGATGATGCCTTTGCGTTGCGCGGTCATGCGAATCCTGTTACGGGTGAAGCGATTACCTCGGCGAGCATGCGTTCCACCCCGGATTGCCATTGCGGCAGGGCGAGACCGAAGGTCGCGCGCATCTTGTTGGTGTTCATACGCGAGTTGTTCGGGCGCTTGGCGGGGGTGGGAAAGGCGGCGGTGGGGACGGGCTCGATGGCGTCGTGGCCAACCCTTACGGGCTGCCCTGCGGCGCGCGCGAACTCGATCACGTGCTGCGCGTAGCCATGCCAGCTGGTCTCGCCGGCCGCCACTGCATGGTAAGTGCCGGAAACGGCGGGCTGCTGGAGCGCGCTGCGCAGTGCATGCGCCGTCACGTCGGCCAGCAGATCGGCGCCGGTCGGTGCGCCGATCTGGTCGTCGATGACGCTGAGCTTGTCACGCTCCATGGCGAGCTTGAGCATGGTCTTGGCGAAGTTGCCGCCCCGTGCCGCGTAGACCCAGCTGGTGCGCAGGATCAGGTGCCGGCAGCCGCTTGCGCGAATCAGCTGCTCGCCCTCGAGCTTGGTGCGGCCGTATACGCTCAGCGGGCCGGTGGGCGAGTCTTCGACCCACGGCGTGCTGCCTCTGCCGTCGAACACGTAGTCGGTGCTGTAGTGCACGAGCCAGGCGCCAAGCGCGGCGGCCTCGCGGGCGAGCATGCCCGGAGCGCTTGCGTTGATCGTTCGTACGAGGTCGGGCTCGGACTCGGCCCTGTCGACCGCCGTGTGGGCGGCCGCATTGACGATGATCCGTGGTGCCACCGCGCGCACCGTGGCAACCAGCGATTCCGGCCTGGAGAAATCGGCGCTCAGCGTTCCTGGGCTGTCGAAGTCGAGCGCCACCAGTTCTCCCAGCGGGGCCAGCGAGCGCTGCAGTTCCCAGCCGACCTGGCCGTTCATGCCGAACAGCAGGATCTTCATGCCGCCGTCCGGGCGCCGTAGTTCGTCGCCACCCATTCGCGGTAGGCGCCGCTCTGCACGCGCGCCACCCAGTCGGCATGGTCGAGGTACCAGCGCACCGTCTTGCGGATCCCGGTCTCGAAGGTTTCTGCCGGCTTCCAGCCCAGCTCGCGCTCGAGCTTGCGCGCATCGATCGCGTAGCGGCGGTCGTGGCCGGGGCGGTCGGTCACGTAGGTGATCAGGCGCGCGTAGCTGCCAGCCGGATCGGGGCGCATCTCGTCGAGCAACGTACAGACCGTCTTCACGATCTCGATGTTGGGCATTTCGTTCCAGCCGCCCACGTTATAGGTTTCGCCGACCTTGCCGCGCGCCAGCACTTCACGGATGGCGGCGCAATGGTCGCCCACGTACAGCCAGTCGCGCACCTGCTGGCCGTCGCCGTACACCGGCAGCGGCTTGCCGGCGAGCGCGTTGACGATCATCAGCGGGATCAGCTTCTCCGGAAAATGGAACGGTCCGTAGTTGTTGCTGCAATTGGTGGTGAGCACCGGCAGCCCATAGGTGTGGTGCCAGGCGCGCACGAGGTGGTCGCTCGCCGCCTTGCTCGCCGAGTACGGGCTGTTCGGCTCGTAGAGGTGCCGCTCGGTAAAGGGAGCTTCCCCAGGGCCGAGCGACCCGTACACCTCGTCGGTCGACACGTGGTGGAAGCGAAACGCCGCCTTCTCTTCGGCAGACAGCTTGCTCCAGTGCGCGCGGGCGGCTTCGAGCAGCGTGAACGTGCCTTCGACGTTGGTGCGGATGAACGCGCCCGGCCCGAGGATGCTGCGGTCGACGTGGCTCTCCGCGGCGAAGTGGACCACGGCGCGCGGGCGATGGTCGGCGAACAGGCGGTCGATCAGCGCGCGGTCGGTGATGTCGCCTTGAACGAAGACATGCCTCGCGTCGCCCTGCAGCGAGCGCAGGCTGTCGAGGTTCCCCGCGTAGGTCAGTGCGTCGAGGTTGAGCACCGGCTCGTCTCCCGCGGCCAGCCAGTCGAGCACGAAGTTCGCACCGATGAAGCCGGCACCGCCAGTGACGAGGATCATTGAGTGGGTGTGGGGAATGCCGTTGCCGGGTCGGCCTTGGCGACGCGCCAGATTCTAGTGGCGCCACTCCAGTCCCCGCGGGGGCGTGCTGGCCGCGGGGGATAATGCGCGGATGACAGAAACTGCGTTTGCCGAACCGGCCGTTGCCGACAAGACCCTCGAAATCAATGATCTGGCGCCGGGCGGACCGATGGAGTTTGCCGCGCTGGGGCTGGCGCCCAAGCTCGAGAAGGCGGTCGCCGATCAGGGCTACACGCTGATGACGCCGATCCAGGCGAAGGCGATCCCGATCGTCCTCGCCGGGCGCGACGTGATGGGCGCCGCGCAGACGGGCACCGGCAAGACGGCTGCGTTCTCGCTGCCGCTGCTGCACAAGATGCTGCGCCACGAGAACAGCAGCGCGTCCCCGGCTCGGCACCCGGTGCGCGCCCTGGTGCTGGCGCCGACGCGCGAACTCGCCGACCAGGTGGCGGCCAACATCAAGGCCTACGCCCAGCACTCGAACCTGCGCGTCGCGGTGGTCTTCGGCGGCATCGACATGAAGCCGCAGACTGCGCAGCTGAAGCAGGGTGTCGAGGTGCTGATCGCCACTCCGGGCCGCTTGCTCGACCACATCGAGGGCAAGAACTGCGTGCTGAACCAGGTCGAGTACGTCGTGCTCGACGAGGCCGACCGCATGCTCGACATCGGCTTCCTGCCCGACCTGCAGCGCATCCTTTCCTACCTGCCGAAGGCGCGCCAGACGCTGCTCTTCTCGGCCACGTTTTCGCCCGAGATCAGGAGGCTTGCGCAGAGCTACCTGCAGGACCCGGTGCTCGTCGAGGTGGCGCGGCCGAACGCGACAGCGACCAACGTCGAGCAGCGTTTCTACAGCGTCGCTCCTGACGACAAGCGGCGCGCCGTCTGCTCGATCCTGAAGCAGCGCGGCCTGACGCAGGCGCTCGTGTTCGTGAACTCCAAGCTCGGCTGCGCGCGGCTCGCCCGCTCGCTCGAACGCGACGGGCTGAAGACGACGGCGCTGCACGGCGACAAGTCGCAGGACGAGCGCCTGAAGGCACTCGACGCCTTCAAGAGCGGCGACGTCGACGTGATGGTCGCCACCGACGTGGCAGCACGCGGGCTCGACATCGTCGACCTGCCGGTGGTGTTCAACTTCGACGTGCCGTACAACGCGGAAGACTATATCCATCGCATTGGACGCACTGGCCGGGCGGGGGCCTCGGGCCTGGCGGTCACGCTCGTGTCGCGCGACGACGCTCGCCTGGTCGGTGACATCGAGAAGCTGATCAAGAAGAAGATCGAGATCGAGCCGTTGGAGCTCGACGAAGACCGCCCGCCTCGATTCGACCGGCCGCACCGCCGCGCTGAGGCGGATGGCGGTGAGCGAACCGAGACGCGCCGCACGCCGGGGCGATCTTCCTATGCCGGCGGGCCGCCGCCCGCACCGCGCGACCCGTTCTTCGATCAGCCCTACGAATCGAGCACCACTGCGGCGCCGGCCTGGGAGAAGAGCCCGACGGTGCCGGTGGTGCGCGGCCTGTCGCCGAACATCAAGATCAAGAAGCGCGTCGCCGCGTTGTTCGGGGGCAAGACGGCGGAGTGAATTGAGCCCCCAAGACGCCTGCGGCGTCGCCCCCCCGAGGGGGATCTCAGTCGGCTTGGGACGGCCCGGCGCCGACTGAGGACGATCGCCGGGCACGGCGATTCGCAGTGGCTGCGGCTCAGCTCGCCTGCAGGGCAAACACCGCCGGCAGATCGGCAGGCAAGGGCGAGTGCCGGACTCGCCACGCCGCCACGCTGTCGCTCCGTGTCCACCCGTCGGGCAAGGTCAAGCCGCAGCTGACAGACAAGCGTGTCGCCGGCTGCAGGTGGGTGAGCAGCGCCTCAAGCAGTGCCCGGTTGCGATAGGGTGTCTCGATCACCAGCTGCGCCTGGCAGGCGCGGCGCGACTGGGCCTCGAGTTCGCGGATGCGGGCCGCACGCGCTGCGGCTTCGACCGGCAGGTAGCCCACGAACGCGAAGCTCTGCCCGTTCAAGCCGCTGGCCGCGAGCGCAAGCAGCAACGAACTTGCTCCGGGCAGGGCGAGCACGACGATGCCCAGGCTATGCGCCGCCCGGACCAGTAGAGCACCCGGATCGGCGACACCCGGCAGCCCGGCCTCGGACACGAGGCCGATATCCTGGCCCTGCAGCGCCGGCGCGAGCAGGGCGTCGAGAACCGGCGGCTGCGGGTCCTTCGCGCCCTTGACCGGGCGCGGCAACTCGACGATGTGCAGCGCCTGTATCGGCCGCGCCAGCGGCACGATTGCGTCGACGCGCTTCAGAAAGGCGCGCGCCGTCCGCGCGTTCTCGGCCACCCAGTGCGTCAAGGCGGCTGCCTGGCGAATCACCCCCAACGGGAGGATCTCCTGCAGATCGGGCAACGGGCCGTGGTCGCGGACGCCAAGATCGAGCGGCGTCGGCACCAGCAGCAGCCTGCCGCGCAGTTGCGGCTCGCTCATCCGGTGAGCGGATCGAGACCCGCGGCACGCAGCAGTGCGCAACTACGGATCAGCGGCAGGCCGACCAGCGCGGTCGGATCGTCTGATTCGATGGCGTCGAGCAAGGCGATGCCGAGCGTTTCCGACTTGGCGCTGCCGGCGCAGTCGTAGGGCTGCTCGGACCGCAGGTAGTGCTCGATTTCGCTGTCGGAGAGCCGGCGCACACGCACGGTCGCAGGCACCAGGGCCTCGGCCTCGAAGCCGCTCGACAGACGAACCACTGCCACGGCCGTATGGAAGACCACCGTCCGTCCGCTCATCGCGCGCAGCTGCTCGACCGCCCTCTTGTGGTTGCCCGGTTTGCCGATTGGCACGCCGTCGAGCTCGGCCACTTGGTCGGAGCCTATCACCAGCGCGTCGGGATGCTTGTCCGCGACGGCGCGAGCCTTGGCCAGCGCCAGCCGGCGCGCGGTTGCGGCCGGCGCCTCACCAGCGAGGGGTCTCTCGTCGACGTCGGGAGCCTGCACGGAGAAGGGCAGCCGCAGCCGTTCCAGAAGTTCGCGCCGGTAGCGCGAAGTCGATGCAAGGATCAGGGCCGGGCGGGCAGACGTCATGCCCGGATTGTCGCCGCGACGCGCCTTACACTGCCGCGATGAAACCGCACGACCCCCGCAGGCTCGACGTCGAGCGCTTTGCGACCGACCACGGGCGCCTGGAGGGAGACTGGCCGCTGAACGCCATGCTGCGACTGGTCGAGGCCTGCCACGCGGAGGCGTCGCCTGCGGCCTCCGACCGCGTGGCCTGGCAGGCCGTCGGCGAGCGGCGGCGTCGGTACGCTGCTGCCGAGTCGGATGCCTGGCTCCAGCTGACGCTGGACACCGATGTGAAGCTGACCTGCCAGCGCTGCCTCGGTCCGGTCGAGACGTCGCTCAAGGTCGAGCGCTGGTTCCAATTCGTTGGCGACGAGGAACAGGCGGCGCTACTCGACGCCGACAGCGAGGAGGACGTGCTGGTGAGCACGAGATCGCTCGACCTGCACCAGCTCGCCGAGGACGAGTTGCTGCTGGCGTTGCCCCTCGTGCCCCGCCATGAGGTCTGCCCGCAGCCCCTGCAGCCGGCGACGTCGCACGACTCGCCGGAGGTCGACCCCCTGCCGAATCCCTTCGCCGCGCTGGCCGCGCTCAAGCGCGGGACCCACTGATACGGCGCCAGCGCGCGGCGCGCTTGCGGCAGGAGACCTACAGTGGGCGTGGCGCAGTGTCCAGATGCTACAATCCACGGCTTTTCGCCAGGGCTCGTGTTGCGCCGCTGGCCATCGTCAATTGGAAGTCAACGGGGCGGTTCGTGCCGCTTCGGGATCGGGAAGCGCCAGCAGCGCGTGCCGATCACAGGAGAAACCCATGGCCGTTCAACAAAACAAGAAGTCGCCCTCCAAGCGCGGCATGCACCGCGCGCACAACGCGTTGCCGACCCCCGGCACCGCCATCGAGCCGACCACGGGCGAGTCTCACCTGCGCCACCACATCAGCCCGACCGGCTTCTATCGCGGGCGCAAGGTCTTCAAGACCAAGGCAGACGCCTGAGCGTGCCCCCAGGGCGCCTTCCGGCGTCGCCGGAGCCGGTGGGGCTGAGGCTCGCGCCGTGATGTCGTGTCCGCATCGGCCTGCATGACTCCGGCACCTTCCGGATCGGGCCCGCGACCATGACTGCTGAGGCAAGCCAGGCAGAGATGCCCGTGCGTCTGGCCGTCGACTGCATGGGCGGTGACCACGGTCCGTCCGTCACGCTGCCTGCCTGCCGGACGTTTCTGGATTCGCATCCGCAGGCTGAGTTGCTGCTCGTCGGCCGTCTGGATGCGCTGGCCCCCGCCAGGTCCTGGTCGCGCTGCACGCTGATCGGCGCGACCGAAGTGGTCGAAATGCACGACCCGATCGAGGTCGCGCTGCGCCGCAAGAAGGACTCTTCGATGCGGGTCGCCGTCTCGCAGCTCAGGGCGGACGACTCCGGCCAGGTGGCTGCCGGCGCCTGCGTCTCGGCCGGCAACACCGGCGCGTTGATGGCGCTGGCGCGCTACCTGCTCAAGACCATCGCCGGGATCGACCGCCCGGCGATCGCCTATGCGATGCCGAACCAGCGCGACGCCTTCACGACCGTCCTCGATCTCGGTGCCAATGTCGACTGCACGGCCGAGCACCTGCTGCAGTTCGCCGTCATGGGCAGCGCGCTGGCCGCGGCGGTGGAGGGAACGAGCAGCCCAAGTGTCGGCCTGCTCAACATCGGCGAGGAAGCCATCAAGGGCAGCGAGACGATCAAGCAAGCCGGTGAATTGCTTCGCCGCGGCGCCGAGCGCGGGCTGCTGAACTTCTACGGCAACGTCGAGGGCAACGACATCTTCAAGGGCACGACCGACATCGTCGTCTGCGACGGATTCGTCGGCAACGCCGTTCTGAAGGCGTCGGAAGGCCTGGCATCGATGCTGTCGGAATTCATACGCCAGGAGTTCACCCGCAACGCCTACTCCAGGTTCGCCGCGCTCGTTGCGCTGCCGGTGCTCAAGCACTTCAAGGCGCGTGTCGACCCCCGGCGCTACAACGGCGCCGCGCTGCTCGGTTTGCGCGGGCTGGTGTTCAAGAGCCACGGCTCGGCCGACGCCTTCGCCTTCGAGCACGCGCTGCACCGCGCTTATGATGCGGCGCGAAACGACCTGCTCGAGCGTGTGCATGTACGGATTCAGGAAGCGTTGCAGACCCTGCCCGTGACAGAGGCCGTTGCCCGACCGGCGGACTCCGAATTGAAGCTGGATGCATGACGACTTCGTTGCCTCGCTACACGCGCATCGCCGGCACCGGCAGCTTCCTGCCGCCGCGCAGGCTGAGCAACGACGAACTGGCGCGCCAACTCGCCGCGCAGGGCGTGCAGACTTCGGACGAATGGATCGTCGAGCGCACGGGGATCCGGGCACGCCACTTCGCTGACGACGGGGTGCCCTGCAGCGATCTCGCGCTGCACGCCGCGCGACAGGCCATGGAGTCGGCGGGCCGCACGGCGCAGGACATCGATCTGATCATCCTCGCGACGTCGACACCCGACATGGTGTTCCCGTCGACGGCTTGCATCGTGCAGAACAAGCTAGGCATTCACGGCTGCGCCGCGTTCGACGTTCAGGCCGTCTGCGCGGGCTTCATCTACGCGCTCACGGTGGCCGACTCGATGATCCGTACCGGTGCGGCGCGCAGGGCGCTGGTGATCGGCTCCGAGGTCTTCTCGCGCATCCTCGACTTCAGGGACCGCACGACTTGCGTGCTGTTCGGCGACGGTGCCGGCGCGGTCGTGCTGGAGGCGAGTGAGGCGCCGGGCATCCTGGCGAGCGAATTGCATGCCGATGGCCGGCACGTCGGCATCCTGTGCGTGCCCGGTACCGTTTCAGGCGGGCAGGTGCTCGGCGATCCGCTGCTGAAGATGAACGGGCAGGCGGTGTTCAAGCTGGCCGTCGGCGTGCTCGAAGACGTGGCGAGATCGGTGCTCGCCAAGGCGGGACGAAGCGGAAGCGACGTCGACTGGCTGATCCCGCACCAGGCCAACTTGCGCATCATGCGGGGCACGGCGCGCAAGCTGGAGATGGCAATGGACAGGGTGATCGTCACCGTCGACGAGCACGCGAATACGTCTGCCGCCTCGATTCCCCTGGCGCTGGACGTGGCAGTTCGAAGCGGTCGCATCGCCCGCGGCGA
This sequence comes from uncultured bacterium, assembly GCA_963802435.1. GTDB lineage: Bacteria > Pseudomonadota > Gammaproteobacteria > Burkholderiales > Burkholderiaceae_C > CAIKUF01. Next base: position 25,864 of record CAWDIT010000009.1, read on the forward strand.
CACGCTGCTGCTCGAAGGCGTGGGCGGCGGCTTCACCTGGGGCGCCGTGCTGCTCGACTTCTGAGCAGCGCTCGTCCCCGATCAGCAGGACTTTGAGATGACTTGCTTTGCATTCGTGTTCCCCGGCCAGGGCTCGCAGTCGGTCGGCATGCTCGACGCCTGGGGCGAGCACCCCGCGGTCAGACAGACGCTGGACGAGGCGTCCACCGCACTCGGCGAGGACATGGCTGCGCTGATCCACGACGGTCCGAAGGAGCAACTCGATCTCACCACCAACACCCAGCCGGCGATGTTGACTGCCGGCTTCGCCTGCTACCGCGCCTGGCTGGCCGAGACCGGCCTGGCGCCGTCGATCGTGGCGGGTCACTCGCTGGGCGAGTACACCGCACTGGTGGCCGCCGGCGTGCTGGCGCTTGCCGACGCGCTGCCACTGGTGCGCTTTCGCGCGCAGGCGATGCAGGACGCCGTGTCGGTGGGCGCGGGCGCGATGGCGGCCATCCTCGGCATGGACGCGCAGGCGGTTCGGGCCGGCTGCACCGAGGTGGCGGCCGCCAGCGGTGAGGTCGTCGAGGCGGTCAATTTCAACGATCCCAAGCAGACGGTGATCGCCGGCAGCAAGGCCGGTGTCGAACGGGCCTGCATCGCCCTCAAGGCGCAGGGCGCCAAGCGCGCGCTGATCCTGCCGGTCTCGGCGCCGTTCCATTCCAGCCTGATGAAGCCCGCCGCGGAGCGGCTGAAGGTTCGCCTCGCTGCCACGCCGTTCGCCGAGCCGGCGATCCGCGTCGTCAACAACGTCGACGTGCTGTGCGAGAGCGACCCGCAGCGCATCCGCGACGCGCTCTATCGCCAGGCGTTTGCGCCGGTGCGTTGGGTCGAGGTCGTGCAGGCGATGCGCGCGCAGGGCATGACGCATGTCGTCGAGTGCGGCCCCGGTCGGGCGCTGGCCGGCATGGTCAAGCGCATCGATGCGGACATCGTCACGGCGACTGTCCTGGACGGCGAATCGCTCGCCGAGGCAAGGAGTCTTCTGGCATGAGCGAGCTCTCGATGAAGGGCCAGGTCGCGCTGGTCACCGGCGCCACGCGCGGCATCGGTCGCGCCATTGCCGGCGCGCTGGCAGCATGCGGCATGAAGGTCATCGGCACGGCAACGAGCGACGCCGGCGCCGACGCCATCGGCGCCACGCTGTCGGCCTTCGCCGGCTGTCGCGGCATCCGCCTGAACGTCACCGACGGGGCGGCGGTCGACGCGGCGATCGACGCCATCGTCAAGTCCGAGGGCGGCCTGCACGTGCTGGTCAACAACGCCGGCATCACGCGCGACACCCTGTCGATGCGCATGAAGGACGAGGACTGGGACGCCGTGCTCGACACCAACCTGAAGGCGGTGTTCCGCGCCAGCCGCGCCGCGATCCGCCCAATGATGAAGCAGCGCTACGGGCGCATCGTCAACATCACTTCGGTGGTCGGCGCGAGCGGCAATGCCGGGCAGGCCAACTACGCAGCGGCGAAGGCCGGCGTCGCCGGCATGACGAGGGCGCTTGCGCGCGAACTCGGCAGCCGCAACATTACCGTCAACTGCGTTGCGCCGGGCTTCATCGCGACCGACATGACCGAGGGGCTGCCTGAGGCGCAGAAGGCGGCACTGCTGGCGCAGATACCGCTGGCCCGGCTCGGCAGTGTCGACGAGGTCGCCGCCGCGGTCGAGTTTCTCGCGTCGCCGCGTGCCGGCTACATCACCGGCACCGAACTGCACGTCAACGGCGGGATGTACATGAATTGAGCGAAACCCCGGGGACGCCACCGGTGCTGCCCGGTCCGAGCCGTGGTCCGGCGCGGCGCCGCCCCCTGGGGATGACGCCCCTTGGGGGCAGGAGCGAAGCGACTGGGGGGCTTAGAATCTCGGCCTGTTTGAAGCAACTCTCCTGGAGGAGACATGAGCGATATCGAAGCACGCGTCAAGAAGATCATCGCCGAGCAACTCGGCGTTCCCGAGTCGGACGTGGCCAATGACAAGGCGTTCGTCGCCGACCTGGGTGCCGATTCGCTCGACACGGTGGAACTGGTGATGGCACTCGAGGATGAGTTCGGCATCGAGATTCCGGACGAAGAGGCCGAGAAGATCACGACGGTGCAACTCGCCATCGACTACGCGCTGAAGCACCAGAAGTCCTGAAGTGAGGACCGCAAGACACCTGCGGTGTCGCCCCCCGAGGGGACCTCGGTCCTCTTCGGCGCGGCCCGGCAGGAACTGAACCGCCAGGCTTCACATGACCCGTCGCCGCGTCGTCGTCACCGGTCTCGGACTGATCAGCCCCGTAGGCAACACGGTGGCCGAGGGCTGGGCCAGCCTGCTCGCTGGCCGCTCGGGCATTGCCGAGATCACCCGGTTCGACACATCGGGCTTTGCCTGCCGGATCGCCGGCGAGGTGAAGAACTTCCCGCTGGAGGAGTACATCTCCGCCAAGGAAGCACGGCACATGGACAGCTTCATCCACTACGGGCTGGCCGCTGCCATCCAGGCCGTGAGCGATGCCGGACTCGCCACCGGCGATGCGCTGAGCGAGGAACAGGCCGAGCGCGTCGGCTGCATCGTCGGATCGGGTATCGGTGGCCTCCCGCTGATCGAGGAGACGCATGCCGAACTGACGGCTCGCGGACCACGGCGCGTTTCGCCGTTCTTCGTGCCGGCGTCGATCGTCAACATGATCTCCGGGCATCTGTCGATCCGCTTCGGCTTCCAGGGGCCGAACCTGGCGATCGCCACCGCTTGCACGACCGGCCTGCACTCGATCGGCCTTGCCGGGAGGTTGATCGAGTCTGGCGACGCCGACGTGATGGTTGCCGGCGGCGCCGAGGCCACGATCTCACCGCTGGGCGTCGGCGGCTTTGCTGCCGCGCGGGCGCTGTCCACGCGCAACGACGACCCGCAGACTGCCTCGCGTCCGTGGGACAAGGATCGCGACGGCTTCGTCCTCGGCGAGGGGTCTGGCGTGATGGTGCTCGAGGAGTACGAGCACGCGAAGCGCCGCGGTGCAAAGGTCTACTGCGAGCTGATCGGTTTCGGCATGGGCGCCGACGCGTACCACATGACTGCGCCGAACGTCGATGGCCCGAAGCGCGCGATGAAGGCCGCATTGCGCAGCGCAGGCCTCAACGCCGATGCGGTGCAGTACCTGAATGCGCACGGCACCTCGACGCCGCTGGGCGATGCGAACGAGACCAATGCGATCAAGCTCGCCTTCGGCGACCACGCGGGCAAGCTGGTGGTCAATTCCACCAAGTCGATGACCGGGCACCTGCTCGGGGGTGCCGGCGGCATCGAATCGGTGTTCACCGCACTGGCGCTGCACCACCAGGTGTCCCCGCCGACGATCAACATCTTCAACCAGGACCCGGAGTGCGACCTGGACTACTGCGCCAACGAGGCGCGCGAAATGAAGATCGACGTCGCCGTGAAGAACAACTTCGGCTTCGGCGGCACCAACGGCACGCTTGTCTTCAGGCGTGTCTGACCACCGGCGCCGCAGGGCGACCCGGGCTTCGACGCAGGAGCACCGATGCGTTGCGCGCCGCCGCTGCAGCTCAGCGTGAACCGTTGCGAACAGTGGCATGCCATGGCTCTGCTGCTGGCGGCGAGTGGCTGCGCGGCGATGCTCGCCTGGTGGTGGGCTCATCCCCTGCCGGCGCCGGGGTGGGCGAGCGCGACGGCAGCGATCGGCGCGCTGCTCTCGTTGGCCTGCCTGGCCGGGTCGTGGCGCAAGCCTGCGTTGACGCTGCGCTGGGATCGCCAGCGCTGGCTCGTGACCCGCGCCGGCGCTGTCGAACAGGCGGGCGAACTCGCCGTGGCGATCGACCTGGGCGGCTGGATGCTGCTGCGCTTCGTGCCGGCAAGCGCTGCAGCCGGCCCGCCGTGGCATCGCCGGGTGCTGTGGATCGCGCTGCAGAGGCGCGGCCTCGAGACGCAATGGCACGCACTGCGTTGCGCGTTGTATTCGGCGCGACCGTCCTTGACGCCCGGAGCCTGAGGTCGACCCCGCATGAATGTCGACGTCGACGCACCGCTGATCGAACGCGTCAAGAGCGGCGACACCCGCGCCTTCGAGATGCTGGTCGTGAAATACCAGCGGCGCATCGAGCGCCTGATCGGGCGCATGGTGCGCGACGTCGATCTGGTGCCGGACATTGCCCAGGAGTCCTTCATTCGCGCCTACCGGGCCATCCCGCAGTTCCGGGGCGACAGCGCGTTCTACACCTGGCTGTACCGGATCGCCGTCAACACCGCCAAGAAGGCGTTGATGGAGCTCAAGCGCGATCCCCTGGTGTTCGAGACCGCACTGGCGTCGCGAGACGAGGATGATGAAACTTCGCGCGTCGAGAACGAACTAAGCGACGGCGAGACGCCCGAATCCATCATGGCCAGCAAGCAGATCGCGGGTGCGGTGAACGCGGCGATCGAGACGTTGTCCGAAGATCTGCGGCAGGCGATCGTCCTGCGCGAGATCGAAGGCCTGAGCTACGAGGAGATTGCCGAGGCGATGGGTTGCCCGATCGGTACCGTGCGGTCGCGCATCTTTCGAGCGCGCGAGGCCATCGCGGAACGACTCAGGCCGATGCTGGACGCTCGGGCGGGAGATCGCTGGTGACGGGGTGGGTAGGTTTCAATCCGCCAATGCGCGGTGGAGAGTGTCATGCTCAACGGGTCTGATGACGGGACGCGAGCCCTGCAGGAATTGTCGGCGCTGGTCGATGGTGAACTCGATCCGGCCGCGACCCGGCAGGCCTGCACGCAGTGGCAGGGCGATGCCGCCGCGCGTGCGTCATGGCATGCCTACCACCTGATCGGCGACGTCATGCGTTCCGACGACCTGGCCTCCGACATTGCGCACGACGCCGGCTTCGTGAAGGCGCTGCGCACGCGCCTTGCCGCTGAGCCGGTGGTGCTCGCACCGCAATGCGTCGAGGCTCCTCCTATCCGGGAGGCTGCTTCGGCGCATCGTGCCGCGCGCAGTGGACACTGGTCGTGGCTCGGGCCGGCCGCCGTCGCGGCAGGCTTCCTGGCCGTCGCCAGCGCGCTGGTCGTGACCCGTGGCAGCGCACCACTCGCGGGCGCTGGCGATTCCCTGGCCAAATCCGCAGCCCGCGGCAATGCCGTGCTGACGGCGGCAATGCCGACACCGGGGGCAGCGTCGACGTCGATCGCGAGCGCCACTGGCGAAGCGCAGATGATCGTTGCCGACGGCAAGTTGCTGCGCGACGCTCGTCTGGAGCGCTATTTCGCCGCGCACGCGCAGTTCGATGGCAGTTCGGCCCTCGGTGTTCCCTCTGGATTCCTGCGCGCTGCCACCACGCAGGCGCCGGAACGCTGAAGATGACGAGCCACGGATGCCCAGAGCGGCGCCAGCGTCGCCCATGCTGAATCGTTTCTTTTCCCACCTGGCCCGGGGAGTGTCGGCAATCTGCTGCGCGGCCGTGATTGCGTCGCCGCGGGTCGCGGTCGGCGCCGGCGACTCGCCGCTCTCGCCCAGCGAGACGCGGGCCTGGCTGATGCGCATCCACGACGCGGCCAGCCATCAGAATTTTCAGGGGACGTTCGTCGTCAGCGCGGGCGGCGCAGTGTCCAGTTCGCGGATCGCGCATTTCTGTGTCGGTGCCAGCCAGTTCGAGCGCATCGAGTCGCTCGACGGGCAGATGCGACGTGTCTTCCGGCACGACGACGTGGTGCACACGCTGTGGCCGAAGAGCAGGGTCGCGTTGGTCGAACAGCGGAACATGTTCGCGACTTTTCCGGCGCTGCTGCAGAAGGGCGACGACCGCATCGCCAGCTTCTACGATGTGAACGCGCAGGGCACGCAGCGCATGGCTGGCCGAAACGCCGACGTGCTGCTGCTGCGGCCGAAGGACAGCTTGCGCTACGGCTATCGCCTGTGGGCCGATCGGGGGACTGGCCTTCTGCTGCGCGTCGAGGTGCTGGGCGGTCGCGGCGAGGTGCTGGAGTCGTCGGCCTTCTCGGACCTGAGCATCGGCGTCAAGGCGCAGACCGACAGCGTGCTGCAGCCGATGAAGAAGCTCGATGGCTACCGGATCGTGAATCCGGCGCTGACCCCGACCCGTCTCGACGCCGAGGGTTGGACGCTGAGGCAGAGTGTGCCTGGATTCGAGCAGGTGAGTTGTGTCAGGCGGCCGCTCACCGGCATGACCGACGACGCCGCCGCCGCGGCACAGGTGCTGCAGGCGATCTACTCCGACGGCCTGACTCATGTCTCGGTGTTCATCGAGCCCTATGACCCGGCCCGTCACCTGCGCGGTCTGCTGGTTGCGAGCGGCGCGACGCAGACACTGATGCGCCGCCTGGGAAACTGGTGGGTGACGGTGATTGGAGATGTCCCAGCAGCGACATTGCAGCAGTTCGCCGACGCGCTGGAGTACGGAAAGTAGTGCCCGCGCCCCCCATGCAGCCGGCCTGGCGCACCGGCCAGGGCCCGGCGTTCGTGCCGGACTCTGAACATTTCCCTTTTGCCGAGGGCTCCTCATGATCGCTCGAATTCCCTTCCGCTTGGACGCTGCCTGGCGCTGGCGCTGCCTGGCACTCGCGCTCTGCACCTGGCTCGCACTCGCCCCTGTGGCGGCTCGGGCGCAGCAATTTCCGGATTTCGTCGAATTGATCGAGAAGGTGGCTCCGACGGTCGTCAACATCCGCACCACCGAGCGGCCTTCCGAGGGGCCGCGGTCTCCGTTTCGTCGGCGCGCTCCGGTTCCGCACGGAGAGGAGGCGCCGCGGGGCGAAGGCTCGGGGTTCATCATCAGCGCCGACGGCTACGTGATGAGCAACGCCCATGTCGTGGAGGGCGCGAGCGAGGTGCTCGTCACGCTGTTCGACAAGCGGGAGTTCAAGGCGAAGATCGTCGGCGCCGACGAGCGCAGCGATGTGGCGCTGCTGAAGATCGACGCCAGTGGCCTGCCCGCGGTCAGGATCGGCGACGTGAGCCGGCTGCGCGTCGGCGAATGGGTGCTTGCCATCGGTTCGCCCTTCGGGCTGGAAAGTACCGTCACGGCAGGTATCGTGAGCGCCAAGCAGCGCGAGACCGGATCGGACATCGCCTTCATCCAGACCGACGTTGCGGTGAACCCGGGCAACTCGGGCGGCCCGCTGATCAGCACTCGCGGCGAAGTGGTCGGCGTCAATTCGCAAATCCTGAGTCCGGTGGGCAGCTACATCGGCATCTCCTTCGCGATCCCGATCGACGAGGCGATGCGGGTGGCCGAACAGTTGCGCAGCAGCGGACGTGTCGTGCGTGGATACCTCGGCATCCAGCCGACCGATGTGCCGCGTGAACTGGCCGAGGAGTACGGTCTCGCCAGCGGCAACGGCAAGGGCCGGACGCGTGGCGCGTTCGTGCGCCAGGTGGTGCCCGGCGCGCCGGGAGAAAAGTCAGGCATACAGCCGGGCGACGTGGTGCTGTCCGTCAATGGTCGAGCCGTCGAGGGTGCGGTGGACCTGCGGCGCACGCTCGGCGCCTTCAAGCCCGGCACGGCAGTGACGTTGCAGATCAATCGGCGCGGCAAGGTCATCGACATCAAGACGACCCTGGCAGAGGTCGCTCCGCAGACGGCGGCGGTCGAGCGCAGCGAACCGGCGGCGACCGAGCAGCGCACGTCGAGCGCCGCGAAGGCGTGGGGACTGACGGTGACGAGCCTCAGCGACGCGGAGCGCCAGAGCATCCGCAGCGCGGGTGGCGTGAAGGTTACCGAGGCGACCGGCGGCGCAGAGTCGGTCGGCGTGCGCGCGGGGGACGTGATTCTTGGCGTGGGCACATCGGACGTTGCCGACGTTAAGCAGTTCGAGGCCGTGCTGGCCCGGTTCGACAAGGCACGAGCATTGCCGGTGACGGTCTTGCGCGGCAACTGGGCATCTTTCGTGAGAATCCCCGCGACCCGATAGCGAGTCTGGCCGAGCCTCTGCGCCGGGCCTCGCTACATCCGACTTGGGTTCGAGGCCTTTCTGTAATGTGGAATGTGACAGACTGATTTCATGATCACCAATCGAGGCTGACCCTTGTCGCGAGCCGAGCCCAAAATGTCAGCAAGCGCAAACATCAGCCGCATTTGGCGAGTTTGAAGCGGTCTTCCAGTAGAATGGACCTCTGGAATGGTCCGTTTACATGCATCTGCGTATAAGAGGAAGGGCGTTCGTAACTGTCCCCAGCTTGTCTACAAGGTATTGTTGATAACCTGTTGACAAGTTCTCATGTTGGTAGCGTGCAACGACGTGAAATCAAGCAACGGCGCGGCTTGCAGCGGGGGTCTTTTGGCTACAATGAAAGCCCAACAAGCAGTTGCCAAACATTTTGTTGGAAGGCGCGTCAATCGTTCGACGTGCCTTTTTTTTATGTGCGGCACGGACCTTCGGTCCTTCACATCGCTGCGCGATATGAGCCTTCCATGCAACGGCTCCGCCGTTGTGGCTTCAGCCTGAAGCATCGTCAGCCGTCTCCATGGATCACATCCGCAATTTCTCCATCATTGCCCACATCGACCATGGCAAGTCGACGCTTGCCGATCGCATCATTCATCGTTGCGGTGGCTTGAGCGAGCGCGAGATGGAGGCGCAGGTGCTCGACTCGATGGACATCGAGCGCGAGCGGGGCATCACGATCAAGGCGCAGACCGCGGCGCTCACCTACACCGCGCGCGATGGGCAGACCTATCAGCTCAACCTGATCGACACCCCGGGGCATGTCGACTTCTCGTACGAAGTCAGCCGTTCGCTCTCGGCCTGCGAGGGCGCGCTGCTGGTGGTCGACGCGAGCCAGGGCGTGGAGGCGCAGACCGTCGCCAACTGCTATACCGCGCTCGATCTGGGCGTGGAAGTGGTGCCGGTGCTCAACAAGATGGACCTGCCACAGGCCGATCCCGAGAACGCCAAGGCCGAGATCGAGGACGTCATCGGCATCGACGCGACCCATGCCATCCCCTGCAGTGCGAAGACAGGCGAGGGGATCGACGACGTCCTGGAGGCGGTGATTGCGCGCATGCCGCCGCCGCGCGGCAAGGTCGAAGCGCCGTTGCGCGCCATGATCGTCGACTCCTGGTTCGACAACTACGTCGGCGTGGTGATGCTCGTTCGCGTGGTCGACGGCTCGCTCTCCAGGGGCGAGCGCATCCGCATGATGGCCAGCGACGCCGTCTACTCGGCCGATTCGCTGGGCGTGTTCACGCCGAAGTCGGTGCCGCGCGAGACCCTGAGTGCCGGCGAGGTGGGCTTCGTCGTCGCCGGCATCAAGGAACTGCAGGCGGCAAAGGTCGGCGACACGATCACGCTGGAGAAGAAGCTGCCGAACAACCTCGGCGTGGCCAGCGTTGCGCTGCCCGGCTTCAAGGAAATCCAGCCGCAAGTCTTCGCCGGGCTGTACCCGACCGAGGCGAGCGAGTACGACCAGCTGCGCGACGCGCTGGAGAAGCTCAAGCTGAACGACTCGTCGCTACGCTACGAGCCTGAAGTATCACAGGCGCTCGGTTTCGGCTTTCGCTGCGGCTTCCTCGGCCTGCTGCACATGGAGATCGTGCAGGAGCGCCTGGAGCGCGAGTTCGACCAGGACCTGATCACCACCGCGCCCTCGGTCGTCTACCAGGTCGAGCTGAACAACGGCGATGTGTTGCAGGTCGAGAACCCGTCGAAGATGCCAGATCTGGGACGCATCCGCGAGATCCGCGAACCGATCGTCACGGTCCAGCTCTACATGCCGCAGGACTGCGTCGGCCCGGTCATGACGCTCGCCAACCAGAAGCGCGGCAACCAGGTCAACATGGCCTACCACGGTCGCCAGGTCATGCTGAGCTACGAGATGCCGCTGGCGGAGATCGTGCTCGACTTCTTCGACAAGTTGAAGAGCGTCTCGCGCGGCTATGCCTCGATGGACTACGCCTTCAAGGAATACCGCGCTGCCGATGTCGTCAAGGTCGACATCCTGCTCAACGGTGACCGCGTCGACGCGCTGTCGATCATCGTCCACCGCAGCCAGAGTCTGTACCGCAGCCGCGCCGTGGTGGCCAAGATGCGCGAGCTGATATCGCGGCAGCAGTACGACGTGGCGATCCAGGCCGCGATCGGGGCCAACATCATCGCGCGTGAGACAATCAAAGCGCTGCGCAAGAACGTGATCGCCAAGTGCTACGGCGGCGACATCACCCGCAAGCGCAAGCTGCTCGAAAAGCAAAAGGCCGGCAAGAAACGCATGAAACAGATCGGCACCGTCGAGGTGCCGCAGGAAGCGTTCCTGGCCATACTTCAAGTGGACGACTGACCGACGCATGGGCCCTTTGACCGGATTGCTCTACGCCTGCCTCGCGTTCTTCCTTGGGGGCTGGTACCTCGGCCACTGGAGCGGCAACTTCTCTCTGCTGCTGTTCATCCTGACCCTCGTCACGCTGTTCTACTGGCTGGCCGAGCGGCTGCACTTCAAGCCGCAGCGAGAGGCGGCCGCGGCCAGCCTCGAGGCCCGGGACAAAGCACGCCGGACCGAACTCACCCGTCTCGGCATCGCCAAGGTCGATGGCGACGTGGCCTCCGCCAGGCAGGCCTTGCTCGCCCAGCCCTGGTGGCTCGACTGGACGGCCGGGCTGTTCCCGGTGATCCTCGTCGTGTTCCTGTTGCGCTCGTTCCTGTTCGAGCCGTTCAAGATTCCGTCGGGCTCGATGATCCCGACCCTGCACGTGGGTGACCTGATCCTCGTCAACAAGTTTCACTACGGCGTCCGCCTGCCGGTGATCAACAAGAAGATCCTCGCCAACCACGATCCGCAGCGCGGCGACGTGATGGTCTTTCGCTACCCCCGTGACACCAGCGTCGACTACATCAAGCGCGTGGTCGGGGTACCGGGCGACGAGATCAGCTACCGCGCGCAGCAGTTGTACATCAATGGCAGTCGCGTCTCCACCGAACCGATGCCCGAGTACTACGACGAAGACAGCATGCGCTATGCGCCGCAATTCAGGGAGTTGCTGGGCGACGTGTCGCACCAGATCCTCGTCAATCCGCGCCTGCAGCCGTTCTACGGCAGCGACGACCAGCGTGCCTTTCCCCTTCGCGAGAACTGCAGCTACGTCACAGAAGGGGTGACCTGCAAGGTGCCGCAGGGCTACTATTTCATGATGGGCGACAACCGCGACAATTCGCAGGATTCGCGCTTCTGGGGTTTCGTGCCGGACGAGAACATCGTCGGCAAGGCCTTCTTCATATGGATGAACTTCGGCGACCTGAAGAGAATCGGCGCGTTCCACTGAAACGGGCGATGTCGCACGCCCGGTCACTTCACCTTGGGGAGCACACCCGCATGGCCATCGAACACTCGCAGCCGCCCGCGCAACGCGGCATCAGCCTGCTGGGCCTTCTGTTCTGGGCGATCGTCGTCGGCATGCTGGCCCTGGTCGCCCTGCGGGTGTTGCCGACCGTCAATGAATACCTGACGATCCAGCGCACCGTCAACAAGATCGCCGACCAGGGACTGGCCACCGTGCCGGAGATCCGCGCGGCGTTCGAGCGCCAGAAGGACATCGAGTATTCGATCTCGACGATCTCCGGCAAGGATCTCAAGATCACGAAGGAGAACGAGAACGTCGTGATCCGCTTCGCGTACGAGAAGGAGATCGAGCTGGTGAGCCCGGTCTACCTGCTGATCAAGTACGAGGGCCATTCCAGGCCGTCGCGCTAGCCTAGGCCCGGGTTGGACACACCGCTGCCCGACATCCGCCGCGTGGATTCCCGTCTCGAGGCGCTCCAGCAACGCAGCGGGTGTCGCTTCGCGCAGCCCGGACTCCTCGAGCGGGCGGTGACGCACCGCAGCTTCGGTGCCGATCACAACGAGCGACTAGAGTTCCTGGGTGACGCCGTGCTGAACCTGGCGATCTCGAGCCTGCTCTTCGAACGCTTTGCGGGCTCCGATGAGGGCGACCTGACGCGCGTGCGGGCGCACCTGGTGCGCGAGGACAGCCTGCACCGCGTGGCGCTGACGCTCGGCCTGCCTGAGGTGCTGCGGCTGAGCGAGGGCGAGGCGCGCGGCGGTGGCGCCCAGCGGGCGTCGATCCTCGCCGACGCACTCGAGGCGCTGATCGGCGCGGCCTTCCTCGACGGCGGGTTCGATCGCGCACAGGCGCTGGTGCAGCGTCTGTTCGGAGAGGTCATCGCGACCACCGAACTGGAGGCCTGGACGAAGGATGCCAAGACCGAGTTGCAGGAGTGGCTGCAGGCGCGTCGCCTGCCGGTGCCGGTCTATAGCATCCATGCCACCCGCGGCCAGGCGCACGCGCAGACCTTCGAGGTGGAATGCGCCGTGCCGTCGCTCGGTCTGGCGCAGCAGGGCGAGGGCCGCTCGCGCCGGCAGGCCGAACAGGAGGCAGCGCGCCGGGTGATTTCGCTCCTCGATTCCAGCGACCGCCCCGGCGGTCCGCAGCGCAGCTGAACCGGACGATGACTGAGCCCGCATCGTCCCTCGGCGGCGCAGCGGCTGCGGGCGCTGCCCGGCACTGCGGCCTGATCGCCATCGTCGGAAGGCCGAATGTCGGCAAGTCGACACTGCTCAATGCGCTCGTCGGGCAGAAGGTAAGCATTACCTCACGCAAGGCGCAGACCACGCGCCACCGCATCACCGGCATCCGCACGCTGGCCGAGAGCCAGTTCGTATTCGTCGACACACCCGGTTTCCAGACGCGCCACAGTGCAGCGTTGAATCGCACGCTCAACCGCACCGTGCAGGGAGTGCTGGCCGACGTCGACGTCGTGCTGTTCGTCGTCGAGGCGGGGCGTTTCGGACCCGACGACGCGAAGGTGCTGGCGTTGATGCCGCCGGCCGGCGAGGGCGTCCGCCCGGTGATCCTGGTCGCCAACAAGCTCGACGAGGTGCGCCGCCGCGCCGACATCGCGCCCTGGCTCAAGGGCATGCAGGAGCACTACGCGTTCGCCGAATTCGTGCCGCTCTCGGCCCGCAAGGACGCCGACGCGCGCCGCATGCTCGAGATCGTCCGGCCCTACCTGCCCGAAGCGCCCTGGCTGCACGACGAAGAGGCGCTCACCGACCGCAGCGAGCGCTTCCTCGCCGGCGAATTGATCCGCGAGAAGCTGTTTCGCCTGACCGGCGACGAGCTGCCCTACACCTCGACCGTGGTGATCGAGAAGTTCGAGGAAGAGGGCGACCTGAGGCGTATCGCTGCCGCCATCGTCGTCGAACGCGAGGCCCACAAGGGCATGGTCATCGGTGGTGGGGGCGAACGGCTCAAGCGCATCGGCACCGAGGCGCGCACCGAACTCGAATCGCTGCTCGGCGCGAAGGTGTTCCTCGAGCTGTGGGTCAAGGTGCGCTCGGGCTGGGCCGACGACGAAGAGCATCTGCGCAGCTACGGCTACGAGTAGCGCCGCGCCCGCCTCGCACCGATCGATGGTCACCCGCACGGCGCGAGCGCCCGCCACGCTGCACTCGTTCGTGCTGCACCGCTACGACTGGAGCGAATCGAGCCTCATCCTCGATCTGTTCACGCGCGAGCAGGGGCGACTTGCGGTCGCCGCCAGGGGCGTCAAGCGGCCGACCTCGCAGTTGCGACCGGTGCTGCTGCCGTTCCAGCGCCTTCACGTCACGCTGGCGCGGGGCCGCGCGCACGCCGACGATGCGGCCCCGCCCGAGGTGCAGACGCTGCGCGCGGCCGAATGGGCCGGCGGGGCGGCGATGCTGACCGGCGCGGCACTGTTCGCGGGCTTTCACTGCAACGAGCTGCTGATGAAGCTGCTCGCCCGCCACGACCCGCACCCTCGACTCTTCGACGCCTATGCGCAGACGCTGCCCACACTTGCCGCCCGCGACGACGCCAGTGTGCAGGCCGCGCTGCGGGCCTTCGAATTCGTGCTGTTGAAGGAGGTCGGCGTGTTACCCGACCTGAGCGTCGTCACGCTGACGCAGCAGGCGGTGGCAGAAAGCGACCGCCTCGCGCTGCTCCCCGAAGCCGGCGTCGCACCCGCGCGGCCGGGCGACCCCGGTCTGCCGGGCAGCGTGCTGATCGGCCTGCAGGCGGCGCTGGCGCACGGCAGCATGGCAGCTCTGTGCGAGGCCTGCTCGGTGGCGCTTCCAGAACTCAAGGCCGCGCTGCGCGCATTGCTTCACTATCATCTCGGGACGCCGGTGATGCGCACACGCCAGGTGATGATCGATCTCCAGACGCTCGCAGGCTCTGCATGAACCCCTTGATGACTTCGGGCCTCGACGCCCGCCGCAGCCTCGCCGCGCTGTCGGTGAACCTGAACCTGGTGGCGATGGTGCGCAACCGCCGCCCGCTCGATTTCCCGAGCGTCACGCGCGCGGCGACCGTCGTGCTCGAGGCCGGTGCGGACGGCATTACTGTGCATCCGCGGCCCGACGAGCGCCACATCCGCGCCGGCGACGTGCGCGATCTGGCCGCGCTGCTGCGAGCCTGGCCGCAGGCGGAATTCAACATCGAGGGCAACCCCCTCCACAACCTGATGGACTTCGTGCGCGAGTGGCGGCCGCAGCAATGCACCTTCGTTCCCGATGCCCAGGGGCAGCCGACCTCGGATCACGGCTGGGATCTGGCGCGGGACGGCGCGCAGCTCGCGCCGCTGATCGCCGAGGCGCACGCGCTGGGCGTTCGCGTCAGTCTCTTCATGGACGCCGAGCCCGCGTCGATGCCCCAGGCGCGCACGCTCGGCGCCGATCGCGTCGAGCTCTACACCGAGCCGTACGCGGCGGCGCATGGCACGTCGCGACTAGCGGCGGAGCTGGCGCGCTTCGCCGCCGCCGCTCGTGCCGCGCAGGCGGCGGGGCTCGGCGTCAACGCCGGGCACGACCTGAACCGCGCAAACCTCGCCGACTTCCTCGCCGCCGTGCCCGGCGTGCTCGAAGTCTCGATCGGGCACGCGCTGATTTCCGACGCACTCGAACTCGGTTACGGCCCGACCGTTCGCGAGTACCTGCGCTGCATCGGCTACGCTGGCGAGCTCGGGCGCCAGGCCGGCGGGCCGGCGCGATGATCTTCGGCATCGGCACCGACATCTGCGACATCCGGCGCATCGAGATCGCCCTTGCGCGGCGTGGCGAGCGCTTCGCCGAGAAGGTGCTCGGCACGCGCGAACTCGTCGTGTTCCGCGCCCGCCGCGAAAGGGCTGCCGCACGGGGCGCGCGCTATCTGGCCACGCGCTTCTCGGCGAAGGAGGCGTTCTCCAAGGCGATCGGCCTCGGGTTGCGCCTGCCGATGACCTGGCGGGCCTGCGAGATCGTCAACGCGGCAAGTGGCAAGCCGGTCGTGGAACTCAATGGTGCCCTCGCCGCATGGTTCAGCGAGCGCGGGCTCAGTGCGCAGGTCAGCGTGAGCGATGAATCCGACTACGCGACCGCTTTCGTGGTCGTCGAAACGAGGGACCGACAGTGAAGAGAGGGCGTGTTCTGCAAGCCAGAAGAGCCGATCCGCCGCAGGCCGGGGCCACGACTCACGCGCCGGTGGTGCTCGACATCGCCGGTCTCGCGCTGAGTGCCGACGACCGGCGCCGACTGGAGCATCCGCTGACCGGCGGGCTGATCCTGTTCGCGCGCAACTGGGAGAGCCGGCGCCAATTGACCGAGCTCGCCGCGGAGATCAAGTCGCTGCGTGCCGATCTGCTGATCTGCGTCGACCACGAAGGCGGCCGCGTGCAGCGCTTTCGTACCGACGGCTTCACCCACCTGCCGCCGATGCGCGTTCTGGGCGAGCAGTGGATGAACGACGGCCGACGCAGCGCCGGCAGCGGTGCGATGGGCGCCACGGACGCCGCCACTGCCGCCGGCTACGTGCTGGGCGCCGAATTGCGCGCCTGCGGCGTGGACCTCAGCTTCACGCCGGTGCTCGACCTCGACCACGGGCCGAGCGGCGTGATCGGCGACCGCGCCTTCCATCGCGACCCGCGGGTCACGACGCTGCTCGCCAAGAGCCTGATTCACGGCCTGGCGCTCGCGGGCATGGCCCATTGCGGCAAGCACTTCCCCGGACATGGCTACGTGCGCGGCGATTCGCACCACGAGGTGCCGGTTGACCGGCGCAGCCTGAAGGCGATCCTCGCTGACGACGCGCGGCCCTACGAATGGCTCAGCACCTCGCTCGCGAGCGTCATGCCGGCGCACGTGATCTATCCGCGGGTCGACCCGCACCCGGCCGGGTTCTCTCCGCGCTGGCTGAAGGAAATTCTCCGCCTGCAGCTGGGCTTTACAGGGGCGGTGTTCAGCGACGATCTGAGCATGGAAGGCGCGCGCCGCATCGCTGGCGCCGCGGTGACCTACGCCGAAGCGGCAGCCGCGGCGCTCGATGCCGGCTGCGACATGGTGCTGCTGTGCAATCAGTCGATCGGCGACGGCCGGGCCGTCGACGAACTGCTCGACGGCCTGGTCGATGCCCACTCGCGCGGACTGTGGCAGCAGGACCCGGACAGCGATGCTCGCCGCCGCGCCCTGCTTCCCCGCGCCGCCCCGCTGAGCTGGGACGAACTGATGCACGACCCTGTCTACCAGCACGCGCTGGAGCGCCTGCCGTAGCAGGCGGGCCTCACGCCGGACCGAAGTACCCCTGCAATGCGGCAGGGGTGGCAGCCCAGCCGGCGCCGGGCCGCCCCAAACCGGCTGAGATCCCCCTTGGGGGCTGAGCCCGGACGCAGACAGTCCCTGCGGACTGGCTGTGCCTGGCGAAGGGTCGGGCCTCAGGCCCGACGCGCCCTGCAGGGGCGACGCCGCAGGCGTCTTGGGGGCGAACTCAGCCGGCGTTCACGTCGAACGGCAGTTTGTACTGCGAGAGGTCCTTGCGCGTCTCGACGAGGACCAGCGGGCCTTCGTCCGGCACCTCCACCGGCTTCGGCTCGCGCGGCACGCGCACGGGTTCGGGCTCGAGCGCCATCGCCTCGCGGGCAGCCTGGATCTTGGCGGGATCCGAGCCGACCCACTGCAGGCCCGCTGTCTCGGCGACGGCCTGCAGCTGCCCGGCATCGAGCACGAAGGGCTGCGCAGGCTTCGCTACCTGTGCCGGTGCGACGCGCTCGGAGGCGGCAGGCGCGACAGCGACAGGTGCGAGGGGCAACGGCGCAATCTCGGTTTCCTCTCCCACCGGCTCCGCCGATGCCACGCCGTTGGTTTCGGGCGCCGGTTCGGACCCTGCCGCTGCCGGCGCCTCCTCGGCTGCCGCAGTGACGTCGGTCACCTCGGTCTCGCGCGGCTCGCGCCGCTGACGGCCACGCCCTCCGCGGCGGCGCCCGTCGCGCTCCGCGCCAGGTTCGCGAGCTACTCCCTCAGGCGGCGTGCTGCCGGCCTCCAGCTCGGCTGCGCTTTCGGCAATATTCGTGCCCCGCGCAGTCTCTGGCGACGCTTCGACTCCGGCCGCGCCAGCGGCACCCTCGTCGACGCCCGCGTTCGGCGAAGGCTCGCTGCCGGGTGCAGCGTCGCGTGCCTCGTCGCGGTCGCGACCGCCGCGGCGGCGGCGGCGGCGTCCGCGCTCGCCGCGGGTCTCGCCGTCTGCCGGCGCATCGCTGCCGGGCAGGGTGTCGACGAAGCCGGACGTCGTCGCCTGCACCGCCAACAATTCTGCTTCGGCCGATTCCGCAGCCGGTTCGGTGCGACGCGTGTCGCGCTCGCTGCGCTCAGCTCGTGCGCCCCGCTCCCCGCGTTCACCACGTTCACCGCGCGAGCGACGCGAATCGCCGCGGCCTTCCTCGACAGCGCCCGCCGCGACCGTCGTGGTCTGGACAACAGGGGCATCGGTGCGCTCCTCGCGCTCGCCGCGACGGCCACGGCCGCGTTCGCCGCGACCTTCACGGGCGTCGCCGCGCTCTCCCTCGCGCTGCTCGCCACCGCGTCCTCCACGCCCGCCGCGCTCGCCACCGCGGCCACGGCCACCGCGTCCCTCGCGGCCTTCGCGCCTGGGGCCGGTCTCCGGCGGTCCAGGCGCGACCTCCGGTGGCGCCGCCGAGCGGCCCACCGGGGCTGGGGCTGGCGCAGCCCCGAACAGACTCTTGATCCAGCCGAAGAAGCCACTGCCTGCCTGCGCAGCGCTGACCGGCGTGGCTGCTGACGGAGCACTCACAGGTGCCGCTGCCGGGACTGGTCTCGGCGTCGCCACCGGTGCAGGCGTTTCGGGCAGGATGCCCTTGATCACCGGCTCCTGCTTGGCCTTGGCCTTCTCGCGCCGCGTGATGCCCACCTCGTCGTCCGGCTCCTCGATCATCGAGTAGCTCACCTGCAGGTTCTCCAGCCGCGGGTCGTCGTGGCGCAGGCGTTCGAGGCGGTAGTTCGGCGTCTCGAGGTGCTTGTTTGGCACGAGCAGCACCGTGATGCGCTGCTTCAGCTCGATCTTCGTGATCTCGGTGCGCTTCTCGTTGAGCAGGAAGCTCGTCACCTCCACCGGCACCTGCACGTGCACGGCGGCGGTGTTGTCCTTCATCGACTCCTCCTGCACCATGCGCAGGATCTGCAGCGCGCTCGACTCCGTGTCGCGGATGTGGCCGGTGCCGTTGCAGCGCGGGCAGGTGATGTGGCTGCCTTCACTCAGCGCAGGGCGCAGCCGCTGGCGGCTCAGTTCGAGCAGGCCGAACTTGCTGATCGCGCTCAGCTGAACCCGTGCCCGATCCTGGCGCAGCGCGTCGCGCAGGCGCATCTCCACGTCGCGCCGGTTCTTGCTCTCGTCCATGTCGATGAAGTCGCACACGATCAGGCCGCCGAGGTCGCGCAGTCGCATCTGGCGTGCGATCTCGTCGGCGGCCTCGAGGTTGGTGCGGGTCGCGGTTTCCTCGATGTCGCTGCCGCGCGTGCTGCGCGCCGAGTTCACGTCCACCGAGACCAGCGCCTCGGTGTGGTCGATCACGATCGCGCCGCCCGAAGGCAGGTTCACGGTGCGCGAGAACGCGGTCTCGATCTGGTGTTCGATCTGGAAGCGCGCGAACAACGGCGTGTCGTCGCGGTAGCGCTTGACCTTGTGCGCCGTTTCCGGCATCACGTGGCTCATGAACTGCTGCGCCTGGTCGTAGATGTCGTCGGTGTCGATCAGGATCTCGCCGACGTCGGCGGTGAAGTAGTCGCGAATCGCGCGGATCACGAGGCTCGATTCCTGGTAGATCAGGAACGCGCCCTTGCCGGCCTTGGCCGCGCCGTCGATGGCGGTCCAGAGCTTGAGCATGTAGTTCAGGTCCCACTGCAGCTCGGGCGCGCTGCGGCCGATGCCGGCAGTGCGGGCGATCAGGCTCATGCCCTTCGGGTACTCGAGCTGGTCGAGGTTCTCCTTCAACTCCTCGCGGTCCTCGCCTTCTATGCGTCGCGACACGCCGCCGCCGCGCGGATTGTTCGGCATCAGCACGAGGTAGCGGCCGGCGAGACTGACGAAGGTGGTCAGCGCTGCGCCCTTGTTGCCGCGTTCTTCCTTCTCGACCTGGACGAGGAGTTCCTGGCCGTTGGAGATCACGTCCTGGATGCGCGCATCCTTGACGCTCGCGCCCTCGCGGAAGTAGTTCTTCGAGATCTCCTTGAACGGCAGGAAGCCGTGGCGGTCCTCGCCGTAGTCGACGAAGCAGGCCTCGAGAGAGGGCTCGACGCGGGTGACGAGGGCCTTGTAGATGTTGCCCTTGCGCTGTTCGCGGCCTTCGATCTCGGTCTCGAAGTCCATCAGCTTCTGGCCATCGACAATCGCCAGGCGACGCTCTTCGGGCTGCGTCGCATTGATCAGCATGCGTTTCATGTGCTCTCCTTCGCGCGCCGGCGCCGCTCTTTGCGAGCGAACGCCTGGCGCATCACTGCCTGTCGCCGCCCGAAAAGCTCAGGCCGGCGACGCCTCGATGCACGAGAAACGCGAGAGGAACGCTGAAGGAATCGCCCTGGACTGTGCGGTCGGGTCGATCAAGGGATCGGCCGGCCGCGCAGCGTTGGCGCGTGCGTGGCGGTGAGGAGGCGGATGCCCCGGAGGGACAGGCGGCCGACTCCCGCGCCGATGCAGTGCGCTGCCGCTGAACGCGGGCGCGAGGATCGGTGCCGGGGAGAAGCCGCAAGGGCCGGAAACAACATTCGCAGGGTCACCTGACGCGGGCAGGAGGCTGCGCCGTACCGACTCCACCCTCGCTTCGCAAGCGCCTGTGGATCGAACGCGGCCTCCCACACCTGAATACCTTGTCTTTCCCCGGCCGGGCAAGCCCGTTCGGG
This sequence comes from uncultured bacterium, assembly GCA_963802435.1. GTDB lineage: Bacteria > Pseudomonadota > Gammaproteobacteria > Burkholderiales > Burkholderiaceae_C > CAIKUF01. The sequence goes on from CAWDIT010000009.1 coordinate 46,061, forward strand.
GGTGTTCGCTTCTTTCGTTTGCTCTGCCGCCTGCCGCGCTTGGCCGCCCCGTCACTTCGGTGTCCGGAACCTGCCGCTCAGGGCCTGCGTTGCATCACCTTGTATGGCCGGGCATGAAGCCGGGCCGACACGTCGCGTCCCGAGTGGCGCCGGGCAAGCGGGAGGGAATCCCCCGGTAAACTCTGCAAAATCAAACACTTAGAACGCAAACGTGGTGCGAGGCATTATAGAGGGCAAAGGCACCACGAGGGTGACGCGGAAAAGCGCCCCCAAAGCCGCTCAATCGCCCCCGCTGCGAGAAGCCGAGCCGACGGTGCAAAGGCTGCAGGTCGACGAGGGATCGGAGGGCCAGCGCCTGGACAATTTCCTGATCGGCCTGTGGAAGGGCGTCCCGAAGACGCACGTCTACCGCGTCATCCGCTCGGGCGAGGTACGGGTCAACAAGGGCCGCGCCAGTGCCGCGACGCGGCTGGCGCTCGGCGACGAGCTGCGTCTGCCGCCGGTACGCAGTTCGCCGGCGGCGGCGCCGGGCGCACGGCCGCCGGCACCGCCGCGCGAGTTCCCGGTCGTCTGGGAGGACGAGGTGCTGATTGCCGTCGACAAGCCCAGCGGCGTGGCAGTGCACGGCGGCAGCGGCGTGAGCTTCGGCGTGATCGAGCAGTTGCGCCGCGCGCGCACCGGCGCCCGGTTCCTCGAACTCGTGCACAGGCTGGACAAGGAGACCTCGGGACTGCTGCTGATCGCCAAGAAGCGATCGGCCCTGCTGGCGCTGCAGGAGCAGTTCCGCCGTCGCGAGACCGGCAAGACCTACGCGGCTCTCGTCGCAGGCCGGTGGCCGGCGTCGCGCAAGGTGATCGACCTGGCGCTGCACAAGTCGCTCGACGCGGCCGGCGAGCGCCACGTGCGCGTCGTGACGGCCGACCATGCCGACGGCCGGCGCTCGATTTCGCTCGTCGAGATCGTGGCCGGGTGGCCCGCGTTCACGCTGCTCGACGTGACGATCAAGACGGGTCGCACGCACCAGATCCGCGTTCATCTCGCGCACGAGGGACACCCCATCGTCGGCGACCCGAAGTACGGTGACTTCGCGCTGAACCGCGCGCTGGCGCGCGGCGAAGCGCTGCCGGGCCAGCGATTCGAACGCATGTTCCTTCACGCTCGGCGCCTGCGCTTCGAGCACCCCCTGAGCGGCGAGGTCATCGAGCTCGAGGCGCCGTTACCCGCAGAATTCCAGGCCGCGGCGGCGGCGCTGAGGCGCTTGCATCAGCGTCCCACGCCGACCTGAAGAACGACATGACTCAGTACCTGGCAAGCATCCACTGGCAGCGCGGTGACGCCGCATTCACCGACAACCGCTACAGCCGCGCGCACGTCTGGCGGTTCGACGGTGGCGTCGAAGTGCCGGCATCGAGCTCGCCGCAGGTCGTTGCGTTGCCTATGTCGACCGCCGCCGCGGTCGACCCGGAGGAGGCCTTCGTCGCCTCGCTGGCCAGTTGCCATTGCCTGTGGTTCCTCTCGCTCGCCGCGGCACGCGGGCTGTGCGTGGACAGCTACGATGACGCGGCGACCGGCGTGATGGCGAGGAATGCCGAGGGCAGGATGGCGATGACCGAGGTGACGCTGAGACCGCGCGTGGTGTTCGGCGCCGGCACGGAGCCGACGCGCGAGGCGCTGGACGAACTTCACGATCGTGCGCACGAGGCCTGCTTCATCGCCGCCTCGGTGCTGACGCGCGTGATCTGCGAGCCGGTACACCATGCTTGAGCCCACGCCGAATCCGCGCCGGTTCGACCTGATCGCGTTCGACTGGGACGGCACGCTGTTCGATTCCACGGCGCTGATCACGCGCTGCATCCAGGAGGCCTGTGTCGACCTGGACCTGCCGCGGCCGAGCGATCGCGACGCGAGCTACGTGATCGGCATGGGCTTGCCGGAGGCGCTGCAGCACGCGGCGCCGGCCCTGCCACCGCAGCGCTACCGCGAGCTTGCGCTGCGCTACCGTCACCACTATCTGGCGCGCGAACATGAACTCCTTCTCTTCGAAGGCGCCCTGGCGATGCTGCAGGCGTTGAAGGAGCGCGGGCACCTGCTGGCCGTCGCGACCGGCAAGTCGAGGCGCGGACTCGACGACGTGCTCGCCACGGTGCATCTTCGCGGGCTGTTCGACGCCACGCGCACGGCCGATGAAACAGCCTCGAAGCCGCACCCGCTGATGCTGCTCGAACTGATGAGCGAACTCGGCGCCGAACCCGAACGCACGCTGATGATCGGCGACACGACGCACGACCTGCAGCTTGCCGCCAATGCCGGAGCGGCGAGCGTCGCAGTGGGCTACGGCGCGCACGATCCGGCAGCGCTGGCCGGCCTCGCGCCGCGCCACGTGGCGCACAGCGTGGCCGAACTGCAGGCCTGGCTGTTCGAGCATGGTTGAACGCAGCGCGGGCGTGCCAGTGCAGATCTGCGCCAGCGCCGATCTGACCGAGAAGGGGACGGCCTTCGTGTTCGACGTACTGCAGCGGCGCGAGCCGGCGCGGGCGTTCGCCTTGCGCTTCGAGGGCCGCGTGGTGGCCTACCTGAACCGCTGCCTGCATCTGCCGGCCGAAATGGACTGGCAGCCCGGCGAGTTCCTCGACAGCCGGCAGGAATTCATCCTCTGCGCGAGACACGGCGCGGCGTACGAGCCGCTCGGCGGCCACTGTGTCGGCGGCCCCTGCACCGGCGGCAGCCTGACGGCCCTGTGCGTCGAGGAACGCGATGGTCACGTGTATTGGTATCCTTCCCGCGACATCCGGCCCGCCTGCGCAGAGGTGCCGAACGCCCACGAAAGCCCCGTATGAACCCGCTCGACAGCCTGGAAGACGAACTTCAGCACTCCCGCCCTGCGGCTGCGAACGCCGCGGCGCCGCCGGCCGGCGGCTGGAACGCGGTCGCCGAGCAATTCGCGCGCGACTACCTGAAGGACCGTCGAAGCGAGCGCCGCTGGCGGGTGTTCTTCCGGCTGGCCTGGCTGCTGCTCTTCGGGCTGCTGGCGTGGTCTGTGTACGTGCAGCGCTACAGCGCCGCCGTGCCGACCGGGCCGCACACGGCGCTGATCGAAGTTCGCGGCGAGATCGACACCGGTTCCGAGGCGAGCGCCGAGAACCTGGTGGCGGCGCTGAAGAACGCCTTCGAAGACGACGGTGCCAAGGCCATCGTGCTGCGCATCAACTCTCCCGGAGGCAGCCCGGTGCAGGCCGGTATCGTCAACGACGAGATCTACCGCCTGAAGGCGCTGCACAAGAAGAAGATCTACGCGGTCGTCGAAGACACCTGCGCGTCGGGGGCGTACTACATTGCCGTGGCGGCCGACGAGATCTATGCCGACAAGGCGTCGATCGTCGGCTCGATCGGCGTGCTGATGGACGGCTTCGGCTTCGTCGGCGCGATGGAAAAGCTGGGTGTCGAGCGCCGCCTGCTCACCGCGGGCGACAACAAGGGCATGCTCGACCCGTTCTCGCCGCAGTCCGACAAGCAGCGCGTCTATGCCCAGGCGATGATCGACCAGGTTCACCAGCAGTTCATCGCGGTCGTCAAGCAGGGCCGCGGCGAGCGCCTGAAGGAGACGCCCGAAACCTTCTCCGGCCTGTTCTGGAACGGCCAGCAGGCGGTGCAGAACGGCCTCGTCGACCATCTCGGCAACCTCGACTATGTGGCGCGCGAAGTCGTCAAGGCGGAGACCATCGTCGACTACACGCCGCACGAGAACCTTGCCGAGCGGCTGGCCAGGAGGTTCGGGGCGTCGATCGGTGCCGGAGCGGTCGGCGCGCTGCGTGCCCTGAGTCCGATGCGCTGATCGCGCCCGCGCGCCGCCGCTCGAGCGGCGAGCATGCCGCGTGCGTCTTCTCAGGGCGGTGCGGCGGCGGTGCTGGCGGTCCTTGCCGGGACGGGTGCGCCGGAGCCCGCCTGCAGGCTCGCAGCGACGTCGCGCCAGATCGCCTGGTAGCGCTGCTCGAATTCCCGGTGCAACCCGCTGTGCGAACCCCCCTCGAACATCTCGATGTGCTTCACACCGCTGGCCGCGTCGTACAGGCGCCTCGTCTGTTGCGGTGGCACCGTCTTGTCTGCGGTGCCGCTCAGGAACCACTTCGGCGCGCTGATGCTGCCGATCTTCTCGATCGACGCGAACTGCTGCGTCACCAGCGGCGCCAGCAAGACGCCGACGGCGCCATAGTCGCGAACCATCTCGGGCATCGAGGTCATGCCCGACTCGACGACCAGTGCACCGTAGGCGAGCGGCTCGCGGTGCCGAAGCGCCAGTTCGACGGCGACGCCGCTGCCCATCGAATGACCGAAAATCACGCGAGAATCCGGCTTCGGCGCGCGGCGCGTCAGTTCGGCCCACGCCACCTCGGCATCTTCCATGATGCTCTGTTCCGACGGCAGCAGGTTCGTGCTTTCGCCCCAGCCGCGGTAGTCGATCGCCAGTACCGAAAAGCCGGCCGCGTGGATGGCGGCGATCTTCGGACGGTTGAAGAACACATTGCGAAAGGTCCCATGCAGGTACAGCACGCGCGGCGCCGCCGGGTCGGCGGCCGGAATCCACAGCGCACGCAGGCGCTGCGCAGTCGCGCCGCCTTGTGCGTCGGCGGGCGCGTCGACCGATGCGGGTGGCAAGTCCAGCCAGAGCGCTTCGTCGCGCGTGGTGATCGGCTGCCAGTCGGCCATCGTGCCTGGCGCGGGCCGATAGCCCTTGGCGCGTTGCTGGGTATCGATCCATGCGCAACCCGCTGATCCCGCAACGCTCCAGGCCACGACGGCCGCTGCCAGCCAGGACGTCGCTCGCCCGATCAACCTCGATCCGCTGCCCATGACTTCTTCATCGATGCTTCACCGTTGCAGGTGCTTGTCCGCGGCGCTGCTCGTCGGCGCCTGCGCGCAAAGTGCCCTGGCGCAGGCCGACACCTTCGAAGGGTGGGAACTGAGTTTCAGCCCGTACACGATTCACTTCCATCCCAGTGACGAACACAAGCCCGTGGTCCAGCTCGGCCTGATGAAGGGACTCGAAGGTCGCCTGATCGCCGGTGGCGCCGTGTTCTCGAACTCGTTCGGCCAGCCCAGCGTCTACGTGTTTGCCGGCCAGCGCTTCGTCAGCCCGTTCGGTTGGGAGAGATGGTACCTGCAGTGGACGGCCGGCCTGCTGTATGGCTATGTCGGCCAGTTCAAGGACAAGGTGCCCTTCAACTACAAGGGCTTCTCGCCCGGGTTCGTGCCGAGCATCGGCTATCAGTTCACCGACCGCATCTACGGCGAGCTCGACCTGCTCGGCAATTCGGCGCTGATGTTCACCGTCGTGTTCCCGATTCCGAAGGGCGGGTTCTGATGCGGGAAAGGCCGGGCCTCAGTGGCTGGCCTCGAACTCACGCATGTACGCCACCAGCGCCTTGACGCCCTCGACAGGCATCGCGTTGTAGATCGACGCGCGCATGCCGCCCACGACGCGGTGGCCTTTCAACTGCACGAGGCCGCGCGCCTGAGCGCCTTTCAGGAAGGCGTCGTCGAGCGTCGCCTCCTTCAGGAAGAACGGCACGTTCATCAGCGAGCGGTCCTCGCGTGACACCGGGTTGGAGTAGAACTCGGTCGAGTCCAGATAGTCGTAGAGCAGCGCGGCCTTCATGCGGTTGCGCGCCTCGATCGCGCCCAAGCCGCCTTGCGCCTTGATCCAGCGGAACACGAGGCCGGCGATGTAGATCGAATATGTCGCCGGCGTGTTGAACATCGAGTCGTTGTCGGCCTGCTGTTTGTAATCGAATGCCGACGGCGTGATCGGCAGCGCCTTGCCGAGCAGGTCGTCGCGCACGATCACGATCGTCGCGCCGGCCGGACCGATGTTCTTCTGCGCGCCACCGTAAATCAGCCCGTAGCGGTTGACGTCGATCGGGCGCGACATGATGTTGCTCGACATGTCGGCCACCAGCGGCACGCTGCCGGTGTCGGGCGTCCAGTGGTACTCGACGCCGCCGATCGTCTCGTTCGAGCAGATGTGCACGTAGGCGGCGTTCGGGTCGAGCTTCCATTCGGCCTGCTTCGGCACGTGCGTGAAGCGGCTGGCCTCGGCGCTCGCGGCGACGTTCACTGCGCAATACTTGCCAGCCTCCTTGATCGACCGCTTCGACCACTCGCCGGTATTCACGTAGTCGGCGCTCGTGTGCCCGCGCAGCAGGTTCATCGGCACGATCGCGTTCTCGCCGATCGCGCCGCCCTGCAGGAACAGCACCTTGTAGTTGGCCGGCACGGCCAGCAGCTCGCGCAGCAGGCTCTCGGCCTCGGCGTGGATGGCGATGAACTCCTTGCCGCGGTGGCTCATCTCCATCACCGACATGCCCGAGCCGTGCCAGTCGAGCATCTCGTCGGCGGCCTGGCGCAGCACCGGTTCGGGCAGCGTGGCGGGGCCGGCACTGAAGTTGAAGACGCGGGTCATCGGGGATCTCCATCGGGTAGCGGGAAGCATACCGCGCGTCCGCAGGGCTTCCTTCGGCGCACCGGCCGTCAGCGCCACCCGTGGCGGGCGCTGTAACTGTGCTTCACCCACTGCACCGCTGCGCCGTATGCCAGCAGCAGCGCAGCGAGCCAGGCGAAATACGGCGGCGGCAGCGCCTGCAGGCGCAGCACGGGGCCGAGGGCGCTGGCGGGCAGCAGCAGCCCGGCGGCAACGACCACGAGGCTCGTCGCCATCAGCGGTGCGGCAGCGCGACTGTCGATGAACGGCCGGCCGCGGGTGCGGATCATGTGCACCACGAGCGTCTGCGAGAGCAGGCCTTCGACGAACCATCCGGTCTGGAACAGGGTCTGTGTCGCGACCGTCTGGGCATGGAACACGCTCCACAGCAGCACGAAGGTCAGCACGTCGAACAGCGAGCTCACCGGCCCGAAGCTGAGCATGAAGCGCAGCAGTTCCTGCGGCGCCCAGTGTTGCGGCGCCTGCAGCGCCTCTTCGTCGACGTTGTCGAAGGGAATCGCCGTCTGCGACAGGTCGTACAAGAGGTTCTGCACCAGCAGGTGGATCGGCAGCATCGGCAGGAAGGGCAGGAAGGCGCTCGCGACGAGCACCGACAGCACGTTGCCGAAGTTCGAGCTCGCCGTCATGCGGATGTACTTGAGCATGTTGACGAAGGTGCGTCGCCCCTCGATCACGCCCTGTTCGAGCACGGCAAGGCTCTTCTCCAGCAACACGATGTCGGCCGCCTCCTTCGCGATGTCCACCGCCGACTCGACCGAGATGCCCACGTCGGATGCGTGCAGTGCCGCGGCGTCGTTGATGCCGTCGCCGATGAAGCCGGTCACGTGGCCGTTGGCGCGCAGCGCGCGCACGATGCGCTCCTTGTGCAGCGGGCTGAGCTTGGCGAAGACGTTCGCCGGCTCCACGGCCTGGGCCAGCTCGGCATCGCCCATCCGTTCGATGTCGCTGCCGCGAAGCACTCCGCTGATCGTGAGCCCCACGTCAGCGCAGATCTTGCGGGTGACGAACTCGTTGTCGCCGGTGAGCACCTTGATGGCGACGCCGCGCGCGGCGAGCGCCTGCAGTGCCGGGCCTGCCGACTCCTTCGGGGGATCAAGGAAGGCAATGTAGCCGACGAGCGTCATCTCGCGCTCGTCGGCGACGCCGTAGGCCGGCTGCAGCGGCGGCAGCTCGCGCAGCGCCACTGCGACGACGCGAAAGCCCTCCTCGTTCAGGCCTTCGGTCATGCGCGCCTGCTGCTCGCGTTGCGCAGCGGTCAGCGCTTGCGCTGCGCCGCTGCGCCGCAGCTGCGTGCATGCCGCCAGCACCTCCTCGACCGCGCCCTTGCAGATCAGCAGATGGCGGTCGTCGCGCTCGCTCACCACCACCGACATGCGCCGGCGCTCGAAGTCGAACGGCAGTTCGTCGACCTTGCGGAAGTTGTCGGCGACTCCGAGCTTCATTTCAAGTTCGGCGTGTTGCAGCACCGCCAGGTCGAGCAGGTTGCGCAAGCCCGTCTGGTAGTGGCTGTTGAGCCAGGCGTATTCGAGAACCGCGGGCGAGTCGGCGCCGTCGGCGTCGAGGTGGCGCTTCAGCACCACGCGGTCCTGCGTCAACGTGCCGGTCTTGTCGGTGCACAGCAGGTCCATCGCGCCGAAGTTCTGGATCGCGTCGAGGCGCTTGACGATCACCTTCTTGCGCGCCAGCGTCACCGCGCCGCGAGCGAGCGTGGAGGTCACGATCATCGGTAGCATTTCGGGCGTCAGGCCGACGGCAATCGACAGCGCGAACAGCAGCGCCTGCAGCCAGTCGCCTTTCGTGAAACCGTTGATCAGGAAGACGACCGGCACCATCACCAGCATGAAACGGATCAGCAGCCAGCTCACGCGGTTGATGCCGGTCTGAAACGCGGTCGGGGTGGTCTCGACATGCGTCGCGTGTTCGGCCAGCGTGCCGAAATAGGTGTCGCGGCCGGTGCCGACGACGAGCGCGGTGGCCGAGCCGCTGACCACGTGCGTGCCCATGAAGCAGAGGTTCCTGGATGCCAGTGCGTCGCCGGTCGCGTCTCCCTGCAACTCGGCAGACTTCTCCACCGGCAGCGACTCCCCGGTCATCGCCGACTGGTTGACGAACAGGTCCTTTGCCGCGAGCAGGCGCAGGTCGGCCGGGATCATGTCGCCGGCGGCGAGCCGCAGCACGTCGCCCGGCACCAGTTGCTCGACGGGCAGTTCGACCTCGTGCGTTGCACCGCCGTGGGCGGTACCGGGCCCCCGGGCGTGCGGCCCCGCCGCTTCGCGATTCCCCAGGGGGGCGTAGCCCGCCTTGGGGCGGCCCGGCGGCGGGCTGGCGCGCCGCAGCACCGTGGCCCTGTTGCCGACGCGCCGGCGCAAGGCCTCGGCTGCGCGCTGCGAGCGTGCTTCCTGCACGAAGCGCATCAGCGTGGACAGCGCGACCATGGCCAGGATCACGCCCGCCGAGCGCGGGTCGTGGGTCAACGCCGACACCGCGGCCAGCGCGCTGAGCAGCAGGTTGAACGGGTTGCGGTAGCAGTGCCACAGGTGCAGCGGCCAGGGCACGCGTTCCTCGCGCGCGATCTCGTTGGCGCCGCTGCGGCGTCGGATCGCTGCGGCCTGGCTGGCGCTCAGCCCGTCGGCGTGGCTGTGCAGCTTCTTCAGCAGCGCGTCGGGAGCGGTGCGGGCCGATTCGAGCAGTCGGGCCGAGACGTCGCCCGGCACCGGCTGGCCCCAATGCCGCCCACGCAGCATCTCCGGCACCGCCGGGCGCTGGAACAGCCGGCGCAAGGCTCTGCGGCCCCGCTGGGGCACCCCCAGCCTCGCGCCGGACCGAAGGACCTGCGCAGCGCGCCAGAGCGCGCGCGAGTCGGAGCGGCCCTCGCTGCGCGGCTTCACGGGCGCCTGGCTGCAGCGGTCAGTCGCTGTAGCACTGCAGCACGTAGTCGCCTGGCGCGTTGCCGACGGCGGCGCCGCGGGGCAACGGCCGTGCGGCCTCGCGGCGCGACGAATGCGCGGCCAGCCACCGCTGCCAGGTCGGCCACCACGAGCCTTCGTGGCGCACCGCCGAGCGCTCGAACTCGTCGGTCGCCGTCCACGGCCCGTGCGCCGGGCGGGTGGCGATCTGGTAGCTGCGGTTGGCGTGTCCGGGTTCGGAGACGATGCCCGCGTTGTGCCCACCGCTGGCCAGCGCGAAGGTGATCTCGGCCTCGCACAGCAGGTGCAGCCTGTAGACCGACCGCCAGGGCGACACGTGGTCGCGCACGGTGCCGACCATGAAGACGGGCACCCGCAGATCTGCCAGCGACACTGCGCGCCCATGACGGCCGCCGACTCGGTAGGCGCCCTGGGCCAGCGCGTTGTGCAGGTACAGCGTGGTCAGGTATTCGTAGTGCATGCGCGCCGGCATGCGCGTGCGATCGACGTTCCAGGCCATCAGGTCGCTCGGTTGCTCGCGCTCGCCCATCAGGTACTCGCGCATCTGGCGCGTCCATACCAGGTCGCGCGAGTGCAGGAACTGGAACGACCCCGCCATCTGCCTGCCGCTGAGGTAGCCCTTGCTGCGCATGATCTCGCGCAGATAGGCGATCTGGCTCTCGTCGATGAAGAGGCCCAGTTCGCCGGGCTCTGAAAAATCGGTTTGCGCGGCGAGCAGGGTCATCGTCTTCAACGGTGCGAGTCGCTTCGTGTCGACAACGATGCCGCCGCCGAGCGCAGCCGCAGCGATCGCCAGCAGCGTGCCCCCGAGGCAATAGCCCACCGCGTGCACCGGTGTTGGTCTTGCTCGGCTCGACGACGGCGCGCGCCGCTCGGGGCGGCCGGTCAGTTCCGCAATCCGCTCGAGCGCAGCGAAGGGCCCCTGACGCAGGTAGTCGTCCATCGTCAGGTCATGGTCCGCCGCGTCCGGGTTGAGCCATGACAGCATGTACACGGTGTGGCCCCGCTCGACCAGGTGGCGCACCAGCGAGTTGTGCGGCGACAGATCGAGGATGTAGTACTTGTTGATCCACGACGGCACGATGAACACCGGCTCCGGGTGCACCGTCTTCGTCCGCGCGTCGTAGCGGATCAGCTCGATCAGCCGGTTGCGCAGCACGACCTTGCCGGGGGTGGTGGCCACGTCGCGGCCGACCTTGAAATGCGCTTCGCGCCGCGCAGCGTTCACGGCCGCCGGGTCGGTGGACAGGTCCTCCAGCCAGTTGCCGATGCCGCGCATCAGCGGGCCGCCGAACGCCTTCGCATTTTCGTGAAGCACGACGGGGTTGGTAGGCAGCCAGTTGGCGGGTGTCAGCAGGCCGAGGGCCTGGCGGGCGAAGAAATCGGTCAGGTCGGCATGGTGGCGCGTCATGCCGGGCAGGCGGGCCGCCTCACGCCACCAGGTCTCGACATTGCGGAAGCCCGAGCGCATCACGTTGAACGGCCACGCTCCCCAGGCCTCATGGCGGAAGCGCGGGTCGTCGTCGGCCGCACCGGCGGGAAGCAGATCCTCGCCGCGCAGCGTGTCCTGCGCCAGTTGCACCGCCAGCGCGCCGAGGTCCATCAGCCTTCCGGGCGCGATGCCGAGATGCCACGCCCAGTCGGCGAGGGCGAGCGAGAGCGAGACCGGAGACAGCCCGCCGGTCAGTGGCAGTGCCGTGGCATGCAACTCGCGGTCGAAGCGCTCGGTGGGCGTTTCCAGGTGAAGCTCGGGCAGGACAGTGGCCATGGCAATGAGCAGACGGCGTCGGAACCGCCGCGCAGTGAACCCCGGGCTTCATTCTGCGGCGCAGGCCGGCGATCGGCGTTGATGCACGCCAACGCCACTGTCCGTGAAGTCGAAGTGGCGCGCCGTAGACTTCCGACCATGGACTTCGAGTTTTCCGCCGAGCAGATCGCGCTGCAGGAGCGCGTGCGCGACTTCATGCAGCGCCTCGTTCTCCCCTCGAACCGCGACTGGCACCGCTGGGCCGACGAGGGAGCCTACCCGCTCGACGTCGTCGATCCGATCAAGGCGCAGGCGAAGGCGGCGGGGCTGTGGAACCTGTTCCTGCCGGGGCTGCGCGACGACGAGCCGGGAACGCGGCTGTCGAATCTGGACTACGCGCCACTCGCCGAGATCATGGGCCGCATCCCCTGGGCGTCGGAGGTCTTCAACTGCAGCGCGCCCGACAGCGGCAACATGGAGTTGCTGCACTTGTTCGCGACGCCCGGGCAGACCGAGCGCTGGCTGCGTCCATTGCTACAGGGCGAGATCCGCTCCTGCTTCGCGATGTCGGAGCCCGACGTCGCCTCGAGCGACGCCACGAACCTGCAGACCCGTATCGCCCGTGACGGCGGCGACTACGTGGTGAACGGCCGCAAGTGGTTCATCACCGGCGCCTTGCACCCGCGCTGCGAACTTGCCATCGTGATGGGCGTGTCGGACGATTCGCCGTCGGCCGATCCGCACCGGCGCCACTCGCTGCTGCTTGTGCCGATGGATTCACCGGGCCTCGTGGTCGAGCGCAATGTGCCGATCATGCAGCACCGTTCGATCGACGGGCACTGCGAGATGCTGTTTCGCAACGTGCGCGTCCCGGCAGCAAACCTGCTCGGCGAGGAGGGCGCCGGCTTCGCGATGGCGCAGGCGCGCCTGGGACCGGGCCGTGTGCACCACTGCATGCGCAGCATCGGACAGTGCGAGCTGGCCCTCGAGCTGCTGTGCGACCGCGGGCTCGAGCGCAAGGCCTTCGGCAGCCACCTGACCGGCTTCGCCAACATCCGCGACTGGATCGCGCACAGCCGGATCGAGATCGACCAGGCGCGCCTGCTCGTCTTGCGTGCCGCCTGGCTGATCGACCGCCATGGCAACTCCGCTGCGCGCACCGAGGTCTCTGCCATCAAGGTCGTCGCCGCGCAGTTGCAGACGCGCGTTGTCGACCGCGCGATGCAGGTCTTCGGCGCGATGGGGCTCGCCCCCGACACGCCGCTCGCCTACCTGTGGACCTGGGGCCGCGCACTGCGCCTGCTCGACGGCCCCGACGAGGTGCACCTCGGCGTGGTGGCGAGGCACGAATTGGTGCACGCGCGCGCGCGACGCGGCATGACGGCCGACTACCTGGTGCCGCCGCAACCGGGCGGCGACGCGAGGACGCGCGGCGAACCGGACTGATACGGTCTTGCATTCAATTGCTTAGATCAGGGCGCCCGCTTCGGTAGTTTGGCGCGCGAGCGTCAGGCCGAGCTGCCGTGTTCTGCTCCGTGTCCCCCGGCGTCGGCCTTCGGCCACCGCCTCCTCCTTTACCTGCGCAGAACACAGCAGCCCGGCCTGACGCTCTCCACCAACGCTGTCGTTCCGCCGTGCACGCAGGACTGTCCCACTGCTTCCTGGCCGAGGGCGGTGGGTGACCGGCTGCCGCAGGTAAAGGAGGAGACGCCAGCCGTCAGGCTGGCGGCGGGGGACACGGAGGTAGCCGGTCACCCACCGCCCTCGGCCTCGCGCAGGCCTTGGCATCCATACAGCCGGGATCAAGGCGGCTTGTCGCACCGATCTCAACCAGTCCGAAGCCATCCGGATTCCTTATTGATTGAATGCGAAGCCGTATGAGGCGAGCGGGGAGTCGAACGGGCGACCTGGAGCGGCCGCTCAGGCCGGAGCAGATCGACGCTTCGCGTCGCTCACGTGGCGTTGGATCCGCGATGCGCCCAGCCGGTGATGCGCCGCTCGACGATCGAGAACAGCTCGTACATGCCCATCGCCATCGCGCCGACGACGACCAGGCCGGCGAAGGCCAGGCCCATCTGCATCGACGACCCGGCCGAGATCAGCAGGTAGCCGATGCCCTCGTTGGCGGCCGTCATCTCCGAGACCGTGGTGCCGACGAAGGCGAGCGTGATCGCCACCTTCAGCGAAGCGAAGAAGTACGGCATCGAGCGCGGCAGGCCGACCTTGACGAGCACGTCCCAGCGCCTGGCGCCGAGCACGCGCAGCACGTCTTCGAGCTCGGGCTCCAGCGTGGCCAGGCCGGTCGCGATGTTGACCATGATCGGAAAGAACGAGATCAGGAACGCGGTCAGGATCGCCGGCCCGGCGCCGATGCCGAACCAGACCACCAGGATCGGCACGAAGGCCGCCTTGGGCAGCGCGTTGAATCCCGTCATCAGCGGGTACATCGCGCCGTAGGCCAAGCGCGAGCTGCCCATCAGGAAGCCGAGCAGCACGCCCACCGCGATGGCGATGGCGAATCCCACCATCGTCACCCAGTAGGTGCGCCAGGCGTGGCCGAGGATGGTCCAGCGGTGCTCCCAGGCCTGCTCGACGATGCGCCAGGGGCTGGGGAAGATGAAGTCGCTGACATCGAAGCCACTGCAGATCGCCTGCCACAGCGCCAGCATGCCCAGCAGCAGGATCAGCGGTGCCCAGCGCTCGAGGTTCCGGCTCACGGGGCGGCCCGCATCGGCTTGCTGGCCGTGTGGCGCAGCGCGCCGATGTGCCCGCGCAACTCGTGCACCATGTCGGTGAATTGCGTCGTGTACGTCAGTTCCAGGTCGCGCGGGCGCGGCAGGTCGATCTCGCGCCTGACGACGATGCGCCCCGGGCTCCTGCTCATCACGTAGACGGTGTCGGCGAGGAACACGCTTTCGCGCAGGTCGTGCGTGACGAGGATGACGTTGAAGCGCTGCGCTGCGTGCAGGTCGCGCAGCGTGCACCACAGCTCCTCACGGGTGAACGCGTCGAGCGCGCCGAAGGGCTCGTCGAGGAGCAGCATCTTCGGTTCGTGGATCAGCGCGCGGCAGATCGACGCCCGCTGCTGCATGCCACCCGAGAGCTGCCACGGGAACTGGTCTTCGTAGCCGGCCAGGCCCACCGTCTGCAGCAGCTTGCAGGCGCGCTGACGGTACTCGTCGCGCCGGGCCTTGAACTGCGAGCGGTAGGGCTCGACGATCTCGAGTGGCAGCAGCACGTTGTCGACCGTCGTCCGCCATGGCAGCAGCGACGGCGCCTGGAACGCCATGCCGCTGATCTTCAACGGCCCCGTCACCGGCTCGCCATCGACGCGGATGCTGCCCCTGCTCGGCATCTTCAGGCCGGTGGTGAGCTTCATGAAGGTCGACTTGCCGCAGCCCGACGGACCGACGATGGCGATGAACGCGCCCTGCGCCGCCTGCAGCGAGATGTCCTCGACCGCGAACTGCTTCTTCGCCAGCAACTCCTCGTTGTAGGCCAGCCAGACGCCCTGGAAGTCGACGAACGAGCTCACGTCACCCCGATGTCCGCTGTCAGGAATGAAGCGGCTCGCGGTTCGTCATTTCTTCACTGCGGCGAAGATGTCGCGCTCGGCAGCGCTCGGCAGGAAGCTGCCGTTCCAGATCGCGCTCGCGTTGACGCGGTCCTTCGTCGCGAAGGCGTCGGAGACCTGGCTCGCCATCAGGCTCAGCCGCGGTGCCATCGCATTGCCGAAGCCCTCGGCCCTGGCGTCGGGCGTCAGCACGGTGGCATCGAGCGCGAGCTTGAGCCGCCGCAGTTCGAGCTCTTCGTTGATGATGCCGTCGCGTGCCTTGACGGTCGCGACGCCCGCCTTCGGGTCGGCGACGACGTCCTTCATTCCCTTGCTGAAGGCGCGCAGGAAGGCTCTCACGGCTTCGGGGTTCTTCTTCAGGAACTCTTCGCCGACGATGATCACGTTGCCGTACAGCTTGACGCCGTAGCTCGGGTAGGGCAGCACGACGATGTCTTCGGCCTTCACGCCGCGGGCTTCGAGGTTGAGCAGCGAGGTGAACGAGAAGCCGGTGATCGCATCGACATCGCCGCGCACGAGCATGGTTTCACGCAGCGGCGGGTCCATGCTGGTCCAGGCGACGCCCGTGACGTTGTTGGCCTTCGCGAAGATCGGAAACGCCTTGCGGCCGGCATCGAACACCGGCGCGCCGAGCTTCTTGCCGCTCAGGTCGGCCGGGGTCTTGATGCCCGACTTCTTCAGCGCCAGCACCGCAGCGGGCGTGTTGTTGTAGACCATCATCACCGCGACCGGCTTGTTCGGCGCCGTCGGGTTGTTGGCATGGAACTCCATCAGTGCGGCCAGGTCGGCGAAGCCGATGTCGTAGGCGCCCGAGGCGACCCGGGTGACGGTGCCGCCCGAGCCGTTGCCGGCGTCGATCGTGACGTCGAGCTTCTCTTTCTTGAAATAGCCCTTCGCAACAGGCACGAGGAACATCGCCGCCGGACCCTCGAAGCGCCAGTCGAGCTGGAACTTGACGGCGGTGTCCTGTGCGTGGGCGGCGGGCGCCAGCCAGGGGGCGGCAAACGCCAGGGCGGCGAGCAGGGCGAGACGACGAGGGAGCGGGAACATGGGCATCGGATTCTCCTGTTTGGTGAGTCATGGGGTCGAGAGACTCAGGAAGCGCAAGCAACTTCTGTGCACAGGCACGGCGCGCCGCGAATCGGGAGATCCTATCCGATCCGACAGGGGCCAGATCTGGTAGAGCGTCGATTGGACGACGCCACACCGCGCTACCTTCGCCAGACCGTGACCTTCCAGTTGTCGATGCCGTGCGCGATGGAGTCGCCGGCGGTGCCAAACGAGACCCGCCTGTACCCGAAGTGCAACGGAAGGGCGCTTGCGGAGAAGTCAGGGCATGACTCGCCGGTTGAGCAGGCGGGTCCATCGACCAGGACGAAGTCCTGCACGCCCAGGCTGGCCCGACTCGCCGCCGAACCCCAGACAGGCAAGACGCAGCTCGCGGGCATCGTGATGTCTGCAACGTACCTGCGCGCGCCCTGTTCGATCACCAGGCTGGAGTTCGTGAAGGCGAACTCGCTGCCCTGCAAGGCGACGCAATCTTCGGAGTAGTCGATCAAGCGGACGGCGCCTTGGGACGCCGGGTCGTAGGTGGCCGAGGTCGACAGGAAGAACAGGCGCGCCCATCCGGCGTCCGGCGGGATCTGGAAGAACATCTTGCGGAACGCGCCGGGATTGCCGCCTTGCGCGATCCGCTCTTCACTGTGCATGAACGCCACCTGGCCGGGGTCGGGCAGCGGCGAGACGACCCAGGCGGCCGGCAGGAATTCGGCGTCCTCGAACACGATGCCCGGCGACGACGACACCGCGAGGTGGCCTCGCGACGAGGACGCACTGCCGTTGCTTCCCCTCACGGTCGCCGCGAACAGGGCCCCGTCGTCGCCCAGACTCACGCTGGCCAGCGAATAGGTCTGCCCGGTCGCGCCGGGGATCTCGACAAACGTGCTACCGCCGTCGGACGATCGCCGCCATTGGTAGCTGAGGCTGCCGGCGAGGTTGGACGTTGCGACCGTGTAGGTCACCGGCGCGCCGACTTGTGCGGTGATGTAGGCAGGCTCGATGGAGGCGCTCGGCGGTGGCGGTGGGGGTGGCAGGCAGGAGCTCGGATACGTGTCGCAGATCGAACCGAGGAAACCGACGCCGCCGCCGCCGCTTCCGACGATCGTGACCAGGCCAAGCGCCGCAATACCGGCCAGCGCGAGGCCTCGCAACCAGCGGGTCGTGCCAGTCATTTCCTTGTGCATCTGCAGCCTCCCGACAGGTTCGAGTGAGCCACGACAGGCCGGCTGATGGCAATCCGGCTCATCCGCGAATGTCCTCTCTCGGGGCGGCGCTGTCGGCAGCAGGTCGACGTCGAACTGCCATGGGAATTCTGCGATCTTCCCCGCTGGCGACGTTGAGGCGGGTCAACGCTTCGAGGAGCGGGGTGACCTCACTTCAGGACGTCGAACAAGGTGCGCGCGACGACCTTGGTGGCCCGCCGCAGGTCTTCGAGCACCAGGTGCTCGTCGGCGCGCTTGGCGTTGGATTCGAACACCGTGCGCGGCCCGGCGCCGTAGATCACGGCAGGAATGCCACGCTCGCAGTACAGGCGCACGTCGGTGTAGAGCGGACTGCCGCTGGTCGGGATCGGCTCGCCGAACACCGCTTCGCCGTGGCGCTGCAGCGCCTCGACGAGCGGCGCGTTGCCGGGCAGCGGCTTGAGCGCCCGCGCCAGCAGGATGCGTCGGATCTCGACCGCAATGCCGGGGCAGGCTGCCGCCGCCTGCTCGATCACGCGCCGCACGTCGGCTTCCACCTGCACCGGGTCTTCTTCGGGGATCATGCGGCGGTCGAGCTTCAGGACCACCTTGCCCGGCACGACGTTCGTGTTCGTGCCGCCCTCGATGCGGCCGACGTTCAGGTAGGGGTGGGTGATGCCCGGCACGCTCGAAGTGACGCCCTTGTAGAGCGTGTTCTGCCGGTACAGGGCATCGAGGATCGCGACGGCGCCCTGCAGCGCATCGACGCCGGTGTCGGGGATCGCCGCGTGCGCCATCCTGCCGTGCACCGTGACCTCCAGTTGCAGGCAGCCGTTGTGCGCGGTTACGACCTGGTAGCTGAAGCCGGCGGCGATCAGCAGGTCGGGGTGCGTCAGGCCCTTTGCGAGCAGCCAGCCCGGTCCGAGTTCGCCGCCGAATTCCTCGTCGTAGGTGAAGTGAAGCTCGATGCCGCCGTGGAGCGGCGCGTTCAGTGACTCGAGTGCCCGCGTCGCGAACGTGAAGGTCGCGAAATCGCTCTTGCTGACGGCCGAAGCGCGGCCATAGAGCTTGCCGTCGACGACCTCTCCGCCGTAGGGCTCGTGCGTCCAGCCTTCGCCGGGCGGTACCACGTCGCCGTGCGCATTGAGCGCCACGGTCTTGCCGTTGCCGTACCTGCGGCGAACGACAAGGTTCGTCAGCGTGGTCAGCCCATAGTCGGCCACCTCCTGTGCCGGCACGACGTGCTTCTCGGCCTCGAAGCCGAAGTCGGCCAGCAGTTCGGCAGCGCGCTCGGCGTGCGGCGCGTTGTTGCCCGGTGGCGTGTCGGTGGGTACCTGAACGAGGGCTTGCAGGAAGCGGACTTCCTCGTCGAAGTGGGCGTCGATCCAGGCGTCGAGCCGGTCGTAAGTCGTGTTCATGCGATCTCCTGTCCAAGTTGTTCGAGGAGGTGCAGGAAGGCGTGCACGCACAGCTCGGCGTCTTCGTTGGTGATCTCTTCCAGCGGGTTGTGGCTGATGCCGGCGTTGCCGCCGCGCACGAAGAGCATCGCCTGCGGCATCACCTCGTGCAGCTTCATCGCGTCGTGGCCGGCGCCGCTCGGCATGCGGTGGACCGGCAGGCCGACGGCCGCTACGGACCTCTCCCAGCGCAGCTGCCAGGCCGGCGCGCTCGGTGCGGCGGCGGCGCGCATCGTCTCCTCGAGGCGAAAGTGCAGGCCGCGCCGAGCGCAGATCGACTCCAGTTCGGCGAGCACGT
Source organism: uncultured bacterium (assembly GCA_963802435.1). Classification (GTDB taxonomy): domain Bacteria; phylum Pseudomonadota; class Gammaproteobacteria; order Burkholderiales; family Burkholderiaceae_C; genus CAIKUF01. Next base: position 64,800 of record CAWDIT010000009.1, read on the forward strand.
CCGTCGCGCAGGCGTCGCGGACGGCGTCGGTCGTGGCGCGGATGTCGAGGCTGAACTGGCAGCGGCCAGGCACCACGTTGATCGAGCCACTCGGCACCTGCAGCATGCCCATCGTCGCCACCAGGTGCGGCGCGGACTGCGGCGCGACGCTCCGCGTAGAGCGCCAGCTCGGCCACCGCGGTGGCGGCGTCGCGCCGGCGGTCCATCGGCGTCGTCCCGGCATGGCTGGCCACGCCGATCACTTCGCCGACATGGCGCAGGCTGCCGTTGATCGAGGTCACGACGCCGAGCGGCAGGTCGAGTTCATTGAGCACCGGCCCCTGCTCGATGTGCACCTCGACGAAGCCGAGGTATTCGGCCGGGTTGCGCTTCAGCGCCGCAATCGTCTCCAGTGTGCCGGGCAGGCCCGCGGCGTGCATGGCGTGCAGCATGCTCGCGCCGTCGGCATCGCGTTGCGCCAGCCAGGCGGCGTCGAACTGGCCGACGATCGCGCCCGAGCCGAGGAAGGTCGCCTTGTAGCGCTGGCCCTCCTCTTCGGCGAAGCCGATCACCTCGATGCCGAAGGGCAGGCGTCGCCCGGCGCGGTGCAGTTCGCGCACGCAGGCCATCGGCACGAGGATGCCGAGTCGTCCGTCGTACTTGCCGCCATTGCGCACGGTGTCGTAGTGCGAGCCGGTGAGCAGCCTGCGGCTGCGCACCGGCAAGCCGGTCGAGCCGTGACCCGACCCCTCCCCGACTCTCCCCGGTCCAGAGGCGGCCTTGCGACTGGCCACAGCCATCGCATCGTCTATGCTCAAGTACACGCCGACGACGTTGCCCACCGCGTCGATGTGCGTGTCGTCGAAGCCGCACTCCTGCATCCAGTGCCGAAGGCGGCGCGCGCAGGCCTGGTGCGCCTGCGTCAGGTAGGTCACGGTGAGCTGGCCGCACTCGCTGTAGCCGGGGTCGCTCTCGATGGCGAGCGCTTCGGCCCAGTCCCACACCAGGTTGCCGAGTTCGGGCGTCGCGCCGAACTTGTCGGCCAGGCGGATCTCGGCAATGCGATGGATGTTGCGCAGGCACTCGGCGAGTTCGAAGTCGGGGTGGCCTTCGAGGCGTCGCGCGAAGGTCTCGATGATCTGGTGCCGCGAAAGCCCCGTGCCGCGCGGACCGCGCACCGCGAGGACGAACGGGAAGCCGAAGCGCTCGTTGTAGTCGGCGTTGAGCTTCTGCAGCCGGGCGAACTCCTCGGCGCTGCAGGCAACCAGGCCGGCCCTGGCTTGCTCGTTCGTCGACTCGGCGGTCAGCGTGCCGGCGACGGCAGCCTTGCCCGCCAGCTCGGGGTGCGCCCGCACGAGCGCGATCTGGGCATCACGGCCGGCATCGCGGACGACGCCCGCCAGCGCGTGTTTGAGCTGCGCCAGGCTTCGAAACGGCCTTGCCGCAAGCGCCTTCTCGGCGATCCACGGCGAATGCTCGTACACGCCGCCCAGCCAGGCCAGGGCCTGCGCAGCGGGGGCGGCATTGAACTGCTCCAGTGTGATCGTGTCGCTCATCTTTCAGCCCTGCCTTGGCGGCGTCCCGTGGTCGGCGCCGGCCGGCGCCGGGTGCGTGGTGGCCCAGTGCTGCGCGATGTCGATACGCCGGCAGATCCACACCTTGTCGTGCTGCTGCACGTGGTCGAGAAAGCGCTGCAGCGCGCGGAAGCGCGCCGGGCGGCCGAGCAGCCGGCAATGCATGCCGATGCTGAGCATCTTCGGCCGGTCGTCGCCGTTCGGGTCGCCTTCCGCGTAGAGCACGTCGAAGGCGTCCTTCAGGTATTGGAAGAAGTGCTCGCCGGTGTTGAAGCCCTGCGCCGAGGCGAAGCGCATGTCGTTCGTGTCCAGCGCATAGGGGACGATCAGGCGCTGCAGCGTGCTGCCGTCGCTCTTCGTGACGGGCATCCAGAACGGCAGGTCGTCGCCGTAGTAGTCACTGTCGTACTCGTAGCCGCCGTGGTCGGCGACGAGGCGCCTGGTGTTCGGGCTGTCGCGGCCGGTGTACCAGCCGAGCGGCCACTGACCCTGCGTCATGTCGCGGATGACCTGCGTGCCGATCGCGATGTGCTGGCGTTCGAGCGCCTCGCTCATGTGCTGGTAATGGATCCAGCGCCACGAGTGACAGGCGATCTCGTAGCCAAGTTCGACGAAGGCCTGCGTCAATTCGGGGTTGCGCTGCAGTGCCATGGAGACGCCGAACACGGTGAGCGGCAGGCCACGCCGTTCGAACTCGCGCAGGATGCGCCACGAACCGGCGCGCGAGCCGTACTCGTAGATCGACTCCATGCTCAGGTGGCGAGCTTCGTAGGCCTGCGCGCCGATGATCTCGGAGAGGAAGGTCTCGGACGCCGCATCGCCGTGCAGCACGCAGGCTTCGCCGCCTTCCTCGACGTTCAGCACGAACTGCAACGCAATGCGCGCGCCGCCGGGCCATTGCGCACGGGGCAGGTTGCGGCCGTAGCCGATCAGGTCGCGCGGGTAGTCGGGGGTCATCATGGAGGTGAAACTCTCAGGGTGCAGGGCGCAGCACGTGGCCGAGGTCGCGAACGCGCGGGTCGAGTTGCAGGTTGCGTTCGACGTGGTTCAGGTGGTCTTCCATCAGACGCGCGGCGGAGCGCGCGTCGCGGCGCTCGAGGGCATCGACGATCGCCACGTGCTCGTCGAAAGAGCGCTCGGCCGAATGGGTCGACTGGTACATCAGCGCGATCAGCGAGCAGCGCGAGAGCAGGTCCGACAACATCTGCGCCAGCACCTCGTTGCCGAGCATTCGCGCCAGCACCACATGGAAGTCGGCCAGCAGGCGGGTGCGGCCCGACACATCGGTGTGCGCCACGGCCGACTGCTCGGCGCGCAAGTGTGCTCGCAGCTCGGCCAGCTGCGCAGAGGTGATAGCGGCGCACAGGCGGCGGATCAACGCTGCTTCGAGCATGTTTCGCACCTCGAACACCTGGCGCGCTTCTTCGACGCTAGGTTCGGCGACGCGTGCGCCGCGGGACGGCTCCAGAGTGACGAGCCGGTCGCGGCTCAGCTGGTTCAGCGCCTGGCGCACCAGGGTGCGCGAAACCTTGAAGATGTCGGCGATCTTCTGCTCGGCGAGCTTGGTTCCGGGCAGCAGCCGCCTCTCGACGATGGCCGCGGTGATCGCATCGACTATGCGGCCGGTGCTGCCCGCGCCTGCTCCGTCTGCCGCAACGGTGCTGCGCGCTGCCTGACGGGCGCGCGGCGCCGGCGCCGCTCCGGCACGGCGGATCAGCTGCGGCTTGCGCGGCGGTGTGGACATGAGTTCGTGGAGAATGGAAAGTGCCCTTGCACTGCGTCACAAACTGTATACACTTTTGTGGGTTCTGCAAACCCTGTCTTGTTCGCGCCCTGCAAGCGGCGTGCAACGAAGAGGAGAACGACGATGGGCAAGCTCACGACTCATGTGCTCGACACGATGAACGGCTGCCCGGCTGCCGGCATGCGGCTGCGGCTCTACTCGCTCGCGGGTGGCCAGGCCACGCTTCTGAAGGAGCTGACCCTGAACCACGACGGGCGCGCCGACGCCCCCTTGCTCGAGGGCGACGCGTTTCGCGCCGGTGCCTACCGCCTGCTGTTCGACGTTGCGCCGTACTTCCGATCCCGTGGCGTGACACTGCCCGAGCCGCCGTTTCTCGACGCCGTGCCACTGGACTTCGGCCTTGCCGACACGCGCGGGCACTACCATGTGCCGCTGCTCACCAGTCCCTGGGCGTACTCGACGTACCGCGGCAGTTGAAGGTGGGGAGAGGCGCGGGTTTGTACGGTGTGCCGTTCGGAGAACAAGTGTATACAGTCTGTCAACCAGTTTCCGCGGGCCCCTCGTCGTCCGACGGGATGCGACAGTCACCCCTTGCGGCACCCGAACGGGTGAGGATCTCGGCCTGCTTGCTGCAGGCGTGCCGCTCGGCAACTTCAGAGTGAACGCATGGATGCCTACGTTCTCGACTGGGTCAACCTGTTGCTGCGATGGGCTCACGTCATCGTCGCGATCGCCTGGATCGGCTCCTCGTTCTACTTCGTCTTCCTTGATAACAGCCTGACGCCGCCGGACGACCCGCTGCTGAGGGAGAAGGGCGTCGGCGGCGAGCTGTGGGCCGTGCATGGTGGCGGCTTCTACCATCCGCAGAAGTACCTGCTCGCGCCGAAGCAGATTCCCGCGCACCTGCACTGGTTCTACTGGGAGAGCTACTGGACCTGGCTGACGGGCTTTGCGCTGTTCACCGTGCTCTACCTCTATCAGGCGAGCAGCTTCCTGATCGACAAGAGCCTCCACGACTGGACGCCTGCAGCCGCGATCGCCGCGGCGCTGGCCTTCCTGGTCGTGTTCTGGGTCGTCTACGACGCGATCTGCCGTGCCTTCGGACGCCGCGAGCGCGGCGACCTGATCGTCGGCACGGGAGTCACCGTCTTCGTCGTCTTCGCATCCTGGCTGGCCTGCCATTTGTTCGCCGGGCGCGCAGCGTTCCTGCTCGTCGGCGCGATGATGGCCACGGCGATGAGCGCCAACGTGTTCTTCTGGATCATTCCCGGCCAGCGCAAGGTGATCGCCCAGCTCAGGGCCGGCGACCCGGTCGATCCGGTGCACGGCCAGCACGCCAAGCAGCGCAGCGTGCACAACACCTACTTCACGCTGCCGGTGCTGATCGCGATGCTCAGCAACCACTACGGCTTTCTCTACAGTGCGCCGCGGAACTGGCTGGTCCTGGTGGTGATCATGTTGGCCGGCGCGCTGATCCGGCATTCCTTCGTCGCCCGCCACAAGGCGCTGGTGCAGGGCAAGCCGGTGCCTTGGCGATATGCCGTCGCCGGCAGCTTGCTGATCGCGAGTCTCGTTATTGCACTCAGGCCGGCAGCACAGGCCGTCGACGTCGCCACGGCGCCGGTGACCTACGCCGAACTGCGCAAGGTGCTCGACACACGCTGCGTGCAGTGTCACAACGAGCAGCTCGCGAGCAAGAACGTGATGCTCTTGACGCCCGAGCAGGTGGCGAAGAACGCGCAGATGCTGGTCCAGCAGGCGGTGGCGCTGAAGACGATGCCGCTCAACAATGCGACACAGATCACCGATGCCGAACGGACGCTGATCGGCCGCTGGTACAAGGAGGGCGCGCGGGTGAAGTAGGCGGGCGGGACGGTTCGACGGCCGCACTGCGCGTCGACGAGCAGCTTGAAACAGCGACGAAAGCCATCCCTGAGTGAAGCCGCAGTCCACCCGGTGGACGAAAGACTGCCTGAGGGTGGCTGACGGCGCTCGGCTTCCGGCATGTGCTGCTGGTGCATGCCGGCGCCATCGCGGTCCGGCCGCGAGGCGGCAACGGCCTCTTCATTCCGTGGAGAAGAGATGTCTACCCTGCTGATCCGCAATGCCCGCCTGCTCGTCACGATGGACGCCGGGCGGCGCGAGATCGAGGACGGCGCGGTCTTCGTGCGAGGGCACGTGATCGAGGCGGTTGGTCCGAGTGCCGAATTGCCGCAGGCTGCCGACGAAGTGATCGATGCGCGAGACCAGGTCGTGATCCCGGGCCTCGTCAACACGCACCACCACATGTTCCAGACGCTGACCCGCGTGATCGGGCCGGCGCAGGACTGCGAGCTCTTCGAGTGGCTGCGCACGCTGTACCCGATCTGGGCCTGCCTGACGCCCGAAATGGTGCGGATCAGCACACAGACGGCGATGGCCGAACTGCTGCTGTCGGGCTGCACGACGAGCAGCGATCACCTCTACCTCTACCCGAACGGCATCGCGCTGGAACACAGCATCGAGGCGGCGCAGGGAATCGGCATGCGCTTTCATGCCGCGCGAGGATCGATGAGCGTCGGTCAGAGCCAGGGTGGGTTGCCGCCCGACAGCGTGGTCGAGAGCGAGGCCGCGATCCTGAAGGACAGCCAGCGCCTGATCGAGCGCTGGCACGACCGCAAACGCTACGCGATGCTGCGCATCGTCGTCGCGCCGTGCTCGCCGTTCTCGGTGAGCCGCGAACTGATGCGCGACGCCGCCGTGCTGGCGCGCTCTTACGGACACGCGCACGGCGTGTCGCTGCACACCCATCTGGCCGAGAACGACAACGACATCGCCTACACGCGCGAACGCTTCAACTGCACGCCGGCCGAATACGCCGAGGCGCTGGGCTGGGTCGGCCCCGACGTGTGGCATGCCCACTGCGTGAAGCTCGACGCGGCCGGCATCGCACTCTTCGCCCGCACCGGCACCGGCGTGGCGCACTGTCCGGGCTCGAACATGCGGCTGGCCTCGGGCATCGCGCCGATCCGTGCGATGCGCGACGCCGGCGTGCCGGTATCGATCGCCGTCGACGGCTCGGCGTCGAACGACAGCGGCCACATGCTCGGCGAGGCGCGGCTGGCGCTGCTGCTGCAGCGGGTCGCTCAGGGGTCGGTGAAAGGCCCGGCGGCGCTGACCGCGCGAGAAGCTCTCGAGATCGCCACGCTCGGCGGCGCCCGCGTGCTGAACCGCGATGACATCGGAGCGCTGGCGCCCGGCATGGCGGCCGACATCGTGACCGTGCCGCTAGACGGCATCGGCCTCGCCGGCGCGCACCACGACCCGCTGGCAGCGCTGTTCTTCTGCCACGTGCCGCGCGTGAAGCACAGCATCGTCAACGGCCGCGTCGTGGTGCGCGACGGGCAGCTCACGACGCTGGAACTGCCGCGGCTGATCGCCCGCCACAACGTTCTGGCGCGCGAACTGGCGGAAGCGGCACACGGTGCGCGGTAGGCTGGCGGCGCCGCGCGAGCCGGTCACTTGCGCATCAGCGTGCTCTTGCCGAACAGCGATTCGATCAGGTCCACCGCCACCTCTGCCGTCCGGTTTCGCACGTCGAACGCCGGGTTCAGCTCCATCACGTCGAGCGACGCGAGGCGCCCGGTGTCGGCGATCATCTCCATGCACAGCTGAGCTTCGCGGTAGGTCGGCCCGCCGCGGACGGTGGTGCACACGCCGGGCGCGATGTCGGGGTCGAGGAAGTCGACGTCGAAGCTCACGTGCAGGTGGGTGGTGGCATCGATCGTCGCCAGCGCGAGCTCCATCACGTGGCGCATGCCCATCTCGTCGATGGTGCGCATGTCGAAGACTTCGAGGTCGACCTCGTGCACCAGACGCTTCTCGCCTTCGTCGACGCTGCGGATGCCGATCTGGCGCACCCATTTCGGGTTGAGCGCTGGCGCCTGGCCGCCGATCTCCAGCAGTTCGCGCGGGCCCGTGCCGCACAGGCAGGCGACGGGCATGCCGTGCGTGTTTCCGCTCGGCGTGAGCAGGCTGGTGTTGAAGTCGGCGTGGGCGTCGAGCCAGAGCACACGCAGCTTGCGGCCGCGCTCGCGGCAGTGGCGTGCCACGGCACCGATCGAGCCGATGGCCAGGCAGTGATCGCCGCCGAGCAGGATGGGCAGGGCGTCCGTCTGGAGTTCGGCGCGCACTGCGTCATGCACGGTGCGGTTCCAGGCGATCACTTCGGCCAGGTGGCGGTAGCCGTCGACCGGCGGCAACCAGGGATTGCGCGGGCCGCTCAGGTTGCCGCGGTCGACGACGGTCAGGCCGTGCGCCTCGAGCGCGGCCTGCAGGCCCGCCACGCGCAGCGCCTCCGGCCCCATGCTCGCGCCGCGCGCACTGGCCCCGATGTCGGTGGGGGCGCCGATCAGGCTGATCCGCTTGGACGAAGCGTGCATGTGCGCCTGTCAGAAGAACGCGTCGTCGAAGTCGCGGTCGCGCTGCCGCTGTCGCTCTCGCTTGAGCCAGCGCCTGGCTGCTACCTTGTCGGCAAGCATGCGCAGGTCGAGCTGAATCATTGCCAGCGCGGCGCGCAGTTCCTCGGCGTTCTGGCGCAGCAGGAGTGTCAGTTTCGTCGGGTTCAGGCCCCAGCCGGGGCCCAGGTCGAAATCGATGCGACACGCGGTCTCGAGGCGCGCGGCCTCGGCCTTCAACTCGGCGAGCTGCTCGGCCAGCAGCTTGTTGTACTGCTTGAGCCGCTGCGCACTGGCGTTCGCGACATGGCGGGCATCCACCTGTTCGATCTGCAACTGCAGTTCCAGCAGCGTGAGCAGGTCGTTTGCTGCATAGGCCTGGTTGACCTGTTGCATCAGCGCCGTCTTGGCCTTGCGCTGGGCGGGGTCCGTCTCGCGGTCGGGGTGCAGCGCGCTGGCCAGCTTGCGAAAGATCTCGCGGACCGACTGGGTCGCGAGCAGGGCCTCGGCTTCGTGCCGTTGCTGCGCGGCCGTCTTGCGGCGACCACGCTTGTGGCCGGCAGGCGACTCGGCAGCCTGGGCTGCCAGGAGATGCTCCTGCATGCGCTTGAACAGGTCCTGGTCGGATGCGATTTCGGCATCGTCGCCGAGATCGAGGCCGGTCATCGCCTCCATCATGTCCTTGAGGGCCAGGCGGGACTCCTGTCGCTCGGTGTCAAGATCGACCTCGGCGTGCTTGTCGAACAGCGCTTTCAGGGCTGGGTCGTCCTCGTCGGAGGCTTCCAGGATCTCCGCCACGCTGTCGCAGACCAGCTCGCGCAGCAGGGCGCGTTCGGCCCTGGACCACCCCGGATGATCGAGCAGCCGGTCGAACGCGAAGGCACGTTCGGCGCGTGCGGCGGTGAGGGCCGCGAGCAGCGGCACGATGCGCTGGGTGTGCGCCTGCAGGTAGAGCGGAACGTTGTCGCGCCAGGAAGCCAGCGTGCGGCGCGCCTGCTCGATCTGGCGGATCAGGGTGTTGAACCGCTTCTGTTCCGGCGTCAGTACAGATCCGGACGGGCCGGGGGAGATCTGCAGCGCGTGAAATCCTGACATGTGCCGAACTTCCAGGCGATGCGTCGCGTCTTCGTATGGGTAGCGGGCGTCAGATGTCGATTGCCAGATCGCCGGTCTCGGTCTGGGGCAGGTCGAAGCCGTACTCCGCCGCGAGCACGTCCCAGGCCTCTTCGGCGGTCTCGACGAAGTGGAACAGCTTGATGTCCTGGGCGGCGATCATGCCGGTCTCGATCAGCAGATCGAAGTTCACCAGGCGGGTCCAGAAGTCGCGCCCGAAGAGCAGGATGGGGCGGGCGCGGCACTTGCCGGTCTGCACGAGCGTCATCACCTCGAACAGTTCGTCGAGCGTTCCGAAGCCGCCTGGGAAGCACACCAGGCCGATGCTGCGCATCAGGAAGTGCATCTTGCGCAGCCCGAAGTAGTGAAACTGGAAGCACAGCTCGGGCGTGATGTACGGATTGGGTGCCTGTTCGTGCGGCAGCACGATGTTCAGGCCGATGCTCTTGCCGCCGACTTCGTGCGCCCCGCGGTTGCCGGCCTCCATCACGCCGGGGCCGCCTCCGGTGACCACGTAGATCGGCGTCTCGAGATCGCGCGACTTCTTCGTCACCAGCGCGCCGAAGCGGCGTGCCTCTTCGTAGAACCGTGACATCAGCACCTGCATCTCGGCCTGGCGGATCGACAGGGCGGTGCCCTGGCGTCGTGCATCGTCCAGCCGCTTTGCCGCCACGTCCGCGGGCAGGATGCGCGCGCTGCCGAAGATGACGATCGTCGAGGCGATGTTCTGCTCGGCCTGCACCATCTCGGGCTTGAGAAGTTCGAGCTGCATGCGTACCGGGCGCAGTTCGTCGCGAAGCAGGAACTCCGTGTCGGTGAAGGCGAGCCGGTAGGCGCTCTCGGGGCCTTCGTAGCGCGACGGCTCCTCGAGTGCGGCATCCTCCTGTGCGGTGGGGAAGTTGCGCGCCCGGAGATCTAGACGCTTGTCCATGGGGACGTCCATTTCAGCAAAGGGCAAAGCTTAACCGTGTCGGGTCCGGGTCAGGGACGGTGGCCACATACCGGGCAGCCGCTCTGGCGGGGGAGCCGGATCTCGCTCCACTCCATCGTCCGCGCGTCGAGCATCTGCAGCCGCCCGGCGAGCGAGGTGCCGACGCCGGCCAGCAGCTTGAGTGCCTCGGCAGCCTGCATCGTGCCGACGATGCCCACCAGGGGTGCGAACACGCCCATCGTCGCGCAGCGGGTTTCCTCATGCGTCGCCTCCTGCGGGAAGACGCAGGCGTAGCAGGGATTCTCCGGCCGGCGCGTGTCGTAGACGGAGATCTGCGCGTCGAAGCCGATGGCCGCTCCCGACACCAGCGGCTTGCCGTGCCGTACGCAGGCCGCGTTGACGGCGTGCCGGGTGGCGAAGTTGTCGCTGCAGTCGAGCACCACGTCGGCCTGCGCGACGAGCTTGTCGAGCGCATCGGCGTCGGCGCGCCGGGCGATCGTCGTCACCTCGACTTCGGGGTTGATGGCGAGAATGCTTTGCGCCGCCGAGGTCACCTTCGGCATGCCGATGCGATCCATGCGATGCGCAATCTGGCGCTGCAGGTTGGTCAGGTCCACCGTGTCGTCGTCGACCAGCGTGATGCGCCCGACACCGGCAGTTCCCAGGAAGAGTGCGACCGGCGAGCCTAGCCCGCCGGCCCCGATCACGAGCGCGTGCCCCGCCAGCAGGCGGTGCTGACCGTCGATGCCGATTTCGTCGAGCAGGATGTGGCGCGAGTAGCGCAGCAACTGGTCGTCATTCATGCCGGGGGGAGGGTCGGGTCGCTTCGTTTCCTCTCCCGCCTGCGGAAGAGGTCTGGGAAGAAGGGAACAAAAAACGCCCGCAGGCTGCGGGCGTCTTGATCGGTACGCTTGCTCAGTTGGTGTCCGTCTCGGGCTTGCGCTCGACGAGGGTCTTCGAGACGAGCACCGGCTGTCCCTTCAGGCGGTTCAGCGCCTGCGCCAGCGGGAAGTCATCGCCGCTGCCGAATTCGGGCAGTGGCTTGGGCGGCACGTTCTTCTTCACTACCTCGTCCTCGAGCTTCTTGCGCGCGTCCTCGCGGGCCTTGTCGCGCGCTGGGTCCTTCTGCTCGGCACCCTGACCGCTGGCGATGTGCTTGTCGAGATCGGCCTCGCGCACGCGCAGCGCAGCGAAGACGTTGCCTTCGGCGGTCTCGTCGATCATCACGTCCGGGACGATTCCCTTTGCCTGGATCGACTTGCCGCTCGGCGTGTAGTAACGCGCGGTGGTGATCTTCAGTGCCGTCTCCGGAGAGAGCTGACGCACTGTCTGCACCGAACCCTTGCCGAAGGTCTGTGCGCCCATCACGATGGCGCGCTTGTGGTCTTGCAGCGCGCCGGCGACGATCTCGCTCGCCGAGGCCGAGCCTTCGTTGACGAGAACCACGAGGGGCACCTTCTTCAGCGCCTCGGGCAGGCGCTTGAGCGGGTCGGCGCCGCCGCGACGCACATAGTCCGACGGCGACGCCTTGAACGTGGCCCTGCTGTCGGCAATCTGTCCATTGGTCGTCACGACCACCGCGTCGCTCGGCAGGAAGGCCGCGGCGACGGCGACGGCACCCTCGAGCAAGCCCCCCGGGTCGTTGCGCAGGTCGAGCACGATGCCCTTCAGGTTCGGGTCTTGCTTGTAGAGTTCTTCGAGCTTGCGGACGAAGTCCTCGACCGTGCGGTCCTGGAAGATGCTCACGCGCAACCAGGCGTACCCGGGCTCGATCAGCTTTGCACGCACGCTCTGCTGACGGATCTCCTCGCGCGTCAGCGTGAGCGGGAAGGTGCGCGTCTCGGACTTGCGGAAGATGCTCAGCGTGACCTTGGTGTTGGGCTCGCCGCGCATCTTCTTGACCGCCTGGTCCAGCGTCAGGCCCTTGACGAAGGTGTCGTCGATCTTGGTGATCAGGTCGCCGCTCTTGATGCCGGCACGAAACGCGGGCGAGCCTTCGATCGGCGACACCACCTTGACCAGACCGTCTTCCATGCCGACCTCGATGCCCAGGCCGACGAACCTGCCGGTCGTGCCTTCACGGAATTCCTTGAAGCTCTTCTTGTCGAAGTATTGCGAGTGCGGGTCCAGGCCCGCCACCATGCCGCCGATCGCATCGTTGATCAGCTTCTTCTCGTCGACGGGTTCCACGTAGTCGGACTTGACCATGCCGAACACGGCCGCGAGTTGCTGCAACTCTTCGAGCGGCAACTGGGCTACCGAGCCGCGCGCAATGGCCTGCAGTTGAATGGTGGTCAACGCGCCGGCGATGATGCCGAGCGCGATCCAACCGCTGACTTTCAGTTTGGCACCCATGACTATCCTGATTCTCGAAAGACGTATCAAACCGCGCCAGTATATGAAAAGCTCGTACCGCTTGTGGAGTCGAACTGGGCGGCAAAAGTTGCATTCGTCTTCGGCGACGCTCGATGCTTGCCGCAGCTGGCATCGCGGGACATCGGCTGCCGACGCTGGCACCGCGGGCGCGGCCTTCCGCGGCCAGGCGCGAAGTCCGACTCTTGAACCCCCGGATGAAGCCAGACCGAGCGGCCATGGGGCGACGGTGCAGCATCTCTCTGATGCGCCGGCCAACTAGCGCGCTGGGTGCCAGCGAGAACGACGGTGACGCGTTACTTTCCGGGGGTCTTCGGAGCGCCGCCCTTCGGCGGAAACAACTGATCGAACAGATCATCGGGGACGGTATCGGAGACCTCGTTGACGTCGGCGCCGTACAGCAGGTCGAACGAAGACATGGCCCAATTGGCCGGCTGCCTGTCGTACGCCTCGGGTATCGGGGGCGGAGCGGTCGTCGTCGGATCGACCCATTCACCCTTGGGGGCGCCCGGGGTGATGCGCCATACCTGCCGATGGGTCACCGCTTGCGGTTTGCGCTTGACATTCATGAGCCACCCCCGGAGCGCTCTTGAAATGGACGACCGGAGCGCACTCTAGCAACAATCACATCGCGCCGCTCCGCAGGCTGGGAAAGCCCGTGCTGGAAGTGGTGACGCGCAGTCTCCGAGCGCGGAGTCGACCGGACGTTCGTGTAGAGCAGCCTGCAAGGCAGCCGCTTCGTACGCGCCCGTTGCTCGATAGCCGCGAGTCCAAGGCGGTGGTGGAGCGCTACTCTTCCCGGGGCTTCGCGGTGTCCCCGTGTGGGCTGAACAACTCATCGAGAAGATCGCCAGGCACGGTGTCGGGGCTGTCGCTGACATCGGTGCCGTGCAAGAGGTCGAACGATGATTCCGCCCAGCCACCCAAGGTCACTTCGGGCAACTCCTCATGGTGGGGCAGATCGCCGGGGATCGTGTGCGCCTCGACCCACTCGCCCAGAGGGGTGTTCTCCGAAATGCGCCAGACCAGCATGCTGGCATCTGCGGGTTCCTTGCGCTGAGAGTTCACGCCCATTCTTCCTGACTTCGCAATTTTCGACCGCCGCAACACCTTGCGAAGCCATCATGCTCCGCCGTCGCACCGCAGGCAAGCCCCCGTCGGGGACTGTCGCTAGCGAGTGACTTGTCCGCTTCATGGGGACTCGTGAGGTTCGGGTCGAAGCTGGCGCCCCATGACGCAGCTACCTGGTCCCGCCGACAGGAATCGAACCTGTATTTGCCGCTTAGGAGGCGGCCGTTCTATCCATTGAACTACGGCGAGCAAGGCAGATTTTCTCATGCCGTTCTTGGCGGGCTCTCGTCCCCGCTCAGCCCGTCGGCCTGCATACCGCAGGGCCTGACTGAGGCGAGTGTCCGCGCGCAGGCGCGGCCTCTCGTCCTCAGTCAGTCCCAGCGCCAGGACCAGATCAGGTCGATCGAGTTGTCGATTCCGGCCTGCAGCCGTACCGTGAAGCGCTGCGCGAGGCGGTAGATGAGTTGCCAGTTGCCGGCGGTCTGGCTCAGGCTGCGCTCGTAGCCGATGTACCAGCGCTGGCTGACTTGTTTGCCGACACTGAGGATGGTGTCGCGCACTGTCCCCTCGGTCTGACGCATCGAAAGTCTGTCCAGTGGGTTGAGCCGCGCCAGCTCCGAACCGGGCCCGTCGCCTTCACCCGCCAGCAGGGCCATCGCGGCGGCCTGCAGCAATGCGGTGTCGCTGCCGGCCAGGCCCTCCGGAGCGCGGCCGAGCACCAGCCACGACAGCTTGTCGTTGTCCGGCAGGTCGGGCTCGGAGAACAGCCTGATGCGCGGCGCATTCACGCTGCCGGTGACCGCAACGCCGACCTGGATGTCGAGGTTCGGCCGCAGTGCCAGGATGTCCAGACGCGGGTTGTTGACCGCACCGCTGAAGACGACCACCCCGCGCTCGATGACCAGCCTCTGCCCGTAGGCGGCATAGGTGCCCTGCACCGCGTTCACCGTGCCGGTGATCGCCAGCCTTCCGTTGGGTGCGGTGAGAAGCAGTTCGCCCTGCAGTCGCGTGTCGAGACCGCGCCCGCGCACGCGCAATGCCGGTCCCAGGTTCAGCACCAGGTTCATCTTCACCTCGCGAGTCGGCCCGGCACGCATCGCGGCGGGTTCGACCCCGGCAGACGGAGGTTCGCGCTGCACCTGCACGTCGTCGCCCAAGCGGGGCGCATTGCCGCGGCTGAAATCGATCAGTCCCTGGTCGACGGTGAAGTGGCCATCGAGCTGCAGGCTTTGCGGGTCGAACTTCAGCGCCGCTTCGCCGCTGGTGACGACGCGCCTGTCGACGCGCCCGAGTAGCAGCATCCGTTCCGCCACCACGTGCAGCCTTGCCTCCGGCGAGGCGCCGAATACGGCGCCTCCGGTGACCTGCACGCTGCCGTCGCCGGCATGCGCCCGCAGCTTGACGATCTGTGCCGTTTCTCCGGTCAGCGTGATCTCGAGCTCGCCGTCGCGCAGGTCGACGCCCTCGACGAGATTGCGCGCCCCGAGCCCGCTGCCGTCGATCTGCCCGGTGTACTCGGGCGCGCCGAACGGGCCGCCGAACGATGCGCTGGCGTGCAACGCGCCCCTCAGGCGCCAACCTGTCGGTACCCACGCTCCCCAGGTGGCGAGATTGGCGACGCGCACCTCGGCCACGCCCTGCAGCGGCGCGTCGGGCGGCGGCCAGAAGGCCCTCGCATCGGTGCGCACGGTGGCTGCCGCGGCCATGGCTCCGAGTGTCTTGCCAGCCAGCGCCTGGGTGAAGTTCCAGATGCCGTCGTGTGCGTCCAGCGCCAGCCGCAGATCGGTCAGTTCGAGAGCCTGTGTTCCGACTTCGTCGGTCACCTTGAGGTCGCCGCCCCGGCGGCCGAACTCGATCTCGGCAACGAAGCGCGGCGCACTGTGCACATTGACGTGCCCGGCCAGCACCAGGTCGCCGCTCCAGCCGAAGTCGGGCTGCAGGCGCGCCAGCAGCGGGGCGACGCTGAACGGCTCGAACTCGGCCTGCACGTCGAGAAGCGGGGCGCTGCCGCCCTGCCAGCGCAGCTGGCTCCAGCGCAGGGCCAGGTTCGGCCCCTCGATGCGTCCGGGCGACACCGTCACCCGCGGCGTGCCGCTCAGCGGGTCGAACTGCGCGTCGATGTCGGTCTCGGAGACCTGAAGCCACGGAGACTTCAGGCTGCCGCCGCGGCGCCGCGCTTCGAGTTGCTGCAGTCGCCCGCGCCAGCGCAGCGGCTGCTGCCAGCCGGTATCGAACTGCAGGGTACCCTGCGCGCGCAGCTCGGCCAACGTGCCGGTCGCGGACTCCGTGGCCTGGCCGGCCCCCGTCTCGGCGCCGTGCAGCAGGTCGAGCCACTTCGGCGGTCGCACCGGGCTTGCCGCATCGAGCGCGATGCGGTGGGCGGCCGCCGTGCCCTGCACTGTCAGGCGCAGGCTGTCGAGCCTCTGCACATCGCGGCCGAGCTGGTCGATCTCGGCCAGCAGCTCGAACGGTGCCTGCGGCGCGGTCGACGCGGTCCAGCGCACAGCGGCGCTGGCCAGATGCACGTCCGCTGCACGGGCGTCCTTCAGCCCGATCCGGCCGCTCGAGGCGAGCTGCGGCCAGCGGCCGTCGAACTGCGCCTCGCCGTCGAGCGTTCCGGCCAGCAGCGGCGCCGGCCTTGCGTCCGTTCGTGCGAGCTGCAGCAGGGGTGCCCAGGGCGCCAGGTCGGCGGCCCGGACGTTGATCTCCCAGTGATCGCGCGCGTCGGGGGCCAGTCTGCCGCGCAACGTCAATTTCGTGCCTGCAATGCCCAGCGTGCCGCTCACGCCCAGACCAGCCGCGCCTTCGCCGTGCAACACGATTTCGCCCGCCAGCGGGGTGCCGGCGAGCAGGCTGTCGGTGACGCGGATCGTGGCTCGTCCCTGCGAAATGGCAAGCCGCTGCAGGGAAAGCGACGCCGCGCCCGCTTGCGCGGGTAGCCGCCCGTCCAGATCGAGCGTGCCGTTCAGACGGTGCGGCCCCTTGCGCCACGCCGATCCATCGACGCCCGGCCACCACAGGGAGGGGTCGAAGTCGGACAGCCCGCCGTGGCCCTCGAGCTGCCAGTCGCCATTGGCTTGGCGCGTCGCCTGCCCGGTGAGCGTGCCACGCGAGTTGCCGGCCTGGAGGGTCGCCCGACGCAGATCGACTCGGGTGGCGGTCGCCGCGGCATCGAGGTCGAGTTGCACGCGCTCCTGGCGCCCACCGTGCGGCAGGTTGCCGGCGATGCGGCCGCGCACGGTCAGGCTCGGTGCCTTCGTGGCGCTGCCGCTGCCGAACCAGTCGTCCGCTGTCACGGCGGCACTGCCGGAAAGGCGCACTGCGGGAGCGCGTGCGTCGAGCACCCGCGGCGCAACGTCCGACAGCGTCGCGTCCAGCGTCGCCTGCTGCGGCGTCCAGTGCCCGCTGCCCAGCAGGCGCCCGCCGTCTTCACGCACCGTGCCCAGCGCCAGGTCCAGCGCATGGATTTCGATCTGCCGCGGGTCGTCGGGCCGGGCGCGTACGTCGGCGCGCAGCGAGCGCAGCGGCAACAGGCCTTCGTCGATGCGTCCGGCTCTTGCGTTGGCGAGTGCGATGGCCACCGTGGCCGGGCGATCGGTGCCCACACTGACCACGTCGGCCGTTCCGCTGAGCGAGGTGGTCGGTGCGCTGCCATGCAGCGCCGCCAGGTCGAGCGCGCGGGTCTGCGCCTGCAGCGCGCCGAGCGGCCATCGAGCGAACGGCAGCACGCTGGCATGCAGATCGAGCGTCGGCGCCTCGGCACCTTGCCTGCCGCCGGGCAGCGCGCCGCGCAGCGTCGCTTGCACGGCGAGCGTGGCCAGCGGTCCGCCGATGGTCAAGGCGGCGTCGAAGGCCGGGGGCGCCGCGGCGCCGGGCCGGTAGGCTTCCTGATTCGGCTCGATCGCGAGCTGCGCCTGCACATCGAACGGCGTCGTGCTCGCGATCTGCGCCGATCCGCGTGCGCGCAGGCGGTCCCACGCCAGCGAGAGGTCGTCGATGCGGTGCGTGCGGCCGGCATCGGCGGAAAGGCGCAGCCGGACGTGCAATCCGAGCAGCGGTTGCGCGCCGAGGGCCGCCGCGTGAATCTCGGTGATGTCGAGCGCGCGCAACTCCAACTCGAAGGGCAGCGTCAGGCTATGTGGTGCGGCCAATGGCGTGGCGCTCGGGTCCGGCGTGAGCAGGACATCGACACGATCGGCCTGCAGGCTCTGGACTTCCAGGCGAAACCAGGCGCTTGCAGACGCCGCCCGCGCGAACGACAGGCCGCGCCAGCGCAGTCCGCTGATCACGAGGCGGTCGGAGGCGGCTCCGCCAGGCCAGGCGATCTCGAGCCGCTCGGCCGAGAAGTCGCCGACCAGGCGGCCCTGCGGCGCCGTCACGGCAAGGCCCGGAAGCCTGGCCAGCAGCCAGGCGGTGCCGCTGGGGCTGCGCACGGCCCAGACGATTGCCGAAACCGCCAGCGTGATCGCCAGCACCGCCAGCAGTGCCCCGCCCGCCAGTGTCCACGCCAGCGCGCGCCAGGGTCGACGCGGCCGTGCCGGCGGACCGGGTTCGGCTGAGGGCGGCGCAGCGAGCGAAAGCCCGCTCATGGCGCAATTCCCAGGCTGACCTCGAGTCGCCACTTGTGCAGATCAACCGCGTAGGCCAAGTCGACGCGAAGCGCACCGACCGGGCTTCGCCAGCGAAGGCCGGGCCCGACGCCGACGACCGGCCTCATGTCGCCCCAGGTGTTGGAGGCGTTTCCGGCGTCGACGAACAAGGCGCCCCACAGCGAAGGCAACCGATTCGATACAGGCCGCGCCAGCTCGACGCTGGATGTGAACAGCATGCGCCCGCTGGTCACCACGCCGTTCTCGATGGGCCCGAGCGTGCGGAATGCGTAGCCGCGCACCGAGTCCTGCCCACCGGCGCGAAACAGCAGCGTGTCGGGAACGCCGACATCGGACTTCGCGAACACCTCGCCGGCCTCGAGCCGCCACTGCAGGTTCCAGTCGCCGCCGAGCGGGCGGTAGCCGACCAGGCCGGCCAGGCCGCGCGCGAAGACGCCGTTCTCGGTGGTCGTTCGAAAGGCGTAGCCCACCGCGGTCTGGACCGCGAAGACGGTGCCGCGTGTCGGCAGGGCGATGCTGTCGATGTCGCGCGTGACCCAGTTGTAATTGAGCGAAACCGCGCTCGCCGAGGTGGTCGGGGCGGCGCTCACCACGGTGGCGTGTTGCAGCGCGACGAAGGCCTGGCGCGCGAAGGCGTCGGTGTCCTGATTGCGCCCGAGCCGCAGCCCCGCCGAGGTGCGGACCTCGTTGTCCTGGTCGAGTCGTTCGTAGTCGGCCGAGGCGAGGTCGCGATAGTGATCGGGCAGCGGATGCGTGATGACCTGGCCGGTCCAGGCGTTCTTCTCCCGGCCGACCTCCAACCTGCTGGTTGCGACCACGTTCCAGTCGAACGGAAGTCGGTGCCTGTAGTCCAGCGTCGCCCGCGCGCCGGTGTCGCTGCTGTAGCCGATGCCGACCGTCGTCTGTTGCTTCGCAAACTCGCGCAGGGTCACGATCACGGTCGCAGCATCAGCCTGTTCGGGGTCGACCAGCAACTCGACAGTGGCGGCCTCGAACAGTTCGGACCTTTGCAGATGGCGCTGCCACTGGGCGAGCAGCGCTTCGGTGTAGATCTCGCCGGGCCGGAAGTCCAGCAGGTTATGCACCGCCGATCTGTCGTAGCGCGAGAGGCCCTCGACGCGCAGCGTGCCGAGGCGAAACAGCGGCCCGCTGTCGGCCACCAGCCGCAAGTCGACGCTGTGGGTGGCGGGTTCGACCGTTGCCGCCGTGCTGCGCCAGCTCGCCAGAGGGTAGCCGGCACCCTGCAGGCGAGCCAGCGTGCCGTTCTTGGCCGCAGTCCACGTTGCCTGCGTGAACGGGGCGCCACGGGGCAGGGACCATTGTTCGAGCAGCATCGCCGCAGTGTCGATGGCGGCGACGTCGCCGGCCCGCTCCGCGTCCATCAGGGCGCCCTCGATGGCGAGGCCGACCTCGCCGATCCGCGCCCGCGGTCCGGGCACGACGGACACCGAGACACTCGGCAGTTCTGCGCGGTCGCGGGTCACCGTGACTTCGGCATCGAAGTAGCCTTCCGTTTCGGCGAGGGCGCGTGCCTGCGCCGGGGCCGCCGCGATCAGACGGTCGAGTTCGAGCTTCGTGACCGCACCGGCCACGCGCGCGTCGCGAAACCGCGCCAGATCCAGATGCGTCGACAGCACGCCGCGCAACGGCTCGGGCGCCTGGACGTGCAGCGTGTACACGTCGGGCTGTGGCGGCGCGGCGGGTTCGACGGCTTCGACGTCTTTCATCACCGGCGTGCCGGCGATATCGGCGCGCAGCGCTTCCAGACCGGCGCATCCGGTGAGCACGACCAGCAACCATAGCGCTGCAGCAGCCCGCGCCGGACCGAAGCAGCTGTGCAATCGCGGAGGGTCACGCCGGACCGAAGCGCCGCTTCCAGTGTGCAGGGCAGGCGCGGCATCGGGCCAGCTTCGCTTCGCTGATCCGGCGCGGCTTCGAGCCGCCGAGGCCGCGCAATGCGGCTGGCGCTTCGCCACGCCGGCTCGCGGCGGATTCATTTGCTCAGCAGGCGCATCGCTCCTTCGAGCCCCGGCAGCGTCAGCGGGAACATGCGGTGGTTCACCAGCTGCTGGATGATCGAGATGCTCTGCCGGTAACCCCAGACGCCCTGCGGCTCGGGGTTGATCCAGGCGAACTTCGGGAACGCGTTGGTCAGGCGCTGCAGCCACTCGGCGCCCGGCTCCTCGTTGTTGTACTCGACGCTGCCGCCGGGCTGCAGGATCTCGTACGGGCTCATCGTCGCGTCGCCGACGAAGATCAGCTTGTAGTCCTTGTTGTACTTGCGGATCAGGTCCCAGGTCGCGAACTTCTCGCTGTAGCGGCGCCGGTTGTTCTTCCACATGAAGTCGTAGACGCAGTTGTGGAAGTAGTAGAACTCGAGGTGCTTGAACTCGTTCTTCGCCGCCGAGAACAGCTCTTCGACGCGGTGGATGTGCTCGTCCATCGTGCCGCCCACGTCCATCAGCAGCAGCACCTTGATCTTGTTGTGGCGCTCGGGAATCATCTTGATGTCGAGCCAGCCGGCGTTCGCCGCCGTCGAGCGGATCGTGTCGTCGAGGTCGAGCTCCTCTTCGGAACCCTCGCGCGCGAAGCGGCGCAGCCGGCGCAGCGCGACCTTGATGTTGCGCGTGCCGAGCTCGAGGTTGTCGTCGTAGTCCTTGAACTGGCGCTGGTCCCAGACCTTCACCGCGCTCCTGTTGCGGCTCTTGTCCTGCCCGATGCGGACGCCCTGCGGGTTGTAGCCGTAGGCGCCGAACGGGCTCGTGCCGCCGGTGCCGATCATCCGGCTGCCGCCTTCGTGGCGCTCCTTCTGTTCCTCGAAGCGCTTCTTCAGCTCGGCCATCAGCTCGTCCCAGCCCATCTTCGCGATCGCCGCCTTCTCCTCGGGCGATAGCTCGAGCTCGAACTTCTTCTGCAGCCACTCGAGGGGGATGTCCTTCGTGAAGTCGGCGAGCATCTCGACGCCCTTGAAGTAGGCGGCAAAGGCGCGGTCGAACTTGTCGAAGTTGGCCTCGTCCTTGACCAGCGCGGTGCGCGCGAGGTAGTAGAACTTGTCGACCGTCGGGCCGTTCGGGTCGTCGGCATCGGCGTCGATCACGCCGCCCTTGATCGCTTCGAGCAGCGTCAGGTATTCCTTGACCGAAACCGGCAGCTTGGCGGCGCGCAAGGTGAAGAAAAAGTTGATCAGCATGGTGGCGGGTCCGACGGTCGTGGTGTCGCGGCGACGCATTGCAGCCGGCGCCGGTGGCACTCGGCAATTTCCGATACGGTAAGCATAGCCGGGCGCGGGGCGATGCTGAGTAAGATCGACGGCCCAAGGCCTTTGACCCGCGCGCGCGATACGAGCGCCGCCTGTCCCGCATGAACCTGCTCTCCGGATGAAGAAAACCCCTTGCGATCCCGACATCTCGGTCGTCAGCCTCGCCAACGGCGTGCGCGTCGTTGCGATCCGGCTGCCGCACCTGGAGAGCGCGAGCGCCAGCGTCTTCGTGCGCACCGGCAGTCTCCATGAGAGCAAGCGCCAGAACGGCATCAGCCATGTCGTCGAGCACATGGCGTTCAAGGGCACCCGCGAGCGCGACTGCCAGCGCATCAACCTCGACGCCGAACGGCTGGGCGCCGACGTCAACGCCCACACCGACAAGGACCACACCGCGTTCCACATGCGCGGCCAGGCCCGCCACGCGGGGGATTTCGTGCGGATGCTCGGCGACATCGTGTGCCACGGCAGCTTTCCGGAGGCGGAACTGGAGCGCGAGCGCCAGGTCATCCTGCACGAGGTGACCGAAGACGAGGACGACGCGCTGTCGACCGCCTACAAGCTTTTCGACACCGCCTGCTACGGTGCGCATCCGATCGCCCAGCCGGTGATCGGCAGGCGCCGCAACATCGAGCGCTTCACTCGCGCGGAGTTGTTGGCCTACGTGCAGCGCCAGTACACGGGCGCTAACGTCGTCGTCGGCGTGGCCGGCAATATCGATCCCGAGCGCGTTGCCCGTGAAGCCGAGGCGGCGTTCGCGACGCTGCCCCGGGGCAGCGAGAACCGGGTGGCGCCGCCCGAGTACATCGGCGGCGTCAGGACGCGTCGCCAGGCCGGCTGCAGCCAGACCCACGTCGTGCTCGGGTTCCCGATCCCGTCGCTGCGGGACGATGATCCCGCCGCTGAAGTCGCAGCCGTGGTGTTCGGCGAGGGGATGAGCTCTCCGCTGATGGACGCGATCCGCGAGCGGCGTGCACTCGTCTACTACGCCGCCTGTTCCGCCGACGTGATGGAGCTGTGCGGCCAGTTCGTGATCGAGGGTTCGACCGCGCCGAAGCACCTGGACGAGTTGTTCGTCGAGGTTGCGCGGCTGCTGCTCGAGCATGCGCGAACGATCGCCCCGGTGGGCCTCGAGCGGGCACGCAACCAGATCGCCGTGCGCAGTCTGCGCGCGCGGGAACAGCCGGGCCAGAGGCTGGAGGATGCGGCACAGGACCTGTTCGTGTTCGGGCGCGTCCGCTCGCGTGCCGAGTTGACCGCACGCATCGAGGCGGTGACCGCCGGGCGGGTGCGCGAAGCGTTCGCGCGCATGCTCGCCGCGCGCCCCTCGGTTGCGATTGCGGGCAGGGTGGGCAAGGGCGCGCACGATCGGTTCAGCGAACTCGTCGCGACGCATCGAGCGTGAGTCCCCGGCGGTGACGCTAGCCCCTCTCCCGCTTGACAAGATCGCGCTCGCGCGCGCGACGCTATGCTGGCGTGGCAGCTTACCGCGCTCCTCGATGACACGCCGGATGCGGGCAATGAGGTGTGTCGCCGAAGCGGTCTCGCACGAGGCCGGCCGCGACATGGGCCTGCGCAACGACGGCATATCGACCGTCGGCCACTTCCAGGGACATGGCAGCGGCGCGTCCGGTGTGCGCCGGGATCAGCTTCAGCGCGCCGTGCCGCCCGCGTCGTACTGCTTGAGCCAGCTGAAGAACTCGGCGTACCAGAGCCTGCTGTTGCGCGGCTTGAGCACCCAGTGGTTCTCGTCCGGGAACCAGAGCAGCCGAGCCTCCACGCCCTGCGCCTTGAGCGTGTTGTAGTAGGCCAGGCCCTGCGCGTCGGGCACGCGGTAGTCGAGCGCGCCGTGGGCGACGAGGGTCGGCGTTCGCATCCGGGCGGCGAAGGCGTGCGGACTCTGCGAGTGCACTTTGGCCATGTCTTCCCAGAACCAGGCGCCGAACTCCTTGGCGTGCCAGGTGTATGCGTCGTCGGCCACCATCGCCGACCAGTCGAAGCAACCGGCATGGCAGACGTAGGCCCTGTAGCGACCGGGCTTCACGTGCGCGTTCATCCACGCCACCAGGTAACCTCCGTAGCTGCCGCCGGCGGCGAACACGCGCTTCGCGTCGGCCCAGGGCTGCGCGAGCAACCAGTCGGTGCCGGCCTCGATGTCCTGCAGCTCGAGCTCTCCCCAGCGATGCGTGATGCTGTCGAGGAAGGCAAAGCCGAAGCCGCTGGAGCCGTGGTAGTTCAGGCCGGCGACCACATAGCCCTGTGCCGCGAAGAGCTGGCTGTTCCAGCGGTAGTGGAAGGTGTCGCCGTAGCTGGCGTGCGGCCCACCGTGGATCGAGTGCAGCAGCGGGTACCGCTTCGTGGCCGACCTGCGCGAGCGCTTGGCGCGTTCGAACCCGGGGGGATGGACGAGCCACATCTGCACCGGCTCGCCGCCGGCGCCGGTGAACGTGACTTCTTCGGCGGGATTGAAGCGGAACGGCGCGAGCAGGTCGTCGTTGAAGCGCTCGAGCCGCAGCGGTGGCGCGTCGCCGCGTCGGGCGTGCGCGCGCGCCGGATGATCAGTTGCATCGGCGACGCTCGCCACCACGTCCGAGGCGACGTCGAAGCTCTGCAGCCAGCCGCCGGGCACGGCAACGAGAGGCTCGCGCGCGCCGAGCCCCTGGCGGTACAGGTGGCAGCGGCCGCGATCCTCGGCGCCGAAGTACAGCGCATCGCCGTCTGCGGCCCAGCGCAGCGGCGCGTTCACCGAGCGGTCCCACTCGGCATTCAGCAGTTGCCAGCGCGAAGCGACACGGTGGTTGGCGCGCTGCAGCAGCGCCAGCTGGCCGGGCATCGTGTGCTTCTTGCCCTGATGGGCGGCGATGAACGCGATCTGCCGGCTGTCCGGGCTGTAGCGAGGCGCACCGAAGTCCCAGTCGGCATCGACGGCGACGCGCTCGATGCCGCCGCCCTTCAGGTCGAGTTCGGCCAGCGCCATGCAGTGGTCGAGCTGCTTGCGCGGCTGCGGATCGAAGGCGAAGCACAGATGGCGTCCGTCCGGTGAGATGTCGAAGCAGTTCGCGTCCGGGTCGGCGCGCGTGAGTTCGTAGCCGGTCCCTTCGAACAGGTCGCGCACGCGGCCGGTCTTCACGTCGAGCACGTGCAGGTGGGCGACTCGCCCCATCGGAATGCAGTGGTCCCAGTAGCGGTACTGCGCCTCGCTGGTGACGTAGCCGCTTTCCTTGCGCTCCTTGAAGTCCTTGAACTTCTTCGCCTGCGCCTTGCTGCCTTTCAGCTCGGGCCAGACCCAGGCGACGAAGGCAATGCGCCGGCCGTCGGGGAACCACTTGAAGGCCTCGATGCCGGGTGCGAAGTCGCTGACGCGGCGCGCCTCGCCGCCGTCTGGCGGAATCAGATAGATCTGCGGCGTCTCGTCCTTGCTGCCCTGCTGCTCGCGGCGGGCGACGAAGGCGATCGCGTCGCCCGTCGGCGACCAGGCGGCCTGGCCGTCCTTCTCTCCGCAGCTCGTCAGGCGGCGCGGGCCGCCGCCGAAGGTCGACAGCAACCAGAGGCTGGACTGGGCCTTGTTGTCCTCCATCGAATGGCTGCCGACCGAGCAGACGGCCTGCGCGCCGTCGGGCGCAAGTGCAATACCGCCGATGCGCTCGATGCGCCACAGGTCTTCGATCGTGAAGGTCCTGGTCTTGCGTTGGGCCATGTCGTCGTTGCAGAGGTTGGCGGGGAGGGCCAGCAGCCGAGCGGCGACGCAGGCTTCAGCGCGGCCTGTCGAGCTGGAAGCGCAGATGCGCCTTCACCGTCGGCCACTCGGCGGCGGTGATGCTGTAGACGCAGGTGTCGCGCAGCGTGCCGTTCGCGGCGCGCAGGTGGCAGCGCAGGATGCCGTCGAGCCGGGCGCCCAGACGCTCGATGCCGCGCCGGCTCTGCTGGTTGAAGTAGTGGGTGCGGAACTCGACCGCGATGCACTCCAGCGTCTCGAAGGCATGGGTCAGCAGCAGCAGCTTGCATTCGGTGTTCAGCGGCGTTCGCTGTACGCGCTTCGCGTACCACGTGGAGCCGATCTCGACGCGACTGTTTGCCGCGTCGATGTTCATGTAGGTCGTCATGCCGGCAATGCGACCCTCGGCGTCGCGCACCGTGAACGGAAGCATCGAGCCGCTGGCCTGCAACGCGAGGCGGCGTTCGATCTCCTGCGCCATGCGCTCGGGTTCGGGGATCGCGGTGTACCAGAGTCTCCACAGTTCACCGTCGCGCACGGCATCGATCAAGCCGTCGGTGTGCTCGCGCGCCAGCGGTTCGAGCGTCGCGTGGGCGCCGGCAAGCGTGATGGGCGCCGGCCAGGTCGTCATTCGGTTCTCGCGGCGGTGGAGCGCGGTTGTGGCTACGGCCGGTGCTACGCGCCTTCACATCGCTGCGCGATATGAGCCTTCGCCGCAACCGATGACCGACGATGTCGGTCATCGGTTGTGCCTTTGCATGAAGACGAGCTTCTCGAACAGCGACACGTCCTGTTCGTTCTTCAGCAGCGCGCCCACCAGCGGCGGCACGCTGACCTTGTCGTCCTTGCTCTGCAGCGCCTCGAGCGGGATGTCCTCGGCGACGAGCAGCTTGAGCCAGTCCAGCAGTTCGGAGGTCGACGGCTTCTTCTTCAGCCCGGGCAGGTTGCGCACCTCGTAGAAGCTCTTCAGCGCGGCGGCCAGCAACTGCTTCTTCAGGCCGGGAAAGTGCACGTCGACGATGGCCTGCATCGTGGCCGCATCGGGGAAGCGGATGTAGTGGAAGAAGCAGCGGCGCAGGAAGGCGTCGGGCAGCTCCTTCTCGTTGTTCGAGGTGATGAACACCAGCGGGCGATGCTTGGCCTGCACGAGCTCGCGCGTCTCGTAGACGTAGAACTCCATGCGGTCGATTTCGCGCAGCAGGTCGTTCGGGAATTCGATGTCGGCCTTGTCGATCTCGTCAATCAGCAGCACGACCGGCTGCTCGGCCGTGAAGGCCTGCCACAGCACGCCGCGCACGATGTAGTTATGGATGTCCTTCACCCTTTCGCCACCGTCGAGGTCGGCCAGCTGGCTGTCGCGCAGCCGGCTCACCGCGTCGTACTCGTATAGCCCCTGCTGTGCCTTGGTGGTGCTCTTGATGTGCCACTGAAGCAGCGGCATGTTCAGCGCCTGCGCCACTTCCTCGGCCAGCATCGTCTTGCCGGTGCCAGGTTCGCCCTTGATCAGCAGCGGCCGCTTCAGCGTGATGGACGCGTTGACGGCCAGCATCAGGTCCTGCGTGGCGACGTAGTTGTCAGAGCCTTGGAACTTCATGGGGACATGGTGATAGCGGGAATCGACCCAGTATAAGTGGCCCCTATAATCCGCCGCTATTCTGCAAGCCCCCCCTCGCAACCAGCCCCTGCCGGACCATGAAGAAACTGTTCATCACGATGTTGCTGCCGCTAGCGCTGGCCGGCTTGGCGCAAGGCGTGCGGGCACAGGACGCCAAGGCGGGCGAGGGCAAGATCGCCATGTGCATCGGCTGCCACGGCATCCCGGGCTACCAGGCGAGCTTCCCCGAGATCCACAAGGTGCCGATGATCGCGGGGCAGGGTTCGAAGTACATCACTACCGCGCTCGGTGAATACAAGAAGGGCGACCGCAAGCACCCGACGATGCGTGCTGTCGCGACCTCGCTGTCCGAGAAGGACATGGCGGACATCGCCGCGTATTACGAGCAGCAGGGAAGGGCCGAGAGCGCGCCTGCACCGGCGGCGCTGCAGAACGCCCCTTCGGAGGTCGCCCCATTGCTGAAGAAGGGCAATTGCGTGTCGTGCCACGGCCCGAACCTCAGCGCGCCGATCGATCCGACCTACCCCAGGATCGCCGGCCAGCACGGCGACTATCTGTACGTTGCGCTGAAGGCCTACCAGACCAAGGGCAATCCGCAGATCGGGCGCGGCAATCCGGTGATGGGCGGCATGGCCGCACAGTTCAGCCGCAAGGAGCTGAAGATGCTGGCGCAGTACATCGGCTCGCTGCCGGGCGAGCTGAAGACGGTGCCGGAGTCGCGCCTGCGCTGAGCCGTGCCACCGGCCGGCCGGGCCCTATTCGCGGATAGGTTCTTGGCTGCCCCAGTGCAGCGCAGCCCAGGAAACGACTGGCGCAGTCGCTGCCATCACGAGCACCACGACCGCCCCCGAGGGCAGATCGAAGCGGGCTGACAGCGCCAATCCCAGCAGGTAGCCGGCCGCGCCGATGGCGTATGCCAGCGGCAGCCGAAGCGTGGCGCGCAGGCTGCGCACGGCGAGCGCCGGCACGATCAGGCTGGTGAATACCAGGTACACGCCGACGAGTTGCACCGATGCCGTGACCGCGAGCGCGAACAGCAGGTAGAAGCCCACTCGCCCGAGCCGGTCGCGGGCGCCGAACCACAGCGCGAGCACCACAGCGGTCAGCACCGCCATGCCGACGAGTTGCTGCGTCGACACCCAAAGGATCTGCCCGACCAGCAGGTCCTTCAGATGTTCACCGCCGTGCGGGTTGCCAGCCAGCAGCAGGAGGCCGACGCAGGACGCGAGAACGAACAGCACGCCGATCAGCGCCTCCTGGATCTGCGGCCAGCGGCGCTCGGTCCAGGTCAACGCCAGCGCGCCGAGCAGCGCTGCCGACAGGGCCGAGACCTGCACCGCCCAGCCTTGCGGCTCGAAGCCCATCGCATCGGCGGCGATGACGCCGATGCCGGCGATCTGCGCGATCGCGAGGTCGATGAAGACGATCCCGCGCTCGAGCACCTGCGCGCCGAGCGGCACGTGCGTCGCCAGCACCAGCAGCCCGGCCAGAAGGGCTGGCAGCAGGATGTGCCAGTCAAAGCTCTCTGCCGTCATTGCGCGGCCTTCAGCAGGCGCTGGATCGTGTCGTCGAACAGCGAGAACAGGTCCTTCGTCTGCTCGTTGCCGCCGACGGTGAACGGCAGCACGACGATCGGCAGCTTGGTGCGCTCGGCCAGCCACGCGGCGCCGCGGCCATCGTTGTAGGCGGCGCGCAGGATCATCTTCGCCGGGCGCGTCTGCAAGCCGGCCAGCACCGCGCTCAGGTGCGAGCTGGTGGGCTCGACGCCGGGCTTGGGCTCGAGCACGGCCACCTCGACCAGTCCGAGCCACTGCTGGAGGTACGGGAACGCCTTGTGCTGCACGACGACGCTCGTGCCGCGCAACGGCGCAGCCTCCTTCTCCCAGCGCTGGCTGGCCGCCTTCCAGCGTGCGACGAAGTCGGCGCTGCGGGCCTGGTAGCCCGCCGCGTTGGCCGGGTCGAGTTCGGCAAGGCGGCGCGCCAGCGGCTCGGCGACGAGGGCGATGTTGCGCGGGTCGGTCTGGATGTGCGGGTTGCCGGCCGCATGCACGTCGCCGTCGGCGCGGTCCAGGCGCTCGGGCACTTCGAGCTTGCGCACGAGGGCCGCGGCTTCGAAGTTGCCGGGCTTGCCGGGCTGGATCGCGTTGTTGCCCGACTGGCGGATCAGCAGCGGCAGCCAGCCGACCTCGAGCTCGGCGCCGGTGCACACCAGCAAATCGGTGTTGCGCGCCGCGGCGACGAGGCTGGGCCGGGCCTGGATGTGGTGCGGGTCCTGCAGTCCGGTGGTGGCGACGTAGACGCTTGCCTTGTCGCCGGCCAGTTCCTGCACCAGCGCACCCCACTCGGGTTCGCAAGCCAGCACCTTGAGCGCGGCCTGCGCCGCCTGCGCGCCAAGGGCCAGCAGCAGCGCCGCGGCAGTCAGAAGAAGTCGTTTCATGGCAAGAGTCCTCTAGTAACTGTGGGCACCGTGCGAGCCGAGGCTCATCTGGTACTGAATCAGGAATTGGTTGTCGGTCAGGCCGTAGCGGGCCTTGTCCTGGGCGAACTGCAGCCGCACCCGGCTGAATTCACTGGGCGCCCAGTCGAGCATCGCGGTAGTGCGCGTCGGCGAGCGTTCCGGCAGAAACAGGTTGGCCGTGTTGCTTGCTGCATCGACGTTGCCGATGTCCAACCGGTCGTAGCGCAAGCCGACGCGCCAGGCCGGCAGGAACTTGTACACCGCCTGCGCGTACCAGCCGCTCTGCGTCGAGCGGTAGCTGTCGGCGAGCGCCGCGTTGGCGCTGTCGTAGACGAGCGAGCCCGACTCGAAGCGGCGCACGTACTCGCCCTGCACGGTCAGGCTGGTGCGCTGCGCGTTGCCGTTGGGCGCCCACTTCCACACCGCGTCGATGATCCCGAGCCGGCCCGTGCCGCTGAACGCGTTGGTGACCTCGTTGCCGACACTGTCGATGGCGTTCGATTCGCGGCCCTGGGCGTCCGTCCAAAGCATCGACAGGCCTGCGCGCCAGCTCTGGCTGACGCCGATGTCGCCCCCGGTATGCACGAACAGCGCGGCCGTGCCGGGTTTCTTGCGCGCTTCGCCGCCGCTCGGGAACGGGCCGGCCGCGCCGATCTCGCTGCCGATCTCGACAAACTGCTCGGTGGGCAGCAGCACCTTCAGTTGCAGCCCGTCCTGGTGCAGCGCGCCGTCGAGGAAGGCCTGGTAGACGAGCGGCGCGTCGACGAAGTCCCAGGTGTGGGCATGCTTGTCGTTGTGGTAGCCGATGCCCGACAGGAAGCGGCCGGCACGCAGCGTCAGCCCGGAGGGCAGGGCGGTCGTCTGGATCCATGCCTCCTCGACCGCGGCCTCGTTGTCGGCGGTCAGCGCCAGGCTCATCGAGCCGTAGAACCAGGGATCGACGCCGCCCGAGATGGTGAGCTCCGACTCGCCGAGCGAGAAGCCCTGGGTCGCCGCGCCGATCTCACCGCCGGTCAGGAAGCCGTCGATGCGGTACGGGCCGGGCTGCGAGAGGCTGGCATAGCTGGCCGACAGGATCAGCGCGATCGCGGGGTTGAACGCGCCGGGCGACGACTGGGCGGTCGCTGGCGTCGAGGCCGGTTCCGCTGGTGTGGCCGCATCCGCTGTCGCTGCCACGGGCGAACCGGGCGCAACCGATGAGGCGACGGGCAGCGACGCGGCGGCAAGGCCGGCTTCGGCCTGCCTGAGCCGTGCTTCGAGTGCCTTCATGCGGGCCTCGTAGTCCTGCCGCATGGCGTCGACCTCCCGGCGCAGCTGGTCAAGTTCGGGGTTGTCGGCGGCGTGCAGCGGCGGCGAGGCGATCGCCAGCGCGACCACGAGGGCCGCAAGCGGGGCGGGATGGGACATGTGGATTCGTGCTCGGTGGCAGCGCGCGCACCGGAAGCGGGTGTCGCGGCGCGGCGTGAATGGGAAGAGGCTTCGGCCTCGCCTCGCCCCGCGCAGTGCGTGCGGCGGCGGGGGAGCCGGACCGAAGGCCGGGCTGGGGAATTCAGCTGGCCTGCGGCGGGCCGCGCGACGCGTAGGCCGTGAAGGCCGCCGCGCGCGCCGGCAGTGCGGGCACGATGAACCCGTCCGTCGCGCAAGCTTCGAGTTGGGGCGTCGCGGCCCGCATCGGCACGGCGCCATCAAGGGCCGCGTATAGCGGGCACTGCTCGCACGTCGGTGCGTGCGCGGTCACGGGATCCTTGTTCGCCGAGGCCTCGATGGCCTGCACCGAATGCGCCAGGCCGTGCAACGGAGCGCCCACGCCGAGCAGCAGCGCAGCAGCGATGCACAGCCAGACGATGCCCCGGCGACGGCGATGGTCAAGTGCGTTCACGGCGAAATCATCCCGTCTCAGGGCTTGACCCGCACCACGCGCAGAACCGCCGCAGTGCGCTTCAACAGCCGCATCACTTCGGCCAGGTGCAAGCGGTCTCGTACGGCGAGTACCAGGCGCAGGTCGGCCGACTCGCCGGCCGGCTCGTCGCCCATGTCGATGTGCGAGATGTCGGCCTCGGCGGCGCTGACCGCCGCCGCCACCTGCGCCAGCACGCCCTTGCCATTGCGAAGGAGCAGACTGATGGCGGTCTCGAACGGACGCGTCGGCTCCTCGGCCCATTCGACGCTCATCCAGTGCTCGCTGTCGCGCTCGAACAGCCTGCGGCCGACCCTGCACTCCGCGGTGTGCACCATGAGACCCTCGCCGCGTCCGAGATAGCCGACGATGGCGTCGCCGGGAATCGGGCGGCAGCACGGCGCCATCTGCACCGACGTGCCCTCGCTGCCGTCGACCACGACGCGTTGCGCGGGCATCGCGTCGGCGGCGTAGAGGCCCATCGTCAGCGCGACCGCACCGGGCCGCGTTCCGTGCTCTGCCATCAGCCGGGCCAGGTGCTTGGCGACGATGGTCGCGATCTTGCGTCCGAGGCCGATGTCGGTCAGCAGATCACTGCGCGTTCGGTTGCCGCTCCAACGTGTCAGCTGTTGCCACAGCGCTGCTGCTTTCGCATCCTGAGGGTCGTCGCCAGGCAGCGCCAGGCCCTCGGTGCGCATCGCCTGTGCGAGCATCTTCTCGCCGAGCTGCTGCGACTCCTCCTGCTCCATCGTCTTCAGGAAGTGGCGGATCTTCGAGCGCGCTCGCCCGGTGCGCACGAAGTTCAGCCAGGCCGGATTCGGCCGCGCGCCGGGGGCGCTCATCACCTCGACCACGTCGCCGCTGCGCAGTTCGGTGCGCAGCGCGACGGGTTCGCCGTTCACTTTGGCCGCGACGCAATGGTCGCCCACGTCGGAGTGGATCGCATACGCGAAGTCCACCGCCGTCGCCCCGCGCGGCAGGGCGAGAATCTTCGACTTCGGCGTGAACACGTAGACCGCATCCGGAAAGAGATCGATCTTCACGTGCTCCAGAAACTCGCTCGCGTCGTTCGTCTCCTGCTGGATGTCGACCAGTGACTGCAGCCACATCGCGCCCAGCCGCTGCGCCTCGCCCGCGTGCTTCGCGCCCTTGGCCTTGTACATCCAGTGCGCTGCGATGCCCTTGTCGGCCACGGTGTTCATCGGCTCGGTGCGGATCTGGAACTCGACGGCCGTCCCGAGCGGGCTCACCAGCGTCGTGTGCAGCGACTGATAGCCGTTCGCCTTCGGGATCGCGATGTAGTCCTTGAAGCGTCCCGGCAGCGGCTTGTAGATCTGGTGCAGGACGCCGAGTGCGAGATAGCACTCGGGCAGCGTGTCGACGACGATGCGAAAGCCGAAGATGTCGTTCACCTGGGCAAAGCTCAGGTGTTTCTCCTTCATCTTGCAGTAGATCGAATAGAGCGTCTTTTCGCGTCCGGCAACCTGCACCCGCAGCTTGGCATCGGCGAAGGCCTTCTCGACCTCGCGCTGGATGCGTTCGACGATGTCGCGCCGGAATCCGCGCGCCCTCTGCACCGCCTTCGTCAGTGCTGCCTGGCGCCACGGCTGCAGTCGCTGGAACGAGAGTTCCTGCAGTTCGCGGTAGGTCTGGTTCAGGCCCAGCCGGTGCGCGATCGGTGCATAGATGTCCAGCGTCTCGCGGGCGATGCGCGAGCGCTTGGCGGCTTCCACGGCCTCCATCGTCCGCATGTTGTGCAAGCGGTCGGCGAGCTTGATCAGGATCACGCGCACGTCGCGCGCCATGGCCAGCAGCATCTTGCGAAACGACTCCGCCTGCGACTCCTCGCGGGTCGAGAACTGCAACCGGTCGAGCTTGGTCAGGCCGTCGACGAGGTCGGCTGTCGGGGCGCCGAACCGCTCGATCAGCGCGGGCTTGGAGACGCCGCAGTCCTCCATCGCGTCGTGCATCAGCGCGGCCATGATGGCCTGCGCGTCGAGCTTCCACTCCGCACACAGGCCGGCCACGGCGATCGGGTGCGTGATGTAGGGCTCGCCGCTGGCTCGGAACTGTCCGAGGTGGGCCTCGTCGGCGAAACGGTAGGCATCGCGGACGCGCTTGACGTCGCCCGCATTCAGGTAGTCGAGCTTGGTGGTCAGTGCGGCGAACGAGGACGCCGTTGCGTCGCCTGTCCCGGGCGTCGCCGAAGCGGCCGGGCGGGTCTTGGGCGCCTTCGAAAGCGCCTTCCCGAGGACCGACCAGACAGATACCGAACGCTCGCCCATGCCCCGAATTTAGCCTGCTTTCGCAGGTGCCGTCATCGCGAAGGCGGGCGCCGGTGCGCCGGGCCGGCGCAGTTCAGCCTGGCGGTTGCCTAGATCGGCACCTTGCGAAGCATCTCGATGCCGATCTCGCCGGCGGCGATTTCGCGCAGCGCCGTCACGCCCGGCTTGTTCTTGCTTTCGATCTTCGGCGCGTGGCCCTGGCTCAGCATTCGCGCGCGATAGGTGGCCGCAAGCACCAACTGAAAGCGGTTCGGGATCTTGACGAGGCAGTCTTCAACGGTGATGCGGGCCATGAACGGTGCTCCGGGTGGCGTCGCCTGACGCGTCAGCTGAGGTTGAGGGCGGCGAAGATGGCTGTCTTGCCTCTGCGCTGCGCGGCGTACTTGAGCCGCTGCGAATGGACGATCGCCTTGAGGTCAAAGAGCGCCGTCTCGAACAGGGCGTTGATTATAACGAAGTCGAAGTGCCGGGCCTGCGCCACCTCGACGCGCGCGTTCGCGAGGCGCTGCGATATCGCCTCGGGATGGTCTTCGCCGCGTCGGGTCAGGCGCTGCTCGAGTTCCTGCCAGCTCGGGGGCAGCACGAAGACGAGCACCGCGTTCGGGAACAACTGCTTGATCTGCAGCGCGCCCTGCCAGTCGATCTCGAGCACCACGTCCTGCCCGTCGCGGATCCGCGACTCGATCTCGGCCTTCGAGGTACCGTAGAGATGGCCGTGCACCTCGGCCCACTCCAGGAACTCGCCGCGCGCGACCATCGCGCGAAACGTCGCCACGTCGACGAAGTGGTACTCGCGACCGTCTTGCTCCTGCCCGCGCGGTGCGCGCGTGGTGTGCGATACCGACAGCACCAGGTGCGAGTCGACCTCGAGCAGCGCATTGACGAGGCTGGATTTTCCGGCCCCGCTGGGCGCGGCGATCACGAAGAGGTTGCCGGGGTAGTCCATGCAGTCGCTGCTGTGCAATGTGATGCGCGGCGATCGGCACCGGGCTGCCGAGGCAGGAATGCGCTGATCCTGACGCGGGGCGATGCGATCCGAGGAGCCGTGAACTGATGCCGCACCTGGCGAAAAAATTGTATTCTCAATTTCATTGCCCGCGCCGGGTGTGACATGCTTGCCGTATGCACCAAAGGCTCCTGCAAGCGGGACCCTCCCTCCCTCAGACACCATGACATCGGAAAAGCGGCCGCTATTGCTGATCGTCGAGGACGACCTCGCGTTGCAGAAGCAGATCAAGTGGTCTCTGGACAGCTTCGAGTCGGTCACTGCGAGTGACCGCGACAGCGCGCTGGCACAGTTCCGGCGCCACTCGCCCGCCGTGGTCACGATGGACCTCGGGCTTCCGCCTGACCCCGACACGGTAGTGGAAGGCTTCAAGCTGCTGGCGCAGATGCTCGAGCTCGATCCGAACGTCAAGGTCATCGTGCTGACAGGCCAGAACGACCAGGCCAACGCCCTGCGGGCGATCGACCTCGGGGCCTACGACTTCCTGGCCAAGCCCTTCGATCCCGACTTGCTGGGGTTGATCATCGGCCGGGCATTCCGCCTGTTCGAGTTGCAGAGCGAGAACCGCCGACTGCGCGAGATGCAGCCACCCGATGCGCTGGCCGGTCTCGTCACCAGGGACCCCGAACTGCTGCGGATCTGTCGCACGGTCGAGAAGATCGCGCCGAGCAATGCGTCGGTGCTGCTCCTCGGTGAAAGCGGCACCGGCAAGGAAGTGCTCGCACTGGCTCTCCACCATGCGTCGAAGCGGAGCGGCAAGTTCGTCGCGATCAACTGCGCGGCGATCCCGGAAAACCTTCTCGAGAGCGAACTGTTCGGCTACGAGCGGGGTGCGTTTACCGGCGCATCGAAGACCACGATCGGAAGGATCGAGACGGCCAACGGCGGCACGCTGATGCTTGACGAAATCGGAGACCTGCCGCAGTCGCTGCAGGCAAAGTTGCTGCGCTTCCTTCAGGAGCGCACGATCGAGCGCATCGGGGGGCGCCACGAGATTGCGATCGACGTCAGGGTGGTCTGCGCCACCCATCAGGACCTGGCCGAGTTCATCAGGACGAGTCGCTTCAGGCAAGACCTGTACTACCGCCTGGCCGAGATCGTCATCGACATCCCCCCGCTGCGCAACCGGCAGGGCGATTCGGTGCTGCTGGCACAGGCCTTCCTCAGAAGGTTCGCACGCGAGAACAACCGCAGCTCGATGAGCTTCACCGACGATGCGCTGTCGGCGATCGACGCCTATGGCTGGCCCGGAAATGTCCGCGAGCTACTGAACACCATCAAGCGCGTCGCCATCATGGCCGAGGGCAACCGTGTCACCGGCGAGGATCTCGGCCTGCCAAGGACCAGCGATCCGGGGCGCGACGGCGAGCCCACGCTGGACTTGCGCACCGTGCGCGAGAAGGCGGAGCGGGGCGCGGTCGTCATGGCGCTGGCTCGCGCCAACGGCAATATCGTCAAGGCGTCGGAGATACTGGGCGTGACCCGCCCCACGCTATACGACCTGATGCGTCGCCTGTCGATCCAGTAATTGCCCGCTGCGACGACCCCTGCAGGAACGCCTTGCCGGTCACTTCCGCACGGACGGGGCCAGCAGCTTCAGCACGAATTCCACCGGAACGGCATAGCTGATACCCGACGGGTGCGTCAACGCGGACTCACGCGTTCCCTTGAGCGTGACCATGTTGACCACGCCGACGATCGCTCCGGTTTCCTCGTCGAACAGCGGGCCTCCGCTGTTTCCCGGGTACGCCGTCGCATCGAGCTGCAACATTTCGAAGCTGCCTTCCCTGAGGCGGTTGATCGTCCGGTCGTCGAGCTGCCGCGCGCTCGGGCTGGGCAAGGCCACGGTCGTGATCGACGACACGATGCCGCGGTGAGTCACGGGTGCGAAACCGAGCACGCCGCCCAGTGGGAAACCGACGAATGCCACCGACTGCCCTTCGCGAACCGAGCCGGCCTTGCCGAGTTCTAGCACAGGCAGAGGATTGCCCTCGAAACGCAGCACAGCGAGGTCGTGTGCCTTGTCCAGTCCGATCACCTCGGCGCGCCGGATCCGGCCCTGGCTACCGCCTTCTCTCGAGAGCACCACCATCACGCTGCCGTCGTCTTCGGCCTTGTCGCTGCGCTCGATGACATGGGCATTGGTGACCAGGAGGTTCCCAGCGCCGGCCACGAATCCAGTTCCTCTGAATCCGAAGCGCGGATTCTGGGTTTCCTTGTAGAAGCCCACTGCCAATACCGAGGGCTTGATGCGTTCGATCGCGCTCGTCAGTCGGTCCGCCGCACTGGCCGCGAGGCCAAGCGCTGCGAGTGCCGCGCCGAAGACAAGGTGGAGCAGTTGCTGGTGAAGCCAGCTCAGTGTCAAGTCACGTCGCAGCGAGTACCAGGCCGCAAGCCCCCGCCGGGAGTCGAGCTTCCACTGCGACCGGCGCGATATCGGCCTGCTCATGGTCTCTGGCGATGTTGATGGCCTCGCGTGCAAGGCCAGACGGTAGCACGAAGGGGCACTCCGACTTCAGGCGCACGGCGCGATGGGAACTACGCGCCTGTGCCATCCGTGGATCGCCGCGCGCCGGCCCTTCGCCGGTCATCCCGCAGCGCAGTACGCCCCCTATTGCCCCTCGCGAAACAGCACCACGCTCACCGTCTCCACCAGGACGAGAACATCCAGGAAGAGTGAGTTGTTCTTGACGTAGTAGAGGTCGAACTGGTGCTTCCTGCGGGCGTCTTCGAGCGACCCGCCGTAGTGGTACCTGACCTGCGCCCACCCGGTAATTCCAGGCTTGACTGAATGGCGCAGTTCATAGAACGGAATGGTTTCCTTGAGTTGATCGACGAAGCTCGGGCGTTCGGGGCGTGGCCCGACCAGGCTCATCACGCCAGCCAGAACACTGAAGAGTTGCGGCAATTCGTCGATGCGCGTCTTGCGGATGAAGGCGCCGACCCGCGTGATCCGCGGATCATTCCTTGATGCCCAACGCTCCACACCCTCGCGCTCGGCGTCTACGCACATGCTGCGCAGCTTGGTGCACATGAAGATCCGGCCACCAAGGCCCACCCGAGGCTGCCTGTAGATGACGGGTCCCGGACTCTCCAGCCGAACCGCAATCATGGCCAGAATCATGATCGGGGTCGTCAGCAGCAGCAGCACCGTTGCGCTCACGACATCGAACGAGCGCTTCATGAACCTGCGCAGGCGCCCCTGGACAAAGCCATTGCCGTAGATCAGCCAGCTTCCCTTCAGGCTGTCGATGGGCACCTCTCCCTTCGCTCTTTCACAGAACCCGGCGAGGTCGAGCACCGACACGCCGCGGATGCGGCACTCCAGGAGTTGATCCATCGGCACCCCGCCACCGCGATGTTCACGGACCGCGACGATGATTTCCTGGATGTCGTAGCGCGACACCAGATCGGTCAGGGACGATTGGTTCGGAAAGACGCGCAGCCCGCCCTTTGCTGCGTCGGACTCGTTGAGTTCGCTGGCGGTCTCGAAGAACCCGACCACGTCGCGCGCCGACCGCCCCGGACCCTGCAGATCGGCCGCGATGGCGAGCGCCTCTGCGCCCGTGCCCACGACGAGCAGACGAGGCAGCGGCGAAACGCGCCGCATGAAACCGAACCACACGCGAGACAGGACCAGACCGATCCCGAGGTAGGCGATCGCCGCCGGCATCAGCTGCTCTATGTAGCCGCGATCGGCGACCACCCGCAACGTGAGGCTCGTCACGTACGCCCCGATGCACAGCGCTGCGACCGTGCGCCCGGCGGCGGCGATCGTCGAAATGGGCTTCGGACGATACAGCCCGAACAGCGCGTAGAGCAGTGCCATCACCAGCGCAAACAGGGACGCGCCAAACAGCACGAGGGGAAGTTCAGGTACGGCCGTCGGGATCGTCATGTACCTGCTGGTCAGCGTCGAAGCCGCGAGCAGCACGGCAACGAAGCACAAGGCCATGTCGACGGCAACTCCGGCGAGGGCGCCCGGTAGAACGTGGCTACGAAACAACCGCATGATCCTCAACCCTCTCAGCTGCCGCAGTCGCCGGGATGTCGATTGACGCCCTCCTGTCGGACGCCAAAGCCAACGCGCTGTGGCAATCGATTATCTGAGGCGGGATCGGCTCGAGGACCCCCTCAATCAAGGGGGCACGAGTGAAGTTCGCACGGATTTGCAGGCGTTCGGCTCATTGGTGAGGCAAAGTGCGGCCCACCCTGCAACAAAGCATGATCCGCGCCAATTCGGCCCCGCGCAGAATGACCGGCCGCCTTGTTCCTGCTCGTCGCACTCGGGAAGGCTCCATTCGTTCCGAGCATTGACCGACACTCTCTTTCCGATACCCTCGCTCCCACGGCGCGCTGGCCGAAACCGTGCGCCGCTGACCTTCCTGGATTTCCGTGGATAGAACCAACACTGCACTCACCGCGTGGAGCTTCGGCCTTGTCGGCGCCGTCTACCTGGCGTTTGCGCTGAATCTGATCCGCCTGGGGTACTGGCGTCCACCTCGCAACGTGGCGGGCCTTGCCTTGCTCGGCGCGCTGAGCAGCACTTCCCTGTGGGGCTGGTTCACGGTGGCCGGCGTCCTGTCCGGAAAGCCGCCGCTGGAACTGCTGGCGACGCTCGCGGACGTGTCGCGCTATGGCTTCTGGTTTGGCTTCCTGCTGCTGCTGATTAGGCCCCGACAGATGGCCAATCGACCGCCGACGGAAGGGAAGGCGATTGCGGTGGTCGCTGTGGCATTGGTGGCCGGCGCGCTGACGATTCAGACGTCGATGTTCCTCGGCCCCGATCTCTTTCCGACGGGGTCGCGTCTGGGCGCCCTGAGTTCGTTGCTGCTATCGATCTTCGGTCTCGTCCTGGTCGAGCAGATGTTTCGCAATATCTCGCCGGATTCCCGCTGGAATGCCAAGCCGGTCAGTCTGGCGCTCGCCGGAACCTTCGCCTTCGACGTGTACATGTACTCGCAGGCCGTCGTCTTCGGCAGGGTCGACGTCGACGCCTACAGCATCCGTGGGGCGGTGCACTCGCTGATGGTCCCGCTGTTGTTGATTTCCACCACCCGCCGCGCCGACTGGATTTCCCAGCTCCGGGTTTCCAGGGGCGCTGCTTTCCATTCGGCGACGTTGCTGATATCCGGAACCTACCTGATTTTCATATCAGCGGTCGGTTATTACGTCAGGTACTTCGGCGGGGAATGGGGTCGGGCACTGCAACTGGGTATCGTGTTCGTTTCGTTGATTCTCCTGACCATACTCGCGCTGTCGGGGTCGGTACGGGCAAGGCTCCGGGTCTTTCTCAACAAGAATTTCTTTCGCTATCGGTACGACTATCGCGAGGAATGGCTCAAGTTCACCAGTACCCTCTGTGCTCAGAATACGCCGCAGGAAATGGGTCAACAGGTCATCCAGGGGCTGGCTGATTTTCTCGAAAGCCCGGGCGGTGGTTTGTGGATGAAGGGCCAGGGTGCGGGGGAATTCCGGCAGACGGCTCGCGTGAACTGCATTCTCGTCAACGAGCCGGAGCCCATCGACTCATCGTTGTGCGAGTTCCTGCGCGGCGATGGCGCGATCCTCAATCTCGAGGAATACAGGTCTTCCCCGCGGCGTCATGAGTCGTTGAAGCTGCCGCCCTGGTTGCAGTCGATACCGCAGGCCTGGCTGATCGTTCCCCTCATCGTGGGCGACGAATTGATCGGTTTCGTCGTCATATTGAGTTCGCGGACCGACGTGGACGCCAACTGGGAAGTCTATGACCTGCTGAAGACGGCCAGCCGGCAGGCAGCAAGCTTTCTGGCGCAAATGGCAGCCACCGAAGCCCTGCTCGAAGTGCGCAAGTTCGATGCGTTCAATCGAATGTCGGCGTTCGTCGTGCACGACCTGAAGAACATCGTCACCCAGCTCTCGCTGATGATGAAGAACGCCAAGCGGCTCCACGCCAATCCGGAATTCCAGCAGGACATGCTGATGACCGTCGAAAACTCGCTCGAGAGAATGCGCCAGTTGATGACCCAGCTGCGCGAGGGTACGACGCCTCCAGGCACGGCCTTCGGAGTCGACCTGGCAGGCATCGTCCGTCGCATCGAAGCGGTCGCGAAGGGCCGCGGTCGCCGTCTGGAAGTCGAGTTGCTCGAAACCGTCGTCGCGCGCGGGCACGAGGAACGGCTCGAGCGAATCGTTGGACACCTGGTCCAGAATGCGCTCGAGGCCACCGATCCGTCAGGAAGGGTCTGGGTCCGCCTCGACAAGCTCGGCGGGATGGCGCGCGTCGAAGTGGGTGACACGGGGCACGGCATGACGCCCGAGTTCGTGCGCGATCGGCTTTTCAAGCCCTTTCAGACGACCAAGCTGACCGGCATGGGAATCGGCGCCTACGAAAGCTTCCAGTACGTTCAGGAACTCGGCGGCAGGATCTCGGTCGAGAGCGAGCCGGGCAGGGGGACGCAGGTGACGCTGCTCGTTCCGCTGTTCGAAGGCCGGACGGCGCCCGACCTCGACCTGCTGAAGGTCCCGGGATAGATTCTTCTGGCATCCGCTGCTGCCACTCCCAACAGTCCGCTGCGAAGCAACCGCCACATGCCTGCCATTTACCTGTCGTTTCTCACGATCGTGTCGTGAATCTGGCCGGCAACCCCCCAGGCTGAGTGGGTGGGGGCCGGGTTCGCTGTGCCATCATTCCGGCATGAGTTGATCGCGACTCCGTTCATCGTCGAAGGCGGCGCGTTCGAGTGAGCTTGGTTGTAAGCTTCAAAATCTCACTGGGCATTCTTGACAAGGGGTAAGACCATGGGCAATTTCGCCGTTCAGCACCTGCGCGCGGTCCGAGCAGCGCTCCTCGTCCTCGGGGTGAGTCTGCTCGCTGCGTGCGCGAGCAACCTGGGGAAGTTTCCGGCGGCACCCGTGGCGGATCCCACTCGCGACTACACGTACATCGTGGGCCCGGGTGACAACATCAACATCATCGTCTGGCGCAACCCCGAGGTGTCGATGTCGGTGCCGGTGCGCCCGGACGGCAAGTTCTCGACCCCGCTGATCGACGAACTGGTGGCGTCGGGCAAGACCTCGGTGGAGATCGCCCGCGAGATCGAAAAGCAGCTCGAGAAGTACATCCGCGATCCGGTCGTGACCGTCATCGTCACCGGGTTCGTCGGCCCCTACGACCAGCAGATCCGCGTCGTGGGCGAAGCGGCGAAGCCGCAGGCCCTTCCGTACAAGTTGCAGATGACCGCGCTCGACGTCATGGTCGCCGTCGGCGGGCTGACCGACTTCGCGGATGGCAACGAGGCCCTCATCTTCCGCTCGAGCGAGGGCGGCAAGCAGTACTCCGTTCGACTCAGGGACCTGATCCGGCGCGGGGACATCTCGGCGAACGTCGAAATGAAGCCCGGCGACATCCTGATCATTCCGCAGAGCTTCTTCTGAACGCTCGAACTGGCTGACCCTGCAACTGCCTAACCCTGGACATCCGATCCGATGGAATTGCTACTTGCCCAGTTGTCCACCATCGCCAGGAGCATGTGGCGATTCCGCTGGCCTGCCGTGCTGGTGGCCTGGCTGACGGCCATCATCGGGGTGGCGATCGTGTTCCGGATTCCCGACCAGTACGAGGCCTCTGCCCGCGTCTACGTCGACACGCAGTCGATCCTGAAGCCGCTGATGTCCGGCCTTGCGGTGCAACCCAACGTCGAGCAACAGGTGGTGATGCTGAGTCGTACCCTCGTCAGCCGGCCCAACATCGAGAAGGTGGTGCGCATGGCCGACCTCGACCTCAAGAGCGAGTCGAAGGCCGATCAGGAAGCCCTGGTGACCCGGCTGATGACCGGGCTGCAAATCAAGTCGGCGGGGCGCGACAACCTCTACACACTCGGTTTCCGCGACGAAGACCCGACGAAGGCCCAGCGTGTCGTCCAGTCGCTGGTCTCGATCTTCGTGGAGTCGAGCCTCGGTGCGTCGCGCAAGGACACCGAAATAGCCAAGACTTTCATCAACGAGCAGATCAAGACCTATGAAGCCAGGCTGGAGGAAGCCGAAGCCCGGCTCAAGGCGTTCAAGATCCGCAACATCGAAATGCAGGCAGGCGAGGGCGGAGACTCGGCGTCGCGGCTGGCCGCTCTCGGCGAGCAGCTGAAGGAGGCGCGCCTTGCCTTGCGCGAAGCCGAGCAATCGCGCGACGCAGCCCGCAAGCAGCTCAGTGGCGATAAGCCCGAGGGCGGCAGCCCATCGGCAGGCACGTCGCTGCTCGACGGACCGGCAGGCGATTCGGCATTCAGCATCGCCACGCCGGAAATCGACGCCCGGATCGAAGCCCAGAAGCGCAATCTCGACGGCTTGCTGCAGCGGTTCACCGACCAGCACCCCGACATCGTCAGTACCCGCAAGCTGCTCCGTGATCTCGAAGAGCAGAAGAAGAAGCAGGTCGAGGAGTTGCGCAAGGCCGCCGCGTCCGCCCCGGCCACCGGCAGCGTGGCGTCCCAGGGACTGAGTCAGATGCTGGCGACCTGGGAGGTCCAGGTCGCTGCGCTCAAGGCCCGGGTGGCGGAGTACTCGGCGCGCTACAACCGGGCGCTCGAACTGGCCAAGTCGGCACCGAAGCTCGAAGCCGAGGCCTCGCAGCTGAATCGCGACTACGAGATCAACAAGCGCAACTACGACGACCTGGTGAAGCGGCGCGAATCTGCAACGATGTCGGGCGAACTCGAAGTGGCCGCCGGCGTTGCCGACTTCCGCCTCATCGATCCGCCGCGAGTTTCGCCCAAGCCGGTGTCACCGAACCGCCTGATCCTGCTGCCGATGGCCATGGTCCTGGCGCTGGCGGCGGGCCTGTTCACCGCATTCGCGGCGAGCCAGTTGCGGCCGGTATTTCACGGCGCCAGCGACCTGCGTGCGAAATTGGAGTATCCGATCCTGGGCGTGGTCTCGCTGGTCACGTCCCCGGCAGACGTTCGACGTGAAAAGGTCGACTTGATGCGGTTCCTGGCTTCCTCGGGCAGCCTGCTCGCCATCTTCGTGGCGGGTTTGATCACCATGTCGCTGATCGCGGCCAGACAGGGTTGACTTCGATGAGCAGTCTGATCGAACAAGCAGCGCAACGGCTGG
Organism: uncultured bacterium; assembly: GCA_963802435.1. GTDB lineage: Bacteria > Pseudomonadota > Gammaproteobacteria > Burkholderiales > Burkholderiaceae_C > CAIKUF01. Next base: position 107,956 of record CAWDIT010000009.1, read on the forward strand.
GACAACTCCGCCGCACCGGCGTCTCGATTCCCGAGGCGACGACGCCCGAGACGCCTTCCGTCGCGGTCGAGTCGGGGGTGGTTTCGGCAGCGCCCGTGGTGCAAACGCAGAAAGCCCAGCTGCCGGAAGCTCCCGCCAGGACGTCGCAGCAGGTCACGCTGGACCTCGACGCGCTGAGCGTCGCCAACATCATCACGCCGAACGCGGCGCGATCACACACGGCCGACCAGTTCCGCGTGATCAAGCGGCCTCTTCTCGTCAATGCGAAGGGCATGGGCACGACGGTGCTCAATCACGGGAACCTGATCATGGTCACCAGCGCCCTGGTCGGGGAGGGCAAGAGTTTCACGTCGATCAACCTGGCGATGAGCATCGCCATGGAACTGGACAACACGGTGATGCTCGTCGACGCCGACGTCGCCAGGCCCTCGGTGCTTCGCATGCTCGGCTTGCCCGGCGGTCCGGGGTTGCTCGACCTTCTCGAAGGCAAGGCCGACATGGCCGATGTCCTGCTGAAGACGAACGTCGAAAAGCTGACCATCCTGCCCAGCGGAACGCCCCATCCGCGGGCGACCGAGTTGCTGGCCAGCGATGCGATGCGGCTGCTGCTCGACGACATGGCGCAGCGCTACCCGGACCGGATCATCGTATTCGACTCGCCGCCGCTGCTGCTGACCACCGAGGCCCGCGTCCTGGCCACCCAGATGGGGCAGGTCGTCTTGGTCGTGAATGCCGACAAGACGCTGCAGGGCGATGTCCAGCACGCGCTCTCCACGATCAAGTCCTGTTCGCACATCAATCTGGTGCTCAACAAGGCGCGCGGCGATTTCGCCGGTGTCTACGGGCGTGGATACGGCTATGGCTACGGCTACGGGTATGGTTACGGCTACGGCGGCGACAAGCAATCGGCGTGATCGTCGCCATCCGAGCCCAGCGCGCCAGCTCCTTCGATGACGACCCGACGCCACGCCAGGCATGCCGGCCGCCCCTTGTGCGGCCTGCTCGCCCTGGCGGCGGTGGGCGCTTCGGCGCAGATGTTCAATGCACCGACCTCGGACTACGGTGCGCTGCCTGCCGGGTCGGCGCGAGCTGGCGATGGGTCGACGTCGGGCGGCGGCCGGGGCTTCTACATCACCCCCAGCGTCTCCGTCGAGGCCACGCTCACCGACAACGTCAACCTGAGTGCGACCAACAAGCAGGCTGACCTGATCGCATCGATCACCCCGGCAATTTCACTGGGCGGGCAAACGGGCCGGGTGAGGGGATTTCTGAACTACGCGTTGACGGCTTCGGGTTCCGCCAGGGGCGCGCCAATCGACAACCTGCAGAACTCGCTCAATGCGCAGGGTAGCGCCGAAGTCATCCAGAACTGGTTCTACGTGGACGCCCGCGCGCAGATCTCGCAGCAGTACATCGACCCGTTCGGCACGCAGTCATCGGATTCGAGCCTGGCCAACAGCAACCGTACCGAGACCTCGACCTGGGGTGTGTCCCCGTACCTGCGCGGCCAGATTGCCGGCGTGGTCAACTACCTGGCCCGCGCCGACTACAGCTACACGAACAGCGGCACCTCCCAGGCCTCGAATTCATCGACCCTGCTCGGCAATGTGCACTTCGATGCGACGACACGCTGGTCCAAACTCGGCTGGCTCGTCGACTACCTCTACCGGCAGGATGACTTCAGCCAGGGGCGGGACACTACCGACCAGATCCTGCTCGGTCAATTGACCTATGCGGTGACGCCAGAATTCCACGTCTCGTTGCGCGCGAACACCGAGTCGAACAACATCATCACGCTGCAGACGCAGACCTACAACGGATGGGGATGGGGGCTCGACTGGGCTCCGAGTCCGCGCACCCATCTCTTCCTGACCGAAGACCAGCGCTTCTTCGGGACTTCGCATGTCTACGGGTTCGACTACCGGACGCCGCGGAGCGTGTGGAGGATCAGCAACACGCAGGGCCTGTCCACCGGGCAGACCAACGGCGGCAGAGGCAACCCGGTTTCGGCCTTCGACCTGTTGTATGCGGCGTTCGCGACCGTTCAACCCGACCCGGTGTTGCGCGAGCAGCTCGTCAACAACTTCATGCAGAGCAACGGCATCGATCCGAACACCACGGTGGGCAGCAGCTACCTGCCGAGCCAGATCCAGGAAGAGCGCCGGCAGGAGGCCTCGGTTGCCCTCTTGGGCATCAGAAGCACCGTGATGTTCAACATCTATCAGACCTACTCGCGCAACCTCGGGGTGCTGTCGAACCCGGACAACGACTTCGCGAAGGGCAACCTGACGCGCTGGCGTGGCGCCGGCGTCGGCTGGTCGCACCGCCTGACGCCGCAATCGACGATCAACCTGAACGCCAACGCAAGCAAGACGACCAGCGAGTCGAGCACGCAGGAATCCACCCACTGGGAGGTGCAACGGCATGTGGTCCGCCCAGGTGTCGCGACGAGCCACCGCCTCGATCACGCTGCGGCATCAGCAATTCAGCAGCAACACGGCGTCGTCGTACGACGAATCAGCGGTGATCGGCAACCTCAGCATGACGTTCTGACCATGTACGAAAGCTTCTACGGGTTGAGCTGCAAGCCGTTCCAGCTCAACCCCGACCCCAACTTCTACTTCGGCAGCAAGCAGCACAGCCGGGCTCGCGCCTATCTCGAGTACGGTGTGTCGCGCCACGAGGGGTTCGTCGTCATCACCGGCGAGATCGGTGCCGGCAAGACGACGATGCTGCGCGCGCTGATCGACGGCCTGCACGGCAGCGATGTCGTCATCGGCAACCTGGTCACCACGCAGCTCGGCGCCGAAGACACGCTGCGCATGGTCGGTGCGGCGTTCGGCGTCCACGTCAAGGATGCGCCGAAGTCCGAGCTGCTGATCTCGATCGAAGCCTTCCTCGTCAGCCAGACCAGCCAGGGCAAGCGCTGCCTGCTGATCGTCGACGAAGCGCAGAACCTCACGCCGCAGGCCGTCGAAGAGCTGCGCATGCTGTCGAACTTCCAGTTCGGCAACCAGGCGCTGCTGCAGACCTTCCTCGTCGGCCAGCCCGAGTTCCGCGAGATCCTGCAGCGCTCGGAGATGGAGCAGCTGCGGCAGCGCGTTGCCGCCACCTGCCACATCGGCCCGCTGGACGCCGAGGAGACACAGCTCTACATCGAGCACCGGCTCCGGTGCGCCGGGTCGCAGGGCAAGCCGAGCTTCGAGACGGCGGCCTTCGAAGCGATCTACAAGGCGGCCGGCGGCATCCCGCGGCGCATCAACGCGCTCTGCGACCGGCTGCTGCTGCTCGGTTTCCTCGCCGACAAGACGCGCCTGAGCGGCTCCGACGTCGGGGAAGTGGTGCGCGAATTTGCCGAGGAATCGGCGGTTCCGGAGCGGCCGGCGGCCGCGGGCGGTGCGCCCGCCGGCGCGGGCGTCGCACTCGACGTCGATCTGTCCAGGATCGAGCTGGAGCCGGAGGCTGCCCAGGGAATGGCGCGCCAGCTTGCGACGCTGGTCGCCGAGCAGCGCCTCGACCAGTTGCAGCGCCTGGAGCGCAGCATGCTCCGGCTCGAGCGCCTGAACCTCCAGACCCTGGCCCTGCTGCAGAAGCTGGTCGACGCGATCAAGACGACGTCCGACGAAGACAGAAAATGAACGACCGGGCTTCGGGCGGCGAGCTGGGGCCCGTGATGTGCGTCGTGGGCGCACGGCCCAACTTCATGAAGATGGCGCCGATCCTGCGTGCATTGGCCGATCATGTTCCGCCGCTGCCGTCGCTGCTGGTCCACACCGGGCAGCACTACGACCAGGACATGAGCGGCCGGTTGTTCACCGACCTCGGCCTGCCGCTCCCCGACATCAACCTCGACGTCGGGTCCGGCAGCCATGCGGCGCAGACCGCCGAGGTGATGCGCCGCTTCGAGCCCACGCTGGACGCGCATCGGCCGTCGTGCGTGGTGGTGGTGGGCGACGTGAACTCGACGCTGGCCTGCACGCTCGTCGCGGTGAAGAAGCGCATCCCGGTCGTCCACGTCGAGGCCGGCCTGCGCAGCTACGACCGCAAGATGCCCGAAGAGATCAACCGTGTCGTCACCGACCAGCTCGCCGACCGGCTGTACACCACCGAACGCAGCGCCGAAGCGAACCTGGGCCGCGAAGGTGTTTCCGCCGAGCGCGTGGTCTTCTGCGGCAACGTGATGATCGACTCGCTGCTCGCCAACCGCAGGCACGCGCGCAGCGCCGCCGACACCTTGCGCGCGCACGGCATCGATCCTGCGGTGCTCGATCATCCCAAGGGATACGGCGTCGTGACCCTGCACCGGCCGTCGAACGTCGACGATCCGCAGACGCTGCGTTCGCTGCTCGGCGTGCTGCGCGAGGTCGCGTCCGGACTTCCGCTCGTCTTCGCGCTGCACCCGCGGACGCGCGGCAACATCGAGCGGTTCGAACTCGGTCACCTCGTCGATCCGGCGCGCATGCTGCTGCTGCCGCCGCAGGGCTATCTGGAGATGCTCGGGCTCATGGTGGGCGCAACCCTCGTGCTCACCGACTCCGGCGGCCTGCAGGAAGAGACCACCGCGCTCGGCATCCCCTGCCTCACGCTGCGCGAGAACACCGAGCGCCCGATCACCATCGAGCAGGGCACGAACACCCTGGTCGGCAGCGATCGGCAGGCCATCCTGCAGGGCGTCGCCGAGATACTGGGCGGCCGCGGCAAGCGCGGGCGCGTGCCCGAGTTGTGGGACGGGCACGCCGCCGACCGCATCGCGAGCGACCTCTGGCAGTGGCTCCAGCCATCGCCGGCGGCTGCGGAGCGGCAATGACGCGCAGCCGCTGCAGACCGGGGGCATTCGAACTTCACCAATGCCCTGACGATCGACGTCGAAGACTACTTCCAGGTCTCCGCGCTCGCCCCCTACATCCCGCGCAGCGAATGGGACTCGCGCGAGTGCCGCATCGAGCGCAATGTCGATCGCATCCTCGCGATGCTCGACGACCACGACACCCGGGCGACGTTCTTCACGCTCGGCTGGATCGCCGAACGCTATCCGCAGCTGATCCGCCGCATCGAGGCACAGGGGCATGAGATCGCGAGTCACGGCTACGGTCACCAGCGCGCGAGCGACTTGGACGAAGCCGCATTCCGCGCCGACATCGAGACCGCGAAGAAGATCCTCGAAGACCTGTGCGGCAAGGCGGTCAACGGCTACCGCGCGCCGAGCTTCTCGATCGGTGCTGCCAACCTGTGGGCCTTCGAGATCCTCGCCCGCGCCGGTTACCGCTACAGCTCGAGCATCTACCCGATCCGGCACGACCATTACGGCATGCCCGACTCACCGCGCTTCGCGCATCGGGTGCACGACACGCTGCTCGAGCTCCCGATCACCACGCTGCGCCTGTTCAACCGCAACCTGCCCTCCAGCGGTGGCGGCTACTTCCGGTTGCTGCCCTATGCCGTGTCGCGCTGGATGCTGCAGCGGGTGAATTCACACGAGCAGGAAGCGGCGATCTTCTACTTCCACCCCTGGGAGATCGACGCCGACCAGCCGCGCATCGCCGGCATCGACCGCAGGACGCGCTTTCGCCACTACCTGAACATCCATCGCATGGAGGATCGCCTGGCCTGCCTGCTGCGCGACTTCCGCTGGGACCGCATGGATCACGTCTTCCTGAACCGCGCCGCGCCGCCGTTCGCGAAATGACTCCGCACCCCGCTGCGCCCGTGCCGAACATTCACCGTCTGTCCCTGCAAGACGCTGCCACCGCGCGGCGCTGGGACGAATTCGTCATGGCCTGCCCGGGCGCCACCTTCTTTCACCGCGCCGGCTGGCAGAAGGTATTGAGCGAGGTCTTCCGCCACGACACCTATTTCCTGTACGCCGAAACCGACGGCCGCATCGAAGGCGTGCTGCCGCTCGCGCGCGTGAAGTCGCTGCTGTTCGGCAATTCTCTCGTCGGCCTGCCGTTCGCCGTGTACGGCGGCGTGGCGGCGACGAACGCCGATGCCGCGAGCGCGCTGGAGGCCGAGGCCCAGCGGCTCGCCCGGAGCCTGGGCGTCGATCACCTCGAACTTCGCAACGTCGAAGCGAGACACGCCGACTGGCCCCGGCAGGACCTCTACGTGACCTTCCGCAAGGCCATCCTCCCCGACGAAGAAGCCAACATGCTGGCCATCCCGCGCAAGCAGCGCGCGATGGTGCGCAAGGGCATCAAGCACGGCCTGCGCAGCGAGCTCGACGCAGGCGTCGACCGCTTCTTCGCGCTCTACGCCGACAACGTGCACCGCCACGGCACACCGGCCCTGCCCAAGCGCTACTTCCAGGCGCTGCGCGACGAGTTCGGCGCCGACTGCGAGGTGCTCACCGTCAGCGCCCCCGACGGCCGGCCGCTCAGCAGCGTGCTCAGCTTCTATTTCCGCGACGAAGTGCTGCCGTACTACGCGGGCGACGACGAGGCCGCGCGCGACCTGGCGGCGAACGACTTCAAGTACTGGGAGCTGATGCGCCGCTCCTGCGCGCGCGGGATGAAGGTGTTCGACTACGGGCGCAGCAAGCAGGGCACCGGCCCCTACGCCTTCAAGAAGAACTGGGGCTTCGAGCCGACGCCGCTGCACTACGAGTACTGCCTCTACAAGCGCAACGCCGTGCCGCAGAACAACCCGGCCAACGCGAAGTACAGGCTGCTGATCGAGACCTGGCGGCGCATGCCTCTGGGCATGGCGAACTGGCTCGGGCCGTTCGTCGTGCGCAGTCTCGGGTGAACCATGGCCAACCTGCTGTACCTGGTGCACCGCATGCCCTACCCGCCGAACAAGGGCGACAAGGTGCGCTCGTACCACCTGCTCAAGCACCTGGCCGCCAGGCACCGGGTATTCGTCGGCACCTTCGTCGACGACCCCGAAGACGAAGTGCACGTCGACACCCTGCGCAGCCTGTGCACCGGCCTGCACGTGACGCGCCTGCACCCCGCGCGCGCACGCTTCGGCAGCCTGGCCGGCCTGCTCGATGGCGAAGCGCTCACGCTGCGCTACTACCGCGACGCGGCACTGCATCGATGGGTGCGCGAGACCGTTCGCCGCGAGCGCATCGACGCCGTGGTCGTGTTCTCGTCGTCGATGGCGCAGTACGCCGAGGGCCTGGGCCTGCCGATGCTGGTGGACTTCGTCGACCTCGACTCCGCCAAGTGGACCGAGTACGCCACGCACCACCGCTGGCCGATGTCTTGGCTCTACCGGCGCGAGGGCGAGCAGCTGCTCGCCTACGAACGCGCGGTCGCCGCTCGTGCGGCACGCTCCTTCTTCGTCACCGAGAAGGAGCTAGCGCTGTTCCGCAGTGTGGCGCCAGAGAGCGCCAGCACCTGCGAGGCGCTGTGCAACGGCGTCGACGCCGACTACTTCGCGCCCGACCCGGCGCGCGTATCGCCGTTCACGCAGGGCGAACTGCCGGTGGTCTTCACCGGAGCCATGGACTACTGGCCCAACGTCGACGCCGTGACCTGGTTCGCCACCGAGATGCTGCCGAAGTTGCGAACGCAGTGGCCCGCGCTTCGCTTCCACATCGTCGGCCGAAGCCCCGCGCCCGCCGTGCGCGCCCTGGCCGGTGCGACCGTGAGCGTGACGGGCACCGTGCCCGACGTGCGCCCCTACCTGCAATACGCCGCCGTGGTGGTGGCGCCGCTGCGGCTGGCACGTGGTATCCAGAACAAGATCCTCGAAGCCATGGCGATGGGCCGGCCGGTGGTGGCGTCGAGCGAATGCGCCGAATCGATCACGGCCCAGCGAGGCGGCGAACTCATAGCCGCGGCCGACGCCGATGCCTTCGTGCGCGAGGTCGACGCGCTGCTGCACGCACCGTTGCAAGCCGCCGCCATCGGCGAGGCGGGCCGTCGCCGCGTGCTGCGGGATTACAGCTGGGACGCGCACCTCGGCGCCTTCGAGCATCACCTGGCGCCGCTGTGCGCCGATCAGCCGCTGGCGGCCTGAACCGATGGGAACAAGACGATGAGTGCCGTGCCCGCCGACCTGCGTGTCGCATCGCCCTGGCGCACCGCGCTGCCCGCGTTCCTGCTGCTCGTGGCGGCCATCCTGCTGCTGTATCGCGACACCGCGACGGTGATGGTCGGCATCTGGTTGCGCTCCGAAACCTTCGCCCATGCGTCTCTGGTGCTTCCGATCAGCCTGTGGCTCGTCTGGCGCCAGCGCGAGCGATTGGCTGCCCTTACGCCGCGCGCGCAGCCCTGGGTGCTGCTGCCGATGCTGGCGGTGGCGGCGGTCTGGCTGCTTTCGGACCTGGTCGTCGTCAACGCCGCGTCGCAGTTCGCCTTCGTGGCGATGCTCGTGCTGGCCGTGCCGGCGGTGCTGGGTTTCGAAGTCGCGCTGACGATCCTCTTTCCGCTGCTATTCCTTTTCTTCGCCGTCCCGTTCGGCGAGTTCACCGTTCCCATCCTGATGGAATGGACGGCGGATTTCACCGTCCTGGCGCTGCAGGTGAGCGGCGTGCCGGTCTTTCGCGAGGGGCAGCACTTCGTCATCCCCTCGGGCAGCTGGTCGGTGATCGACGAATGCAGCGGCGTGCGCTATCTGATGGCGTCGTTCATGGTGGGCACGCTGTTTGCGTACCTCAACTACCGCTCCTACAGGCGGCGCGCGCTGTTCATGCTGTTCTCGCTGTTGGTGCCGGTGGTGGCCAACTGGGTGCGCGCCTACCTGATCGTGATGATGGCGCACCTGTCGGGCAACCGCATCGCGACCGGCGTCGACCACATCCTCTACGGCTGGGTCTTCTTCGGCCTCATCATCTTCGTCATGTTCATCGTCGGCGCCCGCTGGTCGGAACCAGACGAAGCACCGGCCAACGCTGCAGGCCGGGCCGGCCGGGCTGCTGCGCAGTCGGGCGCCGCGCGGCGCATGCTCGCGACGGCGCTGGCCGGCGCCGTGATCGCGCTGCTGCCGCACCTCACGGTCGGCGCCCTGCAGCGCGCCGAGCATGCCGCTGCCCAGGCCAGGGTCGACCTCCCGGTGCGGCTGGCCGAAGGCTGGTCTGCCGAAGGCGCTCGGCTCGTCGAGTGGGCGCCGATGTTCGGCAGCCCCTCGGCCGAAGCCTCGCAGGTCTACGCCGGCCCGGCCGGAACGGTGGGCGTCCATCTGGCCTATTACCGCGGTCAGACCGAAGACCGCAAGGTCGTCAGCTCCCGCAACATGCTCGTCGGCATGCGGGACCGCGAATGGAGCATTCCGGTCGTCGGTGCAGCGCGGGACATTGCGGTGGGGCCGCAGAAGATCAGCGTGCGCACCGCCGAGATCCTCGGCCGCGAGCAGCCCGGCACCGCGCACCGGCCGCACCTCGTCGTCTGGCGCTTCTACTGGATCGACGGCCGCTTCATCGCCGGCGACGTGGCCGCCAAGATCGCCGGTGTGCTGGCGCGGCTGCAGGGCCGCGGCGACGAAGGCGCGGCAATCGTGCTCTATGCCGACGGCGAGACCGTGGCTGCATCGAACACCGCCCTCGAAGCCTTCGTGCAGGCCAACCTGGGTAGCCTGAACGCGCTGTTGCAGCGAACGCGCGACGCGCGCTGACGAGCGACGAGGCGCCGGGCGTCCCGCAATTCGCGCAGTGAATCCGGACTACCTGCCAAGCCCTTCGCACCACCCCACGAGCCCGCTGCGATGAGCTCGCTACCGCCATTGGTCGTCCACGTCGTCTACCGCTTCGACACCGGCGGCCTCGAGAATGGCGTCGTCAACCTGATCAATCACATGCCTGCCGGCGCATACCGGCATGCGGTCGTGGCGCTGACGGAGGTGGCGCCTGCGTTTGCACAGCGCATTCGTCGCGACGACGTCGAGTTCGTCTCGCTGCACAAGCCACCCGGCCACGGGGTCAAGCTGTACCCCCGGCTCTACCGGCTGTTCCGCCAATGGCGCCCGGCGATCGTCCACACCCGCAATCTCGCTGCGCTGGAATGCCAGGTGCCGGCGATGCTGGCCGGCGTGCCGGTGCGCATCCACGGCGAGCACGGGCGCGACGTGGAAGACCTGCACGGCACGAGCGTGCGCCACCAGTGGATGCGCCGTGTCTACCGCCCGTTTGTCCATCACTACGTGGCGCTGTCGCGTGACCTGGCCGGCTATCTTCAGCATCGCGTGGGCGTGCCGCCACGGCGCATCACCGAGATCTGCAACGGCGTCGATACCGACCGCTTCCGCCCCGCTTCCGGAGGGCGGGCGCGCATCGAGGGCTGCCCGTTCACCGACCCATCGCTCTGTCTGGTCGGCACGGTCGGGCGCATGCAGACCGTGAAGGCGCAGACGCTGCTCGCGCAAGCTTTCATCCGCGCGCTGCAACTCGAGCCGGCACTGCGCGAGCGGCTGCGCCTGGTGATGGTGGGCGACGGCCCGCTGCGGGCCGAGGCGCAGTCGCTGCTCGATGCAGCCGGCGCCGGCCCCCTGGCGTGGCTGCCCGGCGAGCGCACGGACGTGCCCGATGTCATGCGCGGTCTCGATGGTTTCGTGCTGCCCTCGCTGGCCGAGGGCATCTCGAACACGATCCTCGAAGCGATGGCCACCGGGCTGCCGGTGATCGCAACGCGGGTCGGCGGCAATGCGGAGTTGGTGGTGCCCGGCGACACTGGCGAGATCGTGCCGCCGGCCGATGCCGAGGCGCTGGCCGCAAGTCTGGTGCGCCTGGCTACCGATCCTGCGCGCGCGGCGGCGATGGGCCGGGCCGGGCGGGCGGTCGTCGAGCGGCGTTTCAGCCTGCCGGCGATGGTGGCTGCCTACCAGGGCTTGTACGACAGGCTGCTGGCGAGAAGGCGGTGAGGTACTCCTAGTGGCCGGTCCGCCGGTTAATGGCAGTCTCGGCGGTCGACGACTGATGAGTACCCACCGTCGAACTTGCACGTCATGCGCCCATTCGCCGCTCACTCAGATAGCCCGATGCCCAGCCAGGTGACTGAGCCCCGCGACGATGACGTTGGTTTCCTGTACCAGCCCCATGACTCGCCACGCGGTTGTCGTGCGCGCCTTTGCGGTCTTTGCAATCGGCGCCGCCTTGATCGGCCAGCGGGCCGTGCCTGCCTTGGTTACGGCATCCGCCGGGCCGATGCCCGCTGCGGCCTTCATCTCGTTGCGCACCACCGACGCTTCAGCCTCGATAGCTGCTATCCCTTCGGCCTCGGGCACATTGGCGAAATCCTGCGCCAGCCTGTCGCACAGCCCGCGACAAAGTGCCGTCCCCGCGAAGGCGGGGACCCTGTGGAGCTAGGCGTGCGCACAGAGCAGGATCTTTCGCCCCTCAGTCATTGGTTTCTCCGAGCCTCGCTGACCATGCTTTCGCCACTCAACGTGCGCAGCACTCCGGCCGGGTCGCGGTCGATCAGGTTCAGCAGCACCAGCGCCGGGCCATGCGGGCTGCGGTCGCCGCGCTCCCAGTGGCGCAGGGTCGCTACCGACACGCCGAAGCGCGCAGCGAACTGCGCCTGAGTGAAGCCGACACGTCCCCGCACGGCCGCCACGTCAACGGGGGCCGGGCGCCACACCTTCACCCCTGCCTGTTCCCCCTTCGCGTGGCGGATGGCCTCGGTCAAGCCTTGTCGGATGCTCTCGAATGTCTTGCCCATTGCGTCACCTCTGAAGCCAGATTCCCACCAGAACATCAACCAGTCCGGCCAGCGCGTTGCGCTCGGCTTTGGTCAGGTTTGCACGCTCGCTCTTCGCAAACATCGTCAGCAGATACAGCGGCATCGCCTCACTGTAAAAGTAGTAGATAACGCGCACACCGCCGCTCTTGCCACGGCCATCGCGTGCCCATCGCATCTTGCGCACGCCACCTGTGCCTTCGATCAAGTCGCCCGCTGCCGGGTGCGCCGCCAAGTGGTCAACGATGGCCCTGCGATCAGCGTCCGTCAGTAGTCTTCCGGCTGTGCGCAGGTACTCTGGAAGCTCGGCAACGGTCAGCAGCATCAAACTGAAGTGTAATCCATTGGATCACTTCACATGGCGACTCCATCTTCCCCCGACCCGGATTCATGAGCCTCCCGGCTTGCGAACATCGCGCAGCGACTCGGCGCACGTCGCCAGCCTCAGCAGACAAGTCACCGTGCCGGATGTCATGCGCCGGCCCGGTTTGTTTCCGGCTTTCGCCACCGAATGTAAGCATTTCCAATACCATCCCGCCGGAGCCATTCGCTGAGGGCTGAGCGGCCATCAGAAGCGCATCATCCACCCACCACCATGTGCGGCATCACCGGCATCTTCGACACCCGAAGCGGGCGCGACATCGATCGCGCGGTGCTGCAGCGCATGAACGATTCGCAGCACCACCGCGGGCCGGACGAAGGCAGCCTGCACGTCGAGCCCGGCCTCGGCTTCGGGCACCGGCGGCTGTCGATCATCGACATCGCCACCGGCCAGCAGCCGCTGTTCAACGAAGACGGCTCGGTCGTGGTGATCTTCAACGGCGAGATCTACAACTTCCAGGAGCTGATCCCCGAGCTGCAGGCCGCCGGCCACCGCTTTCACACGAAGAGCGACACCGAGGTCATCGTCCACGCGTGGGAGCAGTGGGGTGAGGCCTGCGTGCAGCGCTTTCGCGGCATGTTCGCCTTCGCGCTGTGGGACCGCAACCGCCAGACGCTTTTCATGGCGCGCGACCGGCTGGGCGTCAAGCCGCTGTACTACGCGCTGCTCGACGACGGCACGTTGCTGTTCGGCTCCGAGCTCAAGTCGCTGCTCGCCCACGGCGGCCTGAAGCGCGACATCGACCCGCTGGCGGTGGAAGAGTATTTCGCCCTCGGCTACGTGGCCGAGCCGCGCACCATCTTCCGCCAGGCCCGGAAGCTGCCGCCGGCGCATTCGCTGGCCATCCGGCGCGGCCAACCGGTGGGCGAGCCCAGGGAATACTGGGACGTGCGCTTCACACTCGACAGCTCCATCAGTGCCGAAGACGCCTGCACCGAGCTCGTGCGCCAGTTGCAGGAATCGGTGAAGCTGCGGCTCATCTCCGAGGTGCCGCTCGGCGCCTTCCTCTCCGGCGGAGTGGATTCCAGCGCCGTCGTGGCCACGATGGCGGGTCTGTCCGACGGGCCCGTCAACACCTGCTCCATCGCCTTCGACGACCCCAAGTTCAACGAGAGCGAGTTCGCGCAGATGGTGGCCAGCCGCTACCGCACCAACCACCGCGTGGAGACGGTCAAGAGCGATGACTTCGACCTCATCGACACCCTGGCGCGGCTGTACGACGAGCCCTATGCCGACAGCTCGGCGATCCCCACCTACCGCGTCTGCCAGCTCGCGCGCAAGCATGTAACGGTGGCGCTCAGCGGCGACGGCGGCGACGAGACCTTCGGCGGCTACCGCCGCTACCGGCTGCACCTGATGGAAGAGCGCATGCGCGCTGCGCTGCCGGCCGGCATCCGCCAGCCGCTGTTCGGGCTGCTCGGCCGCGTCTACCCGAAGGCCGACTGGGCGCCGCGCGTGTTCCGCGCCAAGACCACGTTCGAGGGCATGGCGCGCACCTCGGTGGAGGCGTACTTCCACTCGGTATCGATCCTGCGCGGCCCGATGCGCGCGCAGCTGTTCAGCGATGCGCTCAAGCGTGACCTGGCTGGCTACAGTGCGCAGGAGGTGTTCGAATTCCACGCTGGCCGCGCCGGCACCGACGACCCGCTGGCGCTGATCCAGTACCTGGACCTGAAGACCTACCTGGTGGGCGACATCAACACCAAGGTCGACCGCGCGAGCATGGCGCACTCGCTCGAGGTGCGCGAGCCGCTGATGGACCACAAGCTCATCGAATGGCTGGCCACCTTGCCGTCGTCGATGAAGGTGCGCGGGCAGGAAGGCAAGTTCCTGCTCAAGAAGGCGATGGAGCCGCAACTGCCGAACGACGTGCTGTACCGCCCGAAGATGGGCTTCAGCGTGCCCTTGGCGCGCTGGTTCCGCGGGCCGCTGAAGCAGCGCGTGCGAGAGGCGGTGCTCGGCGAGCGGCTCGCGTCGACGGGCTGGTTCAACCGCAGCTACCTGCAGCACCTGGTGGATGCCCACCAGAGCGGCGCCAGCGACTACAGCTCGCCGCTGTGGACGCTGCTGATGTTCGAGGCTTTCTTGCGCAATGTGGTTGACGACTCGCTCACGCAGCCAGAGCGCCACACCGCGGCAGCTGCGCGTGATCTTGCTGTAGCTACGTAAAGTAGATACAATGAAGTTCACCTGGTCAGAGCGCAAGCGCAGTATCAACCTCAGGGAGCATGGCCTCGACTTCGTTGACGCGCCCAGCGTATTCGATGGTTTGACCTTCACGTTCGAGGATGACCGGCTTGCCTATGGCGAGCAGCGATTCGTCACCCTCGGGCTGCTGGCAGGTGTTCTCGTATCGGTCGTTCACACGGAGTCCGAAGATGAAATCCGCGTTATCTCCTTCCGCAAAGGCACCAAGCGCGAAGCGCAACTCTACTTCCGTGAAATCCAGGACTGACTGGTCGCGGCTGCTCGATGCTTCCGACAAGGGCAAGCCCGATGCGGAACACCCGGAGGCAGAGATTGCTCACGTCGTTCGTGGAATCGTTCGCCGCGGCCTGAAGCCGGTGCCGTCCAAGGCGCTGGTCTCGTTACGTATCGACCAGGACGTACTCGAGTGGTTCAAGGCACAGGGGTCCGGTTATCAGACGCGAATCAACTCGGTGCTGCGCGCGTTTCGCGATGCATCAGCCTGACCGCAAACGTTGCCGGTGATGTTCAGCATGTTTCGCGTTCACCCCTCATCCCGACCCGCTCCCCCGCGTGCGGTGGGCAGGGAGTTTCAATACCCTCTCTTCCCCTTGCGGGAGAGGGTAGGGGTGAGGGTGTGAGAGGCGCCCCAATTCTCAGCTGCGCAGGCCTTCCGGTGCCTGTGACGAGTGCGCGCGCTACCCTTACCGGCATTCAGTTCCACAACGGCCGTGAGCAAGCGGCGCGCGTTGGCCGGGCTGCGCAGCAGGTGCGCGGTTTCTTCCATCGCCTTGAAGTCCTCCAGCGAAAGTACTACGACCGCCTGCTTGCCGCTGCGCGTGATGATCAACGCTTCATGGTCACTGCAGACCCGGTCCATCACCGAAGCGAGATTGCCCCGTGCGGCCGAGTACGTGATGGCATCCATAGGGCGCACTCCGCTGACTTTGGCGCTGATGAGGTTCGACGTGTCGCCGCGAAATCTGGTGAACTCGACTACGCGGCGTGCGAATGCAGCCAGTCACGCAAGGCGTTGTTCAGCCGGGTTTGCCAGCCTGCGCCGGTGCGTCTGAAGAACTGCACGATGTCCGCGTCCAGACGAATGTTCACATGCTCTTTGGTCAAGCCTAGCGGAGGCCTGCCTCGTTTGGGCGCGAGCATGTCCTTCGCCGCTGCTTCGCCCAGCAACGCAGGCAGGACATCCCTGGCCGGGCGCGCTCGGGCAAACCACTCTCTTGTAGCTTCGGGGTTATCCATATCGATGGCATCAGGTCGTGCAGTGCGAGGCATAGCGACTCCTTTCACGTGCGTTGGCCCGGCGCAGGCTGATGATGTGGGCTGCGCCTTGGCGGGGTGTGAAGACAAGCATGAACAGGTACTCTCCGATCAGCCCCAGCGCTTGGTATCGGCGCTCGGGGTAGGGCCGTCGAACGTCCTCGGCAATCAGGGCAGCGCTCCAGTCGAAGTCCGCCGCCAAGTCGAACGCAAACCCTCGATCGGCAAGATTTCGCTCGCTCTTCAACGGATCGAAGGTCAGCGCCACACCTTTAGTGTACCCACATTAAATAGATGCGTTCACGAATCCGCTTGGGAGGCGCTGGCATGACCCTGCGCATCCTCCACGTCCTAGACCACTCTCTGCCGCTGCACAGCGGCTACACCTTCCGCACGCTGGCCATCCTGCGCGAGCAGCGCAAGCTCGGGTGGGAGACGTTTCACCTCACCAGCCCCAAGCACACCGCCACGCAGGCGCTGAAAGAAGCCGTCGATGGCTGGCACTTCTACCGCACGCCGCCTGCCGACAGCGGCACCAGGCTGCCGGGCCTGGGCGAATTCGCGCTGATGCGACAGCTGGAGCGGCGCATGCTCGAGGTGGCCGAGGCCGTCCAGCCCCACATCCTGCATGCGCACTCCCCCGTGCTCAACGCCATCCCCGCGCTGCGCGTCGGCAGGGCACTGGGCATCCCGGTGGTGTACGAAGTGCGCGCCTTCTGGGAAGACGCCGCCGTCGACCACGGCACCACCA
>CAWDIT010000010.1:0-84070 GCA_963802435.1 uncultured bacterium
GGGTGTCCAATACATGGCACGTAGAGTTTCGATACGGATTCCGCATGCCAATGACACTTCAGCTCATCGAACAGGCCATCGTGCTGGGAGACACAGGGAACTTCGCCCGCGCGGCTGAACGACTCGGCATCACCCAACCCACCTTGTCGCGCAACATTGCGGCGCTCGAGAAGAAGCTCGGCGTTCGACTGTTCGACCGCGGTCGGGCCGGTGTAGCACCGACCGTGTTCGGCCGTGCAGTCATCGAGCGCGGCTCTTCGTTGCTGCGCGATTCAAAGGCGCTGCGCGAGGAATTGCATGCCCTGGCGGGACTGGAGACAGGACACCTCGACATTGCTGCTGGGCCGTATGCGGCGGAGGATCTTGTCGGTCCTGCGGTGGCACGACTGCTCACCGAACGCCCGCAGCTTCGGGTGCGGGTGACTGTGGTCGGGCCCCATGAGGTTGAAGGCGAAGTCCTGTCCGGGCGACACGATCTTGGCCTCGGTGCCAAGGAGAGCCAACCGGCGCATGACGAACTGGCAATCGAAGTGCTGAGGAAGCGACGCCTGTTCCTGGCCACTCGTCCTGGCCATCCCCTCGCGGGTGGCCGTCCGACGCAAGCCCAGGTTCTGAGCTTTCCATTCGTGACGGTGCTGTTGAAAGGCGAGGCCGGGCACGAGGCGGCAACCGGCAGCAGGGCGGGCTACCAGGACTTGCGACGCAAGGGCTTCGCCCCAGCCGTCGAGGTCAACTCCCTGGACACGGCAAAGCGAATCGCCCGCGACAGCAACGTCATATTCCCCGCCAGCGCGTCAATGCTGGCGACGGAGCTTTCGTGCGGACACCTGGTCGTACTTGACTACGACAGTCCTGTACTGCGCACCCAGCCCGCGATCGTGCGATTGCGGGGTCGCACGCTGTCCCCGGCTGCGTTCAGATTCGTGGAACTGGTCCGTTCACTGGAGTCAGAGCTGGTCGCCGCAGACGTGGCAGATCAGCAGGCCGACAGACGGCGGACGCCAACTGCAGTGCCGTGACCCCATGCTGCCGGCGCACGTCATGCCTGACCTGCCCGACGTGTCGAGCCGGACTTCGGTGGGTGGGGAAAGCTGCTTCAGCCTGCGACCCGTCTCATCACCGGGTATGCAGCGTCAGCTTCACCTGCGGCGTCCACGCCGCATCATTGGCGTCTCCAGCGTGCAGCTTGGGGTCGCCGAGGAACAGCCGATCGCTCGGCAGGCCCTTGGAAATCAAGGCGTCGCGCACTGCCAATCCGCGCTGCAGCGCCAGCTCGCGCATCGCTTCCGGGCTGACGCTCACGTGCTTGCGCAGCAGCGCTTCCATCTCGTCGGTCGGGATGTCCGCTTGCATGCCGATCAGGTTGCGCGGCTTGGCGGGCAGCTCGGCCTGTCGATAGATTGACTTGACGAGGCGCGCGCGATCGGCCTGTGCCAGCGCAAGCGCGGCGTCAGGTGCCGACGCCGCGCCGGACGCCCGAAGCTGTTCGCGCCGCTGCTCCTGCAGCAGCCGCTGCTCGACGACGGCACGCTGGTACGCTTCGCGCTCGGTGTCGGCGTCCGCTTCGCCGACCACCGTCATCTTCAGCGCGGGCCGGTTCGTCAACGCACTGGCCACCTTGTCGAGCGCCGCACTGCCGTCGTCGGTCGGCAGGCTGGTACCGGGCTGGAAGGCGACCACGCTCAGGTCCGGTCCGCCGCCGCCCGAGAGCAGCGCGAACGGCGCCGTCACGGCCTTGGCGAGCAGGTTCAGGATCACTTTCCAGATGATCGGGCCGACGCTGAACTGCGGGTCGTTCAGCGTGCCGCTGACCGGCAGGTCGATGTCGATCACGCCATTGCGGTCCTTCAGCAGCGAGACGGCGAACAGCACCGGCAGCTTGGTCGCGGTCGGACTCTCGACGCGCTCGCCGAAGGTGAGTTGGTTCAAGACGACCTGGTGGCTCGCGTCGAGCTTGCCGTCGGGGTCGATCTTGTAGTGCACCGCGACCGACAGCTTGCCGCGCTCGATCGCATAGCCGGCGTACTTGCCGGCGTAGGTCGACAACGGCGCCAGTTCGAGGTCGGTCGCCCTGGCGGAGATGTCGAGCTCGCGCGGGACCGCGCCGGGTTTGAGCTTGCCGCTGATTTCAAGCAGGCCGGTTCCTGCGACCCGTCCGCTCAACTGCAACGTTGCCGGGTCGCCGCTGCCGGTGCGAAAGGCGCCGAGACTGCCGTTCAGTTCGGTCAACGCGGCGCTGAAGTTCGGCTTCACGAAACGGTCGCTGTAGTCGACCCTGCCGTTGGCCAGGCGCAGCCCGCCGAGGTCGAGTTCGACCGGAAGCGGGCGCGCAACGGTTGGCGCAGAGGCGGCCGGTGCGGCCGCGACGGGTGCGGACGCGGCATCGGCCGCATTGCTCGCCGCGCCAGGCTCGCCCGACGGCGCAACGTCGCGCAGGTTGAGCCGACCCTCCTCGGTCAGGACCAGGCGCGCGAAGAAGTCGCTCAGCATCGCGTCGCGGATCGCGATCTTCGGCACCTCGCCTGGGCGCAGCGCAACGTTGACGCCGTTGATCGCGAACGATTGCCAGCTCAGCAACTGCGGGTCGCCGGCAGGTGTGCCAGAGGCCGCGTCGTTCCGGCGCGAGTCGAGGACCAGGTCGGCCAGCAGGATGTCGCCCGACGCATCGACGCGCATCCCGGAGGTGCCGGCTTGCTGCATCGACAGCTCGCCCTGGAAGCCCGCGTCGGCGCGCCTCAACCTCACGCCCAGATCGTGCGGCACGTAGCTCTGCACCGCATGGACCGGGAAGCGCTCGACGCGCGCCTTGCCGGCCAGGAGCAGGGGTTGCAGGCCGAAGCGGCCACGCCATTCGACCAGGCCTGGCTTGACCGCGGCGTCCGCTTCGCTGTCGTCGGCGATCCGCGCACTGAGTTGCAACTTCGGGGTCGAGACCATGCGCTCGCCGCGCAGCTGCAGGCCCTGCAAGCCCAGACGCAGCTTGTCGAGCGACAGGCGCACCGTCTCCGGCATCGCGCTTGCACGCGCTGGCGCCGGCGCGGCATCGACCAGGCGGACCCGGCCTTCCTCGAGCGTAAGGTCGTCCAGCCGGAACTGCCAGGTGGCCTCGGCGGCGGCGCGCACCAGAGAGCGCTCGCTTTCGGCCAGCGGCGTCGGTCCGGCCAGGCGCATCAGGTTCCACACGCCGTCCGCCGATCGCTCGAGCCTTACCTGCGGACGCTGAAGCTTCGCGCTCGCCACCGCAATCGACTGCGACGCCAGGTCGACCGTCACGCCAGCCAGTTGCACCCGCTGCATCGAGACCGTCTCGCCCCGCTTGCCCGCCTTGCCTGCCGTCGGGTCGTCGGCAGTCAATCCGTCGAGCCTCACCTCGTCGAGCGCAACGAGGATGCGCTGGGCCTGCGATGGCGTCCCGGCCGCCCACTCCAAGGTGCCGTTCGCCGCGCCCGTGCCGGTGACGTGCACGTGAGACGCGGCGTTGACGTACGGCGCCACCGCGGCGAGCGACAGGCCCGACAGCGCGAACTTCGCGGAAACCGATGCCTCGCTTGCCTGGCCTTCGAGCGACACGACGGCCAGCGTCGTCGATGCGTCGCCCTGCGGCCGCAGCGCGGCCTCGAGCGTGAACGGCATCGGTTCGCTCGCCGGCAGCCGCAACTGCCGCGCCGACAGCGCCAGGCCGTCGAGCACCCATGACGAAGCCGGCCTCACTGCCTCGTCGTTCCACAGCACGCGTGCGCCGACAAGCTCGAACGAATCCAGGCTCGCCTGCCAGGCTGCGTTCGGTGCGTTCGCCGGCGCGGAGGCCGCAGCGGCAGCCGGCGCAGGCGCGGGGGGCAGCAGTCGCTGCACGCTCAGCACACCGTGCGCGTCGCGCGCCAGGTTCAACTCCAGCCCCTCGACCCGCAGTGCGCCGAGCGAGGCCTTCCGCAGCAGGGGCTGCACGTCTTTCAGGTCGAGCGAGAGCTGGCTCAGCGCAAGCAGTGGTGCGCCGCCAGGCTCGGCCAGCGCCAGTTCGCTGGCGCCGAGCTTGCCACGCAGGGTGACACTGGCATCGCCCTGCTCGGGCACGGCGAATTCCATCGCCAGGTCGGCGCTGACATGGCCGCGCTGCAGCCGCACCGGCAGCGATTCGGGCAAGTAGCCGAGGTAGGGTTCGAGGTCGAGCGCCGCCACGCGAAGCGTGAGCGTGCCGCTGCGACTGCTGGCGAACGGAACGGCAGCGGCGCCGCTGTCGTAGGCCGCGCCGTCGAGCGTGAATGCGAGCCGCGGCTCGACCTTCACGTCCACCTGCGACGGGAGGTTCGACAGGAACGGCAGCGTCAGCGTCAGCCCGCCCAGGCGGTGCTGGCGCTTGACCGGGGCATCGTCGAACAGCACCTCACCGTCGTGCAGTTCGACGTTGTAGATCGCGAAGCGCGGCAGCGCGCCGCCCTGCGGCTGGCCAGGCTCGGGAGCCAGGCGCTGCAGCACGTCGTCGACGTCGTAGCGGCCGTCCGCGGTGCGCGCCAGACGCAGCCGCGGCGCGTCGATCTGCATCGACTCGACGACCGGAGCCAGGCGCAGCAGCGAACGCGCGTCGACATCGACCTGCAGCTGCGCGAGGTGGAACTGCGGCTCCGCCGAAACCGAGCCGGGCGCGGCGGCAATCGCGAGGTCGGCGACGGTCAACTGCAGCGACCAGGGATGAAAGCCGACCTCGCCCACCGTCACCTGGCGCCCAGTGAGTTCGGACAATTGCTTCTCGGCCTGCCACTTCACGAGAGGCGGCACGGCCAGCCAGGCCGCGGCGCACAGCAGAAGCAGTGTCCCTAGTGCCCAGAGCAAGCGTCGCGTCCAGCTCATGCGTCATTCCTGCAGAACCACTTGCGGGGATGCCACCGATCTCATCGTCAAGAGGTCGAAGGCAGCTTGCATCCTCGTGAGACTCTCCTCTCGGGTGAACCCGCAAGGCATGCCAAGCCTAACCTACGGTGCGCCCCGCTGCACGGCGCAACACGGTTCTCCTGCTTCGATGGCCCCGGTCGGGCACCGAGCCCGGCAGCGACGGCGCGCCAGGGGCGAGCTGCGCACGAGAAGTCACGGGACATCGTCGCGACGACCTCTGCAAACCCAGTCTGCTATCCTCGTGCGGCCGCGTCGTTGCTCGCGTCTGGGGGCTCCCGAGATCCCGTTCCGCGAGGAGTGTCGGTTCGATTCCGACCCGCGGCACCAGGGAGGCCGCGATCACCTGCCTCCCCTCACAGAAGGCCGCGCATGCCCCCGATGTCCCCCGTCACCCGGAACCTGCTGATCGCCAACGTGGCAGTGTTCTTTCTCGACCAGCTCCTTCACAACCTGCTGAGCCAGTGGTTCGCGCTGTGGCCGCTGGGCGGCGGCTTCATGCCCTGGCAGACGGTCAGTTACGCCTTCCTGCACGGCAGCATGATGCATCTGTTCTTCAACATGCTCGGGCTGTGGATGTTCGGCTCCGAGCTCGAGCGCGTGTGGGGCCCCAAGCGCTTCATGCAGTTCTACGCCGCGAGCGTGCTCGCCGCCGCGGGAATGCAGTTGCTCGTCAACGTGCTGCTCGGCTCGCCCTACCCGACCGTCGGCGCTTCGGGCGGCCTGTTCGGCCTGCTGCTGGCGTTCGGGATGATGTTCCCGAACCGCACGATCATGCCGCTCTTCCCGCCGATCCCGATGAAGGCCAAGACCTTCGTCGCGGTCTACGGCGGGCTCGAGCTGGTGCTCGGTGTGACGGGCACGCAGTCGGGCGTGGCGCACTTCGCGCACCTCGGCGGCATGCTCGGCGGCTACCTGATGATCCGCTACTGGCGCGGCCAGTCGCCGTTCGGGCGCCGCTGAGGACGACAGCCTCAAACGAGCAGCCCCTCGCGCACCGTCGGGTAGCGCAGCGCAAACCGCAGTTCGCGCTTCATGCGGCGGTTGTCGAGCCGGCGCGATTCGCTCATGAACGACAGCAGCAGGGGTGAGAGCGTCGCGACCGCCTCGGCGCGCGTGATCCGCGGCGGTCGTGGCAGGCCGCACAGATCGGCCGCCAGGTCGAAGTAGTCGCCCATCGTCAGTTCGGTGTCGTCGCAGACGTGCAGCACGCGCTGCGGCAACCCACGCAGCAATGCCGCCACGCAGGCTCGCGCCAGATCGTCGGCGTGGATGTGGTTGGTGTAGGCGTCGTCCTCGCCGGCGAGCACCGGCGTACCGCGTGCCAGGCGCTCGCGCGGATGCCCGCCGGGGCGGTCGGCAGCGTAGATGCCCGGAATGCGCAGCACCGTCACGCAGACGCCGAAGGCCCGGCCGAACCAGCGCACGCGCCGCTCGGCGTCGACGCGGCGCTGCGCGCGGTCGGTCGCGGGCCGCACGGTTCGTGTCTCGTCGAAGCGCGCGCCCGCGGCGTCGCCGTAGACGCCGCTCGTGCTGGCGTAGACCAGCCTCTGCACGCTGCCGTGGCGGGCCAGCGCCCGCAGCAGGTTCGCCGTGCGTTCATCGGTCGTGCCGGTGATCGCGGGCGGTGCCAGGTGCAGCACCGCGTCTGCCAGGCCGGCCAGGCGCCCGATCGTCGCGGGGTCGTCCAGGTTGCCGAGCAACGGCACCACGCCCAGCGCGCGCAGCTCATCGCGACGGGACGCACTCGAGGTCAGCGCCAGCAGCCGGTAGCGCCCGCGCAGCAGCCGTGCCACACGCATGCCGATGTCGCCGCAGCCGACGATCAGGAGCCGGGGCCGTCGCGAACGCCGCACGATGGCCGGGCTCATCGCCGGCGGGCCCAGGTGCGGCAGGCAGAATCGTGCATCGCGCAAGCTTATGCCATCGCCAGGACGCCCCATGACGTACACCGTGACCCTGCGACCCAGCGGCCGAAGCTTCGAGGTCGACCCCGACGAGCCCGTGCTGCAGGCCGCCATCCGCGAAGGCGTGGGCATGCCCTACGGGTGCAAGGATGGCGCCTGCGCATCGTGCAAGAGTCGCCTGCTCGAGGGCCACGTGATCCACCGCGCCCACCAGGCCAAGGCGCTCGGCATCGAGGAAGAGCAGGCGGGCTGGATCCTCCCCTGCTGCGCCGTGCCGCAGAGCGACCTCGTGATCGAGGCGCGCACCGTCGTCGGCGCGGCCGACTTCCCGCCGCGCAAGATGCCGAGCCGCGTGACGAGCATCGAGCGCGCCGCCCCCGACGTCGCGATCGTCCGCCTGCAGCTGCCCGCCAACGAGGTGTTCCGCTACCGCGCCGGGCAGTACGTCGAGTTCATCCTGCGCGACGGCAGCCGGCGCAGCTACTCGATGGCCAACGCGCCGCACACCCAGGCAGGCTCGCCCGGCATCGAGCTGCACATCCGCCACATGCCGGGCGGCAAGTTCACCGACCACGTGTTCGGCGCGATGCAGGCGAAGGAAATCCTGCGCCTCGAAGGCCCGTTCGGCAGCTTCTTCCTGCGCGAAGACTCGGCGCGGCCGATCGTGCTGCTTGCCTCGGGCACGGGCTTCGCGCCGATCAAGGCCATCATCGAGCAGCTCGAGTTCACGGCGAGCCAGCGCGCGGCCGTGCTGTACTGGGGCTGCCGCAGCCGCGGCGACCTCTACCTGAACGACTGGGCCGAACAGGCCGCGACCCGCATGCCGCAGCTTCGCTACGTGCCGGTGCTGTCGGAGCCGCGGCCCGAAGACGGCTGGACCGGCCGCACGGGCCTCGTCCACCAGGCCGTGATGGCCGACCTGCCCGACCTCTCGGCCCATCAGGTCTATGCCTGCGGCGTACCGATCATGGTCGAGTCGGCACGGCGCGATTTCGTCGCGCAGTGCGGCCTGCCCGCCGACGAGTTCCACGCCGACGCCTTCACCTCGGAGGCTGACAAGCACTGATCGAAGATCAGTGCTTGCGGTGCAGGCTCATCTCGCGCAGCGAGGTGAAGCCGCGAAGCGGCGTGCCGGAACCACAACAAACCAATCGAAGATCAGTGCTTGCGGTGCAGGCTCATCTCGCGCAGCGAGGTGAAGCCGCGAAGCGGCGTGCCGGAACCACAACAAACCAATCGAAGATCAGTGCTTGCGGTGCAGGCTCATCTCGCGCAGCGAGGTGAAGCCGCGAAGCGGCGTGCCGGAACCACAACAAACCAATCGAAGATCAGTGCTTGCGGTGCAGGCTCATCTCGCGCAGCGAGGTGAAGCCGCAACTCAATTGCCGGTGCCGATCACCTCGCCAAAGCCCTGCCACTGAACCCCGGTGAACCTGGCGAGCTGGCCCTGCTTGACGAGGAAGAAGTCGGTCGGCGTGGTATTCAGCGCCATGCCCGGCAGCAACAGCGGCAGCTTCAGGTTCTTGATGTTGGCCGCCTGCTTCATCACGTTCTCGCGCGTCAGGTCATTGCCGCACTGCTTCAGGATGTGCACCATCGTCTGCACCGTCAGATAGGCGTAGAGGTTGGTCGTGTCCTTCGGGTCGCCCTCGCGGTAGTAGCGGCCCATGAAGGCGCGCCACTCGAGCATCGCCGGGTCGTCCTTCCACTGCGGGTCGTTCGGGTCCTTGTAGTACTGAAGGGTGAGCAGGCCGGTCGACTTGTCCAGGCCCGCCGGTGCGAGGACTCCGCCGACCGATGCCCCGACATTGTTCACGATGTGCAGTGGCTTCCATCCCGAGTCGAAGGCCTTGCGAATCGCCTGCGCCGCGAACTTCGGCGTCGTGATGTTGATGAAGGTGTCGGCCCCGGAGCCCTGCAGCGTGAGGATCTGCGAGTCGACCGTCGGGTCGCTGACTTCGTAGGTGGCCTCGGCGACGACCATCTTGGCGCCGGCGGCGCCGAGGCCTTCCTTCACGCCTTTCAGCACGTCTTTGCCGTAGTCGTCGTTCTGGTAGAGGATCGCGATCTTCGCGTTCGGCTTGCTCTTCAGCAGGTATTTCGCATAGATCGCACCTTCGGCCTGATAGCTCAGGTTGAAGCCGAGCGTCCACGGAAAGTTCTTCGGGTCGGCCCACTTGGTGGCGCCGGTGGCGAGCAGCAGGTGCGGCACGCGCTTGCTGTTCACGTACTTGTGAATCGCCGAGTTGCTTGGCGTGCCCAGGGTCTGGAACAACGCCAACACCTCGTCCTGCTCGACGAGCTTGCGCACCTGCTCCACCGCCTTTGGCGGGCTGTAGCCGTCGTCCAGACTGATCAGGTTGATCTTGCGGCCATTGATGCCGCCCTGGTCGTTGATCATCTTGAAGTAGGCCTGATGCAGCTTGCCGATCGTGCCGTACGCCGATGCCGGGCCGCTGTAGGGCATGGTCTGGCCGAGCTTGATCTCGGTGTCTGAAGCCCCGGGGCCGTACTTCTTCTGGGCCACGGCAGGTGCTGCGAGGGTCGCGAGGGCGAGCGAGATGGCGCCGGCGAGCAGCGCGGCGCGGCGGTTCGAATTGACTCTCATGATGTCTCCTTGGCTGTCAACAACGAAGATCGGCCTGGCCCGCGGGCCCAGCACCGGACGAGTTCGCAAGTCTTCAACGCGCGCGCCAACGTTGCAGTCGACCGAATGCGATCCGGACGAACCCTGCCACGCCCGTGGGCATCACGACCATGAAGACGATCAGGACGACGCCGTAGATCGCCCACGGCGCCGCCTTGGAGATCTGGTCGGCGATGTTCGGAATGAACTGGATGAAGATGGCGCCATAGATCGCCCCCGAGATCGACGCCAGGCCACCGATCACGACGCCCACCACCAGTGTGATCGACAGGAAGATGATGAACGAATCGGGCGCTACGAACTGGATCACGACCGCACCGAGCGCCCCCGCGATGCCGGTGTACATCGCCGAGACACCGAATGTCAGGGACTTGATCATCGCGGTGTTCACGCCCATCGCCTGCGCCGCGATCGGCTGGTCACGTATCGCCACCATCGCCCGGCCGATGCGGCCGCGGAGCAGGTTCCAGCCGATCACGAACAGCACCAGCACGTGCAACAGCACGACGAAATACAGCCAGCGATCCTGCGAAATGCCAATCCATTCCGGCGCGTCGGGCTTGAGGATGGTGATGCCCTGAACCCCGCCCGTCCACTGCTCGAGGCCCTTGTACTTCAGCAACTGCGGCATGGCGACGCCGAGCGCAAAGGTGGCCAGCGCCAGGTAGAGCCCCTCGAGGCGAAGCGCCGGCAGCCCGAACAGGAAGCCGGCCACGAGGCACACCGCGCCGGCCGCCGGAACCGTCGCCCAGTACGGCAGGCCGAACTTGTCCATCAGGATCGCCGCCGTGTACGCGCCGATGGCATAGAAGGCCCCGTGGCCGAGCGAGATCTGGCCGTTGTAGCCCGTCAGCATGTTCAGTCCGAGCAGCGCGATCGCGTAGACCAGCACCAGCGTGAACTGGAACACCCGGTAGTCGCTGACGAGGAAGGGCAGCACGCAGGCCGCCGCGAAGAGCAGCGCCAGGCCCCCGAGCTGCTTGCGGCTCAACGCGGTACGGGCCGCGTTGCGGGAGGGGTGGTCGAACGCGGCCATCGCTCAGACCCGGGTCCGGTGGACCTTGCCGAACAGCCCCGAAGGCCGGATCACCAGGACGCCGACGATCAGCACGAGCGCAACGGTCAGCTTCAATTCCGTGCCGAGGACGGCGCCGACCAGATTCTCGAGCACGCCGACGATGAAGCCGCCGAGCACCGCGCCGCCCGGGCTGTCGATGCCGCCGAGCAGCGCCGCGGCGAATGCGTACAGCAGGATGCCGACCATCATGTTCGGTTCGAGGAACACGGTCGGCGCGACCATGATCCCGGCGATCGAGCCGATCGCCGCCGCCAGGCCCCAGCCGAGCGCCAGCATCCAGCCGACGCGGATGCCGACGAGCCGGCTCGACACCGGGTTCTGCGCCGCCGCGCGCATCGCCAGGCCGAGCGGCGTAAAACGGAAGAACACGAAGATCAATACGAGGACGACGAGCGTGATCGCCATCGAGCCGAGTTCGTGCGACGAGACATACGAGCTGCCGAATGGCGGTGCGGCCGGAAACGGGCTCGGGAACGGCTTGATCGTGTACGAGAAGATCCAGCCCGCCAGGCTGTTGAAGATCACGAGCAGGCCGATGAAGACGATCACGACCGACAGGATCGGCGCGCTTTCCACCGGCTGCACGATCAGGCGCTCGATCAGCACGCCGAGCACGAATGCGATCGCGACCGTCGCGAAGAACGCCACCCAGTAAGGCACGCCGGCCTGCATCAGGCTCCAGGCGAGGTAGGTGGAGAACATCGCCAGCTCGCCCTGCGCGAAGTTCACGAGGTGCGTCGCCTGGTAGATCATCACCAGCGCGAGCGCCAGGCTGGCGTAGATGCCGCCGGTGGCCAGACCCGAGAGCACCTGATGGAGCAGGAGGTTCATTGCCTTGCGCCGTCTAGTAGCCGAGGTACGAGCGCCGGACCGCCGCGTCGCCGCGGATGGCATCGGCCGTACCGGAGATCACGACGCGACCCGTTTCAAGGAGGTAGGCGTGGTCGGCGAGCCGCAGCGCGAGCGACGCGTTCTGCTCCACCAGCAGCATGCTGACGTGGTCCTGCTGGTTGATCGTGCGGAAGATCTCGAACAGCTCCTGCACGACGAGCGGCGCCAGACCGAACGACGGTTCGTCGAGCAGCAGCAGGCGCGGCCGCAGCATCAGCGCGCGAGACACCGCGAGCATCTGCTGCTCGCCTCCCGACAGCAGGCCGGCCTGCTGCCGGCGGCGCTCCTTCAGGCGCGGGAAGTAGCCGAACACGCGCTCGAAGTCGGCCGCGACCTCGGCCTTGTCGCGCCGCGAGTAGGCGCCCAGACGCAGGTTCTCCTCCACGTTCAGGTCGACGAAGGTGCCACGGCCGTCGGGCACGTGGGCAACGCCCAGGCGCACGATGCTCTCGGTGGCCTTGCCGTCGATGCGTGCACCCGCGAGGGTGATTTCGCCCTGCGTCCTGACCATGCCGCAGACCGCGCGCAGCGTCGTCGTCTTGCCGGCGCCGTTGGCGCCGAGGATGGTCGTGATGCCGCCCTGCTCGACCGAGAAATCGATGCCGTGCAGGACCCGGGTCGCGCCGTACTGGGCCTGCAGACCGCGCACCTCGAGCATCCGGGCCATCAGCTTTCCGTCCCGAGGTAGGCGCGCACCACGTCGACATTGCCCTGCACTTCGGCCGGCGTCCCATCGGCGATCACGCGCCCGAAATCGAGCGCGACGACCTTGTCCGACACCCGCATCACCATGTTCATGTGGTGCTCGACCAGCAGCATCGTGATCCCGAGGCGATCGCGGACTTCCCTCAGCAGGGCAGTGAGGTTTTCGACCTCCTCGAGGTTGAGCCCGCCGGCCGGCTCGTCGAGCAGCAGCAGCTTGGGGCGGCTGGCCAGCGCGCGCGCCAGTTCGACCCTCTTCTGCGTGCCGAAGGTCAGGTCCATCACACGGGTCTCTGCCACCTCGTCCAGACCGAGCAAGCCGATCAGCTCGTCGGCATGGGCTTGCAGCGCGCGCTCCTCGCGCCGCACCTGCGGCAATCGCAGTGCATTGGCAAGGAAGCCGCTGTGCGTTCTGCAGTGCCCGCCCAGCATGATGTTCTGGCGGACCGTCATCGTGCGAAACAGCGCAAGGTTCTGGAACGTGCGCCCGATGCCGAGCGACGCGATGCCGTGCGGCGGGACCGCCACGATCGACCGGCCCTCGAAGAGGATCTGGCCCGCGTCGAACGCATAGAGGCGCGACAGACAGTTGAACAGCGTCGTCTTGCCCGCGCCGTTCGGACCGATCAAGCCGACGATGTGGCCCGCCGATACCGAAAACGACACGTCGTCGAGCGCGGTGATGCCGCCAAATCGCACCGTCACCCCGTCGACCTGGAGCTGTTCGGCGGATGCGAGCGCAGTGGCGATCTTCAACTCCTTCGCGCGTTTCGCGGCCTGCATCGGCCGGTGCCAGGCCTGCCGGGCTTCGACCGGCCTGGGGCGAGAAGATAGCGGTCCTGCAGGAGGCCCGACAGGGGGCTTTACCCTTGCCTGGCCGGGGGCAGCCCTGCCGGTATGGGGCGAGTGTCAACCCGAACGTGTGGCCGCCACACGTTGCGAGGCAGCCTATTTCTTGGGTCGCGAGCCCGTCTTCGGCTTGTCGGCCGCCTGCTTGGCCTCCGGCGCCTGGGCTTCGCCCTGGTCACCGATCACGCCCTTCAGCGGGCAGATACCGAAGGCCGGGCACTTCTTGCAGCCGACTGCGATCGCGATGGGGCAGAGTGTCATGGTGTGTCTCCTCGGTGGGATGAGAGTGTTCTCCCGTTCCGGCAGTGGAACACATCCGACAGGCGTGCGGCGCTATCCTTGGATGCAGTTTCTCGCATTGCCATGGCCGCCCTGCACATCACCGACATCGAAGCGGCCATCAACTGGTGGCGCGAACGCAAGCCTTCGCCGGACGGCGTCACGGCCTGCGCCGAGGTGCGCGCGCTGGCCGAGGTCTACGCGCCCATGGCCGTCCGCCGCGAGAGCGAATGCGACGAAGCGGCGATGCCCGCGCCTGCCCGCGAGGCCTGGCTCGCCTGGTACGCCAGCACGCCCGACGCGCCGTGCATCGCGATCTGCTCGACGAGCCAGGGCGACGACGTGTGCAAGGGCTGCGGCCGCACGTTCGACGAGGTACAGCACTGGCCGGCGATGACGCCGGGCGAGAAGCGCCGCACCTGGCGGCGCATCACGGCGGAGGGCACGGCCTGGCGCTTTACCCGCTACGCTGAACGCGCGCTCGAGGCGAACGGCGGCGATCGTCCGCCGCTCGGCGAGCCTGCCGGTTCGCGGCGGGCGGCGAGCGGTACGGCGGACCGCGCCGGCTGAGGCGCCTCCATGCCCGAAGGCCTTGCCAGGCTGCACCGCAATCCGCGCATGTCGTTCGGCGACGATGCGCGGCGCATCGCTCCCCTGGCCTGGCCGGTCTTCGTCGGCCAGGTGGCGGTGCTTGGCTTTGCCACCATCGACACCGTGCTCGTCGCGCGCTACAGCGCACTCGACCTGGCGGCTCTGGCGGTCGGCTCCGCCGCCTACATCAGCGTCTTCATCGGCTTGATGGGCGTGGTGCTGGCGGTCGGCCCGATCGCCGGCCATCTGTTCGGCGCCGGCCGGTTGGCCGAGGCCGGGCAGCAGTTCGATCAGGCGCTGTGGCTCGCACTCGCGATGTCGGTGCTGGGCTGCGCGCTGCTCGTCTTTCCACAACCCTTTCTCGCCGTGGCGCGCGCCGGGCCCGAGGTCACGACCAAGGTCCACGCCTACCTCGCCGGACTCGCCTTCGCCTTGCCACCGGCCCTGCTGTTCACCGTCTTTCGCGGCTTCAACACCGCCGTGTCGCGACCGAAGGTGGTGATGGCGCTGCAGCTCGGTGGCCTGGCGCTGAAGGTCCCGTTGAGCGCGCTGCTGGTCTACGGCCTGGCGTGGAGCACGCCCGTCGGCGAACTGCGCCTGCCGGCGCTCGGCGTCACCGGCTGCGGCATCGCCACCGCGATCGTGATGTGGTGTCAGTGGTTGGCCGCGCGGGCGCTGCTGAGACGCGACGCTTTCTACGTGCCGTTCGGACTGCACCGCCCCGGGCTGGTGCCTCTGCAGGCGGCGGCGCAGCGGGCGCTGCTCAGGCTCGGTGTGCCGATGGGCCTGGCGATCGCCCTCGAAGTCACCGGTTTCACCTTCATGGCCCTGTTCATCTCGCGCCTCGGCGCCACGCCGGTGGCGGGGCACCAGATCGCGGTGAACCTGGTGTCGCTGATGTTCATGATGCCGATGGCGCTCGGCAACGCCGTGTGCACGCTGGTCGCGCAACGCCTCGGTGCCAGCGACGCGCGCGACGCACGGCGCCTGTCGTGGCACGGCGTCGAGCTCGGCCTGGCGGTCGCCACGCTGATGGGTGCCGGCGCCTACCTCGCGCGCGAGAGCCTGCTGCGCGCCTACACGCACGACCCGGTGATCATCGCCGCCGCGCTGCCGCTGCTCGCCTGGGTGATGCTGTTCCACATCGCCGACGCGGCGCAGACGCTGGCCGCGTTCACGCTGCGCGGCTACCACCTGACGGTGGCGCCGATGCTGATCTACGCGGCGTCGCTGTGGGGCGTGGGCCTGGGCGGCGGCTTCGTGCTGGCGTTCAACGTCACCGGGTTCACGCCCCCCGCCTTGCAGGGCGCGCCCGGGCTTCTGGGCCGCCTGCACCACCGGCATCACGCTGGCGGCGCTGGCGCTGTGCGGGCTGCTCGGCTGGGTGCTGCACACGCGCCGGCGCGAGGAACGGCACGAGAGGCGCAGCTCGCCTTCCCCTGCAGCAGGCTGAGGCGCGCGCCCGCCGGGCACGCGGCTTCCCGCTCCATGCCGTGTCCGCGGGGGTCCTCGCTTTTCGTTTGCATGGCATTCATGTAGCATGTGCATGAGATGTAATTCCAAGCGAACCGCGACGCGGAGGATTCATGGAACTGAAGACGGCACGGCTGACCTTGCTGATCGATCCGAACAAGAAGCTGGCGTTCGAGCGCCTGTGCGCGCAGCAGGATCGAACCGCCTCGCAGGTGGTTCGACAACTGATCCGTGACTACCTCACCGAACACGGGGTCGCGTTCGTCGCCAGCGGGGCCGCGGAAGGCGACGACGACGTGGCTCGCGAGGGCGTGCCTGCCCGCGCCAAGCCGGGCCCCCGGCGCAAGGTGGCGCCCGCCGCCAAGCGGCCGGCTCGCCGCCGCAAGGCCTGAGAGCCCGTGATGCAATGAATCGCAGGCGCTGAGTCATGCCCGAACTGGCCGCCGTCTCGCAGTGGCTCCTCCTCGACTGGGTGCTGCTGGTCATGGCCGGCTGGCTGGTGGTGGGGGTCACCGGCGTCTTCGCGCTGCACCGCTTCGCCCTCGTCTCCCGCGTGCTGTTCCCTGTCGGCGGTGCGCTCGGACTCGCGCTGTGCGGCCTGGCGCTGGGCGCGCTGCTGGGCACCCCCGAGGTCGCGGTTCTGCCGATCGGCCTGCCGGACTTGCCCTTCCACCTTCGGCTGGACAGCCTGTCGGCCTATTTCCTGATGGTGATCGGGGCCTGTTCGGCCGGCATTTCCGCGTTCGCGGCCGGCTACTTCCGCAAGGGCGAAGGCACGCCGCCGGGCTTGCTGTGCCTGGAGTACCACGTCTTCCTGGCCAGCATGGCGGGCGTCGTCCTGGCCGACGATGCCTACGCCTTCATGGTGATGTGGGAGACGATGGCCCTGTCGTCGTTCTTCCTGGTCACCGCCAACCACCGCATCCCCGAGGTGCGCAGGGCCGGCAATCTCTACATCGTGATGGCACACGTCGGCGCGGCCGCGGTGCTGCTGTGCTTCGGCGTGCTGCAGGCCAACAGCGGCGACTACACGTTTGCCAACATGCGGGCACAGAGTCTCGGCCCCTTCTGGGCGTCCGTCGGCTTCCTGCTGGCGGTGTTCGGCTTCGGCGCCAAGGCGGGCATTGTGCCGCTGCACGTCTGGCTGCCGGAGGCGCACCCGGCAGCACCTTCACCGGTATCGGCCCTGATGAGCGGGGTGATGCTCAACACCGCCATCTACGGCATCCTGCGCGTGTCGCTCGACCTGCTGCAGCTGCGGCTGTGGTGGTGGGGCGGGCTGTTGCTGGCCA
Organism: uncultured bacterium; assembly: GCA_963802435.1. Taxonomy (GTDB): domain Bacteria; phylum Pseudomonadota; class Gammaproteobacteria; order Burkholderiales; family Burkholderiaceae_C; genus CAIKUF01. The sequence goes on from CAWDIT010000010.1 coordinate 16,594, forward strand.
TCGGCCTCGCCACCGCCCTGTTCGGCGTCGTCTTCGCTTCGGTGCAGACCGACATGAAGCGCCTGCTGGCCTACTCCTCGATCGAGAACATGGGCCTGCTGTTCGTCGGCCTGGGGCTCGCGCTGATCTTCGGGGGCTACGGCATGAAGCCGATGGCTGCGTTGGCCCTGACGGCAACGCTCTATCACGTGGCCAGTCACGCCTGCTTCAAGAGCCTTCTGTTCCTGGGCACCGGCAGCGTGCTGCACGCAACCTCGGAGCGCAACCTCGGCAAGCTGGGTGGACTGATCCGCACCATGCCCTGGGTCGGTTGGCTCACCCTGCTCGGGGTGCTGGCCAGCGCCGGCCTGCCGCCGCTGGGCGGCTTCGTCTCCGAGTGGCTGCTGCTGCAGAGCTTCCTGTTTGCGCCGGGCCTGCCCGTGCCGCTGCTGACCATGCTGATCCCCGTAGTCGCCGCCCTCATCGCACTGGTGGCGGCGCTGGCCGGCTACACGATGGTCAAGTTCTTCGGCGTGATCTTCCTCGGCCAGCCGCGCGAAGACAAACTCGCCGACGCCCACGACGGCGGCCTCTGGGAACGCACGGGCATGGTGTGGCTGGCCCTCGGCTGCGTGGCACTCGGCCTGTTACCGACCCAGTTCATCCAGCTGATCGACCCGGTGACGCAGCAGCTCGTCGGCGCGGGCCTGGGGGCCCGGGTGGCGCGCAGCGGCTGGCTGCTGGCGCCCAACGGCATGGAGCAGGCGAGCTACGGTCCGGTCATCTTTCTGCTCGGCATCCTGGGCTGCTTTGCCTTTGCATTCCTGATCGTGCGTTGGCTCTACCACGGCCGCACGCGTCGCGGCCTGCCCTGGGCCTGCGGCTATCCGTTTGGCACGGCGCGCATGCAGGACACGGCCGAAGGCTTCGGCCAGCCGATCCGGCAGATCTTCGACCCCTTCTTCGTGATGCGGCGCGAGTTGCCGACGCCCTTCGACGCGCAGCCTCGCTACCGCGTCACCGTCGAAGACCGCTTCTGGCGCTGGCTCTACGTCCCGCTGGTCGACTTCACCAACCACCTGGCAAGGCTGATCGGCCTGCTTCAGCAAGGGCGCATCTCGGTGTACCTGATGTACAGCTTCCTGACCCTGGTCGCCACGCTGCTGGCGGTGCGGCGATGAGCACCGCCCCGAGCCGCAACGGGCACGCGAGGGACGCTGGCGGGTTGACCCCGCAGCGCGGCGGGGACTCGGCATGAGCCTGACGGGCTTCGTCTCGCAATTGCTCGAGATCGCCATCGCGATCTTGCTTGCGCCGCTGCTCACCGGTTGGGTCAACCAGTGGCGCGCATGGCTGCAGAACAAGTCGGCGCCGAGCCTGTGGCTGCCCTACCGCATGCTGCACAAGCTGTTCAACAAGGAATCGATGGTTGCCGACAACGCGTCGCGGCTGTTTCGTACCGCGCCCTACGTGATGTTCGGCTGCATGGTGCTCGCCTGCTCCATCATCCCGACCCTGTCGACCGATCTGCCGCTGGCGCCGGCCGCCGATGCCATCGCGCTGGTCGGCCTGTTCGCGCTGGCCCGGGTCTTCATCTCGCTGGCCGCGATGGACATCGGCACCGCCTTCGGCACCATGGGCGCGCGGCGCGAGATGCTGATCGGCTTCCTGGCCGAGCCGGCGCTGCTGATGGTGCTGTTCTCGGCCTCGCTGATTTCCCACTCGACCTCGCTGACGACGATCGTCGAGACACTGGCCCACCGCGAGCTGACGATCTACCCCGGCCTGGCGCTGGCCGGCGTTGCCTTCGCGATGGTGTCGCTGGCCGAGAATGCGCGCGTGCCGGTGGACAACCCGACCACGCACCTCGAGCTCACGATGATCCACGAGGCGCTGATCCTGGAGTATTCGGGCCGCCACCTGGCCCTCGTCGAGTGGGCCGCGAGCCTGAAGCTCTTTGCCTATGCATGCATCGGCCTGGCGCTCTTCTTTCCGTGGGGCGTCGCCGAGGCCCATGCGCCGCTGGCGATGCTGCTGGCACTGCCCGTTCTGTTGTTCAAGCTCGCCGTCGGCGGCTTCCTGCTCGCCCTGCTCGAAACGCTGAGCGCCAAGATGCGCATCTTTCGCGTCCCGGAGTTCCTGGCCACGGCCTTCCTGCTGGCGGTGATCGGCATGCTGGTGCACCTGTTGCTCGAACGCTAGGATGAAACCGCCCCCACGCTCACTTCATTCGCTGCCCCCCGAGGGGGCGCGTCAGTACCTTCGGGCGGCCGGGCGGTACTGACATGAGCCACCTGCTGACCCAGTTCGTCAACTTGCTCGGCGCTTTGCTGCTGTTGCTCGCGTTCGCGATGATCTCGCAGCGCCGCATCGTCTCGCTGATCAACCTGTTCACGATGCAGGGCGCCATCCTGGCGCTGGCCACGGCGGTGGTCGGCTACGTGACGCACCAGCACCATCTCTACCTGTCGGCCGGCGTCACCTTCGCGTTCAAGGTGCTGGTCATCCCCTACCTGCTGCACCGGGTCATCGACCAGCTCCAGATCCGCTGGGACATCGAGACGCTGATCAACATCCCGACCACCATGCTGATCGGCATCGGGATCGTGATCCTTTCGTTCGACCTCGCGATTCCGATCTCGCAGCTGTCGTCGACGCTGGCCGGCGGCACGCTGGGCATGGCGCTCGCCTGCGTGCTGCTGTCGTTCCTGATGATGATCACGCGTGCCAAGGCAGTGCCGCAGGTGATCGGCTTCCTGGCCATGGAGAACGGCCTGTTCTTCGCCGCCACCGCGGCCACCCATGGCATGCCGATGGTGGTCGAGCTCGGCATCGCGCTGGACGTGCTGATCGGCGTGATCATCCTCGGCGTGTTCATGTTCCAGATCCGCGAGCAGTTCGACAGCCTGGACATCCGCCGCCTCGAGAGGCTGAAGGGAGATTGATGACGCCCCGCAGACACTCGCGGTGTCGCCCTCGGGGCGATGAATCGGCCCCCGCACGTTGCGCCGAGGGCGGCACCCATGGCACGGCCGCGGAAGGACTGCGTTGAACGCGCTCGCCTTCCTGCTCGGCATCCCGCTTCTCGGCGGCGTGGTGCTGGCCCTGATGGGTCATCGCGACAGCGCGCGCGACGTCAACGTCGCCTTCAGCACGGGCACCTTCATCGCGGCGTGCGTGCTGACGGTGCAGATCGTCGACCGCGGGCCGACGCTGTTCTGGGACAGCGCGTTCTACATCGACCCCCTCAACATCTTTCTCGTCACGCTGACGGCGTTCGTCGGCCTGACGACCGCGATCTTTTCCAGGCCCTACATGCGGATCGAACGTGACCAGGGCAAGATGACGCCGCCGCGCCTGCGCCTCTATCACAGCATGTACCAGCTGTTCAGCTTCACGATGCTGCTGGCGCTGACCACCAACAACCTCGGGATCGTCTGGGTCGCGATGGAGGCCGCCACGCTGACGACCGTGATGCTGGTCAGCGTCTACCGCACCGCGGCGAGCCTCGAGGCGGCGTGGAAGTACTTCATCCTGTGCGGGGTGGGCATCGCGCAGGCGCTGCTCGGCACCGTGCTGCTCTACATGGCGGCCGAGAAGATCATCGGCCTCGAGGGCGGCGCGCTGCTGTGGACCAATCTCGATGCGGTCAAGGGCCAGCTCGACCCGAATATCGTCACGCTGGCTTTCGCCTTCCTGTTCATCGGCTATGGCACCAAGGTCGGCCTGGTGCCGCTCCACAACTGGCTGCCCGACGCGCACGCCGAGGGGCCGACGCCCGTCTCGGCCGTGCTGTCGGGCCTGCTGCTGAACGTGGCGCTGTACGCGGTGCTGCGCTGCAAGGTGCTGACCGACGGCGCGCTGCACGACCATCAACTGACGGGCCGGCTGATGATGGGCTTCGGCCTGCTGTCGGTGGTGGCGGCAGTGTTCTTCCTGATCCGGCAGAAGGACGTCAAGCGCATGTTCGCGTACTCGTCGATCGAGCACATGGGCTTGATCACCTTCGCCTTCGGGCTGGGCGGGCCGATCGCCAACTTCGCCGGCCTGCTGCACATGACGGTGCACTCGCTGATCAAGTCCGCCATCTTCTTTGCCGCCGGTCACGCGGCGCAGAAGGCGGGGTCGCAGATGATGGCAGACATCCGCGGGCTGATCCGCGTCAGCCCGACGGTCGGCTGGGGCCTGATGCTCGGCTCGCTGGCGATCCTGGGCATGCCGCCGTTCGGTGTCTTCGCCAGCGAGTTCCTGATCATCACGACGACCATGCGCGACCAGCCCTGGGCGACGCCGTTCCTGATGATCGCACTCGCCGTGGCGTTCGCCTCGGTGTTCAGCCGCGTGCAACCGATGGTGTTCGGCGAGGGCAGCCTCAAGCCGCTGGCGCACCCGCCGGCGCTGATTCCGGTCTTCGTTCACCTCGGACTCGGGCTGATGCTCGGCTTGTACATCCCGCCCTATCTGAACACCTGGTATCACCAGGCGGCCGCCATGCTGGGAACCTGATCGAATGACACTGGCCGACTTCGGACTCGTGCTGCGACGCCTGCCGGCGCCCTTGCCGATCTGGCACGCATCGGTCGACCGCGCCGCATGGAGCGCCGCGTCACGTCGCGTCGCCGACGCAGGCGGGCGTCTGGTCGCGCTCTGGGGCGTCGATCGACGCGCCGCCGCAGGCGCGATGGCGGCCTGCGCAGCCTATGCGTTGCCGGAAGGACTGGTCTGGCTAGAACTGCGGCTCGACGCCGGCGAACCCGGGTTCCCGGACCTGGCGGGCATCTTCCCGTGTGCGGGGCGGATGCAGCGCGCGATGGCCGACCTGTCTGGCCTGCAGGCCCAGGGCGCCCATGACGTGCGCGCCTGGCTCGACCATGGGCTGTGGCCCCCCGGACACTCGCCACTGCAATCCGGGGCGCAACCGGAAGCCGAGCTTGCCGCCGGCGCGCTGCCAGCCGCCTACCCCTTCGTTCGCGTCGAGGGCGATGGCGTGCACGAGATCGCGGTGGGTCCGGTGCACGCCGGCATCATCGAGCCCGCCCACTTCCGCTTCTCGCTCGTCGGCGAGAAGGTGCTGCGGCTCGAAGAGCGCCTGGGCTACACGCACAAGGGCATCGAACGGCGCTTCACCGAACTGTCCCCGCTCGAGGCCCATCGGCTCGCCGGCCGCGTGTCGGGCGACTCGACGGTGGCCTACGCCTGGGCCTACTGCATGGCGCTCGAATCGGCCTGGCACTGCCGGATCCCCGACCGGGCAAGCTGGCTGCGCGCGCTGATGCTCGAGCGCGAGCGCGTGGCCAATCACCTGGGCGACCTCGGTGCCCTGGGCAACGACGCAGCATTGTCTTTCGGGCTGGCGCAGTTCTCGCGCCTGCGCGAGGACTGGCAGCGCCTGTCGAACGAGGCCTTCGGCCACCGCCTGATGATGGACGGCGTGGTGCCCGGCGGCGTGGCAGTCGACCTGCCGCAGCCGATGCTCGATCGCCTGCACGTGCATTGCGACGAGATCGAGCAGGAGGTGCGCGCGCTGAAGGTCATCTACGACGAGCACGCCGGCGTGCAGGACCGCTTCCTGACCACCGGCTGCGTGACGCCGGAGCTGGCCGCCCAGCTCGGCCTGACGGGTCTGGCTGGGCGCGCCAGCGCGCAGGCGGCCGACCTGCGCTGCGATCATGCCTGGCCGCCCTACGACCAGCTGGGCGTCGCGATGGCCACCCACCGCCACGGCGACATCGCCGCGCGCGTCGCGGTGCGCTTCGACGAGACATTCGAATCGCTGCGGCTCATCCGCGCGATCGGCGCCGGCTTGCCTGCCGGCGCGACGCGCGCCGACCTGCCGTCACGGGCCGTGCCGTCGATCGGCGCAGGCTGGGTCGAGGGCTGGCGCGGCGAGGTGCTCGTCGCGCTCGAGATCGGCGCCGACGGCCGCATCGCACGCTGCCATTGCCACGACCCCTCGTGGCAGAACTGGCCGGTGATCGAGCACGCCGCGATCGACAACATCGTTGCCGACTTCCCGCTCATCAACAAGTCCTTCAACCTCAGCTATTCGGGGCATGACCTCTAAATGGACGGCGCACTAGCTCAATTGGTCCTCTGCCCGCCGGTGGGCGCGCGGCGCCGTTGGGGCTGCGCGGCCGGTACCAGGATCAAACATCGCCGCCGGCCCCCCGTGTGGTCGTCTGCTTGCGGCCCATTGCGGCCGTTCGTATTGAATGCTGGAGCGAGCCAAGGCCAGCGCGTGGCCGAGGGCGGCGGGCAACCGGCTGCCTCCGTGTCCCCCGACGCCATCCTGACGGCTGGCGTCTCCTCCTTTACCTGCGGCAGCCGGTTGCCCGCCGCCCTCGGCCCAGTGCCAGCGGAGCGTGCCGACACACGTGCCTGCGCAAGCGATGCCGCAAAGGTGGCAGAGCGTCAGGACGGGCTGGCGTGTTCTGCGCAGGTAAAGGAGGAGGCGGCGGCCGAAGGCCGGCGCCGGGGGACACGGAGCAGGAGCACGCCAGCCCGGCCTGACGCTCCCGCGTCGAACTGCCAAAGCGGGCACCGCCTGCCGCGCCGCGCTGAAGCCACCCGGAAGCGGACACCCGCGAACGGCCGCAATGGGCCGCAAGCAGCCAAACATGGCGCAACCGCATTTCATGCGTTGCGGGCCGTGCGACACGCGCTGGAGTAAGTGAGATGTGGCACATCCTCAGACAGATCGTCCGCACCGGCATCGTCACCGAGCCGGCGCCGCAGCTTGCCGACGCCGACGCCGCCGCGGCGCAGCGCATTCACCAGGACATCCTCGACATCCTCGGTCAGGCGCTGACGATCCGCGAGGTCGATGCCGGGTCGTGCAACGGCTGCGAACTGGAGATCCACGCGCTCAACAACCCTTACTACAACATCGAAGGCCTGGGCATCAGGTTCGTCGCCAGTCCGCGCCACGCCGACATGCTGCTGGTGACCGGGCCGGTGTCGTGCCACATGGAAGAGGCGCTGCGCCGCACCTACGACGCCACGCCGGCGCCGAAGCTGGTCGTCGCGGTGGGGGATTGCGGCTGCACCGGCGGCATCTTCGGCGAGGGGTATGCCACGCGCGGCAAGGTGGCGAACGTGATTCCCGTCGATGCGGTGGTGGCGGGGTGTCCGCCGCCGCCGCTCGAGATCCTGCGCGGAATTCTCGGCGCGGTGCGGCGGCGCATGGACCCCGCCACGCCGCGCGTAGACTGAGCCGGTTCCTACGATTGATCAATCTGGAGAGTCCGACGTGCGATTGAACTGTCGGTTGCCGGAACTCCCGCAATGAGCGGAGCGAGCGATCTGCCTCTGCTCCTGGCCTATGCTGCCGTGGCGTTCAGCCTGCTCTCCGGCGCCGTCTCGCTGCTCGCGGTGCGCCGCCACCCGGACTTCCTGCATTTCGGATCGTTCCTGTTCCTGTTCCTTTCCGGCGCGGCGAGCATCGCCGCCGGCGCCTGGACCTTGCTCGCCAAGCTGAGCCTCACCGACCGCTTCGCACTCGGCCTGCCCTGGCTCGACTGGCACTTCGGATCGATCCGCTCTCGGGCTTCTTCCTCGTGCTGCTCGGCACGCTGGTGGTCGCGGTGTCGCTCTACGGCCCCAGCTACACGCGCGAGTTCGCGCGTGGCGCGGACTCACAGCCGCTGCCGCCGCTCGGCGTATTCACCGCGCTGTTCGTCGTCGGCATGCAGATGCTGTTGCTCGCCGACGATGCGCTGGTGTTCATGATCTTCTGGGAGATGATGTCGCTCGCCGGCTACTTCCTGGTGGTCTACCAGCACCAGCACGCCGCGAACCGCCACGCCGCCTTCCTGTACCTGCTGCTGGCCCACGTCGGTGCGCTCGTGATCCTGCTGTCGTTCGGTGTGCTCGCCGCTTTCGGCGGGGGCCTCACCTTCGACCAGATGCGCCTCGCCAAGCTCTCGCCGCTGTGGGCGACGATCGCCTTCGGCTGCGCCTTTGCCGGCTTCGGCACCAAGTCGGGCATGGTTCCGCTGCACGTCTGGCTGCCCGACGCGCACCCGGTCGCGCCGTCGCACATCTCGGCGCTGATGAGCGGGGCGATGATCAAGATGGGCATCTACGGCATGGTGCGCGTGATCTACGACCTGGTCGGCGACGTGCAGTGGGAGTGGGGCGTCGTGGTGCTCGTCGTCGGCACCGCCTCGGCGCTGCTCGGCGTGCTCTACGCACTGATGCAGCACGACCTGAAGCGGCTGCTCGCCTATCACTCGATCGAGAACATCGGCATCATCCTGATGGGTCTCGGGCTGTCGATGATCTTTCTCGGCAGCGGGCACAAGCTGCTCGGCACGCTCGGGCTGGTGGCGGCGCTCTATCACACGATCAACCATGCGCTGTTCAAGGGGCTGCTGTTCCTCGGCGCTGGCGCGGTGCTCTACCGCACGCACGAACGGGACCTCGACCACATGGGCGGCCTCATCCGCCGCATGCCGATCACTGCGTTGTTCTTCCTGATCGGCTGCGTGGCGATCTCGGCGCTGCCGCCCTTCAACGGCTTCGTCTCCGAGTGGCTGACCTTCCAGACGGCACTGCAGGCGCCCGCGCTCGACAACGGCCTGCTGCGCGCGATGATCCCGATCGCCGCGGCGATGCTCGCCCTCACCGGCGCGCTCGCCGCCGCCTGCTTCGTCAAGGCCTTCGGGATCGGCTTCCTCGGCCAGCCGCGATCGCGCCGCGTGGCGCGTGCGCGCGAAGTGCCGTCGGGCATGCTGGGCGGGATGGGCTTGCTCGCGACGCTGTGCCTGCTGCTCGGCGTCTTCCCGACCACCGTCATCGAAGCGATGGCGCCGATCACGGAGATGCTGGTGCACGGCGCATTGCCGTCTGCCGCGGCCCGCGGCTGGATGTGGCTGACGCCCATTTCGCCGCAGGTGGCCTCGTACTCGGCACCGGTGGTCCTGGTCGCCATCGTCGTGGTCTTCGGCCTGGGCTTTCTGGTCATCAAGCGCGGCGCCCTCGCGCCGCGCAGGGCCTATGCCTGGGACTGCGGCTTCGGCCAGCTCACGCAGCGCATGCAGTACACCTCGACGGCCTTCAGCCAGCCGATCCGGCGCGTCTTCGCCGGGGTCTGGAAGGTCGAGGAGAAGGTCGACACACTCGCCAGCGCCGGGCCGATCGCGCGCGTCACCAGCCTGCATTACAGCCTGCACACGCAGGACTGGTCGTGGCTCAAGTTCTATGTGCCGATCGGACGTCTGGTGATCGCGGCGGCGCGACGCATCGTCTTCATCCAGACCGGCAACATCCACACCTACCTCAAGTTCTCCTTCGCAACACTGCTCGTCTTCCTATGGATCGTGAGTTGACGGCCTGGACGCTTGCCGCGGCGCAGGCGCTGCTCTTCATCGCCGCCGCGCCGCTGCTCGCCGGCTGGCTGCAGTTCGTCAAGTGCCGCATGCAGAACCGCGCCGCGCCGCCGGTGTGGCAGCCCTACCGCAATCTGGCCAAGTTGTTCGCGAAGACGATGTTGCTGGCCGAGAACGCCTCCTGGCTGTTCCGCGCCGTGCCCTACATCGTCTTCGGCGCGATGCTGCTCGCCGCCGCGGTGGTCCCGCTCATCGCCGTGCGCCTGCCCTCCGCCGCGATCGCCGACGTGATCGTGCTGGTCGGCTTCTTTGCGCTGGCGCGCTTCTTCACCGCGCTGGCCGGTCTGGACATCGGCACCGCCTTCGGCGGGATGGGCGCTTCGCGCGAGATGATGGTCTCGGCCCTGGCCGAACCGGCGATGCTGATGGCGGTCTTCACGCTGTCGATGACGGCGAACACGACCAACCTGTCGGTGGCCAGCGAATACATCCTGAAGTCGGGCCTGGTGCTGCGGCCATCGTTCCTCTTCGCGCTGCTGGCGCTGGCCATGGTGGCGGTGGCCGAGACGAGCCGGATTCCGGTGGACAACCCCGCCACCCATCTGGAACTGACGATGCTGCACGAGGCGATGATCCTCGAGTACGGCGGGCGCCACCTGGCGCTGATCGAGTGGGCGTCGCAAGTCAAGCTGATGATCTACGCGGTGCTCATCGTCGACTTCTTCTTCCCGTGGGGCATCGCCACCGAATTCAGCGCTCCGGCGCTGATCATCGGCCTCGTCGCAGTGGTGGCCAAGCTGATGCTTCTCGCCGTCGTGCTCGTCGTGTGGGAGACGGTGATGGCCAAGATGCGGCTGTTCCGCGTGCCGCAGTTCCTCGGTTTCGCCTTCATGCTCTCGCTGCTCGCGATGCTGACCCACGTCGTGCTCGAGACCGGAGGCTAGGGCCCCAGATGGCGATCTCCTCACTCGAGCTGTACAGCCAGGCCATCATCCTGTTCGCGGCGCTGGCGCTGTTCACGTCGTTCATGATGCTCGCCCAGGCGCGCATGATGCCGCTGATCTTCACGTTCGCCTGGCAGGGTCTGTTGCTCGCGGTGGTGTCGGTGCTGGTGGCCATCGTCTCCAACCATCCGCATCTCTACATCTCGGCGGCACTCACCTTCACGCTCAAGGTGATCGTGATCCCCTGGCTGCTGTACCGCCTGAGCGTCCGCCTCAACATGCAGTACGACGCCGAGGTGATCAGGCACCCCACGCTGCTGCTGCTCGGCGGCGTGGCGCTGGTCATCTTCAGCTACTACGTGGCGCAGTCGATCATTCAACTCTCGGGCCTGGCGACGCGCAACGTGATTGCGGTGAGCATCGCGATCGAGTTGCTCGGCATGCTGCTGCTGTCGGTGCGCAAGTCGGCGGTGGCGCAGGTGATCGGTTTCATGTCGATGGAGAGCGGCATCTTCTTCGCCGCCGTGGTCTCGACCTACGGCATGCCCTTGATCGTCGAGCTCGGCGTGGCCTTCGACATCCTCGTCGCCTCGATCCTGTTCGGCGTCTTCTTCTTCCACCTGCGCGATTCGTTCGGCTCGCTGGACGTCGTGCGCTTCAACCGCCTGACGGAGGCGACCGATCCGCCGTCGCTGCAGGACGCGGCCGGCGCGTCGACGCCGAGGGAGTCCTCGTGACGCTGCTCGAAGTCACGCTCGTGGCGCCGCTCCTCGGGGGGCTGGTGCTGGCGTTCATCGGTCACCGCCCGCTCGGCGGCTGGGTCAACGTCGCGGTCGGCGTCGTGACCTTCGGCGCCTCGCTGGCCATGGCGCTCGAGGTCTTCGCCCACGGGCCGCAGCTCTCCAGCGGCCGCATGTTCTACATCGACGCCTTCAATGTCTACCTCGTGGTACTGACCGCATTCGTCGGCCTGACGACATCGATCTTCTCGCGCCCCTACATGCGCCACGAAGTCGAGCGCGGGCGCGTGACCAGCAGGCGCCTGCGCCTGTACCACTCGATGTACCAGTGCTTCCTGTTCTCGATGCTGCTCGCGCTGTCGACCAACAACCTCGGCGTGCTGTGGGTGGCCATGGAAGCGGCGACGCTGACCACCGTTCTGCTGGTCTCGATGTACCGCACGCCCGAATCGATCGAGGCGGCCTGGAAGTACTTCATCCTCTGCGGCGTCGGCATCGCGCAGGCCCTGTTCGGCACCGTGCTGATCTACTTCGCCGCCGCGAGCAAGCTCGGCGGCGACCGCGAGGACACGCTGCTGTGGACCGTGCTGCACGGTTCGGCGGCGAGCAACCTGGACCCGGCGGTGATGTCACTGGCCTTCGTCTTCCTGCTCGTCGGCTACGGCACCAAGGTCGGCCTGGTGCCGCTGCACAACTGGCTGCCGGACGCCCACTCCGAGGGGCCGACGCCGATGTCGGCGGTCCTCTCGGGTCTGCTGCTCAACGTCGCGCTGTATGCGCTGGTGCGCTTCAAGATGCTCGTCGACGGTTCGCTGCATACCGAGCTCGCCGGCCACCTGATGATGGGCTTCGGCCTGCTGTCGTTCACCGTGGCGGGCCTGTTCCTGCACCACCAGCACGACGTCAAGCGCATGTTCAGCTACTCGTCGATCGAGCACATGGGGCTGATCACCTTCGGCTTCGGTATCGGCGGGCCGCTCGCCACCTTCGGCGCGCTGCTGCACATGACCGTGCACTCGCTCACCAAGTCGGCGATCTTCATCACGGTCGGCCACGCCTGCCAGCTTGCCGGCACGCAGCGCATCGACCACATCCGCGGTCTCATCCGGACCCAGCCGGCGATCGGCTGGGGGCTGCTGCTCGGCACCGTGTCGATCGCCGGCTTCCCGCCCTTCGGCGTCTTCATCAGCGAGTTCCTGTTGCTGATGGCCACCATGAAGGCCTGGCCCTGGCTGACGATCCCGCTGCTGCTCGGCTTCGGCGTGGCCTTTGCCGGCCTGTTCCGACACGTCCAGAAGATGGTCTTCGGCGAACCGCCGCCGGGGCAGAAGCCGGTCGATGCCAACATGGCGCCGGTGCTGGTCCATCTGGTGCTCGTGCTCGTGCTCGGGCTGGCGATCCCCGGCTTCCTCGCGCGCTGGTTCGAGCAGGCCACCGTGCTCATCACCGGCGGTTCGCCGCTATGACGAAGTCGAGGTCATCGATGCAGACGCAGGGCACGCCGCTCGTGCCCTTGCTGCCCCGTCTCGCCGAGATCGGCCTGCACGTCGAGGCACAGGCCGCACCTGGGCTCGCGCCGGCGCAGCTCGTCCTGGTTCAGCCCGCAGACTGGGGCCAGCTCGCCGCCGAGGCCAGCGCCTGCGGCTGCCGCTGGGTGGCGGGCTGGGGCGACGACATGGGCGTCGACGCGGGCGTCGATGCGGGCGCCGGCCCGGGCGCGCCGGGTCGCGGGTCGATCTGCATCTACGCCTGTTTCGAGCAGGGCGGCGCCTACCTGATCGCGCGCACGACGGTGCCGCGCGGCGGCCCCGTCCTGGCATCGCACACGCCGTCGTATCCGGCTGCGGACCGTCCCGAGCGTCACATCCGGGACATGCTCGGGGTGGCCTTCGCCGACCATCCGGACGTCCGCCGCTGGACCCGCCACCAGGCGTGGCAGGACTCGGAGTTTCCACTGCGCCGGGATTTCCCCGTCGCCGGCCACCCGCAGGCGCAGACCCCGGCCGATCACCAGTACGCCTTCCTGCTGGCGCAGGGCAGCGGCGTCTACGAAATACCGGTCGGGCCGGTGCACGCGGGCATCATCGAGCCGGGGCACTTCCGCTTCCAGGCCGTCGGCGAAACCGTGCTCAGGCTCGAGGAACGCCTGGGCTACACCCACAAGGGCATCGAGAAGATCGCCGAGGGGCGCGACGGCGACGGCCTGGCCCGGCTGGCCGCGCGCGTCTCGGGCGACTGCACCGTCGGCCACGCCTGGGCCGCCTGCATGGCGATGGAGCGGGCGGCAGGCCTGGAAGTGCCGCCACGCGGACTCTGGCTGCGCGCGCTGATGTGCGAGCGCGAGCGCGTCGCCAACCATGTCGGCGACATCGGCGCGCTGCTCAACGACATCGCCTTCGCGTTCGGCTTCTACCAGTTCTCTCGCCTGCGCGAGGCCTGGCAGCGGGCCTCGCACGAGGCATTCGGCCACCGCTTCATGATGGATTGCATCGTCCCCGGCGGCGTGGCGGTGGACCTCGACGAACGCCTGCGCACGGCCATGCGCGCGGAGGCCGCTGCGCTGCGCAGGCAGATCGCCAAGCTGATGGCCATCATCAACGACCTGCCGTCGGTCGCCGATCGCGTGCGCGGCGCCGGCGTGCTCAAGCCCGAGCTCGCCAAGGCGCTCGGCTGCGTCGGCTTCGTCGGGCGCGCGTCGGGAGCGGCATTCGACGTTCGCCGCGATGCGCCCTACCCGCCTTACGACCGGCTGAGCGTCAAGGTGCCGGCCCATCGCTTCGGCGACGTCAACGCCCGGGCCCGCGTTCGGCTCGAGGAGATCACCGCCTCCTTCGACCTGATCGAGGCCCTGCTCGACGGTCTGCCCAGCGGGTCGATTCGCGCGGCCTGGGCGCCGCCCGCGGCGCCCGCCGAAGGGCTGGGGCTGGTCGAGGGCTGGCGCGGCGAGATCCTGTGCTTCGTGCGCTTCGGCGCGGACGGGCGCGTCGCACGCTTCTTCCCGCGCGATCCTTCATGGCTCAACTGGCCGGCGCTCGAACTGTTGATTCAGGACAACATCGTTCCCGACTTCCCGGTCTGCAACAAGTCGGTGAACGGCTCGTATTCCGGCCACGACCTGTAGAACATGCTGCGCATCCTCGGCAAAATCCAGCGCCTGGGGCTCGTCACCGAGCCGCTGCCGCGGATCGACGACCCCGCATTGACCGACATCGGCGAACGGTTGCGGGCCCGCATCGGCGAGCGCTTCGGCGGCAGTCTGGCGATCCGTGAAGTGGACGCCGGATCCTGCAACGGCTGCGAACTCGAGATCCAGGCGCTCAACAACCCCTACTACAGCATCGAGCGCTTCGGCGTGCACTTCGTCGCCAGCCCGCGTCATGCCGACATGCTGCTCGTCACGGGCCCGGTCTCGCGCCACATGGAGGAGGCGCTGCGCCGCACCCTGGCCGCCACGCCGGAACCGCGGCTCGTGATCGCGGTCGGCGCCTGCGGTGCCGACGGTGGCGAGTTCGGGTCCAGCTATGCCTCGTGCGGCGCGGTGGCCAGCGTGATCCCGGTCGATGCCGTCATCCGCGGCTGTCCGCCGACACCTCTGGCCCTGATGCGCGGCATCCTCGAAGCGATCGGCAAGCAAGCTGCCGCGTGATGCGGAGCAGGTCGGCTTCAGCCCGCGGGCAGGCTCAGCACGAAGCAACTCCCGCCACCCTCGCGGGCCTCGCAGCGTACGCTGCCGCCGTGGCGCCCGGCGATCTGCCTGACCAGGCTCAGTCCCAGGCCCACGCCGCCGGCCTGCTCGGCGTGGCCGGGCAGACGATAGAACGGCTCGAAGATGCGTTCGCGCGCGGCCTCGGGCACGCCCGGTCCGCGGTCGCACACGTCGAGCCGTGCATGGCCACCACGCAGCTGGGTGCTCAGGTTTACTTCACCGCCGCCGTAGCGGCGGGCGTTTTCCAGCAGGTTGCGCAGCGCGCGGCGCAACAGCCTTTCGTCACCCAGCACGACGGCGGCTTCGCCCTGTGCCGAAGCGCCGAACCGGGCCGCTTCTTCGGCGGCCAGGGCCAGCAGGTCGACGCGCTCGAACGGCGCCAGCGCCTGCGACGCGTCGTCGAGCCGGCTGGCGAGCAGCACTTCCTCGACGAGTGCGTCGAGCTCGGCGATGTTGACGTCGATCTCGTGCCGCAGGTGCTCGCGCTGTCCTGCCGGCGCGTCCTCGAGCAGCGCCAGCGCCATCTTCATCCGAGCCAGCGGCGAACGCAGCTCATGGCTGGCGTTGGCCAACAGCGACTGATGCGATCGCACCAGCGCCTCGATGCGCGCCGCTGCCTGATTGAAGCTGGCGCCGACGGCAGCCACCTCGTCGCCGCCGTCTTCGGCCACGCGCCGGTCGAGCGCGCCGCCGCCGAACGCCTCGACGCCCTGCTTGAGCGATTCGAGGCGGCGCGTCAGGCGACGCACCACCGGATAGGCGCCGAGAGAGATCGCGCCGAACAACACCGCCAGCGTGACGACGAGGCCGGCTCCCGGCACGCCGAGCCAACCCGGCGCGCCCGGCGGCAGCGGCAGGCCGAAGGCTTCGTCCGGCCGCGGACGCCCCCCCATCGGTCCACCCCGCATCATGCCCGGACGCAGCACCCAGAGCGTGCGTCCATCGGCCAGCGGCAACGAGAGGCCGCGCCCATTGGCGCCGCGCCCGTCGCCAGGGCCGCCTTCGTGGCGCATGAACGACTCGGACTCGGCAACGCGCTCGCCGCTGGCACTGTCGAGCGCGAGCGGCCTGTGCATCCGCCCGGCCAGCGCGTGCAGCGCCTCGCGTTGCTCGGCCAGCGGCGCGTTCGCGTCCGGCAGGCTGCTCTGCGCAAGCTCCGCCCAGGCGCCCAGGCGCTCGCGCCAGGCCTCGCGACCCTCCGCCCGCGCGCTCTCGATGTTGCGCTGGAACACCCATCCCGACAGCAGCGCGAACACGAGCAGCACCGCGACGACGGTGAGGTAGATGCGCAGGTACAGCGTCTTCATGGCCGAGCAGGGAAGCGGTGGGGACGTCTCGTCCTATCCGGCCGCATCGCCATCCTGCTTCTTCGCGAATACGTAGCCGGTGCCGCGCACGGTGAGCACGCGGCGCGGCTCTTTCGGGTCGTCTTCGATGGCGGCGCGAATGCGCGAGATGTGCACGTCGATCGAACGGTCGAACGCATCCATTGGATGGCCCCTCAGCGCGTCCATGATCTGGTCTCGCGACAACACGCGCCCCGCGCTTTGCGCCAGCACCACGAGCAGGTCGAACTGGTGGCCTGTCAGTTCGCAGGGCCGGCCTCCGATGCGCGCGGCGCGCTCGCCGAGGTCGATCTCGAGCCGTCCGAAGCGCAACACCTCGCTCACCTCCGGCGCCGGCCGGGCACGCCGCAGCAGGGCCTTGATGCGGGCCAGCAGTTCGCGCGGCTCGAAAGGCTTGGGCAGGTAGTCGTCGGCGCCGAGTTCGAGTCCGACGATGCGGTCGGTCGGCTCGCCGCGCGCGGTCAGCATCAGCAGCGGCAACTGGCGCGTTGCCGCGCTGGCGCGCAATTCGCGGCAGAGGTCGAGGCCATCACCGTCGGGAAGCATCAGGTCGAGCAGCAGCGCGTCGTAGGCCTGCGCGGCGAGCCGTGCGCGCCCGCCGGCGAGCGATGGCGCCGTGTCGACCTCGAAGCCGGCGGCGCGCAGGTAGTCGCCCACCATCGCCGCCAGGCGGGCGTCGTCGTCGATCAGCAGCAGGTGCGCGGTCATGCAGAGGCCCGGTCGGAATCGTTGCGTGCCCTTCAGCCAGGGGACTTCAGGGCACGCGATCGGCACGAGCATAGCTGCACGGGCAATGCGATCAGCCCTTCTGTGCCGGGCCTCGCTGCATCCGCTTCTGGCGTTCCTGCATGATCTCCGAGCGCTGTTTCATGCGCTCGCCAATCGCGGCGCGCTGCTCCGGCGTGAGCACCTTGGCGATGTCGAGCATCGCCTGCAGCATGCGCTTGCTCGCCTGGTCGTGCTGCGCGAGGGCCTGCTGGCGCAGCGATTCGGCGGCAGCGGCGTCGACCGTCGGCGCGGCGAGGATCTGCAGTCCCTTCTGGCGCAGCGCGCGGCCGGCCTCGCGCTGCGCGCTCATGTCGGCCGCGGCCGTCTGGGCGATCTGCTTGATCTGGGCTCGCTGCGCATCGCTCGCCTTCAGGCCGTCGAGCATGTGGTCGACCATGCGGCCGACACGCTCGGGGCTGCCGAATGCCATTCCGAAACCGCCCATGTCATGGCCGCCGAAGCCGGGCCCGCCCATGTGGTGCCCGCCCGGCCCCCCCATCATCGCGGGGCCGCCGAAGCCAGGGCCACCAGGGGACCCCTGTGCCCAAGCGGGAATGGCGGCGCTGGCGGCGACCGCCAGCGCGGCGACGGCCAGAAAGCGCCCGACGCTCTTCATTTCCGAGTTCATGCAGGTTGTTGCAGACATCCTTGACTCCTTGCGAGACGGGCCCGATCGGCCACATCGGCATCGTCGTGCGCAGCCATGAATCCGCGTTTGCCCGGGCGCAAAGATATGTAAAGCGCTGCGTCGTCCTCCGCGCCGGGCTGGCCACCGCCCGCCCCCTTGAACCGCGTGTTGCCGAGCCGGCCTTGCGTGGCGCAAAATCCGCGGCATGGCACGCGACGACTACAAGTGGAATACCAACTCCCGCGACGAGAAGCAGAGCAGCTACACGGAAAGCGGCTACGCGACGTCGAGCTTCGAGCCCTCGCAAGCCGGTGACGCGAAGCGCCGGGCGAAGCGAAATCATCGCAGCCGCCTGGGCCCATTGCTTGGCATCATCGGGATCGTCATCGCGTTGAGCGCGGCCCTGCTGTACGGCGTCTCGAAGTTCCTGCGCGGCTGAGCCGCCGCGCGCCGCCCGCGAGCCTGTCGGGCTCGGCATGCCGAGCCCGGGAGGGCGCTCCGACGCCCTGGGTCGTTGGTGATTTCGATCAACGCGGACCGCGTGCTGCGCCCGTATCTTCCTTTGCGAGAGTGATCAACCTGGAGCCCGGCTCGGGGTCGGGTTCCTCCACGCAGAGGAGAAGCCCACCATGTCCGCCCCCATCGCCCTGAACAGGATCGCCGCGGCGATCGTCACATTGGTGTCTGCCCTGGCTGCGGCTCCCGCCCTCGGCGCCGGCTTCGCGCTGCAGGAGAACTCGGGCAGCGGGCTCGGCAATGCCTACGCTGGCGGCGCGGCCGTGGCCGACGACGCCTCGACGGTCTGGTCCAACGCGGCCGCGATGGCGCGCCTGGGCAGCAGTCAGGTGGCCATGGCGCTGAACCTGATCCAGCCGTCGATGAAGTTCAGCAACTCCGCCTCGCAGAACGCGAGCTTTCAGCCGCTCGGCAACGACGGCGGCAATGCAGGAAGCCTGGCCGCCGTGCCGAACCTGTACGTCACCTATCCGGTCGATCCACGCTGGACGCTCGGCCTCGGCGTCAACGCGCCGTTCGGCCTCGTATCGGAGTACGACGACGGCTGGATCGGTCGCTTCCAGGGCATCAAGTCCGAGATCAAGACCTACAACGTGAATCCGGCCGTCGCCTGGAAGGCGACCGACAGCATCGCGATCGGTGGCGGCGCGAACTACCAAAGGATCGACGGGACGTTCACGAGCAACGTGAACTACTCCGGCTTGCTGATGTCGACCGCGCAGCAGAGTGGCATGTTCACGCCGGCCGAACTGGGATCGATCGCGGCCGCCACGGCCGGCCTCGCCAGCAATGCTGAAGTCGAGGGCAGCGACTACGCCTGGGGGTGGAACCTCGGCATCCTGCTCGATATCGACCCCTCCAACCGCATCGGGGCGCAGTACCGCTCGGCGATCAAGTACACGTTGAAGGGCGACGTGGCATTCACGAACCCGGCGTTGCCTGCGGTGCCCGGGTTGTCGCCGACGGCCGCAGCGACACTGGCCGCCATGGCTGCAGGGGTCAACGGCCATGCGCTCTACGACTCCGGCATCACTTCGCAGGTCAAGCTGCCGGAGATCGTCAACGTCTCGTACTTCGGGCGGCTGAACCGGCAGTGGGACGTGATGGCCGACCTGCAATACACCGGCTGGGGTTCGATCAAGGACCTGACCTTCGTACGCGACGACGGCAACGAGTTGCAGAGCACGACGATGAACTTCAAGGACGCGTGGCGCTTCGCCGTCGGCGCGACCTACCATCACGACGAGCAATGGCTGTTCCGCGGCGGCCTGGCCTACGACCAGTCGCCGGTAAGGGACGAGGTCCGCACGGTGCGCCTGCCCGACGCCGATCGCACCTGGCTCGCGCTCGGCGCGCAGTACAAGTTCAACCCGAAGCTCTGGCTCGATTTCGGCGGCAGCTACATCTGGGTCCGCAACATGAGCATCGACAACATCGGCCCGAGCAACCTCGGCACGCCACCGAATGCGGCACTGAGCGGGCGGGTCAACGGCAGCTACGACAACAGCGTGTTCGTTCTCTCCGGGCAGCTGACCTACGCGTTCTGATCGCGCCTGAACCTGCCTCCACCCCGGTTCGCTACCGGTGGGGGATCGACGGCCCGGCATGCGCCGGGCCGTTCGCGTTGCGCACGCTCAATTCACGCTTCGGCGATCCGGGCCAGCATGACGCGTGGACTCAGCGGAGGGAATCACCATGGCGGCAAAGCAGCTCATCTTCCACGAGGCCGCGCGCGACAAGATCCGCCGCGGCGTCGATGCCCTGGCCGAGGCGGTCAAGGTCACCCTCGGCCCGCGCGGGCGCACCGTCATCCTCGAACGCGACTTCGGGCCCCCGCAGATCGTCAACTCGGGCGTGCTCGTGGCCAAGGCCATCGAGCTCGAGGACGCGTTCGAGAACATGGGCGCGCAATTGCTGCGCGAGGTCGCTGCGCGCACGAGCGAGATGGCCGGCGACGGCACGACCACCGCCACCGTGCTCGCGCACGCGATGATCCGCGAAGGCCAGCGCTACCTGGCCGGCGGCATGAACCCGATGGACCTCAAGCGCGGCATCGAGCGCGCGGTCGAGGCGGTCGTCGCCGAGGTGAAGAGAATCGCCCGGCCCTGTGCCACCTCGCAGGAGATCGCCCACGTGGCGGCGATCTCGGCGAACAACGATCGCTCGATCGGCGAGTTGCTGGCGCGCGCCATCGACAAGGTCGGCCGCGAAGGCGCGATCTCGATCGAGGACGGCTCGGGACTGGTCAGCGAACTCGAAGTGGTCGAGGGGATGCAGTTCGATCGGGGCTTCCTGTCGCCCTATTTCATCAACAACGCGGAGCGCCAGAGCGCGGTGCTCGAGGACGTGGCCATCCTGCTCTGCGACAAGCGCCTGTCTTCGCTGAAGGAACTGCTTCCATTGCTCGAAGAGGTGGTCAAGGGCGGCCAGCCGCTGCTCGTGATCGCCGAGGACATCGACAGCGACGCGCTCGCCGCGCTGGTCATCAACACCATCCGCGGCACGCTCAAGACCTGCGCCGTGAAGGCACCCGGCTTCGGCGACCGGCGCAAGGCGATGCTGCAGGACATCGCCGTGCTGACTGGCGGCCACGTGGTCAGCGACGAGGTCGGCCTGCCGCTCGCCAAGGCGACGCTCGCCGATCTGGGGCGCGCCAAGCGGGCCGAGATCGGCAAGGACGACACGACGCTGATCGGTGGTGGCGGCGACGCGGCTGCCATCAAGGAGCGCATCGCCAGCATCCGCAAGGAACGCGAAGCCGCGACGAGCGACTACGACCGCGAGAAGCTCGACGAGCGCGCTGCCAAGCTCTCGGGCGGGGTGGCGCTGATCAAGGTCGGGGCGGCGACCGAGACCGAACTCAAGGAACGCAAGGTGCGCGTCACGGACGCGCTGCACGCCACGCGCGCCGCGGTCGAGGAAGGCATCGTGCCCGGCGGCGGCGTCGCGCTGCTGCGCGCCCGGCGTGCGCTCACAGCCCTGAAGGGCGATACGCTCGACGAAGACTCCGGCGTCCGCATCGTCGCGCGCGCTCTGGAGGAGCCGCTGCGACGCATCGTCGACAACGCGGGAGACGAGCCCTCGGTCATCCTGAACCGCGTCGACGGTTCGCCCGACAGCGCGTTCGGCTACAACGCGGCGTCGCGCGAGTTCGGCGACCTGCTCGCGATGGGCGTGATCGACCCGGCCAAGGTGACGCGGCTGGCGCTGCAGAACGCGGCGTCGATCGCCAGCCTGATCCTGACCACCGACTGCATGATCGCCAATGCACCGAAGCCGAAGCAGGCCCCGGGCATGGGGCCGGGCGGCGAAGCGTCCGACTTCTGAGCCCTGCAGATGTCCTCTCGGCAAGCCCGGAGTGTGCTGCGTTGAGCCGGCTCAACGCACTTGGCGCAGCGATGCGCAAGATCGCTCCATGGGTGAGCGCATGACAGTGACGATGGAACGCGAAGCAGTCTGGATCGGAGCGCTCGGCCTGCCCGGCGAACTGGTGCTGCCCGATCACCCGAACGGCCTGGTGGTCTTTGCGCATGGCAGTGGGAGCAGCCGTCTCAGCCCGCGCAACGCGTTCGTCGCCCATGTGCTCCACGAGCATCATCTGGGAACCCTGCTGTTCGATCTGCTCAACGTGAGCGAGGCGGCCGACCGCCGCAACGTGTTCGACATCGAATTGCTCGGCGCGCGCGTCGCGCAGGTGCTCGACTGGCTGGCGCAGCGTGGCGACCTTGGCGCGTTGCGCGTCGGCCTGTTCGGTGCGAGCACCGGTGCGGCGGCCGCGCTCCATGCCACGGCCGAGCGCCCCGGTCGCGTCGCGGCGGTGGTCTCCAGGGGCGGCCGCCCCGACCTGGCCGGCGCAAGCCTCGCCCGCGTCGCGGCGCCGACGCTGCTGATCGTCGGCGGCCTCGACCACGAGGTGCTGCAGCTCAACCGCGCAGCGATGCGCGCCATGACCTGCCGCAAGAGGCTCGAGATCGTTCCCGGCGCCACCCACCTGTTCGAGGAGCCCGGCACGCTGGACGCCGCGGCACACCTCGCCGGCGCCTGGTTCGAGACCCATCTGGCGAGCGGGCACGCGTCATGAGCGCCGCCGGGCCGCTCCCAAGGCGCTCACTCCCCCCTGGGGGGACCGGAGCGCAGCGACGTAGGGGGCTCCAGTGAGCCGGATGTTTGCAGACCGTGCCGAGGCCGCCCGCGCGCTGGCGCAGCGCCTGGCGGGGATGCATCTCGCCCCGCCGATCGTCGTCCTCGCGCTGCCGCGCGGCGGCGTGCCGATTGCCGCCGAACTGGCGCGCGTCCTGCACGCGGCACTCGACCTGGTGCTGGTGCGCAAGATCGGGGTTCCCTGGCAGCGCGAACTCGCTGTCGCCGCGGTGGTGGACGGAGACAAGCCGGAGATCGTGATCGACGACGAGGTGCTGCAGCTCGCCGGCGTCGACCGCGACTACATCGAGACGCAGGCCTTGATCGAGCTGACGGAGATCGAACGCCGACGTCGGGTCTACCTGCGCGGGCGCGCGCCGTTGTCGCTCGCCGGAGCCACCGCCATCGTCGTCGACGACGGCATCGCCACCGGCACGACGGTGCGCGCTGCGCTGAAGGCGCTGCGGCGGCGCCAGCCGGCGCGCCTCGTGCTCGCGGTGCCGGTGGCGCCGCACGACACGGTAGTGGCGCTGCGCAACGAAGTCGACGACCTCGTCTGCCTTGCCGAGCCGGAACCCTTTCATGCCATCGGGCTGCACTACGCCGACTTCCACCAGGTCAGCGACGACGAGGTGATGGCCGCGCTCGACGCGGTGGCGTCACCATGGACACCAAGCCCAGAAGGAGAACCGTGATGGACAGAACCTGGATCGTCGTGGCCAATGCGTCGCGCGCCCGCCTGTGCGAGTACGACCCGCGCGACGGCTCGCTTGTCGAACTGGAGGACTTCGTGCACGCGGCGGGCCGCCAGAAGGGCAGCGACCTCGCGACCGACCGCCCTGGGCATGCAGAGAAGGGGCAGGCCAGCGTGCGCACCAGTTTCGAGGCTCATACCGACGTGCACCAGAAGGAGCGCGAGCACTTCGCGCGTGAGTTGGCAGGCCATCTGGACGATGCGGTCGCGCAGCGGCGTTGCCCGGCCGTGGCGCTGATCGCGTCGAACCCCTTCCTCGGCGAGCTCAAGGCCCGGCTCGGCGACGCCGCGACCAAGGCCCTCGTCGCCACCGAGCCGGCCGACCTGACCCACTACGACATGCGGCAACTCACGCAGCGAGTCGGCACGCTGCTGCAGGCCGGGCGGTAGACCGCAGGAGCCTGCCTCGCATCGTGATGACCCCGCCGATCGCCCTCGATTCACGGTCCACCGAACAGCGCGGTGCAGACGGCGCCGTGGCTCCACCGCCGATCGCCGAGAACAGGCAGATCGCCGAGTGGCTGCGCGAGATGGCCGAACTGCTGCGGGTGCAGGGCGGCAACCCGTACCGCGCCGCGGCCTATTCGAAGGCTGCACAGACGCTGGACGGACTGGGCAGTTCCGTCCGCGACATCTTCGAACGCGAGGGGGAGCGCGGCCTCGACGCGCTGCCCGCCATCGGACCGGGCATCGCCGCAGCGATCGGCGAGATCCTGCTGCGCGGACGCTGGGCCCGGCTCGACCGGCTGCGCGGCGACGCCGACGCGCAGACGCTGTTTCGCACGATTCCGGGCGTCGGCCCGCAGCTGGCGCAACGCATGCACGAACTGCTCGGCATCGACACGCTCGAAGCGCTGGAGCTCGCCGCCCACGACGGACGGCTGGCGCGCCTGCCCCGCTTCGGCGCGCGCCGGGCGGCCGCGATCGGCGCGGCTCTCACCCGGTTGCTCGACCGCCAGCGCCGATTGCGTCCGCCGGCACGTCCCGTGCCGGCGGCGGAGCCGCCGCAGCTCGAGTGGCTGCTCGACGTGGACCGCGAGTACCGCGAAGGCGCCGTGGCGGGCAGGCTGCCGAAGATCGCGCCGCGGCGCTTCAACCCGAGCGGCGAGGCGTGGCTGCCGGTGCTGCACACGCAGCGCGGCGACTGGCATTTCACCGCGCTCTACTCGAACACCGAACGTGCACACGAACTCGGCCGCGTGCGCGACTGGGTGGTGATCTACGGCGAGGATGCCACGCATGCCGAGTCGCAGTGCACGGTAGTCACGCCGAGCATCGGGACGCTCGCCGGGCGCCGCGTGGTTCGCGGCCGGGAAGCCGAATGCCAGGCCTGGTACGCGACGACGTCGGGGTCCGGCAAGGCCCCGGTCCCGCTGCCCCGGCAAGCGCCAGGCTGAGCGCGGGCGTCGCGGCGCGAGCTGGCATTGCGTGCCGTCAATCCGGCCGGCCCGTCGCGATCTATCCTGCCTCTCAAGGAAACGCCGGGCCGCCCCAAGTTTCCTTGCTCCCCCTCGGGGGGGCGGCCGCCGCAAGGCGGCGGCCTTGGGGGCGCTCAGAATTGAGGAATCGCGAGGAGGTCGCAATGCTCAAGATGCTGATTGCCGTGGACGGCTCCGAACACTCTCTTCACGCCATCGAGGCGGTGGCGAGGATCGCCAATGAAACGATGCAACGCCAGGTCGTGCTGCTCAATGTCCGCAGCGGGCCAGCACTCTACGGCGACCTGCCGGCGCTCAGCCTCGGGCAGATCGACGAAGCGCAGAAGAAGCAGCAGGACGACGTGCTGACCATTGCGCTCGAACGGGCGCGCGCCTGCGGCCTTGTGATCGGTTCGACGCGACGCGCCGAGGGCAACGCGGCGCGCGAGATCGTGCGCGTGGCCACCGAATGCAAGGCCGACCAGATCGTGATCGGCACCCGCGGCATGGGCGCACTCGGCAGCCTGTTCATCGGCTCGGTGGCGCAGCGCGTGGTCCATCTGGCCGCGGTGCCGGTGCTGCTCGTGAAGTAGCCGTTGCCGTAGCGACGGGGGCGCCCCGCCCGGACGTCCCGCGGTCAGGGGCCCGTGCCGGCCGGCAAGACCCCCGGTTCGGCAGGCGCGGCGTCGTCCAGCATCCCATGCTCGAGGCCGTAGCGGATCAGTGCCGCCATGTTCGGCAACTGAAGCTTGTCGAGGATGCGCGTCTTGTGCGTGCTGATGGTCTTCACCGAGAGGTGCAGCGCCTCGGCGATGTCGGTCAGCCGCTCGCCGGCGACGATGCGGCGCAGCACCTCGAGTTCGCGGTCCGACAGGTGGGCGTGGCGCGGCACGTCGACCGCACCGCTGAGTTGCTGCACCACCCGCTCGGCCAGGCTGCTCGTCACGTAGGCGCCGCCACCGAGCACCTTGTGCACCGCGCGAACGAGTTCCTCGGCAGCGCTGTCCTTCGTCACGTAGCCGTTGGCGCCGGCCTTGAAGGCACGCAGCGCGTACTGCTCCTCGGCGTGCATGCTGAGCACCAGCACGGCGACGCCGGCGTACTCGCTCTTGATGCGCCGGATCAGGTCGAGCCCGTTCATCCCCGGCATCGACAGATCGACGATGGCCAGCCGGAACGACTGCCCGCGCAGGCATTCGAGGGCCTGGAAGCCCGAACTCGCCTCGACGACGGCAAAGCCCTCGCCGGTCCCCTCGAGGATGCGCCTCAGTCCCTCTCGAACGATGGTGTGGTCGTCGACCAGCAGCAGCGGAACCCGCGCGGCGCGCGAAGGCGGCTTCATGGCGCAACCCGCTCGGGTTCGCTGCTGCCGGCGCGCGCCAGCGGCAACCGGATGGTGAGACGGCCCCCACCCCCCGGCGGATTGTCGACTTCCATCTGGCCGCCGAGCATGAACGCGCGCTCGCGGATGCCCATCAATCCGAACGATCCTTCCTTCTGCGTCGCACTCTCTGGGAATCCGATGCCGTTGTCGCGCACCGACAGGCGCAGCGTGTCGCCGACCTGGCGAATCTCGATGTGCGCCTCGGTCGCGTGCGCGTGCCGCGCGACGTTCGTCAAGGCCTCCTGCACCATGCGGTACAGCGCGATCGAGGCGCGCTCGTCGAGCGGCGGATCGCCCTCGCCCAACTGGACGCTCACCTCGACGCCCATGCGACGCGCCGCGTCGCGGGCCAGCCATTCGATCGCCGCATTGAGCCCGAGGTCGTCGAGCATCAGCGGACGCAGGTCGGCGGCGATGCGGCGCACCGAGGCAACGGTCTCGTCGAGCAGTTCGAGCATCGCGCCGATGCGGCCTTCCGCGGCACGCCCTGCAAGGCCTTGCCGCAGGCTCGCCAGTTCCATCTTCAGCGCCGTCAGGCGCTGGCCCAGGTCGTCGTGCAATTCGCGCGCGATGCGGCGCCGCTCGTCCTCGCGCGCCTCGACCAGGCGCTCCGACAGCCCGCGCAAGGCGTGGCGCGAACGCGCCAGCTCGAGCGCCTCGTGCTTGCGCTGCGTGACGTCGCTGAGCACCATCTGCAGCGTCGTCTTCCCGTGGTCGGGCAGCGACGCCAGCGCGATCTCGACATCGCGCACCTTGCCATCGAGCCGCTCGATGCGTTCGTGCAGCAACGGCGGCATGGTGCCGGACTCGAGCGCCCGTCCCACCTCCTGCCGCACGACCTGGTGCGATTGGGGGTGCAGCAGCGAGTAGATCGAGCGACCGATCAGGCTCTCGCGTGAAGGTGCGGCAAACAGCGCGACGCAGGCACGGTTGACGAACACGACACGGTCCGCTTCGGCGATCCACACCGCGTTCGGCGACAACTCGACGACCGCCTGGAAGCGATGGCGCAGCGTCGCGAGCTCGAGGCGCAGGTCGTCCTCCCGGCTCAGGTCGGCCAGCAGGGCCGTGAAGAGGCGGCCCGGCCCGAACCGTGGCGCAGCATCGACACGGGTGATCGTGATCGCGGCCGCAAATTCTTCGCCCGTGGCGCGCAGCCCGGTCACCGGCAGCCGCTCGCCCATCGACCACTCCATCAGGCCCGAGGCCTCGAAGCGCCGCACATGGCCGGCATGCGCGCCGCGATAGCGCAACGGAATGAAGCGCGTCAGCTCGCTGCCCAGCGCCTCGGCAGCGGTGCAGCCGAACATGCGCTGCGCCGCCGGGTTGATCATCACGATGCGCTGCGACTCGTCGATCGTGACGATGGCCTCTGCCGCCGCGTGCGGCGGGATGACCGAGGCCTCGTCGAGCGTGACGGGCGACGCCGGTGCATTCATGCCCAACGCGATCCGCCGACGAAGCGTCGCGGACGTGGGATTGCGGTCATTGGGTGCTCCTTCGCGCGCCGCAACGCGAAGGGCCCGGCGCGCCGCCCGATGCTACCTCGCCCGGCCTGCCCTTTGCGCAGTCGCCGCTACGCGATCGCCAGCCGCTTGGACGACGTCGCCGCCTTCTTCGGCAGCGTCAGTTCGAGCACGCCGTCTTGATACTTCGCGACAGCCTTCGCTTCGTCGACCGCCGAGGCCAGCGTGAAGCTGCGGCTCGCATAGCCGTACTGGCGCTCCGAGCGCAGCACGCGGCCGTCCTTCTTCTCCTCGGTCTCCTTCTTCACCTCGGCACCGATCGTGACCTGGTTGCCTTCGACGCGAACGTCGATGTCTTCCTTCTTGACGCCGGGGATGTCGGCCTTGATCGTGTAGTTCGCCTCGGTCTCGCTCAGGTCGAGCTTGATCTGCGGCGCGCGCTGGCCCGGCTCGAGCTTCCACGGGCGCATGAAGCCACGGAACATCTCGTCCATCGGCTCCATCGCAAAGAGGTCGTTCACAAGCAGTTCGTTCATGGCATTCACTCCTTCCAGGGGTTGGTGGAAACCGGCATCAGCCGGTCGCCACCAGGCCATCGTGCGACGGCATTCGCGGCGCGTGATTGAGCACGCGCAACGCGCGCAGCACGGCGGCATTAGGAGTATTCCGAATCGCATGTCGGACTGTGCCCTGCAGGGTCGGACAAGCCCCGCCCAATGCCGCGCCACACGCCGATTGGCAGCACGCTCGCGTTGGGCGAGCATGCGGCCAGAGCGTCGGCACGGGGCCGGCGAGACGAAACGAGGTCCACCATGAACAGCGCCAGTCCCAGCGAGCGAAGCCCGAGTGCGAAGAGTGCCTGGTACGTGCGACGCGATCAGTCGGCGTCGAGCAGCGTGAGCGAGTTGCTGCAGTTGATGGGGGTTGCCGTCGGCGATCCCCGGCTCGTCGACGGAATTGCCGTCTCGACGCGTCGCGTCCGTCTCGGTGGCGTCCTCTTCCACGAAGGAGCCCAGGCCCAGGCGGTGTACTTCATTGCCGTGGGGACCTTCAAGTCGCTGCACATCGCCGAAGACGGTTACGAGCAGGTGCTCGGATTCGCCGGGCGCGGCGAGGTTCTCGGCTACGACGCCGTGTGCCAGGGGCTGCACCCGACGACGGCCCTCGCGCTGGAGGACTCGACCGTCTACTCGCTGGCGCTGCCCGACGTGTTCACGCTCCTGCAGCGCGTTCCGGCGCTCGATCGCGTGCTGCACCTGACGCTCAGCCGGCAGTTGATGCATCAGGTCGAGATCGCCAACCTGATGGCCGCCGTGTCGGCCGAAGTGCGCCTGGCGCGCTTCCTGGTGCAGCTCTCGGAACGCATGGCCGAGCGCGGCCAGTCGCCCCGGCGCCTGCTGCTTCGCATGAGCCGGCGCGACATCGCGAGCCACATCGGCGTCGCGCACGAAACGGTGAGCCGCTCGTTCAGCGTGTTGATGCACCTGGGATGCGTGGCAGTGTGCAATCGCGAGGTCGAGATCCTCGATCCGGAGCTCCTGCGGTGCTGCGCCAGCAACACCCGCGGGCTGGCGGACACCCACCCGCCGCACACGCGCCCGCTGCCGGCAGTGCAGATGCAGGCCGCCTACGCCTGAACGCCCCGTCATGCCCGCATGGAGGCTCGTCATGGCCTATCACTCGCTCCTCGTTCACCTGGACTCGGGTCCTACCTGCGCGACGCGCACGGAGGTCGCGCTGCGCCTCGCGCGCGAGCATGGCAGCCACCTGATCGGCGTCGCACCCACCGGGCAGGTCCAGATTCCGATCGACATCGCGTCTTCGCTGCTCGAACCCGGCTACCTCGTCGCCTCGCAGCACTATCTGCGCGAGCGGGCCACGCTCGCATGCCAGGAATTCGAGGCGCAGGCCGCGGCGGCCGGATTGAGCTCGTTCGAGAGCCAGGTCGACGAAGCCGACCACGCCGCGAGCTTGATCACCCATGCCCGCTGCGCCGACCTCGTCGTGCTCAGCCAGACCGACCCCGAGGCGCCGCTGGGCGTCGTCAACCGTGATCTGCCGGAGCAGACGGTGCTCGGTTCCGGGCGACCGGTGCTGGTCGTGCCGTACGTCGGGCAGTTCAGGACGCTGGGCCACCGCGTGCTGGCGGCGTGGAACGACAGCCGCGAGGCGACGCGCGCCTTCGGCGACGCCTTGCCGATGCTGCAGCGGGCGCAGAAGCTGACGGTGATGACGCAGCGTGCCCCCGACATGCCGGAACCGTCGCTGCACCACCTCGACGCCTGGCTCGCGCGTCACGGCGTCAGGGCCGCGTTCGCGCACGAGGCCTCTGGGCTCGACATCGGCGATCTGCTCCTGTCGCGCGCGGCGGACCTGGACGCCGACCTGATCGTGATGGGCTGCTACGGTCACTCGCGCCTTTCCGAGCGCGTGCTCGGCGGCGCGACGCGCACGATCCTGGCGCAGATGACGGTGCCCGTGCTGATGGCGCATTGAGCACAGCGCGATCGAAGGCTGCTCCCGCAGCACGGTCGCAATGGCCTGGCACCCGACGATGAAGGCCATGTTGCTCGAGCGCGCCGGCGCGCCGCTCGTGCTGACCGAGTTGCCGGATCCGCGGCCCGGCGAGCACGAGGTGCTGATCCGCGTCCACGCCTGCGGGGTGTGCCGGACCGACCTGCACATCGTCGACGGCGAGCTGACCCGGCCCAAGCTGCCGCTCGTTCCCGGCCATGAGATCGTCGGCGAGGTGATCGGCACGGGCTCGGCGGTGAGGCGATTCGCAACCGGCGACCGTGTCGGCGTGCCCTGGCTCGCCTGGACCTGCGGCGAGTGCAGCTACTGCCGCAGCGGACGCGAGAACCTCTGCGACCGCGCGCGCTTCACCGGCTACGACGTCGACGGCGGCTATGCCGAGCTCGCCGTGGCCGACCAGCGCTACTGCTTCGCGCTGCCGTACGGCCCCACCGATCAGGCAGCCGCGCCGTGGCTGTGCGCCGGGCTGATCGGCTTTCGAGCCCTCAAGCTTGCCGGCGCCGGGCAGCGGCTCGGCATCTACGGCTTCGGCGCGGCGGCCCACCTCGTGGCCCAGGTCGCCGTCGCCGAAGGGCGCGAGGTCTACGCCTTCACGCGCGACGGCGACCACGCCGCGCAGGCCTTCGCGCGCTCGCTCGGCGCAGTGTGGGCCGGGCCGTCGTCGGCCCTGCCTCCCGATCCGCTCGACGCGGCGCTGATCTTCGCCCCCGCCGGTGCGCTGGTGCCGGCGGCGCTGCGCGCCACCACCCGGGGCGCGACCGTCGTCTGCGGCGGCATCCACATGAGCGACATCCCCGCCTTCGCCTACGAGCTGCTGTGGGGCGAGCGCGTGCTGCGCTCGGTGGCGAACCTGACGCGTGCCGACGCGCTCGAATTCCTGCCGCTGGCAGCGCGCATTCCGGTCACCACGCACACCATCGCCTACCCGCTCGCGAAGGCGAACGAGGCGCTCGCCGACCTGCGCGCCGGGCGCTTCAGCGGCGCAGCGGTGCTGATTCCATAGAGTCGCCCATCCGTGAATGAAAGGCGACCGGCGTCATGGCGGCGCCGCGAGCCTGCCGCTGGCGATGAACACTCCGCCCAACAGCGTGGAGTGGACCTCGATGTCCGGTATCGCCGCGACAAGCCCCTTCCATGGCGCGCCCAACCCCGCGAGCGAGGTGACCGAGTGCAGCGCCGCCGGCAGCACGAGCAGATTGACCGGCCAGCGCCACGGCCCCGCCCACTTCAGGCCCGACGCGACGACGCGCGCACCCGGCCTCAGATGGCGCAGCACGTTGGCGACGGCTTCGGGCCGCTGCAGGATGTCGTGGGTGAAGTGGAACAGCGCCGCGTCGGCCGGCTGCGCGATGTCGGCGTCCTCGACCGGCACGCAGAGCAGGCTCAGGTTGCGCCAGCGCCGCTGCCGAACGCGCTGGCGGGCGCGATCCATCATCTCCGGGCTCTGCTCGATGCCGACGATGCGTCCGCGCGGGCCGACGCCGTGTTCCAGCAGTTCGAAGCTCAGCCCGGTGCCGCAGCCGACGTCGAGCACCACGTCGCCGCGCCGCAGCGCGAGTCGCTCGATGGCCAGGCGCCGGATCGGCTCGAACAGCGCCAGCTCGAGGTCGTAGATTCCGGCGCGGCGCCTGTATTGCGCCAGCGCGGCTTCCCGCTCGGGCGACTGGCGCGGAGGGATCCCCGGCTTCACGTCGAGCCTCCGCCCTGGCCTGGCGTCCCGCCGTGCGAGCAGCACTTGGCGTACAGGTCGCCGAGGGCGTTCGCCGGATCGTAGGCACGCTTGAGCGCCGCATAGGCGCTGCGGTCGTGCAGCGTCCAGAATTCGGCCTCGCTGTAATACGAATCCGAGTACAGCGACTTCAGGCCGCCGAGCCGCGCCACTTCGCGCTCGATCTTGCGGTTGTGGAACCCGGGCGGACGCGGGGCGCGCTCCGCAACCACGTCCCAGAAGCCGAAGTTGACGTAAGGCGTGCCCGGTGCCAGCGGGTACAGCGTGAAGCGGGCCTGCGGGTCGCCAGCACGCAGCGGGCAGATCCAGATCGGCCAGATGCCGACCTCGCGCGCCAGGAAGTCGAGAAACCCGGCGCCGCTTGCCAGCGCAATGTCGACGTCCTGGATCACCGACTCCGCGTGCAGCCCGCGCAGGCTCTGCCAGGCGCGCGTCAGGCCCCAGCGGCTGTTCCAGCGCATCACCCGCTGGTAGGTCAGCGAATTGAGCCGCTTGCGGCCGAGCAGCCGGCGCACGAGAGGGTGCTGTGCGCCGAGCTGCCTGGAGCACCAGAACCAGTCGGTGTCCCAGCGCCAGAGGAAGTCGCGCGTGGTCATGAAGTCGGCGCTGCGTTCGCGCAGCGAGCGGTAGTAGATGCGCTCGAAGGTGTAGTCGCTGGTGTAGGGCGCTGCGTCGACGAAGCGCCCCAGCGTGAGGACGAGCTCGCCCGGTGCGAACGCGACGCCGTCGAGGAAGTCGATGTCCTCGGCCAGGCACAGGCGGGCCACGTCGGCGAAGCATTCGTCGGCCCTCGCGTAGCGGCGGTGCTCGAGCGCGACGAAGGGCCGCACCGGCAGCGTCCGGGCCGTGACCCTCAGCGCGTAGCCGAGCGTGCCGTACGAATTCGGGAAACCGTAGAACAGCGCGCGGTGCTCGTTGTCCGGCGTGCAGTGGACGATGCACCCGTCGCCGGTCAGCACGTCGAACGCGCTGACGGTGTCGTGCACCAGCCCATGGCGGAACGACGTGGCCTCGATGCCCACGCCGGCCAGCGCGCCGCCGATGGTGATCGACTTCAGCTGCGGCACGACGCAGGGCATCGTGCCGCGGGCGAGCGTCGCTTCGACGAGGTCGGCGTAGCTCGTCATGCCTTCGGCATCGACGCGACCCGCCGCGGGGTCGATGGCTATCACTTCATCGAAGTGGCGCAGGTCGATGCGCGGTGGCGATGCCGGGGCACGATCGCGAAACAGGTTCGAGGTCGGCTTGGCGAGGCCGAACGCGGCAGCACCTTGCGCCGTGTCGGCGCTGTCGAGCGCACGACGCAACGTGGCGATCTTGCGTTCGTGCTCGACGAGGGTCATCGGCCGGTACAGGAACTCGCGCGTCATCGGATAGTCGGCGCCGACGTTGCCCTTGCTGACCGTCACCTGGAACAGCCCGATCTGTGGCCGCTTGGCGCGGAACAGCTCGGCGCACGACCACAGGTAGGTGCGCCAGGTGCGGCGCACGCGCTCGTCGAATCGGCGTGGATCCAGCGCATGGATCTCGTCCCATCGCCGGTCGAAGCGCTCGGCCCAGGCGTCGAGCGTCAGCGCGTAGTGGCGGCGCAGGTTCTCGACGTCGACGACCTCCAGCCCGCAGCGCTCCATGCAGGCGATCGCCTCCGCCAGGCTCGGGATCCAGCCGCCGGGAAAGATGTACTCGCGGATGTAGAACTCGGTGTCGCGGGTGTCGACGTGTCCTATGAAGTGGATCACCCCCAGGCCGCCCGGCTTCAGCGCGTCGGCATGTGCACGCACCACGTCGGGCAACTGGTCGCGCCCGGCGTGCTCGAGCGTGCCGATCGACAGCAGTTTGTCGTAGCGGCCCGGTATCTCGCGGAAATCGCACTCGACGACCTTCAGCGTGTCGGCGAGGCCTCGGCGTTCGATCTCGGCGCGCGACTCGACGACCTGCTCGCTGGTGGTGTTGATGCCGGTGCCGATCGCACCGTAGTGCTCCCACGCATGGAGCAGCAACCCGCCCCAGCCGGAACCGACGTCGACGAAGCTCTCGCCGGCCTTCAACTGCACCTTGCGGCAGACGTGGTCCATCTTGTTGCGCTGCGCCTCCTCGAGCGTCCGCGTGCCTTCACCCCAGTAGGCGCAGGTGTAGGTCATCGACGGCGCGTCGAGCCAGGGGCGGTAGAACGCCTGGCCCATGCCGTAGTGGAAGCGCGCATTGGCCTTGGCCTGCGCGAGCGACGCGTTCGAGAAGCGCCATTCGTGGCGGCGGTTGCGCAGCGC
The DNA here is from genome assembly GCA_963802435.1 of uncultured bacterium. GTDB lineage: Bacteria > Pseudomonadota > Gammaproteobacteria > Burkholderiales > Burkholderiaceae_C > CAIKUF01. Next base: position 50,243 of record CAWDIT010000010.1, read on the forward strand.
GATCAGCGGATTGACGGCGACGTCGAGTTCGCCGTCGAAACCGGCTCGGAACGCCGCCGCCAGGTCGCCGTCGATGTCGACGTCGCCGGCGAAATACGATTCGAGCAGGGCCACGTAGCCCATCGCCAGCACGCGCCGCTCGGCGCGCGCGCCGTGAAAGCGGATCGTGAATGCAGGCGCTGCGGCACCGTGCTCGATGACGCTGCCGTCGGCGAGCACGGCGCGAAAGGCCGTGTCGCTGCCCTCGACGATGCGTTCGAGCAGGCGCCTGAGCAGCGCGTTCGGTGCGGGCAGCAGTCCGGCCAGCGGCTGATCCGTCACGGAAGATTCGGGGGTTCTCATCGCTCGCCTTCCGCAGCACATGCCGGGTCGCACTGCGTGAACGATTCTGTGCCGCTCGATGGGCTGCGGATTGATCGCCCTCAAGCGAGCCCGAGACACTGCTGGCGCTGCACCGGGTGTCGGCGCGAAGATCGGTGCACGTGGCTTGATCTTTGGCCACGCGCTCTCATGTGAGTCACTGGAGGGATTTCGATGTCTGCTGCAACCCGCCCCGCCGCCGTGGCGGGGATGTTCTATCCGGCCGCTGAGCGCGAGCTCGCGCTCGAAGTCGACCGCCTGCTCCACGGCGTGGCGCCGGGCGAGGCGGCGCGCGCACCGAAGCTGCTCGTCGTGCCGCACGCGGGTTACGTGTACTCGGGAACGGTGGCCGCGCAGGCGTATGCGCTGCTGGCGCCGTGGCGCGAGCAGATCCGGCGTGTCGTGCTGCTCGGCCCGACACACCGCGTTGCCGTGCGCGGCATCGCGGCACCGACCGTGGCGGCCTTCGAGACGCCGCTCGGCCGCGTCGCACTCGACACAGAGGCACTGGTCCGACTGGTCGCGCTACCGCAGGTCACGCCAGACGATGACGCCCACGCACAGGAGCACTCGCTCGAAGTGCAGCTGCCATTCCTGCAGCGTGCGCTCGGCGCTTTCACGCTGCTGCCATTGGCCGTCGGCGACGCCAGCGCCGCCGAAGTGGCGCAGGTGCTCGAGCACGCATGGGGCGGCGACGAGACGCTGATCGTCGTCAGCACCGACCTGTCGCACTACCTGTCCTACGCCGAGGCGCGCGCGAAGGACCGCGCCACGGTCGAGCGCATTCTGCGCCTGGACCCCACGCTCGATCACCGTCAGGCCTGCGGCGCGACGCCGCTGGCCGGCGCGTTGCTGGCGGCACGGGCGCACGGTCTCGCGCCGCGCCTGCTCGACCTGCGCAATTCGGGCGACACCGCCGGCGACCGCTCGCGCGTGGTGGGCTACTGCGCGCTCGCTTTCGAGCCGCGCGACCCGGTTCCCGCGACGATCGGGAGCCGCTCGCAAGCCGGCGAGACCGAGTCGACGCCGCAAGACGCGGCGCTCGGTGCCGCACTGATCGGCCGTGCGCGCAATGCGATCGCCGACGCGCTCGGCCTGCCGGCCACCACCGACGAACCGGGGCATCCCGCGCTCGGCGCGCCGGGCGCGACCTTCGTGACTCTGCGGCTTTGCGGCGAGTTGCGCGGCTGTGTCGGCACGCTCGCCGCCGAGCGCCCGCTCGCGGACGATGTGCGGGTCCACGCGCTGGCGGCGGCGTTTCGCGATTCGCGCTTCGAGCCGCTGATGGTCGATGAATTCGCCGAGCTCGAAGTCGAGGTTTCGGTGCTCGAGCCGGCGCAGCCGCTCGCTGCCGGCAGCGAGGCAGAAGCGCACGCCGCGCTGCGGCCCGGCATCGACGGCGTGGTGCTCGAATGGCGCGGCCGGCGCGCCACCTTCCTGCCGCAGGTGTGGGAACAGCTGCCGGGGCCACACGAGTTCCTGGCCGCGCTGAAGCACAAGGCCGGGCTGCCGGCCGACTTCTGGGCTGCGGACCTGCGGCTGTCTCGCTACCGCGTGCGCAAGTTCGCGCAGGCGCGCGCCCCCGCATGAACACGCGCGACGCCATCGCCGCGGAGAACCACCCGGCGCGCTGGTGGCACCGTCTCGACGACGGCCGTCTGCAGTGCGACTTGTGCCCGCGCGACTGCCGACTGCACGAAGGCCAGCGCGGGCTGTGTTTCGTGCGCCGGCGCGTCGGCGACGAGATGGTGCTCACCACCTACGGCCGCAGCTCGGGCTTCTGCATCGACCCGATCGAGAAGAAGCCGCTGAACCATTTCTACCCCGGCAGCAGCGTGTTCTCGTTCGGCACCGCGGGCTGCAACCTGGCCTGCAAGTTCTGCCAGAACTGGGACATCTCGAAGAGCCGCGTGATGGACAGCCTGCAGGACGCCGCGTCTCCCGAGCGCATCGCCGAGGTGGCGCTCGACTCCGGCTGCCGAAGCGTGGCCTTCACCTACAACGACCCGGTGATCTTTGCCGAGTACGCGCTAGACGCCGCCGACGCCTGCCACGCCTTGGGCGTGCAGACGGTCGCCGTGACGGCGGGCTATATCCATGCCGAGCCGAGGCGCGAATTCTTCGCGAAGATGGACGCGGCCAACGTCGACCTGAAGGGCTTCAGCGAAGACTTCTACTTCCGCCAGACCGGCGCCCACCTGCCGCCCGTGCTGGAGACGCTGCAGTTCATCCACGCCGAGACCGACTGCTGGCTCGAGATCACGACCCTGCTGATCCCCGGCCAGAACGACAGCCCGGCCGAGATCGAGGCGATGACGCGCTGGATCGCGGATCACCTGGGCGCCGACGTGCCGCTGCACTTCACCGCCTTTCATCCTGACTACAAGATGACCGACGTGCCGCCCACGCCGGCGGCCACGCTGCAGCGAGCGCGCGCGATCGCGCTGGCGAACGGGCTGCGCTACGTCTACACCGGCAACGTGCACGACACGGCCGGCGGAACGACGTGCTGTCCGGGCTGCGCCCGGCCCCTGATCGAGCGCGACTGGCACGCCATCCTGCGCTACGAGATCGACGAGAGCGGCCATTGCCCGCAGTGCGGCACGGCGATCGCCGGGCGATTCGGCGGCTACGCACCGGCGTTCGGCCGCCGCCGCATTCCGATGCGGGTTGCGACCTGACCGAGCCATTCCACAGAGGCGGGAGGCGCGGGCATGACGGTCAGGGATCCGGTCGCGGGCGCCAGTGCCCGGCTGTTCATCGCGCTGTGGCCCGATCCCGCGGTGCGCGACGCGCTCGCGGCGTGGAGCAAACAATGGCAATGGAATGCCGGGGCGTCGCGGGTTCGCGCCGATCGGCTGCACCTGACGCTGCACTTCCTGGGCGACGTGCCGCGCACCGTCCTGCCCGCGCTCAGGCTGGCGCTGCGCGTGCCCTTCAAGCCGTTCTCGCTGTCGCTCGGACGTGCTGCGGTGTGGCGGGGCGGCGTCGCCGTCCTCGCGCCCGACCAGGTTCCGCTGCGCCTGCGCCGGCTCCACGACGCGCTGGGCGAGGCCCTTCGGCGCCAGGCGCTCCCCACCGAGGCGCGCCCGTATCGACCGCACCTCACGCTCGCGCGCCGTGCGAGCCCAGCGGTGCCGCCGCCCCTGGGACCGGGGCTGCGCTGGCCGGTGCGCAGCTATGCGCTCGTCGAATCGTGCTCCCGGCACGCGGGTGCCTACGAAGTCATCGAGCACTTTCCGTAGACCGGCGACAAGCGCCTGTCCTGCGACTCAGTTGCTCGACCGCGCTTCGCGCGACTCGCGGCATCAGTCCCGAGCTGCAATCGCGCGGGGCGATTCCGCAGGCGTCGTCGGAAATCGGCTCAGGACCGGTCGCGGTGTTCGAGCGCCAAGCCGGCCAGTTCCAGTGCCACGCCGAGAGCGAAGGCAATCAGCCCGATTTCGACGGACGGCGAGAACAGCATCAGCAACGCACCCGCCACTGCGAGAATCGCCGCCACCACGCGCCTGGGACGCCGGTTTCGAAGCATCGTGCTCACCCCCTGTAAGAACCGATCCGGCCCCGACGCAGGGTCGTCTTACGCTCGGATAGGTTCCAAGCCGCGCGCGACAGGTCGCCGCGCGATCGGGCCACTGTAGACCGTTCGGCGATCACCGCAATGATGCCGCGCAATGGAGCCGCGCAGGCGCCGCGGCAGGGGCCGCGCGCCGCGCCTGGATCCGCCGGACTTGCGCCTGCTCAACACCCTGCCGTCAGCGCGACGGTTCAATCGAATCCGGCAACGTAGCCACGCACTGCGGAGACCGAGATGCCTGCAACCATCGAGTCGCTGGCCACGCCGATCGTCGTGACCGCCACGCCCGACACGACGTCCACCCGCGCCGCGCAGCTGATGCGCGAGTATCACGTCGGCTCGCTGGTCGTCGTCGACAGCAGTTCCGACAGCGGCAAGCCGGTCGGCATCGTGACCGATCGCGACCTCGTTCTCGCGGTGATGGCCGAGGAGCTGGACCCCTCGCTGTTCACCGTCGGCGACATCATGTCGGTCGAGCTGGTGACCGCACCCTCCGACGCCGACCTGCTCGACGCCACCCAGTTGCTGCGCCGCCATCGTGTGCGCCGCCTGATCGTGCTCGACGATGCAGGGCGCGTGGTCGGCCTCGCTGCGCTGGAAGATCTGCTCGAGGCGCTGACCAGCGAATTCAGCGAACTCGTGCTCGCCCTGCGCGGCGCTCGGGACCGCGAGGTAAAGGAACGGCGCTGACGTCGCAGGCACCGATTGGGCGGATTCAGGCCAGGTCGGCCGCGGCCTTCATGGCGAGCAAGCCTTCGTGGTCGCGCGCCCACAGCACGGCGCGGCGCTCGGCGCTGCCGGGCTCGAAGCGGCCGCAGACCGCGAAGCGGTGGGTGTCGAAGACCGGGCGCACGGCGGTGAATGCAAAGCGCCGCACGCGACTTTGCGGCGCCTCGCGGCGCAGCAGGTCGAGCAGCAGCGTGGCGATCAGCGGACCGTGAACGATCAGGCCTGGATAGCCCTCCACCTCGGTGACGTACCTGCGGTCGTAGTGGATGCGGTGGCCATTGAAGGTCAGCGCCGAGTAGCGGAACAGCAGCACCGGGTCGGGCACGATCTCGCGCGCGAAGGCCTCGTCGGTGGCTGCGGGCTGCGGCGCCGGGGCCGAGCGCCCCGCGGGTTTCCCGGCGCCGGGCGAGCCAGGCGGGGGCGCATCGCGATAGACGATGTCGTGTTCTTCGCTCAGCGCCAGTCCGCGCGCAGTGCTCACTTCGTGGCGCACGGTCACGAACACCAGCTCGCCGCTGCGCCCGGCCTTGCCGTCGATCTTGACGATGCGCGAGACGCGTGTGATCCCGTCCCCCACCCGCAGCGGGTGGTGGAACTCGAGCCGGCTTCCCGCCCACATGCGACGCGGCAGCGGCACCGGCGGCAGGAAGCCGCCGCGGTGCGGATGACCGTCGGGGCCGATCTCGGACTGCCGCGCCAGCGGCGTGAAGTACAGCCAGTGCCACAGCGCAGGCACGTCGGAGCCGGGCTGCGGCGCAGGATCTTCGCGGTCGAGCGTGGCCGACAGCGCCGCCAGCGGCACGCCAGTGACGAGGTCGTGACGCGTTTCGCTGCGGCCCAACCACTCCCGCAGGCGGGGCAGATCGACAGAAGGGATATTGTGCGAGGTCATGGATTGCCGAAGCCCGACAAGCGCCCCTGTGCTCAAGGACCAGGGCCGTGCCGCGTGAGCTGCACCACACGGTTGGTCAGGGCACGCGCCAGGGCGTAGGGAATACAGATGAGCGTCGGCCCGATCACCACGGCAGCCCCCGGGTGAACCTCGCCGTAGATGAGCAGTTGCGCCACCGCATCCAGCACGATGCCTACGGCGACGAGATTGCGGACCACTGCCAACCCGCTGCCCAGGAGTTGCCTGCGATCTGCGCCACCGAAGAGGAGACCATAGAGATACGCCGGCCGACCCGCCCGCGCATCGCTCAGGCCGGAGCGCCATCCCAGAAAGACGGCAACCAAGGGCTGAAGCACGAAGCGGAGCCGACCAGGCCCCGTCAGGCGCTGCGGCAGTTCGTCGAGAAACTGACGCGAGAACAGATACACGCGGCCGGTCTCGATCGTGTCGCGCACTGCCGATGGGATCGCGGCCACGAGGATCAGCACGGCCACGATGGTCAGCGCGTTGCTGAGGGTGCTGCGCGTCACCTTCATGGCCGGATTGTTGCAGGCATCGAGCCTCGGTGGCGCTCGCCACGCTTGGCGCCTACGAACCGGGCGCATGACATCGACTTCGAGCTTCACCCCGTGTGCCTTGACTTGGAGCAAATGCGAACTGCGCACTGGCGTGCAGTGTGTGCACTTGGCAGATCTCCTCGTCGGAAGTGAAGCGGTGGTCCTTACGGAACAGGCAACCATGAACTCGTCAACCAGAGTCACCCGCCGGATCCTTGCAGCTTGGACGGCGCTCACCATGCTCGCAACGTACTGCCCCGGACTGTCGGCACAAGCGGTCCCGACCGTTGCGCCGGCAGCGGCACCCCGCATCGGGCTCGCGCTCTCCGGCGGCGGCGCGCGCGGCATTGCGCACGTCGGCGTCCTCAAGGTCCTGGAGGAGCTTCGGGTACCGATCCACTGCGTGACCGGCACCAGCATGGGCGCGATCGTCGGCGGCACCTTCGCCGCGGGGAGGCCGCCGGCTGAAATGGAGAAGATCGTCCTCGAGGCCGACTGGGACGCGATCTTCCGGGATCGACCGCCTCGCCACGAGATCGCCGTGCGGCGCAAGGTCGACGACTACAAGACGCTGTTCGCGCCGGAATTCGGCGTGACGGACGACGGGCTGGCGTTGCCGAAGGGCGTCATCGCGGGCGTCTCGATCGAGTCGTTCTTCCGCGTGCTTTCGACCCCGGCCTTCGGCATTACCGACTTCCGCAAACTCCCGATTCCGTTCCGGGCGATGGCGACCGATATCGAAACCGGCGAATCGATCGTCCTCGACCATGGCAGCGTCGCCCAGGCAATGCGCGCCAGCATGTCGGTGCCCGGCGCGATCGCGCCGGTGGAGATCGAAGGGCGACTGCTGGTCGACGGCGGCATCGCCAACAATCTGCCGATCGACGAGGCACGAAAGCTGTGTGCCGACGTCGTGATCGCAGTCAACATTTCCACACCGCCGTTGAAGCGACAGCAGATCACCTCCGCGTTGAGCGTCGCCGCGCAACTCGTCAATTTCCTCGGCAAGCAGACGGTCGACGAGCAGTTGAAGAGCCTGGGCCCGAAGGACGTGCTCATTGCGCCGGACCTCGGCGACATCTCCGCGGCCACGTTCGATCGATCCGTGGATGCGGTCAGGATCGGCGAGCAGGCGACGCGCGCGATGGCCGATTCGCTCAAGCGCTACAGCCTGCCAGCGGAGCAGTACGCGGCGCTGCGCATGACGCAGGTCGCCGAACGCAAGGAGCTCGGCACGGTGGCCGAGATCCGCGTCGAAGGGCTGGAGCGGACGAACCCGGAAGTGCTGCGCGCCCTGGTCGAGAGCAAGCCCGGCGAGCCGCTGTCGGAAGAGACCCTCGGCGCCGATCTGCGGCGCATCTACGGCACCGGCGCCTTCGAGAGCATCGGCTATCACCTGAGCGGCGACAGCGGTCCGCGCGCCCTGATCATCAAGCCTCGGGAGAAGTCCTGGGGCCCCGACTATCTGAGGTTCGGTCTTGCTCTCGCGAGCGACTTCCAGGGCGACAACCAGTTCAACCTGCTGGTCCAATACCGCAAGACCTGGTTGAACCGCCTCGGCGGCGAGTGGATGACCGAGGCCCAGATCGGGCAGGACACGCATCTGTACAGCGAGTTCTACCAGCCCGTGAACGAGACGGGGCGCTGGTTCGTGGCACCCTACGGCATGATCGGACGACAGACGCGAGGCGTCTTCGCAGGCGATGAGAAGGTCGCCGACTATCTGATCGATTCGGGCCAGGTCGGGCTCGACGGCGGTGCGGCTCTCGGCACCTGGGGACAGCTCCGGTTCGGCCCGGTGTGGACGCGCATCGATGCGCGGGTGGACACCGGTTCACCGGTCCTGCCGTCGACCAGGCAAACCACGGCAGGGCTGCGGGCGCTGCTGTTTGTCGACCAGACCGATCATGCCTTCTTCCCGACGCGAGGCTTTTCGGCGGTAGGCTCGGCCTACGCTGCGATGACTTCGCTCGGGTCAGCGCTGAACTACCAGCGGCTCGAAGGCAAGGCTCGCGGAGCGACGAGTTGGGGGCCCCACACGCTGAGCTATTTCATCAGTGGCGGCACCGACCTCGGTTCCGACATGCCAGCGTACGAATCCTTTACGCTGGGCGGCCCCATGCGGCTGTCGGCCTATCGCGTCAACCAGTTCGCCGGGCGCGAATTCGCATTCGGCCGCCTGATGTACTACAAGCGCATGTTCCCGCTGCCGGACATCCTGGGAAGCGGCATCTACATGGGCGGTTCGGCCGAAGTCGGGCAGATGAAGGACCGGTTCGACGGTCTCCCCTCGGCGGGCACGCTGTGGTCCGGATCCGTCTTCCTGGGTGCAGACACGTTCGCCGGTCCGGGCTACCTGGGCATTGGTGTCGGCAAGGATGGAAACTGGAGCCTGTACATGCTGCTCGGCGCGCCGTGACAGGAAACCGATGTCGTCGTTCAGTCCGCGCAACGCTGGCCAGGCGCTTTCCGGATGGTGGGCTCGACGATGGGAATGCCTGCGAAACATCCCGCACAGCCTCATGAAGCGCTGTTGTCTGGCGGAAGAGGTGGGATTCGAACCCACGTTAGCCTGAAAGGCTAAACCAGATTTCGAGTCTGGCGCATTCGACCACTCTGCCACCCTTCCTGGATTCGCGTCGGCGGGTCGATTGCCGAGGCGCAGATTCTACAACCCACGAGCTTGAGGCTGTGCCTGCCGAAGCACACCGCTCTGCGGTGGCTGGCGGCCCCGCGGCGGGCAAGCCCGGCGTCACGCCGCGAGCTTCTCCAGGCCGCCGAGATACGGCCGCAAGGCTGCGGGCACCTCGACGCTGCCGTCGGCCTGCTGGTAGTTCTCGAGCACGGCGACGAGCGTACGGCCGACGGCCAGCCCGGAGCCGTTGAGCGTATGCACGAATTCGTTCCTGCCCTGCGCATTCTTGAAGCGCGCCTGCATGCGCCGTGCCTGAAAGGCCTCGCAGTTCGAGCAGGAACTGATCTCGCGGTAGGTGCCCTGCGCCGGCAGCCAGACCTCCAGGTCGTAGGTCTTGGTCGAGCCGAAGCCGAGGTCGCCGGTGCACAGGCTCACGATGCGGTAGGGCAGTGCCAGCTTCTGCAGGATCGCTTCGGCGTGGCCGACCATCTGCTCGAGCGCGGCGTAGCTGGTGTCGGGATGCACGATCTGCACCATCTCGACCTTGTCGAACTGGTGCTGGCGGATCATGCCGCGCGTGTCGCGGCCCGCGCTGCCGGCCTCGCTGCGAAAGCACGGGCTGTGCGCGGTGAGCCTGATCGGCAGGTCCGCGGCGGCGAGCAGCTGCTCGCGCACGCTGTTGGTGAGCGAGATCTCCGACGTCGAGATCAGGTACTGCTCCTGCCCGGCCTCGTTGCCACCGCGAAGGACCCAGAACATGTCGTCCTTGAACTTCGGCAACTGGCCGGTGCCTTCCAGCACCTCGCGGTTGACGATGTAGGGCGTGTAGCACTCGGTGTAGCCATGCTCGGTGGTCTGCACGTCCAGCATGAACTGCGCCAGCGCCCGGTGCAGCCGCGCGACGGGGCCGCGCAGGAAGCTGAAGCGCGACCCGCTGAGCCTTGCGCCGGTGTCGAAGTCCAGGCCGAGCGGCGCACCCACGTCCACGTGATCCTTCACCAGGAAGTCGAAGGTGCGCGGCGTTCCCCAGCGGCGCACTTCGACATTGGCGCTCTCGTCGGTGCCGCGCGGCACGCTCTCGTGCGGCAGGTTGGGCACCGACATCAGCATGTCGCCGAGCTCGGCCTGGAGGGCCTCGAGCCGCTCGGCAGACGCCTTCAGCTCGTCGCCGAGACCGCCCACCTCGGCCATGGCTGCGCTGGTGTCCTCGCCCCTCGCCTTGGCCTGGCCGATCTGGCGGGAGAGGCCGTTGCGCCGCGCCTGCAACTCCTCGGTGCGCGACTGGATGGCCTTGCGCTCCGCCTCGAGCGCCGAAAAACGTGGCACGTCGAGGAACGGCTGCGGCGACTGGCGCGCTTCGAGGCCGGCGATGACCTGGGGCAGGTCCTTGCGCAGCAGGCTGGGATCGAGCATGTGTTTCGGCGGCTGCGGAGATTCGCGGGCCGCCACGAAGTGCAGGTTGGCGTCGATTGTAGGCAGGCCCCGAGGGCCGTTTCGAAGGGCGCTGCTCGCCGCGCTGCCGCACCGTTTCGCACGAGGCGCGAACGCCTGCCCTGACCCTGCCAACGGGGCAAGGGAGCGAAATCGGCGGTCTGTCACCTGCTCAGTCGACGCCCCCCATCGATTTGTCGCCGAGCCCCTTGGGCAGCGGGAAGTGCACCGTCTCCGGCACGCCCGGCATGTGGCGCACCGACACCGCGCCGAGCGCACGCAGCCGGGCGATCACCTGCTGCACCAGGATGTCGGGCGCCGAGGCACCTGCCGTCAGGCCGACCCGGCACTTGCCGGCGAACCACTCGGCGCGCAGGTCTTCGGGCTGGTCGACCATGTAGGCGTCGGTGCCCAGGCGCTGGGCGAGTTCGCGCAGGCGGTTGCTGTTCGAACTCGTCGGGCTGCCGACGACGATCACCACGTCCACCTGCGGGCTCAGCATCTTCACCGCGTCCTGCCGGTTCTGCGTCGCATAGCAGATGTCCTGCTGCTTGGGCTGGCGGACCAGCGGAAAGCGGCGCTTCACCGCGGCGAGGATCTCGGCCGCATCGTCCACCGACAGCGTGGTCTGCGTCACGACTGCCAGCCGCTCGGGTCGCGTGACGGCCGCCGTCGCCACGTCGGCCACGTCCTCGACGAGGTAGATGCCTTCGTTCAGCTGGCCCATCGTGCCCTCGACCTCGGGGTGGCCCTTGTGGCCGATCATGATGAACTCGTAACCCTCGCGGTGCAGCTTGGCGACCTCGACATGGACCTTGCTCACCAGCGGGCAGGTGGCGTCGAACACCGCGAATCCGCGCTCGGCAGCCTCGCGCCGCACCGCCTGGCTCACGCCGTGCGCGCTGAACACCAGCGTTGCGCCGGGCGGCACGTCGGAAAGCGCCTCGATGAAGATCGCCCCCTTCGCCCTGAGGTCGTTCACGACGTAGGTGTTGTGCACGATCTCGTGGCGCACGTAGATCGGTGCGCCAAACTTCTTCAGCGCCCGCTCGACAATCTCGATTGCCCGGTCGACGCCGGCACAAAAGCCGCGCGGCTCGGCGAGCAGCACGTCCTTCAGGCCAGGGACGGTGCCATCCGGCGCCATCAGAGCACTCCGATCACATGAACGTCGAAACGCAGTGGCGCGCCGGCCAGCGGATGGTTGAAGTCGAACAGCAGCCACTCGTCGCCGACTTCACGCACCACGCCGGCGTAGGCACCTTGCCCATCGGGCGTGGGGAACTGCACCGCGTCTCCGACGGCATAGTGCCGGTCGGAGGGTCCCAGCTCGGCGAGCACGGATCGCCTGACCCGTTGCTGCAATTGCGGATTGCGCTCGCCGAAGGCCTCGCCGGCGGCCAGGTCGAAGCTGGCACGCGCGCCTTCGGCCAGGCCGAGCAGCCGCTCCTCGAGCGCCGGCGCGAGCTCGCCCGTGCCCAGCGAGAGCGTCGCCGGCCTGCCTTCGAACGTGCTGATCACGTCGCTGCCGTCGGCGCGGGCCAGGCGGTAATGAAGGGTCAGGAACGAGCCGGGCTGGATGGCATTCAAGCATTGCTTTCCGGTTGGATAGACTGCGCTGGATTTTAGGCGTCGGCCGGCTGCCGGCGCCTTCGCAACCCGGACCCGCTGGATGACGATCAAGGACTTGCCCGCCGCATTGCGCCCACGCGAGAAGCTGCTCGCCCACGGCGCGGCTGCGCTCGCCGACGCCGAGCTGCTCGCGCTGCTGCTGCGCACCGGGCTCAAGGGCACCGGCGTGCTGCAGCTCGCCGAGCAGCTGCTGACGGAATTCGGCGGCATCTCCGGGCTGCTGAATGCGGCCAGCGGCGACCTCGTCCGCATCAAGGGCATGGGCCCGGCCAAGCGGGCAGAGCTGGCGGCGGTGCTCGAGCTCGCGCGCCGCTCGATGGCGCGCCAGCTGCAGCAGCGAACGCTGTTCGACACGCCCGGCCGCGTCAAGGACTACCTGCGGCTCGCGCTCACCCATCTCGAGCACGAGGTGTTCGCCGTGCTGTTCCTCGACGCGCAGAACCAGCTGCTGAAGATGGAGGAGATGTTCCGCGGCACGCTCACGCAGACCAGCGTCTACCCGCGCGAAGTCGTCAAGCGCGCGCTGGCTGTCAACGCGGCGGCCGTCGTCTTCGCACACAACCACCCGTCGGGCGCAGCCGAACCGTCGCGCGCCGACGAGTTCCTGACGCAGACACTCAAGAGCGCGCTCGCGTTGGTGGATGTCCGCGTGCTGGACCACCTGGTGGTGGGCCACAACGAAGCCGTCTCGTTTGCCGAGCGCGGGCTGCTATGAAGCGACCCGCGCCCGCCACGCTGAGCGACCTCGGCAAGATCAAGCTCGCTCTCGAACATCAGCAGCGCGCGGCCGCCGAGCGCGAGGCACAGCAGCGCGCCGAGCGCGAGCGCGAGCGCCAGGCACGCGAGCTGTTCGCGAACAGCGTCGGCCGGGTCACGCCGCTGCCGCACAGCGGCCGCACCGAGCCACCCACCGTGCGCCCCGAGCCCGAACCGCTGCAGCGCCAGCGCGACGAAGTGGCCGCGCTGCGCGAGACGCTGTCGGACGGCTTCGATGTCGACTCGCTGCTCGAAACCGACGCCGCGCTGTCGTTTCGCCGCCCCGACATCGGGCCCGACGTGGTGCGCAAGCTGCGCCGTGGCGGCTGGGTGATCCAGGCCCAGATCGACCTCCACGGAATGAAGCGCGACGAGGCGCGTGAACAGCTCGCCGCGTTTCTGCGCGAGGCGGCACGCAAGGGCTTGCGCTGCGTGCGCGTCGTTCACGGCAAGGGCAACGGATCCCCCGGGCGGGAGCCCGTGCTCAAGCATCGGGTGCACAGCTGGCTGGTGCAGAAGGCGTCGGTCCTCGCCTTCACGCAGGCGCGCGCGGCCGAGGGCGGGAGCGGCGCGCTGGTCGTGCTGCTGCAGCCGAAGTCGCCTGCCTGACGTTCCGGCTCAGCCCAATCGCCGATATCGCGGCTGGTCCTTCGCCAGGCCCAAGGTACCTGCCGGGTCCTTGCGTCCGGCTTCAGGGTGCGAGCCGCTCGGCCAACGCGCCGATCGCTTTCGCCGCCGCCGAGCCGGGATAGACCTCGAGCAGCAGCTGGCGCTTCTGCACGGCCTCGCGCACCGCCGCGTCGTCCGGAACATCGCCGAGCAGGTCGAGGCTGACCGGCGGCTCGGCGGTGGGGTTCACGTAGCGGTCGATCACGCGCTGCAGCTGGGCGCGCACCGCGCGCCCCTCGCCGAGCCGGCCGACCTGGTTGACGACGAGCCGGATCGTGCCGCGCCGCTGCTGCGTCGAGAGCACCTTGATGGTCGCGTAGGCATCGGTCATCGAGGCCGGCTCCGGCGTGACGACCAGCGCCACGTCGCCGGCCAGCGAGATGGCGTAGAGCACCACGTCGGAGATGCCCGCGCCGGTATCGAGCAGGATGCGGTCGAAGCGCGGCGCGAGGGTCCCGATGACTGCCAGCAACTGTGCGCGAACCTCGGGCGTCAGGCGCGAATACTCGACCAGACCCGAGCCGGCCAGCAGCACCGAAAACCCACCCGGCGCGGGAACGATGGCGTCGTCGAGCGCGGCCTTGCCGGTGAACACATCGTGCAGCGTGAGCTTGGGAACCAGGTTCAGCACGACGTCGAGATTGGCCAGGCCGAGGTCGGCGTCGAGCACCAGCACGCGCTCGCCGCGCTGCACGAGCGCGGCCGCCAGGTTGGCCGAAATGAACGTCTTGCCGACCCCGCCCTTGCCACTGGTCACGGCCAGCACGTTGGCGCGACCTGCAGGTGGGGCGGCTGCGGATTGCGGAAGGGCGTCGGGGGTGAGGAGGCTCATTCGAAGTCGTCGAACTGTGAGGTACTGAACAACAGGCTCTTCTCCGCGGCACTGACCTGCACGTCGGGCGGTTGCTCCAGGCAGGCGCGGTTGCGGCCCTCGAGCTTGGCCCGGTAGAGCAGCTGGTCGGCGCGGGCCAGCCACATCGCCGCCGTCGAGCGCACCCACTGCGGCGCGTACGCACCCCCGAGGCTGATCGTCACCGAAATCGGCGCCCCGCGTTCGACTGCCACCGGCTGCTGCTCCACCTGGCGGCGAATGCGCTCGGCCACGGCGCGGCCGAACGTCGGCGGGCAATTGGGAAGGATGATCGCGAACTCCTCGCCGCCGTAGCGCGCCACGGTATCCATCGGGCGCACGCACTCGAGCAGACGCTGCGCCACCGCCTGCAGCACGCGGTCCCCCGCGGGATGGCCGCGGCTGTCGTTGACACGCTTGAAGTGGTCGATGTCGATCATCAGCACCAGCGCCGGTTCGCCGGCCCGGGCCACGCGGTCGATCTCGCGCGACATCGCAAGCTCGAACTGGCGCCGGTTGGCCAGCCCCGTCAGCGCGTCTCGGCTCGAGAGTTCGCACAAGGCATCGAGCACGGCCTGCAACCACGCGGGATCGTCGCGCAGAGGCAACTCGCATCCAGACTGCCGAAGCAGCTGCAGCGCCGCCTCCAGTTGCAGCGCTGGCGTGACCTGCGCTTGCTCTCGTGATTCGCTGGGCACGTTGGGGCCGATGAGGAGGGGGTTCGCGCTGACGAAACCAGGTTCGATGCGGCGGTCGAGTCTAGCAGCCTGCACCTCGCCATTGCATGAGAAGCGGGCGGCCTTCGCGGCTCTGTTACGAAACGCTGCGCCTTCTCAAGCCCGACACGCTGCAGCCGATAACAGCGAGGACGAGGCGCCCTGCCCGTCGTCCGACGCACGCCCACTGCCGCCATCCGCATGAATGCCCTCATGAACGCCCCGCAGGCCCCGGCCGCCGCTATTTTCCATACGCGCGCTTCGGCGGACTCGGAATTCGCGTTCTGCTCCGCAGACTTCGAGCGCGTGCGGCGGCTGGTCTTCCAGCGCGCGGGCATCAGCCTCGGCCCGGGCAAACAGGCGCTGGTCTACAGCCGCCTCTCGCGCCGCCTGCGGGAAACCGGGCAGCACTCGTTCAGTGCCTACCTGCTTCGGCTCGAGCACTCCAGCGGCCCTGCCGCCGAACCCGAATGGCAGGCCTTCGTCGACTGCCTGACCACGAACCAGACCTCGTTCTTCCGCGACGAGCACCACTTCGACACGCTCGCCGCCGAACTCGAGCGGCGCGCCGGCGAGCGGCTGCGCATCTGGTGCAGCGCCGCCTCGACCGGCGAAGAGCCGTACTCGATCGCGATCACCTGCGCGGAGGCGCCTGGCGGTGCGCCGGATGTGCGGATCGTTGCGACCGACATCGACACCCGCGTGCTCGCCACCGCCAGCCGCGGCGTCTATCCGGCGGAAGTGCGCGGCCTCTCGCGCGAGCGCCTGGAGCAGCACTTCCTGCGCGGCAAGGGGCTCGACAGCGGCCTCGTGCGCGTCAAGCCCGAGCTGGCACGGCGGGTCGAGTTCCGGCCTCTCAACCTGGCCGAGGCGCACTGGTCGCTCGGCGAACCGTTCGACTTCGTGTTCTGCCGCCACCTGACGACGGACTACGCCGCCGGCATACAGCGTCGGCTGCTCGCGGGCCTTCATGCAGCGATGAACCCCGGGGGTCTGCTCTTCGCCGGCCCTGCCGATGATTTCAGCGACGCGAACGATCTGTTCCGGCTGCGCGGCAAGGCGGTCTACGAGCGCGTCTGACTGCAGCCCGCGCAGGGCATCTCCGCAGCTCAGCGCGCGGGCAAGAAGAGCGCCTGCAGATCGCTGAGCAGGTCGAAGCCTCGCTCGGTCGGCCACACACGCTGCAGATCACGCGCGACGAGGCCCCTGCGCTCGGCGACGCTGAGCGCGGGCTCGAGGGCCGACAACGCCAAGCCCGTGCGCTCGGCGAAGCGCATCAGTTCGAAGCCATCCGTCAGGCGCAGCGCGTTGAGCATGAATTCGAAGGGGAGTTCGCCGCGGGCGACCTCGTGCTCCTGCGCCACCGCATGGCCGGCCAGCGCCTGTGCCATGTAGCGCTCCGGGTCGCGCCAGCGCACCTGGCGCACCACGCGGTGCGGGAACGACAGCTTGCCGTGGGCGCCAGCGCCGATGCCGAGGTAGTCGCCGAACGCCCAGTAGTTCAGGTTGTGCCGGCAGCGGTGGCCGGGCCGCGCATAGGCCGAGACCTCGTAGCGCGCCAGGCCGCGTTCGGCGGTGAGCGCGGTGATGCGGTCGAGCATGTCGAACGAGGCTTCGTCGTCGGGCAGCACCGGCGGGCGCTTCGCGAACAGCGTGTTCTGCTCGATCGTCAGGTGGTAGATCGACAGGTGCGGCGGTTCGTAGGCGAGCGCGGTGCGCACGTCGGCCTCGAGCGCGGCCAGCGTCTGGCCGGGCAGCGCGTACATCAGGTCGAGGTTGAAGGTATCGAAGGCGTCGCGCGCCTCGTCAAGCGCGGCCCTGGCCTGCGCGCCGTCGTGCACGCGGCCTATTCGCCTCAGCGCGGCGTCGTCGAAGCTCTGCACGCCGACCGACAGGCGCGTCACACCGGCAGCCCGAAAGCCGCGGAAGCGGTCGCGCTCGAACGTGCCCGGGTTCGCCTCGAGCGTGATCTCGCAGCCGGGATCCAGCGGCAGGCGCGCCCGGATGTCGGCGAGCAGCCGGTCGATCGCCTCGGGCGCGAACAGGCTCGGCGTGCCGCCGCCGATGAAGATGCTGTGGACGCGCCGACCCCAGACGAGCGGCAGCGCCGCCTCGACGTCGCAACGCAGCGCGTCTAGGTAGCGCGCGACCGGCAGTTCGCCTTTGGACTCGTGTGAATTGAAGTCGCAGTACGGGCACTTCCTCAGGCACCATGGCATGTGCACGTAGAGCGACAGCGGCGGCAGGGCGCCGAGGTTCAGAGTGCCCGGGCGCAGGAGATGGGCAACGGGTTCGACCGGCCGCCCTGCCGGCGCGCCTTCATCAGGCACCGAACCCGACCTCGCGCATCAGAGCCAGCATCTGCCGCGCCGCGATGGCGCGGTGGCTGTGCGCGTTCTTCGTCGCCGCGTCGAGTTCGGCCACGCTGCCCCCTAGCGCCGGGATGAAGAGCAGCGGGTCGTAGCCGAAGCCTCCCGCGCCCTGCGCTTCGTTCAGCAGCGTGCCCTCCCAGCGGCCCGTCGCGATCAGCGGCTCCGGGTCGTCGGCCGCGCGCACGGCGACGAGCGTGCAGACGAAGCGCGCGCGTCTGTCGGCGACGCCGTGCATGCGTTGCAGCAGCAGTGCGTTGTTGGCCGCGTCCTGCGCCCGGCGCTGCGCCTCGCGTTCGCCCGGGGGCAACGCGAGCCGCGCGTAGTGCGCGGAGACGACGCCCGGTGCTCCACCGAGCACGGCGACGCACAGCCCCGAATCGTCGGCGATCGCCGCCCCGCCGCTCGCCTGCGCCGCATGGCGCGCCTTCGCCAGCGCGTTCTCGACGAAGCTCGGGTGCGGCTCCTCGGCTTCGGTGATGCCGAGCGACCCTTGCGTCACCAGCTCGAGGGCCAGCGGCGCAAGGAGCGCCTGCAGTTCGACGAGCTTCCCGGCGTTGTTCGATGCCAGCACGAGTCTCATGTGGCGAGGGCCGAGCGCTGTGCCGCGATCAGCTCGCGGATGCCCTGGTCGGCGAGCAGCATCAGCGTGTTCAGCTCGTGGCGCGAGAACGCCGCGCCCTCGGCCGTGCCCTGCAGCTCGACGAAGCCGCCGGAGCCCGTCATCACGACGTTCATGTCGGTGTCGCAGGCCGCGTCTTCGACGTACTCGAGGTCGAGCAGCGGCGTGCCCTGCACGATGCCCACCGACACCGCGGCGACGAACTCGCGGATCGGCGACACCGTGACGAGGCCACGCTCGCGCAGCCAGCTCGCCGCGTCGTGCGCGGCAACGAAGGCGCCGGTGATCGCCGCGGTGCGCGTGCCGCCGTCGGCCTGGAGCACGTCGCAGTCGAGCGAGATCGTTCGTTCGCCGAGTGCCTCGAGGTCGAACACGCAGCGCAACGAGCGGCCGATCAGGCGCTGGATCTCCTGCGTGCGGCCGCTCTGCTTGCCGCGCGCCGCCTCGCGGTCGCTGCGCGTGTGCGTCGCGCGCGGCAGCATGCCGTACTCCGCGGTGACCCAGCCCTGGCCGCTGCCGCGCTTGTGCGGCGGCACACCCTCTTCCACCGACGCGGTGCACAGCACTTTCGTGTCGCCGAACTCCACCAATACCGAACCCTCGGCGTGCCGCGTGTAGTGGCGCGTCATCGTGATCGGGCGCAGGGCATTTGCGGCACGGCCTTGCGTGCGCTGGAAATCGGTCATGAGAACCTCAGGGTTTCTTGTGGGACGAGCGCTTGATGGCGTCGTTGATCTCGCGGATCGAGCGGTCGATCTCGGCCTCGTCGAGGTCTTCGGGTGCGTCCTGCCCGAGCAGACTGGCCTGGATGGTCGAGGCGAACACTTCTTCGCCGAGCGCCTGGGTGGAAACGCCGCCCTCGGCATCGCTGCTCTCGGCGGCCTCCCACTCCATCGCGATCACCGTCACGTTGTCGCACTTCGCGCCGCCGGCGCGCAGCGCCAACTCGACCAGCTCCGGCGCGGCCTCGGAAATCGAATGGCGTGCCAGGTGCTCCACCAGCGTGGCGTCGCTCACGTTGCCCCACAGCCCGTCCGAGCAGAGCAGGATGCGGTCGCCGCGCTGCAGCAGCATCGGCCCCACCGTGTCGACCACCGGCTTGCCGGGGCTGCCGAGGCAGGTGAAGAGCACGTTGCGGTTGAAGCGCTCGCCCATCGGCACGACCTGGCTCAGCGTCTCCTGCAGCTCGGTGTACGAATGGTCGCGCGTGCGGGCGACGAGCTTGTTGCCGCGCACGAGGTACAAGCGCGAATCGCCGCAGTGCGACCAGTACGCCGCGTTGCCCTGCAGCAGGCAGGCGACGATCGTCGTGCGCGGCGTGTCGGGCAGAGCCTTCTGCGCCGCGTAGCGCAACAGCTCCATGTGGCCCGCGACGATCGATTCGTTCAGGAAGCGCGCAGGCTCGGCGAGCGCGGGCTTGGCGTCGCGCTGGAAGCGCGCCGCGAGCGTCTGCAGCGCGATCTGCGACGCCACCTCGCCCTCGGGATGGCCGCCCATGCCGTCGGCCAGTGCGAACAGACCGGCGTCTCGGGTATAGCAATACCCCATGCGGTCTTCGTTCTTCTCGCGTCCGCCCTTGCGGCTGACCTGGTAGACGGTGAATCTCACGCCTTGGCGCTGCCGGTCAGGTTCTCCAGCTGCAGCTTGAGCCGCTCGCTGAAGCTGAGCTTGGTGTACTGGCGCTCGGTCTCGCGGCTGAGCTCCTTCTGCAGCGCGAACACGCTCTGCGGGCGCGACAGCGGGTCGAGCGACATGCACCACTCGGTGACCTCGATCAGGTTGTCCGAATACACGTTGCGCAGGCGCGAGAGGCTCAGCGCCAGGCGGTCCTTCTCGATGCGCTGCGGCGCGTCGTTCGGCGGATAGCCCTGCATGCAGGCATAGATGCACGCGCCCATCGCGTAGATGTCGGTCCACGGGCCGAGCGTGCCGTCGCGGCGGTACATCTCGGGCGCGGCGAAGCCCGGCGTGTACATCGGGCGGATGAAGTTGCCTTCCTTGCTCAGCACCTCGCGCGCGGCGCCGAAGTCGAGCAGCACCGCCTTGTTGTCGTTGCCGATGAAGATGTTGGCCGGCTTGATGTCCAGGTGCAGCATCTTGTGCTGGTGCACGATGCGCAGCCCGCGCAGGATCTCGTCGAACAGCGAACGGATCGTCGATTCGCGGAACACCTTGTCGCGCTTCAGGTCGCGCGCGGTGACGATGAAATCCTGCAGCGTATCGCCCTGCAAGTAGTTCATCACCATGTAAACGGTCTCGTTCTCGCGGAAGAAATTGAGCACCGAGACGACGCTCGGATGCGAGATCTGCGCGAGCGAGCGGCCTTCCTCGAAGAAGCTCTTCAGACCGAGGCGGTACAGCGGCTGCTTCTCGGGCTTGACGCGCGGCGTCAGCTCGCCCGGTGCGCGCTCGGCGAGCGACGCGGGGAGGTATTCCTTGACCGCCACCATGTGGCGCTCGCTGTCCTCGGCCAGATACACCACGCCGAAGCCGCCTGCGGCGATTCTCTTGATGATCTGGTACCCACCCACCACCGTGCCCGCGGGCAGTGGAGAGGGTTTCGGCTTTGACATAATTCCCGTTCTTTACCAGCGCGAAAGCTCGATGGCAGTCTACAGCATGACCGGTTACGCGAGCGCCAGTTCGGGCGCCGCAGCGCCGCACTCCGCGAGCCGCGCCGAAGGCGTTCCGGCCCCAGAGAAGGAGCCTCGAGCGGCAGCGTGACGGCAGAATTGCGATCCGTCAACGGCCGCTTTCTAGACCTGTCGATGCGCCTGCCCGACGAGTTGCGCGGCCTCGAACCCGCGCTGCGCGAGCTCGTGTCGGCGGCGTTTCGGCGCGGCAAGATCGAACTGCGCGTGAGCACCCGCGCCGAGGGTGAGACCGCCTGGCCGCAGCCACGGCCCGAGCAGTTGAACCAGCTCTCCCGGCTGCAGGACTCGGTGCGCGGCTGGCTGCCCGAAGCCAGTGGCCTGTCGGTGCACGAGGTGCTGCAGTGGTGCAAGGGCGGCAGCGTGGCCGAGCGGCTCGACGAGCCGGCGCTGGCCGCGGCGCGCCTGGCCATCGCCGGCCTGCGCGAGGCCCGCGAACGCGAAGGCGCACGGCTGGCCACGGTGCTGCTGGAACGCGTGGCCCGGCTGCGCGAGCTCGCGCTTCAGGCCGAGCCGCTGGTGCCCGCGGTCGTGCAGCGCCAGCAGCAACGCTTCCTCGAGCGCTGGAACGCCGCGTTGGAAGCCACCGGTGCGGCGCAGACGGTCTCTCGCGAGGCGCTGCAGGAGCGCGCGCTCAACGAAGCGGCGGCGTTCTCGATCCGCATCGACGTGGCCGAGGAGCTGGCCCGCCTGCGCTCGCACCTGGACGAGATCGAGCACCTGCTCCAGCGCGGCGGCGAAGCCGGCAAGCGGCTCGACTTCCTGATCCAGGAGCTGCTGCGCGAGGCCAACACGATGGGCTCGAAGGCGGCGGCGCTGGAGCTGACGAACATCTCGGTCGAGATGAAGGTGGCCATCGAGCAGTTGCGCGAGCAGGTGCAGAACATCGAGTGACGCGTCACGATGTGCCTTGCCATCGCAAGAAGGTTTTTGCCGCATTCATAGAGCCGCCGACGGCTCGATGCACAATCGGTGTCGCTGCCGCTTTCGACTCGGGCCATTGAGGGCAGGCGCAGCGATTCCAGCAAGTCTCGCGCACAGGGCTGCGGATCCCCGCGTGTTGGGAAGGACCACTCGATGGACCTGTTGAACTTCAGCCGCTGCAGCAGGTCGCCCGCATGACGTTTCCGCACGTGATGCACGAGCTTCCCGAGCCGGGCGCGTGGCGCGCCGCCTCCGACGTGCACCGTGCCAACCGGCGGCGTCTCGCCGTGTTCCTGGGCGTCTTCGTGCTGGTCTCGGTGGTCGGACTGCTGTGGTGCTTCCTGCGACCGGCGGAGTACCGCGCCACCTCGCGGCTGCAAGTCACGCCGGCCGTCGCCGTGCTGCCCGCGGAATCGCCCGCGTCGGCGGGCGGCGAGTTCAACCGCCCGTTCCTGACCGAGGTGCAGTCCCTGACCAGCCGCCCCTTGATCGAGCAGGTCGCCGCGCGACTGCGCAGCGCCGGTCACGATCTGTCGCATCTCGGCGTCGATCCGGTGCTCGGATTGCAGGCCACGCTGACCGCCACGCCGGTGACGGGCACCAACGTGATCGAGATGGCGGCAGTGGGCCCGCGGCCGGAGCTGCCGGCCGCGCTGTTGATCGGCATCAGCGAGGCCTACCGCGAGCAGGCTGCACGCAACTACAAGGACACGACTTCCGAGGCCACCTCGCGGGCCGTCGATGAGACCACCAGGCTCCAGGCCACGGTCGCCGAGAAACGTCGCGAGCTGGAGGCGTTCCGCGTCCGCTACAACATCGTGTCGCCAGAGCGCGAGGAAAACAGCGTCCTTGCCGAGATGCAGGGGCTGGCGGCGAACACGAAGGACGCACACAAGCGCGTGGCCGAGGCCGAAGGCAAGCTCAACGCGCTGCGCGCCGCGGCCGCCGAGGGCAAGAGCGTGCTGCGTGCGCGCGACGACCCGACGCTCGCCAACCTGGAGCAGCGTGCGTCGCAGGCGCGCGAAACGCTGCGCTCGCTGCAGCGGCAATTCACGCCCGAGTACCTGGCACTCGATCCGCAAGCGCGCAATCTGCGCACCAGCCTGGCGGAACTCGAGGATCAGATCAAGCTGCAGCGCGAGCTCGGCGCGCGCAATGCACTGGCCGAAGCCGAGGCGGAACTGGCCAGCGCCCGTGCGGCCGAAGCCCGGTTGCAGGGGCAGATCGCCGAGGGTCGCCAGAAGGTGGGCCAGTTCGCCGCGCGATTCGGGCAGTACAGGTCGATCAACGACGAGTTGAAGGAGCTCGAGAAGACCTACCAGGCCGCGCTGCAGCGCAAGGCGCTGCTCGAGGCCACCGAACGCGGTCGCATGCCAGCGATACAGGTTCTGGAGCAGGCCGCGCTGCCCACCGATCCCTGGCGGCCGCTGTATTGGCGCGACGCGGCACTCGTCCTCGGCGGATCGCTGCTGTTCGCGCTTGCCGCGATGTGGCTGGTCGAACTCTTCAACCGCAGCGAACCGCAGCCCTCGGTGGTCGTCACCCAGCCGGTCTTCGCCGGCGCACTGGCCCAGGCTCGGCCGCAATCGATGGGCCTCGCGCATGCGCGGCCCGAGCCGCTGACCTTCGACGACACGCCTCTGCTCACGCAGGCGCGCACGCTGCCACGCGAACTGACGCCGGATGAGTGCGCCGCACTGCTGCGCGCCGCCGACCGCGACACGCGGCGCGCCCTTGCGCTGCTGCTCAGCGGTTTGTCGCCCGAGGAGGCGATCGCGCTGCGCTGGCAGGACCTCGATCCGGCCACCGCCACGCTGCACATCGGCGGCGGCACGGGTGGCCGCACGGTGCAGCTCGGCACCGGCTCCTTGCGACTCTTCGAGCCCAAGGCCGCCGACCACGACCTGCCGGTGCTGCCCGGAAGTTCGAGCGGCGGCAGCGCCACTCTCGAGTCGCTGACCGCACAGATCATGTGTGCAGCGCACGACGCCGGCCTCGAGCGCGTACAGGACGTCAGCCCGGCGGCGGTCCGGCACAGCTACATCGCCTTCCTGGTGCGCCAGGGCGCCCGCTTTGCCGACCTCACCCGTTGGGTCGGGCCGCTCGATGCAGGCCTGTTGTCCGCGTACAGCGCGCTCGCGCCGGCCGGTGTCCGCCTCGACGGCGCTTCGATCCAGCGCGACTTTCCGGCCCTCGAACGGATCGAATCGGCTTAGCCGGATCGCGCATCGCCCGGCCTGCAGCGCGGCAACGCGCGGGCGACCCGCTACGGCAGCTGCGACTTCGCCTTGCAGTCGATGGCATCCCCGGCGCCCTGCGCCGCGCGGCAGACGAAGACGGTTCGCTCGTTCGAGTCGTAGAACCAGGCAAACGAAATCCCGTTCGACGAAGAGGTCCCGATCGGCGTGACCGCCGTGCGAAGATCGATGCGACCTTGCTGCGCCCAGGCATGCAGCGCATAGCCGGCCAGCAGGGCACCCAGCAGCATTGCGGTGACTTTGCTCATCTCTCCTCCTCCTGCCCTGCGGCAGTGTCTCAAGCACATCTCGGTGTCGAACCGGAATCTCCCGCGCCCTTCAGCGCACTCGTGCCGGCTCGCGCAACAGCGCCAGCACCTCCGATGGTGGGGTCACCGTGGGGTCGAACGGGTGCGAGCGCTGCCCGCCGATAGCCGCGAGGATGCGCCGCACGTACAGGCGCGTTTCCGCATAGGGCGGCACGCCGCGGTAGCGGTCGACGGCCTTCTCGCCGGCGTTGTAGGCAGCCAGCGCGAGCGTGAGGTCGCCCTCGAAGTAGGCGAGCAGCCAGCGCAGGTAGGCCATGCCGCCGCGGATGTTCTGCGCCGGGTCCGTGATGCGTCGAACCTTGAAGCGTGCTGCGGTATCGGGGATCAGTTGCATCAGGCCCTGGGCGTTCTTCGGCGAGACGGCCCACGGGTCGAAGTTGGATTCGGTCGCCATCACCGCCAGAACGAGGTACGGCGCGAGACGGTATTCGGGCGCGACGAGGTTCACGAATCTGACGATCGGCTCCGGCGCGTTGGCTGGGGGAGGCGGAGGCCTCGCCTGCAAGGCCTGGCGCGTCGTCTGCATCTTCAACGGAGCGGCCGCGACCGGCGGCGGATCCGACTCCGGCGGACGCAGACAGGCGGGCGGCGCACCGCGCGGCGTGCCCATCGCGGCCAACATGTTCTGAGCCTGCACCATGCCCTGCTCCGCGGCAGCAGCGAACAGGTGCGCGGCCTGCGCGTCGTCGCGCTCGATGCCGCGCGAATTGGTCAGCATCCACGCCAGGTTGTATTGCGCCTGCGGGTCGCCGTAGCGCGCTGCACGGCAGTACAGCTGTGCCGCACGGACGGGGTCGCGCGGCACGCCATCGCCGTGCTCGTAGGCCAGAGCCTCCTCGCGCCAGCTCTGGACCTGCGATGGCACGACGGGCCCGACCTCGGCCGCAGGGGTCGAGGGTCTTGGCAGGGATTCGAGCGTCAGCGTCGGGACCTGTGCGCAGGCCATCCCGCAGAGCAGCGTCAGCAGCCAGCTGCCGTGCTGCAACCGGCGGCAGAGAAGATCGAATGGCGGGCAGATCGGCACGGGGGTGGGCAGGAGCGGTTCCGACTTGGGAGGGGCAGTCTAGCGCTGGACCTCGCTCGGTGGAAGGTGCTGTGGCCCCTCATTCGCGTAGGCGATTTGCAGTGCCAGAGGCCAGCGTCCACAGCCGGACAGCCACGGCCGCTCGTGCGATGCCACGCACTCGCCGCAGACGTGCCAACATCTCCCTGTTGCCGAACCGATCTGTGAAGCGCAGAACCCAAGTTATGAAACGACGGACCGCGATCGCCGTGCTGGCCCTGAGCGCCTGGGGTTCCGCTTGGGCCGACGACGCGCTGAAGGCAGCGCTTGCCGGAGCGCAGCGCATGCCCGAAAGTGCCGCCCGGGACGCCTGGCGCCACCCCTACGAGACACTGACCTTCTTCGGCCTTCGACCCGACATGACCGTGGTCGAGATCAGCCCTGGTGGCGGCTGGTACACCGAGATCCTGGCACCCTACCTCCGCGACCATGGCCTGTTGATCCTGGCCGGCGACGACGCCGAGTCGGCCTCACCTTCCTACCGACGCAGTGCCGAGCGCCTGCGGCAGAAGCTGCATGCCATGCCCGCTGTCTACGACCGCGTGCAGCTGACCGCGTTCGAGCCGCCGCGGCGGCTGCAGCTCGCCGCCGCAGGCTCGGTCGACATGGTGCTGACCTTCCGCAGCGTCCATAGCTGGGCAGCGAAAGGCGACGATGTCGTCAGAGCCGTGTTCAGGAGCGTGCACGACAGCCTCAAGCCCGGCGGGGTCTTCGGCGTCGTCGACCACCGGCTTCCCGCGAGCCGGGTGCAGGACCCGAAGGCCACCAGCGGCTACCTGCATGCGGCTTATGTCACGCGACTCGCCGAGAGCGTCGGCTTTGCCCTGGCCGCATCGTCCGAGATCAACGCCAATCCCAGGGACACAGCGGACCACGAAGGGGGCGTCTGGGCACTGCCGCCGACCTATGCCAACAAGGACAAGGATCGTGTGCGTTACAACGCCATTGGCGAGAGCGACCGCATGACGCTGAAGTTCGTCAAGCGGTGAGTCTCGCACTTGTGCTCGACTGCGAAGCCGAACTGAATCGTGGGCAGGGAAGCCGGCGAACGTCTGCCGGCGCGGTCGGATCCGAACAGCATGAACCGTCATCGGCGTGAAGCACGAGGCGCTGCGGCAATTGCCAGGCGGCTGTTGCCAACGGTTACCATTTCGGCATCCCGCTGGCGCGGGAGCAAACGCCTGGGGCATACTGACCCGGTGACGCCGAACTTCATCGACGTGCATCACCGTGACGAACCCGGCACCCTCATCTGCTTGCGAAACCACCTGGCCGCACCATGACCAGGAGGCACGCTTGCTCGTGCAACTCCTGCGGTCTTCGCGCGTGTCGCTGTTGTTCGGCGAGGTGGGTTCCGACAAGACCGCGCTCCTGAACTCGGCGCTGATGCCGCTGCTGCGCCGTCGCGCCAGTGACCAGCTGGTACCGGCAGCAGCCCGCGAATCGGGCGTGGTCATCCCGTTTTCCGATCGACGCGGTCGCCCGGCCGCACGCACGTCCAGGCGCCGGCGGGAGTTGGTCGTCTACTTCGACGACTGGTCCGGCACACCGCTTGCCGCGCTGCACGAGTGCATCCGGCTGGCCGCAGGAGCGAGTTCGGTCGAGCAGACCGCAGCACCCGCGCGCCTGGCCGAGACCTTGCAGGCGCTGTGCGACCGGCTCGACGCCAACTTCATCATCCTGCTCGACCGCTTCGAGGGTTTCCTGCGCGCCCCGCACGACAGGGACGACATCGCCCAGTTTGCGAACGAGCTGGTCGAAGCCATCACGCAGCCTAAGCTGCCGGCCAACTTCCTGCTTTCTCTCGACGCGGAGGCCCGCCCACTGCTGGCCGTTTTTCGCAGCCGCATTCCCGGTTTCGACGACTTCTCGCTGAAGCTGGCGCCGCCGCAACACTTGGAGCCCCCGGCAGCGCCGGTGCTGCTTCCCGAACCGCCCGCCCCGCCCGTGATTTCGGCACCGCCACTGCTGACCGAGGTCGTGACGGAGCCTGATATTCGCTCGACGCCGGTCCGCAGCGAGGCCGTTGCCCGCGCAGACCGCACTGCCGCCAGGCCGAGAGTCAAACAGCCACCGCCCCCGCGGGTGCAGATCAGGACCGAGGACGTGTACTCCTTGATCGAATGGACGTTGGCCCGCACCGCGTCTGACACCGCGAGCGAACCTTTGCTCGCCGGCGAGCCGGTAAGCCCCGCGTGGTCGGAAGGCTCCCGCTCCCCCGCCTACGAGGCGCTGGCCCGGCCTCTACCGGCCCGGCCTCCGCTTCGGGGCGAGTTTGGCGATTCCGGGTCGGGACTCGCCGCCTACGACGACCCAGAACCGCCTGCTCGCACTCGCGGCACGTGGTTGCATACCGCTGCCCAATCGGTCTGGCGGTTCTTGCGGCCCAAGTCCAAGGCCAAGCCCAGGCCCAGGCAGCGCCGCTAGACTGGCCCCGGCCGCGCAGCGCCGGCTTTCACAGCCGCAGCAACGCTGCAGAATGTCACGGCTGCCCCCGAATGCGGGGACGCGGCGCTCTGCACCCCATGCGAAACTGTCGCCGGCCTGCCCTCTCCCCCTCCGGGAGAGGAAACCGTCGGCATCGCTGCCGAGCACTTTCACCCACCACGAATTCCCCAAGACCATGAACGCTCGCCCCCCTGTCGTTGCCGTCGTCGGCCTGGGCTATGTCGGACTGCCGCTTGCCGTGGAGTTCGGCAAGACGCACCGGACCATCGGCTTCGACCTCTCGCAACCGAAGGTCGCCGCTTACCGGCGCTTCGAAGACCCGACCGGCGAGGTCTCGTCCGAGCAACTGCGCGCAGCCACGCTGCTGAACTGCACGACCGACGGTGCGGCGCTGGCGGAGGCCGATTTCATCATCGTCGCCGTGCCGACGCCAGTCGACGAAGCCCATCGGCCCGACTTCCAGCCGCTCGTCGGCAGCTCCGAGACTGTCGGCCGGCACATCAAGCGCGGCGCGGTCGTGGTGTTCGAATCCACCGTCTACCCCGGCGCCACCGAGGACATCTGCGTGCCGGTGATCGAGAAGTTCTCCGGCCTCAAGTGGAAGCAGGACTTCAACGTCGGCTACTCGCCGGAGCGCATCAACCCCGGCGACAAGACGCGCACGCTCACGAAGATCGTGAAGATCGTGTCGGGCGACACGCCGGAGACGCTGGCCAAGGTGCAGCAGCTCTATGGCGAAATCATCACCGCCGGCGTCTACCCGGCCAGCAGCATCCGCGTCGCCGAGGCCGCCAAGGTCATCGAGAACACGCAACGCGACCTCAACATCGCGCTGATGAACGAGCTGTCGATCATCTTCAACCGGATGGGCATCGACACGCTCGAGGTGCTGGAGGCCGCCGGAACCAAGTGGAACTTCCTGCCGTTTCGCCCCGGCCTGGTGGGCGGCCACTGCATCGGCGTCGACCCGTATTACCTGACGCACAAGGCCGAAATCCTCGGCTACCAGCCGCAGGTCATCCTGGCCGGCCGGCGCATCAACGACAGCATGGGCAAGTACGTGGCCGAGCAGACGGTGAAGCGGATGATCGCCTCGGGCCAGTCGGTGAAGGATGCCGACGTCATCGTGCTCGGCATGACCTTCAAGGAAGACTGCCCGGACCTGCGCAACAGCAAGGTCATCGACGTGATCCACGAGTTGCAGTCTTTCGGCGTCAACGTGCACGTGCACGACCCGATCGCCGACAGCGCCGAGTGCCGGCATGAATACGGCATCGGCCTGACCGCATGGGACCAGCTGCCGAAGGCGGCGGCGATCGTCGCCGCGGTGGCGCACAAGCCCTACAAGGAAATGGGGCTCCCCGCCCTGCTCGGCAAGCTGCAACCCGGCGGCGTGTTTGCCGACGTGAAGTCGGCCTACGACCCCGCTTCGGTACGGGAGGCCGGCCACGTGCTATGGCGGCTTTGATGCCCTACGAAGCGCTCAAGGCGAAGCTGCAAGCAGAGCCGCAGACGTGGCTCGTCACCGGCGTTGCCGGTTTCATCGGTTCGAACCTGCTGGAGACTTTGCTCGGTCTCGGCCAGCGCGTGGTCGGGCTCGACAACTTCGCGACGGGGCATCGGCGCAACCTCGACGAGGTCGAGGCCACGGTTGGCGCCGAGTCATGGTCCCGCTTCAGCTTCATCCATGGCGACATCCGCGTGCTGGCCGACTGCCGGGCCGCATGCGAGGGCGTCGACCACGTGCTGCACCAGGCGGCTCTCGGCAGCGTGCCGCGGTCGATCGCCGACCCGATCACGACCAACGCCGTCAACATCGACGGCTTCGTGAACATGCTGGTCGCGGCGCGCGACGCGAAGGTCAGGCGCTTCATCTACGCCGCCAGCAGTTCCACCTACGGCGACCACCCGGCACTGCCGAAGGTGGAAGACCGCATCGGCGCGCCCCTGTCGCCCTATGCCGTGACGAAGTACGTGAACGAGCTCTATGCCGACGTGTTCGGCCGAACCTACGGGCTGAAGAGCATCGGCCTGCGTTACTTCAACGTGTTCGGGCCGCGCCAGGACCCGGACGGCGCCTATGCCGCAGTCATCCCGAAGTGGATCGCCGCGATGATCGAAGGCCGACCGGTCCGGATCAACGGCGACGGCAAGACGAGCCGCGACTTCTGCTACATCGACAACGCGGTGCAAGCCAACCTGCTCGCCGCCTGCACCGGCAGCGACGAGGCCTTGAACCAGGTCTACAACGTCGCGGTGGGCGACCGCACGAGCCTGAGCGAGTTGTTCGAGCTGCTGCGGCAGAACCTGGCGCCTGGCTATCCGCAACTTCGGAACCTCAGGCCGATCTACGGCGACTTCCGGCCGGGCGACGTGCAGCATTCACAGGCCGACATCGCGAAAGCGGCCGAACGCCTGGGTTACCGGCCCAGCCACCGCGTGGCAGAGGGCCTGGAGCAGGCAATGCGCTGGTACACAATGCATGCGGCGCGAAGCGGCACGGCACGTGCATGAATTGCAGTGTGTCGCACAGAAGCTTAGTCACTCGCGGGATTGGACCCAACATGAAGCAACGCAATAGCAGGACTGCACTCTCCATAATCGTGGCCCTGTTTCTGGCAGCCGGGTGCGGCAGCGAATCGCCCGAGAAGCAGCTCGCTTCCGCCAAGGAATACCTGCAGAAGAACGACCCCAAGTCGGCGACGATCCAGATCAAGAACGCGCTGCAGGCAAATCCGGGCCTTGGGGAAGCACGCTTCCTTCTCGGCACGATCCTGCTGAAGGACGGAAGCGCAAGCACCGCGGAAGTCGAGTTCCGAAAGGCACTGGCGGCAAAGTATCCGAACGACCTGGTGGTGCCCGAACTGGCACGCTCCATGCTCATGATGGGCCAGGAGAAGAAGCTGGTCGACGAATTCGGCGCGACCAAGTTCGACAAGCCCGGCGCCAACGCGAGCCTGCAGACCACGCTCGCAGCCGCCTACGGGGCGATGGGCAAGCCGGATCTGGCGCAGGCCGCATTGAGCGCCGCACTGGCAGCTGACCCCGACTACGCTCCAGCACGCCTCGTAGCGGCACGCCAGAAGGCTGCTGGCAAGGACTTCGAAGCGGCGCAGCTTGCGACGGAAGAGGTACTTGCCAAAGACCCTGCAAATGCGGACGGGTGGAAACTCAAGGGTGACCTTCTTCTCTTTTCGAAGCGTGATGTCGAGGGCGCACTCGCTGCATACAGGAAGTCGATTGAAGTTGATCCGAAGTTCGGTCCCGGGCACGTCGCCCTCATGACGCTGCTGCTTCAGCAACAGAAGCTGGACGAAGCTGCGACGCAACTTGCACAACTGAAGAAGCTCGCGCCGAAGAGTCCCGCAGACGAAATACTTCGAAGCGCAGCTGGCCTTCTACAAGAAGGACTACAAGTTGGCGCGGGAGTTGTCACAGCAACTCCTGAGCCTTTCTCCCGGCAACCCGCGCATCCTGCAGTTGGCCGGGGTGGCCGAGTTCCAGATGAATTCGTTCGCAGCGGCAGAGCTCTATCTGAAGAGTGCGCTGGACGCAGCACCTGGTCTTGCGCTGGCGCGAAGGTTTCTGATCGCGACGTACCTGAGAACCGGGAAGCCTGCCGAGGCGCTTGCAGCCCTGAAAGCAGGCACTGGCAGAGACGGCCTCGACCCTTCGATGTTCTCGCTCGCCGGCGAGGTCTATCTGCAGAACGGCGACGCGAAGAAGGCAGAAGAGTACTTCGCGAAAGCCCTGAAGCTCGACCCCGAGAACGCCCGAAAGCGCACCGCGCTGGCGATCACCCATCTGGCGGGCGGCCAGCCCGACGCGGGGTTCGACGAGTTGCAGAACATCGCCGCATCCGACGCTGGCACGACAGCCGATCTTGCCCTGATCAGCGTGCACTTGCGGCGCAAGGAATTCGACAAGGCCCTTGCCGCCATCGACAAGCTCGAGGCGAAGCAGCCCGACAAGCCTCTGGCAGCCAACCTGCGCGGGCAGGTGCAGCTGGCCCAGAAGAACCCCGCGGCAGCGCGCAAGAGCTTCGAGCGGGCGTTGACGATCGACCCGACCTACTTCGCTGCCGCCGCCGGCCTGGCAACGCTCGATATGGCCGACAAGAAGCCCGAAGATGCAAAGAAGCGCTTCGAGGCTCTGCTCGCAAAGAACCCGAAGAACGGGCCCGCATTGCTTGCGTTGGCCCGGATTGCGGACACCAGCGGCGCGGGCAAGGACGAAGTGGCACGGCTTCTGTCCAAAGCAGTGGAAGCCAACCCCAACGAGGTCGCGCCGCGACTGCTCTTGATCGAGCTCTTCCTCAGGCACAAGGACAACAAGCAGGCCGCGACTGCAGCCCAGAGCGGCCGTGGCAGCTCTGCCGAACAGCCCCGAGCTGCTTGCAGCGCTAGGCCGTGTGCAGCAGGTCTCCGGGGACTTCAATCAGGCGATCGCCACGTACACCAAGCTGATTGCGTTGCAGCCACTCTCGCCGCAGCCCCATGTCCGCCTGGCCGAGGCGCACATCGCCAACAAGAACAACCAGGCCGCCGAGCAGAGCCTGCGCAAGGCCTTGGAGATCAAGCCCGACATGCTGGAAGCGCAGCGCGGATTGATCATGCTGGCTATTGAAGCGAAGCGATATCAAGACGCCATCAAGATTGCCCGGACCGTGCAGGAACAACGCCCCAAGGCTCCAGTGGGCTTCTTGCTGGAAGGCGATATTGCCGTGGCGCAGAAGAATTGGGATGTCGCTGCCACGGCCTTTCGATCCGGGCTGCAGCGCGCTGCAGACTCGGACCTGGCGATCAGGCTGCATTCGGTTCTGATTGCATCGGGCAAGACCGCCGATGCAGACAAGTTCGCAGCCACCTGGCTGAAGGATCACCCGAAGGACGCGGCGTTCCTTTCCCACCTTGGCGATGCAGCACTTGCGCGCATGGACTTCGAGGCAGCCGAGAAGAACTATCTGTCCGTGCTGCAGATTCAACCCGACAGCGCGATCGCACTCAACAACCTGGCATGGGTCATGGGCCAATTGGGCAAGGATGGCGCCATCGCGTATGCGGAGAAGGCGACGACGCTGGCGCCCAACCAGCCGGCCTTCATGGACACCCTGGCCATGCTGCTGGCTGAGAAGAAGGAGTATGCCAGGGCCATCGAACTGCAGAAGCAAGGCTCTGGCAATTGCAGCCGTCGAATGCCGGGCTCAGGCTGAACCTTGCGAAGATCTACATCAAGGCCGGTGACAAGGGCAAGGCGAAGAACCGAACTCGAAACGCTGGCCAAGCTCGGGGACAAGTTCCCTGGCCAGGCTGAAGTGTCTGCCCTGCTGAAGAGCCTGTGAGCCGGTCGAACCAGCCCGCTCCAACGCTACGAATTGCCCAGGTTCGAGCTGAGAGACGTATCAAGATGCAATCATCGCGATTGCTCACACCCGCAGAGCAGCGCGATCGAGGACGCGAGCCTGACCTGAAAGGGTGGCCTCAGCGCAAAGCGCTCGAGCCGCAGCCGGCGAATGCGTTGAGGTTGAACCTCGCCAAGAGAAAGGATCAGAATCACTGATCTACGTCACTATCGGCAGCGCGACTCGTGCCTAGAGTGGAAGCTGCTGTGATGAAGGTGATGAACAGTCACCTCTCGCAGTGCTGAAGTCATGACGGTCGTGAAGGCGCGCGTCAGATTCATTCTGTTACAGGCGTTTCTCCGAGGACGCGCCACACTTCAGCCAGGCAATTTCATTCGCGGCGGAGGTGTGACTTGGACGGCAATGCGATCATCGGTCTAGCTCTTGAACATCGGCAGCCCATGCAGTCGCTTCTCGCACGGCCCTTGGAACGCAGCGAGCCCGCCGAGCCCCTGGTCGACGCGATGGGGCGTCATGGCTTCACGATTCGGGCGGCCGATTCGGCCGGGGAGCGCAGCTCGGCCAGCGTCCTGATCAACCGGATGTATGCCGGACGCGGCTACAGGCACAACCCGCTGCCCGATGAAGACGACCCGAATCGGCTGACACTGGTGGCGCAGCGACCACGACGCAGTGATCGGAACGCTGACGATCGGCTTCGATTCCGAAGCGGGGCTTCTTGTCGACGAAGTCTTCCATGATGAAGTCGACGCCCTTCGCAGTGCCGGCCGGCAGGTGTGCGAATTCACCAAGCTGGCGATGGAGGGCGTGGTGCGTTCGCAGCGCGTGCTGGCTGCGATGTTTCACGTGGCCTTCATCCAGGCCCATCGCGTCAGGGGTTGCGACAACCTGTTGATCGAAGTGAACCCGCGCCACACGCGGTACTACGAGACCAAGCTCGGTTTCCAGCGTCTGGGCCCGGAGCGGCTCAATCGTCGCGTCGACGCGCCAGCGGTCTTGTTGTCGCTGGATCTCTGGTA